>CAWGCA010000041.1:0-229047 GCA_963820955.1 uncultured Gammaproteobacteria bacterium | reverse complement strand
CAGTCAGGCCGCAAAATTCGTTCCCGGTCACCCGATCGCCGGTACCGAGCAGAGTGGTGTCGTGGCTTCGTTTCCCGAACTGTACCGCAATAGGCGGGTCATTTTGACCCCCACGGAGGTGACATCGCGGGAGGGATTGAGCAAGGTCGAGGCCATGTGGCGTGCCTGCGGGGCGGAAGTCACCTATATGTCGGTGCAACACCACGACGAGGTTCTAGCGGCCACCTCTCATTTGCCCCACATGCTGGCCTTCAGTCTGGTTGACAGCCTGGCTCGGATGGAGGAGCACGACGACATCTTTCGCTATGCCGCTGGCGGGTTCCGCGATTTCACCCGGATTGCCTCCAGCAGTCCGGTGATGTGGCGGGATATCTGTGTCGCCAATCGCGAGGCCCTGAGCAATATGATGGAAAGGTACATCGCCGAGATGGCGGAATTGGCGGAAACCATACGGCGAGGTGATGGGGATCATCTGCTGGAGATTTTCAGCCGGGCCAAGGCAGCCCGTGACCGCTATATCGACGGTATCCTGGACTCCTCCGAATAGCCTATGCCGCTGACAGGCAGACCCGGTGGTCCCCTGATTTGCTTTTTGCACCCCTCTACCCAGTGCCCCCCGCCACCGCGGGTGATTTTCAACCACTGGGGGCAGGGAGTGCGATGAGGATGATTGAACTGAGCCGGGATGGTGCACTGAGTCCTTAAACCTTAACAAGGGGAACCCATCGTTTTCACCCCTGCCCTTTCTGCGCGTGCGTTGTCCTCTGGGGTTTCATCTTTAGGTTCAATCGGTTGCAGATCAGCATTTGGCCCGGCGCTGGATCGGTTTTGGGGCTGTTATGGTAACCCTTTGTTTTTTATTGCGGTTTATGTTTACAAGCGGGGCTTGAGCCGCTAAGCTTTGCGGCCATTTTCATTACTCTGAGTATTGTTTGGGGGACTGAGTTGAGCTCATCCGGCAATCTTCTGTTTACGATCGGTGCTGGCGGGCGGCTTTCCGGCAGCCTGCGCGTTCCGGGGGACAAGTCGGTTTCCCACCGCTCCATCATGCTCGGGTCGCTGGCCGAGGGCCGCACCCGGGTAACCGGTTTCCTGGAGGGAGAGGATAGTCTGGCGACGCTGAATGCCTTTCGCTGCATGGGGGTGGAGATCGAACGACCAGAGCTCGGTCGAGTCGATATCCACGGTGTCGGGATGAAGGGTCTGAAGGTACCGGATGGGCCCCTGGATCTGGGCAATTCCGGAACCTCCATGCGTTTGCTGTCCGGCCTGCTGGCAGGGCAGGGGTTCGAACTTACCCTGAGCGGTGATCGATCACTCTCCAGTCGCCCTATGCAACGAGTGACCGAGCCATTGGCCCGGATGGGGGCGCAGATCGGGACCACAATGCAGGGCACTGCTCCACTCAGGATCCATGCAGTAGAGTCCCTGCGGGGTATCCGCTACGAGATGCCTATCGCCAGCGCCCAGGTAAAATCGGCCCTGCTACTTGCCGGACTTTACGCCGAGGGTGAGACCTGTGTTATCGAACCGGCCCCGACCCGGGACCACACCGAGCGCATGCTACAAGGCTTTGGGTATCCGCTTCGGCGCAACGGAAATCAGATCTGCCTTTCCGGCGGCGGCGTCCTCAAGGCCTGTGATTTGGAGATACCAGCTGATATCTCGTCGGCCGCATTCTTTATGGTAGGGGCGAGTATTGCGGAAGGATCGGATCTACTGCTGCGCCATGTCGGGGTGAATCCCACCCGGGACGGGGTGATCAATATCCTGCGCCGGATGGGGGCCAATATAGAGGTGATCGACCAGACCCAGGCCGGCGGCGAGCCAATAGCTGATCTAAGAGTGCGTTCTGCCAGACTGACCGGGATTCGTATTCCTGTTGATCAGGTACCGCTTGCCATCGATGAATTTCCGGTGTTGTTCATCGCCGCGGCCTGCGCCGAAGGTGAGACGGTGCTAACCGGTGCGGAAGAACTCCGGGTCAAAGAGAGTGATCGCATTCAGGTGATGGCCGACGGGTTAGCCGTGCTTGGGGTGGATGCCGAGCCGACACCCGATGGAATGCGGATCCGGGGAGGGGTGATCTCCGGTGGTCGAGTGCAGAGTGAGGGCGATCACAGGATTGCAATGGCGTTCTCCATCGCCGCCCTGCGGGCCACCGATGAGATCCTGGTAGAGGATTGCGACAATGTGAATACCTCGTTTCCGGGATTTGTCGGAATGGCCAGGGAGGCAGGCCTGAAGATCAGTGAGCGGAGAGGGAAGTGAGAATGGTGCGCGTTATTACGATCGACGGTCCCAGTGGTTCGGGTAAAGGGACCATTGCCGAACGGCTTGCGGGGCGACTCGATTGGCATTGTCTCGACAGCGGTGCGCTCTATCGGTTGGTCGGACTGGCCGCAGAGCATGCCCAAGTCGGTACCGATCAGGTCACACGACTGGCTGGAATTGCGCGGAGTATGAACGTGGAGTTCCTGGGTGGCGAGGTGTTGCTGGAAGGCGAAAAGGTGGCTCGTGCGATCCGTACGGAACGAGTCGGTAATCTTGCGTCCCGGGTGGCTGCGGTGCCGGAGGTGCGGGCGGCCTTGTTGGACTGGCAAAGAAACTATGCCCGTGAACCGGGCCTGGTAGCGGATGGCCGGGATATGGGCACGGTGGTGTTTCCCGCGGCCGAGGTAAAAATATTTCTGACCGCCAGTCCAGAGGAGCGGGCGCAAAGGCGTTATAAGCAGTTGAAAGAGAAAGGATTGGATGCTAATCTTGCCGACCTTGTTGCGGAGATTCGGGAACGCGATGACCGAGACAGCAACCGTAGTGTAGCGCCGCTGAAAGCGGCGCCCGGGGCGCTTGAGATAGAGTCGACAGCGCTCTCCATCGATGAGGTACTGGAGAGGGTGCTTGAAAGAGTACGCAGCACTTTTCCGGATCTGGCTGTATAAGGGGGCCCTGACGGGCTGTTTTTTTAACCACAACCAAAGGCCTTGTGTATCAGGCCGCTGATCGGCCATGCCGATCCAGGATTTTTTCTAATGACCGAAAGCTTTGCAGACCTGTTTGAAGAGAGTATTGCCAATACCCAACTGCGCTCCGGCGCAATCGTTATCGGCACCGTCCTCGAAATTACCAATGATGCGGTAATCGTCAACGCCGGACTCAAGTCGGAAGGCGTGATTCCAAAAAATCAGTTTATTAGCTACAGCGGTGAACTCGAGGTGGCCGTTGGAGATCAGGTAGAAGTGGCTCTGGATGCGGTAGAGGATGGCTTTGGCGCCACCCGACTGTCCCGTGAAAAGGCCAAGCGTCACCATGCCTGGGCGGTTCTGGAAAAGGCTTTTGAGGCAGAAGAGAATGTCACCGGTCGCATCAACGGCAAGGTGAAGGGTGGTTTTACCGTCGAATTGGGTGAGATTCGTGCATTCCTGCCGGGCTCCCTGGTGGATGTGCGTCCCGTTCGTGATACCGCCTATCTGGAAGGTAAGGACCTGGAGTTCAAGGTCATTAAACTGGATCAGCGCCGCAACAACGTGGTGGTCTCCCGTCGAGCCGTGGTGGAGACCGAGTACAGCGCTGAGCGCGAGGCGCTGTTGGAGAGCCTGCAGGAAGGCATGGAGATCAAGGGTATCGTCAAGAACCTCACCGATTACGGTGCCTTCGTCGACCTGGGCGGCATCGACGGCCTGCTGCACATTACCGATATGGCCTGGAAACGGGTCAAACACCCGTCCGAGGTAGTGGAAATCGGCGATGAGATCGAGGTTAAGGTGCTCAAGTTCGACCGCGAAAAGCAGCGTGTCTCGCTGGGCCTTAAACAGATGGGCGACGATCCCTGGGTTAATCTGACGCGCCGTTATCCGGAAGGCACCCGCCTGTTCGGCAAAGTGACCAATCTGGCTGATTACGGCTGTTTCGTCGAGATTGAAGAGGGTGTCGAAGGTCTGGTTCATGTTTCGGAAATGGACTGGACGAATAAGAATATCCATCCTTCCAAGCTGGTTCAGCTGGGTGACGAAGTGGAGGTTATGGTGCTCGACATCGACGAGGAGCGCCGCCGTATCTCTCTCGGTATGAAGCAGTGTCAGACCAATCCGTGGGAGGAGTTTTCGGAGAACAATAAGAAGGGCGATCACGTCAGCGGCAAAATCAAGTCCATCACCGATTTCGGTATTTTCATCGGTTTGGACGGCGGTATCGACGGCCTGGTTCATCTGTCTGACATTTCCTGGGATGAGACGGGTGAAGAGGTTGTTCGTGATTTCAAGAAGGGAGATGAGTTGGAAACCGTGGTGCTCTCTGTGGACCCGGAGCGTGAGCGTATCTCTCTCGGCATCAAACAACTCGATAAGGATCCCTTCTCCACCTATCTCGGTACCAACAGCAAAGGGAGCATTGTGCATGGTGTCGTGAAAGAGATTGATCCAAAAGGTGCCGTCATTACTTTGGAAGAGGGGGTCGAGGGTTATCTTCGTGCCTCTGAGATTTCTCGTGATCGGGTGGAAGACGCGCGCACCGCGTTGAAAGAAGGGGAGGAAGTCGAGGCCAAATTCATGGGTGTCGATCGTAAAAACCGGACCATCACCCTCTCCATCAAGGCCAAGGATTATGCCGAGGAGCAGGCTGCGATACGCTCCTATTCAAGTGACTCGGTAGGCAGTACCGCTACGCTTGGCGATGTGCTCAAGCAGCAGATGGAAGATAAATAAGGGGAACAAACGGACTTTTCCGTTTTGCTAATAACGAGGCCGGGACCTGGTTGGGTCCCGGTCAACAATAACAGGATAGAGATAGAGAATGACTAAATCTGAACTGATTGACGTCATCGCAAAGGAACAGGGCCACCTTGCCTACCGCGATATTGAACTGGCGGTCAAGTGTATGCTCGAGCAGATGAGCCAGGCATTGGCTGCCGGAGAACGGATTGAGATCCGGGGGTTTGGTAGTTTCTCGCTGCACTATCGCCCGCCACGTCAGGGCAGGAATCCCAAAACAGGGGATTCCGTCGCGTTGGCTGGAAAATATGTTCCTCACTTCAAACCGGGCAAGGAACTTAGAGAGCGCGTGAACAATATCAGCCACAAGGACGATGCGGTAACGGGTTAAAGCCCATTTTCGGTCGGCTTACTCCCTCCTCTCATCGGCAGGGATGTTGCGATAGCGGGTTGCATTGCAGGACCGCTGGAGCAGCTGTCGCATCGGGGATATAGCGCAGTCAGGTGGGAAGATCGGCAGTGGGTCCGGATCTCGGCTGCAGGTTGCTCGTCTCCTCTTCAATTACGCCGACCCACAAACAGGGCCGGTTTGTGTTCTCCATCACATTCCTCACCCAAACAAGTTTTTATTGCCAGGTTTCAGATCTGGCAGCCCCCCATAGCCACTACTGGATGCCGGTTTTTCCAGTCAAGTTTCGATCCTAACGAACGATTACTCTAGCAGCGATAATATTTGCCTGCAGGCGGCTGCAACTACATGGGTAAGGATCTCGGGTTTAAGCTGGGTCATTGGCTGGTTGCTGTGATGATGATGGCGGCTTCGCTGCCTTGTCTTTTTGTCATCCTCTGGCTGCTGCTGTCGGAAGCGGCTTTGCAGGGTGACAGCGACAGCCCCAGATCCCTGGTCCATGCAACACAGGAGCCCTGGTACCCGGCCCAGAAGCAGAATCGACTGTCATTTCTCGATGTTGCCGTGCTGTTTACTATCGTCTGCCTGGTTATAACCTACGTTTTTTCCAGGAAAATGGCCGGGTGTCTGGAGAGAGATCTGTTCGGCCTGGGCAGGGTCTTCAACGGACAGGATTCAGAGGATGTTCGTTTCCGATTTGCGGAATTCCAACGCCTTGCAGCAGAGGGCTACCGCGTGCAGTCTGGAATGCGTCTGGTCGATCAAGCTCGTCGGGAGAGCGAGGACCGGCTCAGGCTGGCCCTTACCTCCGGTGGTTTCGGCACCTGGGATTGGGATCTGGAGAGCGGGCGGTTGATTTGGGACGAGCATACCCACGATCTTTACGGTATTGCGCCTGGGAAATTCTCCGGCTCCTATGATGACTTTCTGATATTGCTGCATCCCGATGACCGGGATGTTCTCTATCAGCAGTTGACGCGCATGGGAGAAAGCAGAGACACCGAGGCCCACGAAGTAGAGTTTAGAGTTCGGCTTTCGGACGGCAGGGAAAGAACACTGGCTGATCGCTCAGAGGTCTTTTTTGACAGCAATGGGCGCATTGAACGCATGATGGGGGTTACCTGGGATATCACCTCACGCAAACGGGCCGAAAAGGCACTGGTCGAAGCGCGGGACATCGCGGAGGATGTCAATCTGCGCATGAAACAGGATCTACAGGCGGCAGCCCGGGTGCAGCAGGCACTGTTGCCTGAGCAGGCGCCAGACATGGAAAGCCTGGATCCGCTTGGTGTTATCGCCCCTGCGAAGAACTGGCCGGCGATGCGCTCAATCTGTTTTCCCTGGGCAACCGCTATCTGGTGCTTTATGTTCTTGATGTATGCGGTCATGGGGTTCCCTCCTCGCTGCTGGCGGTGTCGGTACCCCGGAATCTGAGTTTGAGCCTGTCGGATGGGTCGATCATAGCGAAGCCTGGGCCCAATCCCGGTGAGTACCAACCGATAGCACCTGCTGAAGTAGCAGACCGCCTCAACCGGCTCTATCCCATGGACTCGCGTTCCCGTCTGTATTTTAGTTTGTTGTATGGGATTCTCGATATTCAGCTGGGTGCACTTCTCGCTATGTGAGTGCCGGAAATCCGGGGCCTATTAGATTGTGAGGCAGCGGAGGCGCGATTATTGGTGACGCTCCCGCGGTACCCGATTGGACTATTGCCGGACTTCGGAGTACGAGGAGAGTGTTCTCCAGTTAGATTCCGGCGATCGGTTATATCTGAGCACTGACGGTGTAATCGAAGAGCGGAATGCGGAACGGGAGATGTTCGGTGGGCAGCGTCTGTGTACCGCCCTCGGAAAGCTGCGTACCGGGCCTTTGTCGGAAAGTCTTGATGCGATAGTGGAACAGGTGGTTGCCTGGCGGGGAATGCCTGCACTCAGCGATGACATTGCAATGATCGGTCTCGAGTGGCGTGCGCAGGGGCGCTGATCGGTGGAAAAACAACTGGCCGAGATCCGTTTTTCCGGTAGTGAGGCCTGGTTTCAGGAAATACGTTGGCCTCTTACGCCAGTTGCTGACTGGGCTTGGATGTGACGGCTCGTTCACTAATGAGACGGTGCTTGCGAATACAAGGGCGATGGCCAATGTGGTCCGCCATGCCTACCGGGGTAACGAGGCGGGTGAAATCATTCTTGCTGTTCGAGCTACGGTGATGATTTGGTGTTCCGGCTTACGGATTTCGCGCCGCAAGTCGATCAGCGGCAGATCGAAACACGGGATCCGGATGACGTTCATCCCGGGGGCCTTGGCGTTTACATGATTGACCGGATTATGGACAGAGTAGAGTTTATAAAGCCTGGTCCGGGCGAAGGAAATATTCTAGAGATGACCAGAAGGTTGGACGGTATCTGATAACCGATTGAGGAAATGATCATGGAACTGGAAATTCAGACGCAGGGCGAGCACACCATTATTCTGCCACGCGGCGAAATAGATTTTCACTCCTCGCCCCGACTGCGAGAACAGATTTTATCAGCGCTCGATTACGGCCGGAATCGAGCGCTGATAAAATCTGTTCTCGCAGTCGGGGCGAGGAGTGAAAATCTATTTCGCCGCGTGGCAGAATAATGGTGTGCTCGCCCTGCGTCTGAATTTCCAGTTCCATGATCATTTCCTCAATCGGTTATCAGATACCGTCCAACCTTCTGGTCATCTCTAGAATATTTCCTTCGCCCGGACCAGGCTTTATAAACTCTACTCTGTCCATAATCCGGTCAATCATGTAAACGCCAAGGCCCCCGGGATGAACGTCATCCGGATCCCGTGTTTCGATCTGCCGCTGATCGACTTGCGGCGCGAAATCCGTAAGCCGGAACACCAAATCATCACCGTAGCGTCGAACAGCAAGAATGATTTCACCCGCCTCGTTACCCCGGTAGGCATGGCGGACCACATTGGCCATCGCCTCTTGAATCGCAAGCACCGTCTCATTAGTGAACGAGCCGTCACATCCAAGCCCAGTCAGCAACTGGCGTAAGAGGCAACGTATTTCCTGAAACCAGGCCTCACTACCGGAAAAACGGATCTCGGCCAGTTGTTTTTCCACCGATCAGCGCCCCTGCGCACGCCACTCGAGACCGATCATTGCAATGTCATCGCTGAGTGCGGGCATTCCCCGCCAGGCAACCACCTGTTCCACTATCGCATCAAGACTTTCCGACAAAGGCCCTGTACGCAGCTTTCCGAGGGCGGTACACAGACGCTGCCCACCGAACATCTCCCGTTCCGCATTCCGCTCTTCGATTACACCGTCAGTGCTCAGATATAACCGATCGCCGGAATCTAACTGGAGAACACTCTCCTCGTACTCCGAGTCCGGCAATAGTCCAATCGGTACCGCGGGAGCGTCACCAATAATCGCGCCTCCGCTGCCGCACAATCTAATAGGCCCCGGATTTCCGGCACTCACATAGCGAAACTCACCCAGCTGAATATCGAGAATCCCATACAACAGAGTGAAATACAGACGGGAACGCGAGTCCATGGGATAGAGCCGGTTGAGGCGGTCTGCTACTTCAGCAGGTGCTATCGGTTGGTACTCACCGGGATTGGGCCCAGGCTTCGCTATGATCGACCCATCCGACAGGCTCAAACTCAGATTGCGGGATACCGACACCGCCAGCAGCGAGGAGGGAACCCCATGACCGCATACATCAAGAACATAGAGCACCAGATAGCGGTTGCCCAGGGAAAACAGATTGAGCGCATCGCCGGCCAGTTCTTCGCAGGGGCGATAACACCAAGCGGTATTCAGGCTTTCCATGTCTGGCGCCTGCTCAGGCAACAGTGCCTGCTGCACCCGGGCTGCCGCCTGTAGATCCTGTTTCATGCGCAGATTGACATCCTCCGCGATGTCCCGCGCTTCGACCAGTGCCTTTTCGGCCCGTTTGCGTGAGGTGATATCCCAGGTAACCCCCATCATGCGTTCAATGCGCCCATTGCTGTCAAAAAAGACCTCTGAGCGATCAGCCAGTGTTCTTTCCCTGCCGTCCGAAAGCCGAACTCTAAACTCTACTTCGTGGGCCTCGGTGTCTCTGCTTTCTCCCATGCGCGTCAACTGCTGATAGAGAACATCCCGGTCATCGGGATGCAGCAATATCAGAAAGTCATCATAGGAGCCGGAGAATTTCCCAGGCGCAATACCGTAAAGATCGTGGGTATGCTCGTCCCAAATCAACCGCCCGCTCTCCAGATCCCAATCCCAGGTGCCGAAACCACCGGAGGTAAGGGCCAGCCTGAGCCGGTCCTCGCTCTCCCGACGAGCTTGATCGACCAGACGCATTCCAGACTGCACGCGGTAGCCCTCTGCTGCAAGGCGTTGGAATTCCGCAAATCGGAAACGAACATCCTCTGAATCCTGTCCGTTGAAGACCCTGCCCAGGCCGAACAGATCTCTCTCCAGACACCCGGCCATTTTCCTGGAAAAAACGTAGGTTATAACCAGGCAGACGATAGTAAACAGCACGGCAACATCGAGAAATGACAGTCGATTCTGCTTCTGGGCCGGGTACCAGGGCTCCTGTGTTGCATGGACCAGGGATCTGGGGCTGTCGCTGTCACCCTGCAAAGCCGCTTCCGACAGCAGCAGCCAGAGGATGACAAAAAGACAAGGCAGCGAAGCCGCCATCATCATCACAGCAACCAGCCAATGACCCAGCTTAAACCCGAGATCCTTACCCATGTAGTTGCAGCCGCCTGCAGGCAAATATTATCGCTGCTAGAGTAATCGTTCGTTAGGATCGAAACTTGACTGGAAAAACCGGCATCCAGTAGTGGCTATGGGGGGCTGCCAGATCTGAAACCTGGCAATAAAAACTTGTTTGGGTGAGGAATGTGATGGAGAACACAAACCGGCCCTGTTTGTGGGTCGGCGTAATTGAAGAGGAGACGAGCAACCTGCAGCCGAGATCCGGACCCACTGCCGATCTTCCCACCTGACTGCGCTATATCCCCGATGCGACAGCTGCTCCAGCGGTCCTGCAATGCAACCCGCTATCGCAACATCCCTGCCGATGAGAGGAGGGAGTAAGCCGACCGAAAATGGGCTTTAACCCGTTACCGCATCGTCCTTGTGGCTGATATTGTTCACGCGCTCTCTAAGTTCCTTGCCCGGTTTGAAGTGAGGAACATATTTTCCAGCCAACGCGACGGAATCCCCTGTTTTGGGATTCCTGCCCTGACGTGGCGGGCGATAGTGCAGCGAGAAACTACCAAACCCCCGGATCTCAATCCGTTCTCCGGCAGCCAATGCCTGGCTCATCTGCTCGAGCATACACTTGACCGCCAGTTCAATATCGCGGTAGGCAAGGTGGCCCTGTTCCTTTGCGATGACGTCAATCAGTTCAGATTTAGTCATTCTCTATCTCTATCCTGTTATTGTTGACCGGGACCCAACCAGGTCCCGGCCTCGTTATTAGCAAAACGGAAAAGTCCGTTTGTTCCCCTTATTTATCTTCCATCTGCTGCTTGAGCACATCGCCAAGCGTAGCGGTACTGCCTACCGAGTCACTTGAATAGGAGCGTATCGCAGCCTGCTCCTCGGCATAATCCTTGGCCTTGATGGAGAGGGTGATGGTCCGGTTTTTACGATCGACACCCATGAATTTGGCCTCGACTTCCTCCCCTTCTTTCAACGCGGTGCGCGCGTCTTCCACCCGATCACGAGAAATCTCAGAGGCACGAAGATAACCCTCGACCCCCTCTTCCAAAGTAATGACGGCACCTTTTGGATCAATCTCTTTCACGACACCATGCACAATGCTCCCTTTGCTGTTGGTACCGAGATAGGTGGAGAAGGGATCCTTATCGAGTTGTTTGATGCCGAGAGAGATACGCTCACGCTCCGGGTCCACAGAGAGCACCACGGTTTCCAACTCATCTCCCTTCTTGAAATCACGAACAACCTCTTCACCCGTCTCATCCCAGGAAATGTCAGACAGATGAACCAGGCCGTCGATACCGCCGTCCAAACCGATGAAAATACCGAAATCGGTGATGGACTTGATTTTGCCGCTGACGTGATCGCCCTTCTTATTGTTCTCCGAAAACTCCTCCCACGGATTGGTCTGACACTGCTTCATACCGAGAGAGATACGGCGGCGCTCCTCGTCGATGTCGAGCACCATAACCTCCACTTCGTCACCCAGCTGAACCAGCTTGGAAGGATGGATGTTCTTATTCGTCCAGTCCATTTCCGAAACATGAACCAGACCTTCGACACCCTCTTCAATCTCGACGAAACAGCCGTAATCAGCCAGATTGGTCACTTTGCCGAACAGGCGGGTGCCTTCCGGATAACGGCGCGTCAGATTAACCCAGGGATCGTCGCCCATCTGTTTAAGGCCCAGCGAGACACGCTGCTTTTCGCGGTCGAACTTGAGCACCTTAACCTCGATCTCATCGCCGATTTCCACTACCTCGGACGGGTGTTTGACCCGTTTCCAGGCCATATCGGTAATGTGCAGCAGGCCGTCGATGCCGCCCAGGTCGACGAAGGCACCGTAATCGGTGAGGTTCTTGACGATACCCTTGATCTCCATGCCTTCCTGCAGGCTCTCCAACAGCGCCTCGCGCTCAGCGCTGTACTCGGTCTCCACCACGGCTCGACGGGAGACCACCACGTTGTTGCGGCGCTGATCCAGTTTAATGACCTTGAACTCCAGGTCCTTACCTTCCAGATAGGCGGTATCACGAACGGGACGCACATCCACCAGGGAGCCCGGCAGGAATGCACGAATCTCACCCAATTCGACGGTAAAACCACCCTTCACCTTGCCGTTGATGCGACCGGTGACATTCTCTTCTGCCTCAAAAGCCTTTTCCAGAACCGCCCAGGCATGGTGACGCTTGGCCTTTTCACGGGACAGTCGGGTGGCGCCAAAGCCATCCTCTACCGCATCCAGAGCCACTTCTACCTGATCTCCAACGGCCACCTCGAGTTCACCGCTGTAGCTAATAAACTGATTTTTTGGAATCACGCCTTCCGACTTGAGTCCGGCGTTGACGATTACCGCATCATTGGTAATTTCGAGGACGGTGCCGATAACGATTGCGCCGGAGCGCAGTTGGGTATTGGCAATACTCTCTTCAAACAGGTCTGCAAAGCTTTCGGTCATTAGAAAAAATCCTGGATCGGCATGGCCGATCAGCGGCCTGATACACAAGGCCTTTGGTTGTGGTTAAAAAAACAGCCCGTCAGGGCCCCCTTATACAGCCAGATCCGGAAAAGTGCTGCGTACTCTTTCAAGCACCCTCTCCAGTACCTCATCGATGGAGAGCGCTGTCGACTCTATCTCAAGCGCCCCGGGCGCCGCTTTCAGCGGCGCTACACTACGGTTGCTGTCTCGGTCATCGCGTTCCCGAATCTCCGCAACAAGGTCGGCAAGATTAGCATCCAATCCTTTCTCTTTCAACTGCTTATAACGCCTTTGCGCCCGCTCCTCTGGACTGGCGGTCAGAAATATTTTTACCTCGGCCGCGGGAAACACCACCGTGCCCATATCCCGGCCATCCGCTACCAGGCCCGGTTCACGGGCATAGTTTCTTTGCCAGTCCAACAAGGCCGCCCGCACCTCCGGCACCGCAGCCACCCGGGACGCAAGATTACCGACTCGTTCCGTACGGATCGCACGAGCCACCTTTTCGCCTTCCAGCAACACCTCGCCACCCAGGAACTCCACGTTCATACTCCGCGCAATTCCAGCCAGTCGTGTGACCTGATCGGTACCGACTTGGGCATGCTCTGCGGCCAGTCCGACCAACCGATAGAGCGCACCGCTGTCGAGACAATGCCAATCGAGTCGCCCCGCAAGCCGTTCGGCAATGGTCCCTTTACCCGAACCACTGGGACCGTCGATCGTAATAACGCGCACCATTCTCACTTCCCTCTCCGCTCACTGATCTTCAGGCCTGCCTCCCTGGCCATTCCGACAAATCCCGGAAACGAGGTATTCACATTGTCGCAATCCTCTACCAGGATCTCATCGGTGGCCCGCAGGGCGGCGATGGAGAACGCCATTGCAATCCTGTGATCGCCCTCACTCTGCACTCGACCACCGGAGATCACCCCTCCCCGGATCCGCATTCCATCGGGTGTCGGCTCGGCATCCACCCCAAGCACGGCTAACCCGTCGGCCATCACCTGAATGCGATCACTCTCTTTGACCCGGAGTTCTTCCGCACCGGTTAGCACCGTCTCACCTTCGGCGCAGGCCGCGGCGATGAACAACACCGGAAATTCATCGATGGCAAGCGGTACCTGATCAACAGGAATACGAATCCCGGTCAGTCTGGCAGAACGCACTCTTAGATCAGCTATTGGCTCGCCGCCGGCCTGGGTCTGGTCGATCACCTCTATATTGGCCCCCATCCGGCGCAGGATATTGATCACCCCGTCCCGGGTGGGATTCACCCCGACATGGCGCAGCAGTAGATCCGATCCTTCCGCAATACTCGCCCCTACCATAAAGAATGCGGCCGACGAGATATCAGCTGGTATCTCCAAATCACAGGCCTTGAGGACGCCGCCGCCGGAAAGGCAGATCTGATTTCCGTTGCGCCGAAGCGGATACCCAAAGCCTTGTAGCATGCGCTCGGTGTGGTCCCGGGTCGGGGCCGGTTCGATAACACAGGTCTCACCCTCGGCGTAAAGTCCGGCAAGTAGCAGGGCCGATTTTACCTGGGCGCTGGCGATAGGCATCTCGTAGCGGATACCCCGCAGGGACTCTACTGCATGGATCCTGAGTGGAGCAGTGCCCTGCATTGTGGTCCCGATCTGCGCCCCCATCCGGGCCAATGGCTCGGTCACTCGTTGCATAGGGCGACTGGAGAGTGATCGATCACCGCTCAGGGTAAGTTCGAACCCCTGCCCTGCCAGCAGGCCGGACAGCAAACGCATGGAGGTTCCGGAATTGCCCAGATCCAGGGGCCCATCCGGTACCTTCAGACCCTTCATCCCGACACCGTGGATATCGACTCGACCGAGCTCTGGTCGTTCGATCTCCACCCCCATGCAGCGAAAGGCATTCAGCGTCGCCAGACTATCCTCTCCCTCCAGGAAACCGGTTACCCGGGTGCGGCCCTCGGCCAGCGACCCGAGCATGATGGAGCGGTGGGAAACCGACTTGTCCCCCGGAACGCGCAGGCTGCCGGAAAGCCGCCCGCCAGCACCGATCGTAAACAGAAGATTGCCGGATGAGCTCAACTCAGTCCCCCAAACAATACTCAGAGTAATGAAAATGGCCGCAAAGCTTAGCGGCTCAAGCCCCGCTTGTAAACATAAACCGCAATAAAAAACAAAGGGTTACCATAACAGCCCCAAAACCGATCCAGCGCCGGGCCAAATGCTGATCTGCAACCGATTGAACCTAAAGATGAAACCCCAGAGGACAACGCACGCGCAGAAAGGGCAGGGGTGAAAACGATGGGTTCCCCTTGTTAAGGTTTAAGGACTCAGTGCACCATCCCGGCTCAGTTCAATCATCCTCATCGCACTCCCTGCCCCCAGTGGTTGAAAATCACCCGCGGTGGCGGGGGGCACTGGGTAGAGGGGTGCAAAAAGCAAATCAGGGGACCACCGGGTCTGCCTGTCAGCGGCATAGGCTATTCGGAGGAGTCCAGGATACCGTCGATATAGCGGTCACGGGCTGCCTTGGCCCGGCTGAAAATCTCCAGCAGATGATCCCCATCACCTCGCCGTATGGTTTCCGCCAATTCCGCCATCTCGGCGATGTACCTTTCCATCATATTGCTCAGGGCCTCGCGATTGGCGACACAGATATCCCGCCACATCACCGGACTGCTGGAGGCAATCCGGGTGAAATCGCGGAACCCGCCAGCGGCATAGCGAAAGATGTCGTCGTGCTCCTCCATCCGAGCCAGGCTGTCAACCAGACTGAAGGCCAGCATGTGGGGCAAATGAGAGGTGGCCGCTAGAACCTCGTCGTGGTGTTGCACCGACATATAGGTGACTTCCGCCCCGCAGGCACGCCACATGGCCTCGACCTTGCTCAATCCCTCCCGCGATGTCACCTCCGTGGGGGTCAAAATGACCCGCCTATTGCGGTACAGTTCGGGAAACGAAGCCACGACACCACTCTGCTCGGTACCGGCGATCGGGTGACCGGGAACGAATTTTGCGGCCTGACTGCCGAAGGCCGCCTCACAGGCCGCGACCACACTGCCCTTGGCGCTGCCGCCGTCGGTGACGACAGCCGCCGGATCCAACTGGTCCCGCATGGCATCGAAGGCGGCACCCATCGCCCCCAGTGGCAGGGACAGAAAAACCAGGTCTGCGCCCCGGACCGCCTCACCGATATCCTGGGTGTAACGGTCGATCACACCGAGTTCGAGGGCCTTCTCCAGATTTGGCCGGCCTCGCCCGCAGCCCACAACCTCATCCACCTCGCCAACCTTACGAAGGGCCCGGGCGAGAGAACCGCCGATCAAGCCGACACCGATGACCGCCAGTCGACGGATCAGCATCAGCCGATCACCTTGCTCAACGCCTCTAGAAAACGGGTGTTCTCACCCGGCAGGCCGACAGTGACCCGAAGATGGTTGGGAAGGCCATAGTTGGCGACCGGCCGGGCAATACACCCCAGCGGTAACAGTGCCTGGTCCACCTCGGCCACGGGGCGCCCCACATCGACACTTATAAAATTACCGACCGAAGGAATGTACTCCAACCCCATGGAGCTAAAGCCTGAGCCGAGCTGTGCCATCCCTTCCCTGTTGACCTGGACCGAGCGCTGGATGAATGCCTGATCGCCGAGCGCGGCGCGGGCGGCTGCCAGCGCCATGCTGTTGACGTTGAACGGTTGCCGAACCCGATTCAGTAAATCAGCCACATCTGGGTGAGAAAGCCCATACCCCACCCGCAGGGAGGCCAGGCCATAGGCCTTCGAAAAAGTGCGGGTGACTATCAGATTGGGATAGCGGGAAAGCCAGAGACTGGCATCCGGGTATTCAGGCTGGTCTACATACTCGAAATAAGCCTCGTCCACCACTACCAAAGTGCTGGCCGGAACGGCGGCGATAAAACCCTCCAGTGTCTCCTTGTCCAGCCAGGTACCGGTTGGATTGTTGGGATTGGCAATCCAAACCACCCGGGTCTTCTCCCCCACCATGCCCGACATAGCGGCGAGGTCATGGCCGTAGTCCCTGGCCGGGGCGATCTTCAAGGAGGCTCCCACGGCCTGGCTGCTGATGGGGTAAATCGCGAAGGCATGCTGCGAGAAGAGCGACTCGTAACCAGGGGCCAGAAAAACCCGGGCGATCATGTCCAGCACGTCGTTGGAACCATTCCCCAGGGTAATGCAGTCCGGGGAGAGATTATGCTTGGCTGCCAGGGCATTACGCAGATCAAAGCCGCTACCGTCCGGGTAGCGGGACGCGTCCCTCAGTTCCGCCTGGATCGCCTGCTTGGCGGCTTCACTGCATCCCAGGGGGTTTTCGTTGGAGGCCAGCTTGAGCGAATCCTGAATACCCAGTTCTCGCTCCAGTTCGGAGATGGGTTTTCCCGGCACATAGGGTTTCAAGTCGGCGATTCCGGGGACGGCAAGAGGAAGAAATCTGTTCGTTATCATATTCTGATTCAAACCCGTTGGTGTGTAATCGGATGCTTGAAGCAAGCAAGGTTCTCCGCTTCTTTCAGTTGCTAGAGCACTGCATTGGGGTAAGACCCGAGGATCTTCAGCATGCGGGCATCCTTTTTCAGGTCTTCCAGCGCACGGCCGACATGAGGGTCATCCTGATGTCCCCCAATATCGATAAAAAATACGTAATCCCAGTTTCCCTGGCGCGAGGGACGGGATTCGATCCGCGACATACTGATACCGTGTTTGGCCAGCGGGGCCAGCAGCGCAGTGAGCCCACCCGCCACATTGCGGGTGGCGCACAGAAAGGTGGTCTTGTCTTCACCACTCGGATAGGCCTTCTGGCGTCCGATCACCAGGAAACGGGTGGTGTTGTCGGGCTGGTCCTCTATGTTTCGTGCCAATCCCTGAAGCTGGTACAACTCGGCTGCCATCTCACCGGCAATAGCGGCGGACCCCGGCTCCTGCCGCGCCAGTTTGGCCGCCTCGGCATTACTGCCCACGGTGATCTGCTCCGCATTCGGCAGATTGCGATCGAGCCAGAGCCGGCACTGGGCCAGGGATTGCTGATGGGAATAGACCCGATTTACGGCCGCCAGGTCTGACACCTGACTCAACAGGTGATGGTGGATGCGGAGACTCACCTCACCGCAGATGAAGAGCGGTGAGTGCATGAACAGATCCAGGGTGTGGTTAATCACCCCCTCGGTGGAGTTTTCCACTGGCACCACCCCATAGTGGGCCACCCCGGACTCTACTTCCCTGAATACGTCCGAGATAGAGGCCAGCGAAACGGTATTGATGGAATGCCCGAAATGCTTCAACGCGGCCGCCTGGGTGAAGGTCCCTTCCGGCCCCAGATAGGCAATCTTCATCGGCTGTTCCAGGGCCAGACAGGCGGACATAATCTCCCGAAACAGCCGCGCCATCTCCTCGTCGCCCATGGGTCCCCGGTTGCGCCGCTGAATCTTCTTCAGGATGGCTGCCTCCCGCTCCGGACGATAGAAAAAGGCGTCCTTGTCCCCCTCAAGTTTTATCTCAGCGACTTCCTTGGCCGCCGCCGCACGCTCGTTAATCAACTCCTGAATCTGCACATCCAGCCGATCGATCCGTTCGCGGATCTGCTGAAGTTTCTCTTGATTCGCCATTCGCGCTACGCTTAGAGGTCGAGGTTGCAGCCCAGGCAACGCACCGATAACACGCCATCAATGGCGGCGATCCGATCTATCGTATCCTGATCCGGTTGTTTATCGGTATCCAGCAGGGTCACCGCAATTTCACCCTGGGACTTGTTCAGCATATCGACGATGTTCAGGCCTCCCTGGGCCAGATCGGTTGAGATCTGACCCACCATGTTGGGCACATTGGAATTGACCACAGCGAGACGATAACCGTCAGACCGGGGAAGCTTGATCCGCGGAAAGTTGACCGAATGCTTAACGTTACCATGCTCCAGGTAGTCACGGACCTCATCGGCCACCATGATAGCGCAGTTCTCCTCCGCCTCGCTGGTTGAGGCGCCCAGATGGGGCAGGGTAATGCAACGCGGGTGGTGCTTCAGCAGGCTGCTTGGGAAATCGCAGACATAGGCGTACAAGCGCCCCTCATCCAGGGCGGCAACCGCGGCTTCATCGTCGATAATTCCGGAGCGTGCAAAGTTGATCAGCACCGCCCCTTTCTTCATCAGCTTGAGGCGCTCGGCATTGATCATGTTGCGGGTCGAGTCCACCAGCGGCACATGAAAGGTGACGAAGTCCACCTTGGAGAGCAGATCATCCACGCTGATGGCCTGTTGCACGTCGGCTGACAGTTGCCAGGCACTCTCAACCGTAATGGTCGGGTCATAACCGATCACATTCATCCCCAAAGCGCGAGCGGCATTGGCCACCCGGACACCGATCGCACCTAGGCCAATGACCCCCAGAGTCCGGCCCGGGAGTTCAAAACCGACAAACTTTTTCTTGCCCTTCTCCACACCCTTGCTGATCTCCGCATCCTCGCCCTCCAGACCCTGAGCGAAGCCCCAGGCCTGGCCGATATTCCTCGCAGCCATCAACATTCCTGCCAACACCAGCTCTTTCACCGCATTCGAATTGGCGCCAGGGGCGTTAAAGACCGCGACACCCAGTTGGGTCATGCGTTCCACCGGGATATTGTTCACTCCCGCACCCGCGCGGCCAATGGCCTTCACCGTCGCCGGGATCTCCATATCGTGCATTTTATAGGAGCGCACCAGAATTGCGTCCGGGTGGGAGATCTCCGATGCCACCTCGTACTTATCGCGCGGGAGACGATCGAGCCCGGACACAGAAATATTGTTTAGTGTCAATATCTTAAACATAACTCTTAAACCTTTATCCGTGACGCGATTCAAAATCACCCATAAAATCGATCAACGCCTGGACCCCTGCCTCGGGCATGGCATTGTAAATACTGGCGCGCATGCCGCCTACCGAGCGGTGACCTTTTAGCGTGACCAGGCCGGCCTCTCTGGCCTCAGCCAGGAAAGTGGCGTCCAGACCGGCATCGACCAGGGTAAAGGGGACATTCATCCAGGAGCGACATACCGGATCCACCGGGTTGGCGTAGAAATCCGAGCCATCGATTGCAGCGTAAAGCAGCTTGGCCTTGCGCTCATTGACCTTGCTCATACTCTCCAGGCCGCCATTGCGCTTGAGCCACTGGAAGACCAGGCCGGCCAGGTACCAGGCATAGGTGGGCGGGGTGTTGTACATGGAATCGGCATCCGCCATCGTGCGGTAGGCGAACATGGTCGGGGTGCCGGCCAGGGGTTCGCCGATCAGGTCCTCGCGTACGATAACGACGGTAAGACCGGCAGGACCGATGTTTTTCTGGGCTCCGGCGTAGATGACGGCGTATTTCGAGACATCGATCGGCCGGGAGAGGATGGTGGAGGAGAAGTCCCCTACCAGGGGCACTTCCCCGGTCGCCGGAACATAAGGGAACTCGATGCCCTGAATGGTCTCATTGGGTGTGTAGTGGAGGTAGGCAGCGTCGGTCGTCAGTTCGAGATCTGCCTGAGAAGGGACCGAAAATACCCCTTCAGGTGAGGCCCCCACGACTTTTACCTCACCATATCTTTTTGCTTCGGCGATGGCCTTCTTGGACCAGGAACCGGTATTGATGTAGTCGGCCCCCTTTTTCCGGCAACAGATTCATAGGCACCATAGCGAACTGACTGGAGGCACCACCTTGAAGAAACAGCACGCGGTAATTATCCGGGATGCCCATCAGTTCCCGCAGGTCGGCTTCTGCCTGCCCCGCGATGGAGAGGAACTCCTTACCCCGGTGGCTCATCTCCATAACAGACATACCACTCCCGCCCCAGTCGAGTATCTCTTCCCGGGCCTGCACCAATACTTCTTCCGGCAGGGCCGCCGGGCCCGCGCTGAAATTGTAAGTTCTGGACATTCTCAACTCTCCAGTACAATTCTTTATCAATTTAAATTTATGTTAATGCGCTCAATCTGATTTGGGTGAGCAGGCCGCGGCTGCCAAACCTCATGCCCTTTCTCTCAGATTTTATCCAACTATATTATATATATATCAATCTATTGAAGGATTTTCTTCGCCTGATTCATCACTTTCATCCAACTCGTCAGGTAAGGATTCCACCCGGGCAATTCCAACCAGTTTCTCTGCGCCAGAAAGACGGATCATGGTGACGCCCTGGGTATCACGCCCCATCACGGAGATATCCGACACCGGAGTCCGCACCAGCGTTCCGCCGTCGGTGATGAGCATGGCCTCATCCCCCTCGTCCACCAGCACCGCGCCGATCTGATCCCCATTTCGATCCGATGTCTTGATCGAGATCACTCCCATACCACCGCGCCCTTTAACCGGAAACTGGTCGACTGGGGAGCGTTTACCAAACCCGTTTTCCGTCACCGTCAGCACGGTGCCTTCCGCCCGAGTAATGATTAGGGAGATAACCCGCTGATCCTGTCCCAGACGAATACCCCGCACGCCGCACGCGGTGCGACCCATGGCGCGCACCAGGGCTTCGTTGAACCGTATTGCCTTACCGTTGGAGGAAAAAAGCATGACATCCTGGTTTCCGTCGGTGATGGCGACCCCGACCAGTTGATCATCGTCCCGCAGATCCACGGCGATGATACCGTTGGCGCGTGGCCGGGAAAACTCGGTCAGCGGGGTCTTCTTCACGGTTCCCCGACTGGTGGCCATGAATACGAACCGGTCCGCCGTATATTCGCGAATCGGCAGCACCGCATTGATTCGTTCTCCCGGTTCTAATGGCAACAGGTTTACGATGGGCTTACCGCGGGCATTGCGCCCCGCCTGAGGGAGTTCGTATACCTTCAGCCAATAGATACGGCCCTGACTGGAAAAGCAGAGAATGGTGTCATGGGTGCTTGCCAGAAACAGTTGATCGACGAAATCCTCGTCCTTGGTCGAGGTTGCAGTCTTACCCCGCCCCCCCCTTTTCTGGGCGCGGTAGGTATCCAATGACTGGGCCTTGGCATAACCGGCGTGAGACAGGGTTACCACCACATCCTCTTCCGTAATCAAATCCTCCAGCGTGAGATCCAGGCGCCGATCGATGATTTCTGTCCGTCGTTCGTCCTGGTACTGCTCCCGGATGGCGATCAGTTCCTCCCGGATCACCAGCATCAGACTGTCAGCACTGGATAAGATACTAATAAGATTTTTAATCTTATCTATTATCTCACTATATTCATTGAGAATTTTATCCTGCTCCAGCCCTGTCAAACGGTGTAGCCTCAGATCCAGAATAGCCTGTGCCTGCGTCTCGGTGAGGCGGTAGCCCTGATCGGTCAGACCGAAATCCGGCTCCAGATCCTGTGGCCTGGAGGCGTCGGCACCGGCCCTTCCCAACATCGCCTCGACTGTGCCGGATTGCCAGTGGCGCCCCAGCAGTTCCTTCTTGGCCTCGGCCGGGCTGGCCGCCGCCTTAATCAACGCAATCACCTCATCGATATTGGCCAGCGCAACCGCCAAACCCTCCAACACATGGGCGCGATCCCTGGCCTTTCGCAATTCGAACAGGGTGCGCCGGGTCACCACTTCACGTCTGTGGCGGATGAAAAACTCCAGCATCTGCTTCAGGTTCAGCAGGCGTGGCCTGCCGTCCACCAGTGCCACCATATTGATGCCGAACACACTCTGCATCTGGGTGTGCTGGTAGAGGTTGTTCAACACCACCTCCGATACCTCGCCCCGGCGGAGTTCGATCACCACGCGCATCCCATCCTTGTCCGATTCGTCGCGCAGTTCGGTAATACCCTCGATACGTTTCTCTTTGACCAGCTCGGCGATTTTCTCCAGCAACCGAGCCTTGTTGACTTGATAGGGGAGTTCATGAATCAGGATACGCTGTCTTCCGCGGGCCTCATCGGTCTCGATTTCGCAGCGGGCGCGGACATAGATCCTCCCGCGTCCTGTGCGATAGGCCTCTTCGATGCCCCGGGAGCCATTGATCATGGCCGCAGTCGGAAAATCAGGCCCAGGGATATATTGCATCAACTCATCGATGCTGAGCTCAGGTCTGTCGATCAGCGCCACACACCCGTCGATGGTCTCGGCCAGGTTATGCGGAGGAATATTGGTGGCCATACCCACCGCGATTCCAGCGGACCCGTTGACCAGCAGGTTGGGAATTCTGGCGGGTAATACCGTGGGTTCATGTTCAGACTCGTCGTAATTGGTGGCAAAGTCGACGGTCTCTTTATCCAGATCGTCCAACATGCTGTGGGCGATCCGCGCCATGCGCACTTCGGTATAACGCATCGCCGCAGGGGAGTCGCCATCGACTGAACCAAAATTACCCTGCCCATCTACCAGCATGTAGCGCATAGAGAACGGCTGGGCCATGCGCACAATGGTATCGTAGACAGCAGTGTCGCCATGGGGGTGGTATTTACCGATGACGTCGCCCACCACACGAGCCGACTTCTTGTAGGGTTTATTCCAATCAGTGCCCAATACACTCATCGCATAAAGCACGCGACGATGTACCGGTTTGAGTCCATCACGAACATCGGGAAGCGCGCGCCCCACGATTACGCTCATGGCGTAATCGAGATAGGACTGCTGCATCTCGTCTTCTAGATTGACCGGGAGAACTTCTTTGGCGAAATCGGTCATAGGTGGTATCTGGTCCCTGCCATGAGGCCGGATCTTCCTATCTGTCGGAAGGATCCAGTAAAACAGCTAAAAACAACATCGCATGATACCATATCCCAAAGGGTACTGCCTCGAAAAAAACCCCCGTTAAATCGGCTTTCACGCCGTCTCAGGCAATTTACCCATCAAATTCACCATCTTTTTCGAGTCTGGCGAAAGAACTACCCCCCTTTCAGTCACGATGGCGTGCACCAGGGCGGCTGGAATGACATCAAACACCGGATTCCAGACATCCACTCCCGGTGCCCCTATCTGTACGGCACCACATTTGAGCACTTCTGAGCCGTCCCTGATCTCGATCGGTATGTCAGCACCAGAAGCGATTGACATGTCAATGGTCGAGGTGGGAGCGGCGACCATCACCCTAACGCCATGATGATGCGCTACGAGCGCCAGGCTGTAACTGCCGATCTTATTGGCAACGTCGCCATTGGCCGCGATGCGGTCCGAACCAACGATGACCCATCCTATGCCCCCCTGCGCCATGCGACTGGCTGCTGCTCCATCCGTCATCAGGGTCACCGGGATATGATCCTGAACCAGTTCCCAGGCAGTGAGGCGGGAACCCTGGAACCAGGGCCTCGTCTCATCGGCATAGACCTGCTCTATTTTGCCAGCGGTAAAGGCACTACGAATCACTCCCAGCGCAGTTCCGTAGCCGCCGGTAGCCAAAGCGCCGGCATTGCAATGGGTGATCACGCTGGTCGGTCCTTCGATCAGTCCCGCACCGAGCGCCCCCATGGCACGATTTGCGGCAACGTCCTGTTGGTGGATGGTGCGTGCCTCGGCCAAAAGGCGCTCTCCCGGATCACCGGATTCCAACCCGGCGATGCAGGCCCGCATGCGTCTCAGGGCCCAGACCAAATTGACCGCCGTGGGTCGCGAAGCAGCCAGCAGGGTAAAATCTGCCTCGAGCCGCTTTTTCCAATCATCGGGAGAGATGGCGTAACCTCGGCGTGCGGCCAGCACCACAGCATAGGCGGCGGTGATACCGATCGCCGGCGCACCGCGCACCACCATATCTCGAATGGCGCCAGCGGTATCGGCGGCACTCTGCAGCTCCAGATAGCGTTCGTCATTGGGCAGCAGGCGCTGGTCCAGCAAATAGAGGCGATCGTTGCGCCATACGATGGCGTGGTCGGCATCGGCGCGAATATCCAGCGGTGTTGCTTCCATATTTTTCGGACTCATGGCAAATTTGTAGCTATTCTAACGGCCGTGGCTGTGACACGAAATCAGCTTTTTGACAGGAAACCCCATTGAACGTCGATACCCTGATACATGCCCGTTGGATCATCCCGATAGTCCCGCACAATCAGGTGCTGGAGCACCACTCCCTGGCCATCCATGGGGGGCACATCCTGGCCGTTCTGCCGACGGTGGAGGCCAACCATGAGTTCCAACCGGCAACCGAACACCATCTCTCCACCCACGCCCTGATTCCGGGATTGATCAACACGCATACCCATGCCGCCATGTCTCTGCTTCGCGGCCTGGCGGACGACATGCCGCTGATGACTTGGCTGCATGATCATATATGGCCCGCAGAGGAACGTTGGGTCAGCGAGGAATTCGTGGCAGACGGGACCCGTCTGGCGATAGCTGAAATGCTGCGCGGCGGCATCACCTGCTTCAATGACATGTACTTCTTTCCCGATGTGACCGGGCGGGTTACAGCCGCAGCAGGAATGCGGGCGGTGCTGGGGCTGATCCTGATTGACTTCCCCTCGGCCTGGGCCGATGGGCCCGACGAATACCTCCACCGCGGACTGGAGGTGCATGATCAGTTTCGAAATGACAGCCTCATCACCACGGCGTTCGCACCCCATGCCCCATATTCGGTCTCGGATGCGCCACTGGAACGGGTTCGCATCCTGGCGGACGAACTGGAAATCCCCATTCATATGCATGTCCACGAGACCCGGGACGAAGTAAAGCAGGGGCTGAGTCAGTACGGAAGCCGTCCCCTGGCGCGACTGCAGGAGCTGGGCCTGATCTCCCCTTCCCTGATGGCGGTGCACATGACCCAGCTGGAGGAACAGGAGATTTCAGCCTTTGCCGAAACCGGGGCCAGTGTCGTTCACTGCCCCGAATCTAACCTGAAACTCGCCTCCGGGTTCTGCCCGGTGGCAGAACTGATGGCTGCCGACATCAACGTTGCACTGGGCACCGACAGTGCCGCCAGCAACAATGACCTGGACATGTTCAGTGAAATGCGCACTGCCGCCCTGCTGGCGAAGGGGGTGGCCGATGACGCCAGCGCCCTGCCAGCCCAAGATGCCCTGCGTATGGCGACACTGAATGGCGCCATTGCCCTTGGAATCGCCCATGAAACAGGCTCCCTTGAATCCGGCAAAAGGGCCGATATTACCGCCGTTGACCTGAGCGGAGCTGATACCCAACCGATCTATTATCCGGTTTCCCAGCTGGTATATGCCACTGGCCGGGACAAGGTAAGCGATGTCTGGGTGTCTGGGAAACAGGTGCTTAGAAACAAACTGCTGACCACCATGGATCACCAGGAAATCTTATCGCGAACCGCGGACTGGCAGGCTAAAATCGCGGAAGGATAGATCTGCTGAACCTGGGATTCAAAACTTAGGTCAAAAAGGTCTCACTTTAAACAATAAACCAGAGAACCCCCCTATGCGCAGACTCGCTTTCCTCCTCCTGGCCATTCAAAGTTCGGTTATTTTCGCAATAGACCCGGTCACGCCCCCCGATTCTCCGATTGTCGTCTACCAGAGCGACGGAGATTATGATGACATAAAAGCCAATCTGGAAATGGCCATCGCCGACCGCGGCATGCTCATTACCAACACCCTGCACATAAGCGACATGCTGGAAAGAACCGCCGAGGATACGGGACTCGATAAAAAACTCTACCAGAAAGCTGAATCGCTGGAATTCTGCAGTATCCTGATGTCCTACAGGATGTCGCTCGCTCATCCAGCAAATCTCGCTATCTGCCCATTGACCATCGGAATCTATAAGGGGCTCGAAGGAACCGACCCCGTCCACGTCGTATTCCGCCGTCCACGGCTCCTGGGCGATGCGGCACAGGCAACACAGTCTGTCACCGAGTTGCTGGATGGCATTGTACAGGAGGCCCTCGAGTAATTTTTTCGCAGTTGACCGGTCTTCCGACGCTGCTGCGAACCGACTCCATGAATAACACCACGCACCCAGCGCCGACCCATTAACTGCTGGATCTTTGGCGGGTAAATTACCGATAATGCGTGGAATACCAGAACTTAAATTAACCTAGTAGTGGCCCCCATGACCGATCACTCCGTAAATGTAGATCACGCTGAAATCAGCAAGTTTGAACAACTGGCCGCCCGCTGGTGGGATCCTCACAGCGAATTCAAACCGTTGCATGAGATCAACCCGCTGAGACTTGGCTATATAGAACGCCGTGTTGAGCTAAAGGACAAGAAGGTCCTGGACGTCGGCTGCGGAGGCGGCATTCTGGCAGAGAGCATGGCCCGTCAGGGAGCGGATGTCACTGGTATCGACATGGGGGAAGCCCCCCTGGAAGTGGCGCGGCTTCACCTGCTGGAATCCGGTCTGCAGGTCCAATACGAACGCATCCCGGTGGAAAGACTGGCGGAAGAGCGACCCGGATCATTCGATACAGTAACCTGCATGGAGATGCTGGAGCATGTTCCCGACCCCAGCTCGGTAGTCCGGGCCTGCGCCAGGTTGACCAGACCAGGCGGTCATCTCTTCTTCTCCACGCTGAATCGAAACCCCAAGTCTTATCTCTTCGCCATCATCGGTGCGGAGTATGTGCTGGGGCTGTTACCGAAAGGGACCCACGACTTTTCAAAATTTATCCGTCCCTCAGAGCTGGATCGGTGGATTCGGGAAAATGGCCTCAACACAACCGACATCAGCGGCATGGTCTACAACCCGCTGACCAAGAAATACCGCTTGAATCCCCGGGATGTGGATGTCAATTATCTCCTGAGCTGCCGCAAAGATGCCGACACCTGATTCGGGCGCAGTTGCAACTCAACAAATTCGGCTGGTGCTTTTCGACCTGGATGGCACCTTTGCGGACACCGCACCGGATCTGGCGTACGCCCTGAACCAGACACTCAAGCTCCACGGCCGCGCCCCCCTGTCGCTCGACCGGATCCGACCACAGGTCTCCCACGGTGGCATGGCGCTGATTCGGCTGGGGTTTGAAATAGAACCGGATGATCCCGAGTTTGAGACATACCGCGGGCAGCTGCTCGACATCTACCAGCGCAACCTGACCCGGGGTACCCGGCTCTTTCCCGGCATGCAGGAACTGCTGGCGCAGCTCGAGCTGCGTGCTATCGGATGGGGAATAGTGACCAACAAACCAGCCTGGCTCACCGACCCGCTGATGGACCAGCTCGACCTTACCGAGCGTGCGGCCTGCATCGTCAGCGGGGATACCACGGAGAACCGCAAGCCCCATCCACAACCCATTTTCCATGCCTGCGAAATCGCCGGTGCGGATCCTCTTGAATCACTCTATGTCGGGGATGCGGAAAGGGATATCGAGGCGGGAAGAAATGCCGGGCTCACGACCCTTACCGCCCTGTTTGGTTATATCGGCGAGCAGGACCAGACCGACCAGTGGGGCGCCGACGGCGATATCAGCCATCCACTCCAGATCCTGGACTGGCTGAATCTGCCCCGAAATCCAGATTGATGCATGAGCACCATCCGTTTCCGGATGAGTTCACCGCACCGGGATCGAGCATCTACTACGCCCTGCGCTTCGCTCCCGGGACACAGCGCCCGGAACTGGCGCTGGTCAACGCCTTCACCTGCTCAATACTAAAAATCCCTCGGCAGTGTTCCGATCCCGGCGTAGCCGTCACCAAGCTTCGCTGGTGGCAGGATGAACTGGAGCGTGCGCGGAAGGGTCAGACCCAGCATCCGGTGATCCACAGGATGGCCGGTCTGTGTCATCGACAGCCAGCGCTGGTCGATCATATAACAGAGCTGTTTCAGGTTGTTCAGCAAGAGATCGGCGGCAGTGTAGTGGAAAATCGGAAACAACTGGAAATCCACTGCCGGATGAGGGGTTCCCCATTCACTCGGCTGCTGACAGTGACTGCCGGGGGCGGAGCCGATCAGTTAAGGTGGGCCGGGCAATTGGGTCAGTTTGTCTACCTTACAGAGATCATTCGAGACCTGGGGAGGGAACTGCGAAGAAGCCACTGTCTGTTACCACTCGATGCGCTGGGAGAAAGAGGCCTTTCTCCAGCCACTCTTCTCGCAGACGAGCAGCAAACGCCGCTGGCGGAGCTGTTGGCAGAAATAGCGACAACTCATCGCAGCCAGTATCGAAAAACACTGGCGGGACTTCCGAGCAGACCCTACCCGGCGCTTGGCCCGGCCTTGAGTCTGGCGGCAATGGCCGATGCCCTGCTACAGGAAATCGCCAGAGAAGGATACAGGGTGCTCCACCAACGGATCGACCTGACACCGCTGACCAAGCTCTGGATTGCCTGGCGCTGTCAGCGAAAAGCCAGGCGCACGCGGTGATGGTAAAGTAAACTGACTTGTATCATCAGCGCGTTCAGAAAATAGAAAAAGCAGGGGTAAGAACCCCAATGGAATCTCCTAATGCGTGATTATCATCCGGACAAAAAGCTGCTGACCAACCGAACGATTCTGGTTACCGGGGCCGGTGACGGGATTGGTCGGAGCGTTTCCGTCGCCTTCGCCACCCACGGCGCCACCGTCATACTCCTGGGTCGTACCACTGCCAAATTAGAGTCGACCTATGATGCTATCGAAGAAGCTGGCGGTGCACAGCCTGCCATCTATCCGATGAATCTCGAGGGCGCCACAGAACACGACTACCTGGAACTCCGAAATACCCTGGAGAAGGAATTTGGCTGTCTCGAGGGACTGCTGCACAACGCGGCTCAACTTCGGCTGCTGAGCCGAATCGATGATTACGATATCGAGACCTGGTACCAGGTGATGCAGGTCAACCTGAACGGGCCGTTCATGCTGACCCAGGCCTGCCTGCCCCTGTTGCGCAAGGCGCAGGATGCATCGGTGGTATTTACCTCTGACCAGGTAGGTCGCCGGGCACGGGCTTATTGGGGGGCCTATGCCGTATCCAAATTCGGCTGCGAGGGCCTGATGCAGGTACTGGCAGAAGAGACAAGGGACAGCAGCCGCATCCGCGTTAACAGTTTCGCCCCGGGACCCACCCGCACCAATCTTCGCGCCCACGCCTATCCCGGCGAAAACCCTAGCACAGTCAAACCCGCCGAGGATCTGATACCCGCCTATCTCTGGCTAATGGGCCCCGACAGCGCAGGTACGACCGGTCAGACACTGGACCCGGACTCACTTTAACCGGCATATCCCGCCCCACTACTGGAAAATCCCCCTTGGGCAGACTCGGACAGCAGAAGTTGCTGTGGTCGAGGGCAACCCGTGTGACATTTTTTTGGCACTTTTTCTCAGCGATGCGCTGCAAATAGCCTTTCTTATTGTTTTTGTTGATAAAAATAAATATGGCATAAATATCGCATTCACAAAGGCAGCAGAATCGAGCAGGTCAAGATATAGAGCCATGAACAGTCAGCTTCAATGTATTCCCGGGGGCCGTAAAAAAGTGGAAACGCAATCAGCACAAGCAGGCGCGGGCCAGGAAGCAAAAAATCATCTTAGCTCCCAGGTACTGGCGTTGACGGGGGTTCTCCAGACAACCCTTGAGATCAACGAACTGTTTGCCCTGTTCGCCCGTGAACTGGCAAAGTTCGTGAAATTTGACGGCCTTGGCTACCAGATTTCCTCCCTGCAGATCGATATCAGTCTCGGCCAACAGACCAACTACTCCTGCCAGTATCAACTGGTGGTAGCCGATGAAGAACTCGGAGAGATGAGATTGTTTCGGTTTTCTCCATTCGAACAGACAGAACTGGAGACAGTGGAAAATCTACTCGCCGCACTCATCTATCCGCTGCGTAATACGCTGCTCTATCAACGCGCGGTAAAAACCGCCCTGATAGATCCTCTGACCGGGGTAAAAAACCGGGCCACCATGGACAACGCCATCCGGCGGGAAATCGAGCTTTCCAGACGCAATGACTCGGTAATGTCGGTCATCCTGCTTGATATAGACCATTTCAAGCGGGTTAACGACCGGTTCGGCCATCTCTCAGGCGACCAGGCCCTGCGCGCAGTCGCTCAATGCGCCGAACAGACCATCCGTGAAAGCGACATGCTGTTTCGCTATGGAGGAGAGGAGTTCCTGATACTCTTGTCGGGGACCGATACCGAGGGCGCCCGACTGCTGGCCGAACGAATCCGGCGAAACGTGGCCTGCCTCGACTCCAATCCCGGCACTAAGCTACGACTGACCATCAGCCTTGGGGTAACCAGTCTGACCGGAGAGGACAACCCTTCTAGTCTGTTCAAAAGGGCAGACTCAGCCCTCTATCGAGCCAAAGAAGAGGGACGAAATCGGGTGATCGTGGGTTGAGCGCGATTTAACTTGCGAGCCCGGTGCCGGCGTTTGCTGGCATATCCCCCCACGCCAAGGCGTCTCCCGCCATAGTTCCCTCCGTCTAACGAACACCTTACTAACGGTAATGCGAAGAGCGGCCCACGCGATGGTCGGTTTCGGGTAGAATCCCGCTTCATGAGATGGACAGCACAGGCTACAGTCGCCGCCGTCATAGAAAATGACGGACACTTTCTAATGGTGGAGGAGCAGGCAGAAAACGGATTACTGGTATATAACCAGCCGGCCGGCCACCTGGAAGAGGGGGAAAGTCTGCTGAGCGCCGTCATCCGGGAAACCCGCGAAGAGACGGCTTGGGGATTCATCCCGAAAGGCCTGGTTGGGGTCTACCGCTGGCAAGTCCCACCCAACGGCAAAACCTATCTCCGATTCTGTTTCCACGGTACCTGTGTGGACCACCACCCGGAGCAACCCCTTGATCGCGACATCCTTCAGATCCGGTGGCTAAGCCGGCAAGCACTGGCCACCCAGCCGCAACGGCTCCGAAGTCCCATGGTACTGCGCTGCATCGATGATTTTGTGGCCGGCAGCAGCCATCCCCTGGATATGCTGCATGAGTTTCCCTGAGCGCGAATCAAAGATTATGGTCGGCCTCTCCGGCGGGGTTGACTCCTCCGTGGCGGCCCTGCTTCTGAAGGAGCAGGGATTCCAGGTGGAGGGATTGTTCATGAAGAACTGGGAAGAGGATGACTCAAGCGAATACTGCGCTGCCGCCGAGGACTTGGCTGATGCCCAGGCAGTGGCTGATCTACTTCAGATCCCGCTGCACACAGTCAATTTCTCGACCGAATACTGGGATCAGGTGTTTGCCTATTTCCTGTCGGAGTATCGAGTCGGACGCACCCCAAACCCGGACATCCTGTGCAACCGGGAGATAAAGTTTCGGGCCTTCCTGGAGCACGCGTTAAACCTGGGAGCTGACGCCATCGCAACCGGGCACTATGCCCGAATCGCGCGAGAAGAGGATGGGATCCACCTGCGCCGAGCCAAAGACGAAAATAAGGACCAGACCTATTTTCTCTATCTGCTGGGGCAACATCCGCTCTCCCGCAGCCACTTTCCCCTTGGTGGACTGGTAAAGAGCCAGGTTCGGCAGTTGGCCCGGGAGAAGAAGTTACCAAATCACAAGAAGAAGGACAGTACCGGGATCTGTTTTATCGGTGAACGGAAATTCAGCGACTTTCTCAGCCGCTATCTGCCGGCCAATCCCGGTCGCATAGAGACGCCGGAGGGGCGTTATCTTGGTGAGCATCAGGGGCTGATGTACTACACCCTGGGCCAGCGCAAGGGATTGGGGATCGGCGGCCGGACCGGTGCCGGAGATGAACCCTGGTTCGTGGTATGCAAAGACCTGGAATGCAATCGATTGCTGGTTGCCCAGGGCCATGACCACCCTCTCCTGCTGAAGCAGGCATTGGAGGCGTCACAGCTGCACTGGATAGCGGGCCGGCCGCCACAGGCGCCGTTACGCTGCCTGTCTCGGATCCGACACAGGCAGCCGCTGCAGGATTGTGAGATTCTCAGTGTGGAAGAAGGCCGCTGCCGGGTAAGATTCGATCACAAACAACGGGCTGTTACACCGGGCCAGTCGATAGTCTTCTACCAAACGGACGACTGCCTGGGCGGCGGTGTCATCGAACAGGCATATTGAATTTCTGTCTGCCGCGCCAAGATCCGGGCATACGAGGCTTTTCGAGAATAAAGATCCAGTAACCATGAAAACTGAACAGGACAGATGTCTGGCTCTGGCCGGAATTTTTCAAGCAGCGGCTCTGGCTTCCCGCGTTGCGCGCCGCGGAGTGGCGGAGACAGCTGCAATTGAGGCCAGCATCCACAGTCTGTTCCAACTAGATGCGGATTCGGTGGAGGAAGTTTACGGCAGTGTTTCCGGTGTTGCCTTCGGGCTAAGAATCCTGAAGGAGCAGTTGCATAACGGCCGTTCCCGGGATATCGAAATTGCCCGTTACGTGATCTCTCTGCTGCATCTGGAGCGTAAACTGGCGAAGCGGGATACCATGCTGAAAGAGATCGGCAGTTCAATCCAGACAACCGTCACTCGATTGGAGCACTTCCCCCTTCTCCACCCCAACATTCTGGCCGGACTAGCGGAAATATATACCGAAACCATCAGTACACTGCCACCTCGTATCATGGTCCAGGGAGAGCCGCTGCATCTGCAGAATCCAGAAAACATTAATCGGATCCGCGCCCTGCTGCTGGCCGGCATTCGTTCTGCCATGCTCTGGCGTCAGTGTGGGGGACGCCGACTGCAGATCCTGCTGGGACGAAGAAAACTGTGGCAAACTGCGGAGGATTTGCTGCATCGACCCTGAGATGCTACCCCTAAAAACGAACCGGGACAATTTCCGGGTTAGACACGGGGCCGTCAAATACTGGCAGGCATGCCCTGAAGCAATGCCAGAAAATCGCTGCTGCCAAGTGGGGGACTGCAGATAAAACCTTGCACCCGGTCACAGCCCTCGGACTTCAGGAAGCCGAGTTGCGCGTCGGTTTCGACACCCTCGGCTACCACGTCGATCTCCAGACTTCGACCCAGGGCGATGACCGCGCGGGTGATTGCGACATCATTCTCATTCTGAGGGATCTCCTGGATAAACGAGCGGTCGATCTTCAGCTCGTCGATGGAAAAACGTTTCAGATAGGTCATGGACGAATAGCCGGTGCCAAAGTCATCCATCGACAGCCGGATACCGAGGCTTCGTAGTTCTTCCAGCGTCTTTGTACTCGTTTCGGCCCGCTCCATTACCGAGCTTTCCGTTATTTCCAGTTTTATCTGTCCAGGGGCTGCCCCTGTCTGATCCAGAATCCGTTTTATCCGTTCTACCAGTCCTTTTGACATCACCTGTCGACCGGACAGATTTACCGACATCGTCAGGTTTTCAAAACCCGCTTCATGCCACTGACGAATCTGCTGGCAGGCTTCACGCAGAACCCAGTCGCCGATCGGAATAATCACTCCGGTTTCCTCGGCCAGGGGAATAAACTTGTCTGGTGGTACCCTGCCGAGATCAGGATGCTGCCAACTGATCAGCGCCTCGGCACCGACGATAGTTCTGCTGCTGAGGGATAGCTGCGGCTGATAAGAAAGCACAAATTCCTGACGCTGCAGTGCCTTGCGCAAACTGCTATCCATTGCAAAATGCTCAAGCGCCATGGCAGTCAGTTCGGGGGTATAGAACTGATAGTTGTTTCGCCCCTGATCTTTCGCCCGATACATCGCCGCGTCCGCGTGCTTGATCAGTGTCATGGCATCCGTCGCATCCTGCGGAAACGCGGCAATCCCGATACTCACCGAGACGTAGACCTCTTCGGTTGCCAGGGTAAACGGCTCGGCGACCGAATCGAGGATCTTGCGAGCCACCAGTGCTGCATCGCCGGAGGCCTCCAGTTCCGGCACGATCACCACATATTCGTCTCCGCCAAGCCTGGCAACCGTATCACTGGCACGCACCGATTTGCGCAGACGACGCGACATGATCTGCAGCACCTCATCTCCCGCAGGATGACCCAGCGTATCGTTTATCTTCTTGAATCGATCCAGGTCTAAAAACAGCAGGGCACAAAGAGAATTGTCTCTGCGCGCCTTGTCCAAAGCGTGCTCCAACCGATCGACGAATAGCAGACGATTGGGCAGATTGGTCAAAGGGTCATGGTGCGCCAGATGATCGAGTTGGGCCTGTGATCGTTTAAAGTCACTGATGTCTGCAAACACCCCCACATAGTGGGTAACCTTGCCACTCTCATCCTTCACCGCGCTGATCGTCTGCCATCCAGGGACAACACTGCCGTCCTTACGTTGATTCCAGATCTGGCCGTGCCAGCTGCCCTCCTCTTTTATCGCATCCCACATCGCCTGATAGAAGGCTTCGTCATGGCGGCCAGAACGAAGTTTGCGAGGATTTTCTCCCAGCACCTCTTCCTCGGAAAAGCCCATAATTCGGGTAAACGCCTGATTGACTGCTGCAATGATCCCGTCGGCCCCGGTAATCATGATGCTCTCGTTAGCGCTCTGGAACACAGTCGCAGCCTGGCGCAATTTCTCCTCGGCGTGTTCCCGGCCGGTGATGTCACGGCTGATTCCAATCAGTCCCAGCACCTCACCATCGGGGCCATAGAAGGGGGTTTTGAGGGTATCCAGCAGGACCTTTCGGCCATCAGGATACTGAGACCACTCTTCGTTGCGGTAGGCCTTGCCGAGCGTCAGCACCTCCCGCTCCCGTCGGTTTGAGTTCTCACTGTTTTTTGTATCGAACAGTTCGGAGTCCGTGCGCCCGGCCAGTTCCTTCTCGCCGCGTCCAACGTAGGCCTCGAACGCCCTATTGCAGCCAAGATAGCTGCCACCCCTGTCCTTGTAAAAAATCAGATCGGGAATGGAATCCACCAGCGATTGCAGCAGGCTGCTCTCATTCGCCTGCCGTGATGAAAAGCTTTGCTGCAATGCCTGAGGCGGACTTTCGATAGTGCCGGAACCAGACCGGAGAGAGGGAGCCGCGGCATCTCCTCCCCGATCAGTTTCCTGATATAGCCGGTCCACACCAGCCAGAAGCTGGCCAAGCTTTTCTTGAGCGAGTGGGCCTGCAGCCGGGTCTATGCCCAGACTTGTCAGCAGATCGGCCAGCACAGGGTGTATGGTGATTTCATCCGTCACCGGGCGAAACCTGACCGCTCTTCCGCGGGCGGTTGATTCAGCACAATCGGCTGACTTGCCTGGCGTTGCACTTGATGCCTGTTCAGACCTGCACCAGCGGAATCACTTTGGCTGCTGTCTCCCGGTATTCCGCGATCTGGTCGAAATTCAGATACCGATAGATATCGTCTGCCATGGTATTGATATCCGCCACCCGCTGCAGGTACTCATCGAGTGTAGGTATCCTGCCGAGAATGGAACAGACCACCGCAAGTTCCGCCGATCCCAGATAGACGTTAGCGCCGTTGCCGAGACGATTGGGGAAATTACGGGTCGAGGTGGACATAACCGTCGCACCATCGCGAACCCTGGCCTGATTCCCCATGCAGAGCGAACACCCCGGCATCTCGGTGCGGGCGCCGGCCCGGCCGAAAATACTGTAGTACCCCTCTTCCACCAGTTGATGTTCGTCCATGCGGGTAGGCGGACAGATCCAGAGCCGAGTCGGGATACTGGTTACACTCTCCAGTACCTTGCCGGCCGCCCGATAGTGGCCGATGTTGGTCATGCAGGAACCGATAAAGACCTCGTCGATAGTGTCGCCGGCAACCTCCGACAACAACTTGACGTCGTCGGGGTCGTTTGGGCAGGCGACGACGGGCTCTTTTATCTGGTTCAGATCGATATCGATTACAGCCGCGTACTCGGCGTCTGTATCCGCCTCCATCAGCTGCGGATCTTCCAGCCACTGCTCCATCTTGCCAACCCGGCGCTCCAGGGTACGGGCATCCTGGTAGCCGCTGGCGATCAGCCACCGCAACAGCGTGACGTTGGATTGGAGATACTCGGCGATGGGTGCCCTGCCCAGCTGGATGGTACAACCGGCCGCGGAGCGCTCGGCAGTGGCATCCGATAGCTCAAAGGCCTGCTCTGCCTTGAGATCCGGCAACCCCTCGATTTCGATGATACGGCCTGAGAATATGTTCTTCTTACCCTCCTTGGCCACCGTCAGCAGACCATCCTTAATCGCCTGGTAGGGAATGGCATTGACCAGATCCCGCAGGGTGACACCTGGCTGCATTTCACCCCGGAAGCGCACCAGCACCGACTCCGGCATATCCAGCGGCATTACCCCGGTAGCAGCGGCGAATGCCACCAGACCCGACCCCGCGGGAAACGAGATTCCGATCGGAAAGCGGGTATGGGAATCACCACCGGTGCCCACTGTGTCCGGCAGCAGCATACGATTGAGCCAGGAGTGAATGATACCGTCGCCAGGACGCAGGGAGACACCACCCCGGGAGGCAATGAAATCCGGCAGTGTGTGCTGGGTCTGGATATCCACCGGCTTGGGATAGGCAGCGGTATGGCAGAAAGACTGCATCACCAGATCGGCGGAAAACCCGATACAGGCCAGATCCTTCAATTCATCACGGGTCATGGGGCCGGTGGTGTCCTGGGAACCGACGGTCGTCATCGCGGGTTCGCAGTAAGTCCCCGGGCGAATCCCGTCCACGCCACAGGCCCGACCCACCATCTTTTGTGCCAGGGTATAGCCCCGCTCGCTCTCGCCAGCGGGGATTGGTCGCTTGAACGCGTCTGAAGGCCCGAGACCCAATGCCTCCCTGGCCCGATCAGTCAGACCGCGACCAATAATCAAGGGAATACGGCCACCCGCCCGGACCTCATCCAGCAGCACCGATGTCTTGAGTTCGAAGCGGCTGATCTGCGCACCGCTTTCATGCTCGCTGATCACACCTTCATAAGGATAGATGTCGATCACATCCCCCATCTTCATGGCAGCGACATCGCACTCGATGGGCAAAGCGCCGGCATCCTCCATGGTGTTGAAGAAGATGGGTGCTATCTTTCCGCCCAGGCAATAGCCACTGGCCCGCTTGTTGGGGATATAAGGAATATCCTCTCCCATGTGCCAGAGAACAGAGTTGGTGGCCGACTTGCGGGAGGAACCGGTGCCTACCACGTCCCCTACATAGGCCAGCGGATGACCCTTTTGCTTCAGCTCGGCAATGACCTGCAGCGGATCACCTTCTAAACCAGGGCGTGGATTTTTCAGCATGGCATTGGCATGCAACGGAATGTCTGGTCGGGACCAGGCGTCCTGAGCCGGTGAAAGGTCGTCGGTGTTGGTCTCCCCCGGCACCTTGAACACGGTGACCGTAATCTTCTCCGGCAGCACCGGGCGACGCGTGAACCACTCGGCATCGGCCCAGGATTGAAGCACCGATCGGGCATGGGTATTGCCCGCATCCGCCTTCTCCTTGACATCATGGAAGGCGTCGAACATCAACAGGGTATTGCTGAGGGCCTCGGCTGCCGTTGGCGCCAGGGTTTCATCCTCCAACGCCTCAATCAGGGGCGCGATGTTGTAACCGCCCAGCATGGTACCTAACAGCTCCACCGCCTTGACCCCGTCGATTAGCGGACAGCGGCTGGCACCCTTGGCTATATCTGTCAGAAAGGCCGCCTTGATATAGGCCGCCTGATCTACGCCCGCGGGAACCCGGTTGGTAACAAGGTCCAGCAGGAACGCCTCCTCTCCCGACGGAGGATCCTTCAGCAGACCCACCAGCTCGGCCACCTGCTCCGGATTTAGCGGCAACGGTGGAACGCCGTCAGCGGCGCGCTCTTCTACGTGCTTGCGATATGCATGAAGCAACGGAAATCCTCCTGCTACGACGTCCCGATGGACGCGCTCTATCGAGATCCCCCGCAGGGATCAAAAGTGATGATTGACGATGGTTGTACTTTATAGCCTAAAACGCCTGAGATTTCTGCAGCATATTTCCCGGTAATTGGCACCCGCTCTAAGGGTGCTTTATCCGATACAGCAGACGCCCGTTAATAGTCAGCCGTTTTCAGGGCCGGCCGCAGTCAATGTTACAATTTGAATATCTTTTTTTCAGACCTAGAAACAGGGATACCAATGGAACTCTCCACTCTCACTGCAGTCTCCCCGATTGACGGTCGCTACGGCGGCAAGTGCACCGACCTGCGCCCCATATTCAGCGAATTCGGCCTGATCCGGCACCGCGTGCTGGTGGAGATTCGCTGGCTGCAGGCACTCGCGTCCCATCCGGAAATCCGTGAAGTCCCTCCATTAAGCGAACATGCGGCCAAGCTCCTGAACGGTATCGTGGACAATTTCCATATCGAAGATGCCCAGCGGGTCAAAAACATCGAACGCACCACCAATCATGATGTAAAGGCGGTGGAGTACTTTCTGAAGGAAAAGATCGCCGGCAATCAGGAGTTGGAGAGAATCAGTGAGTTCATTCACTTTGGCTGCACTTCGGAAGATATCAACAACCTGTCCCATGCCTTGATGCTGCGGGAAGGACGTGGCCAGATCTTGATTCCGCAGATGGAGGAACTGATAAAGGCGCTGAAACAACTGGCCCATGAGCATGCGGATAAACCAATGCTCTGTCGCACCCATGGCCAGCCTGCCACTCCCTCGACCCTGGGTAAGGAGATGGCCAATGTGGCCTACCGGCTGCAACGACAGCGTGATCAGGTCGCTTCAGTGGAGTTGTTGGGTAAAATCAACGGCGCGGTAGGAAACTACAACGCCCACATTGCCGCCTACCCTGACCTGGACTGGCCTCTGTTTGCCCGGCAGTTTGTGGAATCCCTGGGACTGCGTTGGAATCCCTACACTATTCAGATTGAACCTCACGACTATATGGCGGAACTGTTCGACGCCGTTGCCCGTTTCAACAACATCACCATAGACTTCTGCCGGGACGCCTGGAGCTACATCTCTCTGGGATACTTCAAGCAGAAGACCATAGCAGGCGAAGTGGGCTCTTCCACCATGCCGCATAAAGTCAATCCCATTGATTTCGAGAATGGCGAGGGTAATCTGGGGATAGCGAACGCCCTGTTCGACCACCTTGCCTTGAAACTCCCTGTCTCCCGCTGGCAGCGTGACCTCACAGATTCCACGGTTTTGCGTAATATGGGGGTTGGCTTGGCCTATACCAGCATTGCGCTGCAATCCGTAATGCGGGGAATCAGCAAACTAGAGGTCGACCAACAACGACTGGCGGCGGACCTGGATGACAACTGGGAGGTGCTGGCGGAGCCCATTCAGACCGTGATGCGACGTTACGGCGTTGAGAAGCCCTATGAAAAACTCAAGGAACTGACCCGTGGCCAGCGATTGACAGCGGAACAAATGCGCCGCTTCGTGGATACTCTGGAGATTCCGGAACAGGCCAAGCAGGAACTCAGGGCTCTGTCCCCAGCAAGCTATATCGGCAACGCCGCCGAACAGGCGAAGACGATCTAAGGAAACACGGACTTGTCCGCCAGACCAGTGTAGTTTCCTAGGCGAAAAAAAGCCGGGGAGGCGCACTAGCCCCCCGGCTTTATCTTACTGTTGCGCGATCAGCGAGTCGTGACTTCAATCCGCCGATTTTCAGCGCGCCCTGCGGCACTGGCGTTGTCAGCGATCGGCTGTGATTCACCCATACCCTCGACAGCGATATCCGTGATCCCCTGAGCTTCCAGATAATCCGCAGCAGCCTGGGCACGACGCACAGACAGATTCAAGTTGTAATCCTCTGGGCCGGTGCTGTCAGTGTATCCAATGATGGTCACCGCCTCGTTGCCTCTGCTCTCTTTGATCTGGTTCGCCAGATCGTCCAATGCGGCCTTGGTACCGGGCTTCAGTTCGGCGCTGTCGAACGCGAATTCACCCTCCACCAGATCGATAGTGAGGTTTTCTATGATCTCGCAGCCATCCATATCCACCTTGGCTCCGGCGCGTGTGCCGGGGCATTTATCGCGGTCATCGGGAACGCCGTCCCCATCGGAATCGACGACAGTCATGACGACTACCTCTTCTACCGGCATCTCATCGCCGCATACTTCCTGCGGACCGGCAACGCCACCGCTGGCCACCCAACACTCACCCGCGGTATTCATGACCATCGCACCTGACGAGTCGACCGCATAGTGCCTCTCTCCGCCCATGTGGCTTGAGGCAACACTCGGGGTCGCCACGGCCATACCCGCCGCCAAACCGACCGTTGCCAGCACCGCGGCGATTTTGTTCTGTCTGACTTTTTCCATGTTTTCCTCTCTAGATCAATAGCAAAATTTGTTGATTGTCCGAAATTCAGTCATTTAGCATGTCACACACCTAACAAAAATTCCAGAAATTCTTTAGTTGCGGTATTTTTGCTCGATAGTGGATAAAAAACAACCAAATGCCCCCTAGGATTGCCGAATCGGTCTCACAATAACCCCCTAAACACCAACCAGCATGGATATTTTGTGACAAAAACCACGGTTACGCCAGTTCCCGTCTGCCATAAGTGTGTATACAGAATTGATAACGGTGGCTGCCCTCCCGCTTGGACTCATCCCGGGCCACCGTTGTCAATCTCCCCACAATACCCTCTCCCGTGTCCTGCTATCATTAAAATTCTAGGTAAACAGCGCTGGAGAGTAGTGAAAATAGCGCTTTTACTCCACACTAATCTCGGGATACCCACGCCTGTATGAAGCTGCACTTCTTCAATGAAATTGATGCCACCGGTTTCCTGCGGGACTACTGGCAGAAAAAGCCCCTCCTGATACGCGGTGCGCTGAGCGATTATCGTTGCCCCCTGAGTCCGGAAGAACTCGCCGGGTTAGCCTGCGAAGAGGAGATTGAATCGCGAATCGTTTTGCAGAAAGGAGGCACCAGGCCCTGGGAGGTTCGCCGGGGCCCATTCGATGCTGACGCCTTTACCCGGCTCCCCCCCAGTCACTGGACCCTGCTGGTTCAGGACGTGGATAAACATCTCCCTGCGACGACGGCGTTACTGGAGGCATTCCGTTTCCTCCCCGACTGGCGACTGGATGACATCATGATCAGCTACGCCGCGGACCAGGGTTCCGTCGGCCCCCATGTCGACGAGTATGATGTCTTTCTCCTCCAGGCCAGCGGCCGGCGGCGCTGGCGCATCCGCACCAGTCCGGTATCCGAGCAGGAATATATCCCCGGACTGGACCTGCGCATTCTGCCGGAGTTTCAGCCCGAGCAGGAGTGGCTCCTGGAACCATCCGATCTGCTCTATCTGCCACCCAACATCGTCCATTGGGGTACTGCCGAGGGTGATAACTGCATCACCTGCTCTATCGGTTTTCGCGCCCCCACGCTGCCGGAAATGGCCTCTGCCTGGTTCGATGCGATAATTCAGCATTCAGCCACGCGAGGCCACTACCGGGATACGGTGGTTACCCCGCAAAACCACCCGGGTGAAATTACCGACCAGGCCATGGGTCACGCACAGCGACTGATTGATGAATTCGTCCACCAAGACGCTGCTGACCGCGGACGCTGGTTCGGCTGTTTCATGACCGAGCCCAAGGCCCATCTTCAGGTTGAACCCAGATCACCCCCCCTGCCCCTCGAACAGTTTGTCCAAGCGCTGGGAGACTGCGGTTGTCTGACACGCAACGGCTGGTCCCGATTGGCCTTCTTTCGCGGAACCGAAGACCAGGACTATCTCTTTGTAAATGGTGAAGAGATCCCTTTGGCTAAACGGCTGTGCGGTTTACTGGAAACGATCACAGATCACCGGCAACCCACTCATGAGGCATTAGCTCAGTGGCTGGAAGACCCGGATGCGGCCGGACTTCTGGCCAGACTCTACAACGAAGGGCATTTTCTCTTTCCGGATGAATAAGCAAAAATTTTCTATACGCCAGGCCAGCTGGCAGCAGGACCGTGCCGCTCTGCAGGGAATCCGGGAAGTCGTATTCGTGCAGGAACAGAAGGTTCCGCGGGAGTTGGAGTGGGACAAACAGGACCGCACCGCGTACCATTTTCTGGCCGAAGACGAAAACGGCAACCCGATTGGAACGGCCCGTCTGCTCGACGACGGGCAGATCGGGCGCATGGCAGTGCTGAAACCCTGGCGCTCGAGCGGAGTAGGCAGTGCCCTGTTAGCGACTGTGCTGACACATCTGTCGAGCAGTGGCTACCCGAAGCCCTTTCTGAATGCCCAAACCCGCGCCGTTCCCTTCTATCAGCGACACGGCTTTCAAATCAAGGGCGATGTATTCCTGGAGGCGGCTATTCCCCACCTGAGGATGGAATTCACGGCGCATGAGTGATCTGTTGGCCGAAGCAACTCTGGGACAGACGCCCGGTCGGATTCTGCTGGAAGACAGGCGTGCTTTTCAACTCGCCAGCCAGTGTATTGCGGAGCAGGCGACGAAACGGATAGAGATCTTCAGCTACAACCTGGATGCCCCTCTTTATGATCGAGCCCCATTTCTCCAGGCCCTGAAATCCCTGGCCCTGCATAGCCGATTCAGCCGTCTGCGCATCCTGTTGCAGAACAACGAACGGGTTCGCGTGCAGGGGCACCGCCTGCTCGAACTCTCCCGGCGTCTTCCCAGCCGCATCGAAATACGCCGCCCCCACCCTGATTACATCGACCATCTGGAAAACTTCCTGGTAGTCGACCGTGTTGGTTATATCCGGCGTCCGATCCATAGCCGTTATCAGGGCGAAGCTGACTTCAGCGCACCCGCCGAGGCCGTCAAGTTGAGTAAATTCTTCTCTGAGGTCTGGCAGTGCAGCGAATCGGACAGCCAATTGAGGCTGCTTCATTTGTAGCTGGCAATTTTCGGAGAGAACTAGATGAAATTCCTGATCGCGCCGTTACTACTGCTGCTCGCCATACCGTCACTGGCAGACTATCCGCTGGAAATTATCGACCTGAAGAGTCGCCCGGTAGAACAGGTGCTCCCGCTTGTCGAACCCTTCATCGACCGCGACGGCTCGATCGCTGGAATGAATAACCAACTTATCATCCGCACTTCACCAAACAACCTGAGAGAAATACGCCGGATACTGGAACAAGTCGACCGACCAGCGCGCCGCCTGATGATCTATGTGCGCCAGGGTGGAGGTGATCTGGGGCTGTCTCGCCGCAGCGCCCTGGATATCAATGCCGCACCGGGCAACGACACCAAGGTGATCGTTGGCATGCCGAGCGAAGGGAGTTCCATCCGCTACCGCACCAATGGCGGCAACACCCGGAGCATGCACGATGAGACCCAGCGGGTGCAGACACAGGAGGGTCAGCAAGCCTTCATCGAAACCGGTGAACAACTGCCGGTCTTCAACTATGACGCCTACGGCGCCGGACCGTATCGCTACCGCGGTGGTCAGGCTGGATATAAGAATGCCACGTCGGGTTTTTATGCCCGGCCACGCCTAAACGGCGATCGGGTCACCGTGGAGATCAGCCCACGTTTGCTGCGACGCGGCAACATCAGCGGAAACTTCGATGTCCAGCAGGCCCAGACAGTGGTATCCGGACGTCTCGGCGAGTGGCTCCCGGTGGGCGGCGCCTCTGGTTCGGGCTATGATGCGGTAGAAGGGGTCGGCTACAGTGCCAGAACCCAAGGTCGCCAGCAGCGGACGATTTATCTGAAAGTGGAAGAGCTCCGCTGAGCTTCCACCCGTGGCGGGTTGTCCGCACCCCGAGAAAGCCTTAGAATCGCGCCACCAAGAGGTCATCACCGCAGGCAGTTCAAGGACGCACGCAACTATCAATCTGGCAGACAGAATCTCGCTGCAAGGCGATGCTTACACCATCCCCGACGAATGCCCGCACAGCAAACCCCTTTACTTCAACCCTAGTTACCCTTCGGAGGAAACCCCATGCTCGAAAACTTGGATATGGACATAGGAAACATGATCAACACCTATGTCATCCCCTGGGCCATCAACATCTTCTTCGCCCTCGTCATCTTCATCGTCGGCCGCTGGGTTGCCCGGCTGCTGATCAAGATATTGCGCAAAGGGCTGACCAAGGCGAAGATGGATCCCATCCTGATCAACTTCGTTGCGTCCATCGTCAGCACGCTGCTGCTGCTGTTCATCGTCATTGCGGCCCTCAACCAACTCGGTGTCAACACCACCTCCCTGATCGCCCTGCTCGGTGCCGCCGGCCTGGCCGTCGGTCTGGCGCTCCAGGGATCATTGCAGAACTTCGCTGCCGGCGTCATGTTGATCATCTTCCGCCCGTTCAAGAACGGCGACTTCGTGGAAGCGGGCGGTACCTCCGGTGTGGTGGAGGCAATCAGCATATTTACCACCATCATGCGGACCGGGGACAATCGCGAGGTCATCGTGCCCAACGGTGTCATTTACGGCGGCACCATCACCAATTTTTCGGCGCGGGAAACCCGCCGCATCGATATGGTCTTCGGCATCGGCTATGACGACGACATCAAGCAGGCGAAAGAGACGCTGCAGGCCCTGCTGGATGCCGACGAGCGGATTCTGAAAGACCCGGCCCCGCTCATCGCGGTAGGAGAACTGGCCGACAGCAGTGTCAACTTCAACGTCCGCCCCTGGGTCAAGAGCGGGGACTACTGGGCGGTGAAGTTCGACTTTACCGAAAAGGTGAAACTCACCTTCGACCAGAAAAAGATAGGCATTCCCTACCCCCAGATGGACGTTCATCTGGACAAAACGGCCTAGCGTCGTCAGGCCTGCCCGGACACGGGCAGGCCTTCACCGCCGCCATCTGGCCCGCAGCCCGTCCCTATTGAGCGCCAGCCACTGAATGGAAATGATGGTGCTGGTAGAATTTATCCGCCCACCGTAAAGCATCCCAATCGCCTCTTCAGCCGCCTTCACCTCGACCCGGATATCCTCCCCCTCATCGTCGATACCGTGAATTCCGACCGCCTTAGAGGCATCGACCCGCCCGCAGAACAGATAAATACGTTCGGTCGAATAGCCGGGGCTTACCATGAAGTCGCAGATGGGCTGTAGCTCCAGAATCTCACATCCCGCCTCTTCCATGGCCTCCCGACGGGCAACCGTTTCCGGCTCTTCATCACCATCGATGATTCCGCCGATCACCTCCAGGACCCAGGGTCCCCCCGGATTCTCCAACGCTCCGATGCGAAACTGTTCGATCAACACCACCTGGTCCAGATCAGGGTCATACAGCAGCACCGAGGCAGCGCGATAACTCTCCACCCGTTCCCGCACGATAGTCGGACTTTCCCCGCCGGCAAACAGACTGTGCCTCAAGCGATAGGCCCTGAGTCCTAGAAAGCCCTGATACCGCTCCTCGGTTTCCAGAATTTCAAATTCGTACTTCATATCAAACCACCCGGCTGGCTTTTAGAATGCATTAATTATATAATTAGAATATTATTATATTTTAATTACTAATTTCAGTCATGATATCAATCCTTGGCACGGTGTTCGCCTTGTTACTGCTCTTTTCGGGCAGTATGACCACTGCCGGAGAGGCAATCACCCTCCCCCTCGCGGACGATTGGGCTGCCGAGGCAACCCAGGCCCGCCAGTCCGGGATTCCGATTATGGTCGTTTTCAGCGCCGACCACTGCTTCTACTGTGAACGGATGAAGGCGGAAGTGCTGACCCCCCAACTCCAGCAGGGCCTGTTCAAGAACCGGGTCCGGGTTCGTGAGTTCAATATAGACGCCGGTGGAAAGATCACCGATTTCGATGGTGAACCGATACGCGGCCGGATCTTCGTGACCCGTTACAACGTCTTCGCTACCCCGACTGTGGTGCTGGTCGATTACCGCGGCAAGCTGCTTACCTCCCCGCTGATCGGCTTCGACAACAGCGAAGACTATGCCAACCACCTGGACAGGAAAATCAGCAACGCCCTTGACTCCCTGGCGACCAGCCCCAGATATGTCATGGGTAACCAGCCAGAATAGAACGAAGCCGTTCTTCCGCTGGCGCCGGTCCATCGTTCATCCGCAGAGCAACCCGATTTTTCTCCGTTACACCAAGACCCAGACCCGATGTTCCCTGGGCGGCCCTAACGGGAAGCAACGAGCGCCTGATCCAGATCCGCAATAACGTCATCGATATGTTCGATGCCAATGGATAGGCGAACCATATCATCGCTTACCCCTGCCCTTTTCAGTTCGTCCGGGCCCAGCTGTCGATGGGTAGTGGTCGCCGGATGGCAGGCCAGGGATTTGGCGTCACCGATATTGACCAGCCGGACGACCAACTGCAGCGCATCGATGAACCGCCCCCCCGCCTCGCGCCCTCCTTTAATGCCGAAGGAGAGGATGCTGGAGGCGCGACCCCCCATGTACTTATCGACCAGCGGCCGGTGCGGATGATCTTCCAGGCCGGCGTAGCGTACCCAGGCCACCTGGGAATGCCCTTGCAGATAACGGGCCACTGCCAGGGCATTGTCACAATGCCTATCCATACGCACCGGCAGGGTCTCTATCCCCTGCAGCACCAGAAAGCTGTTGAACGGGGAAATGGCCGCCCCCATGTTGCGCAGCGGTACGACTCGGGCTCGACCAATATAGGCGGCCTCACCCAGGGCCTCGGTATAAACCACCCCGTGATAGGAAACGTCCGGCTCGTTCAGCCGTCGGAAACGCTCGCTGTGCTCTGCCCAGGGAAATTTGCCGGAGTCGACCAGAACGCCACCAATGGTAGTACCGTGACCACCCATATATTTGGTCAGCGCATGCAGCACGATATCGGCCCCATGCTCGAAAGGGCGGCAGAGGTAAGGGGTAGGCACCGTATTGTCCACAATCAGCGGCACCCCATGGGCGTGCGCCATATCGGCCATAGCAGCAATATCCACCACATTGCCCGCCGGGTTACCAATCGACTCACAGAAAACGGCCTTGGTCCGGTCGTCGATCAGGGCAGCCATGCCATCGATGTCGTCAGGCGCAGCAAATCGGGCCTGGATTCCCAGTTGAGGCAGGGTGTGAGCAAACAGATTGTAGGTCCCGCCATAGAGCGTGGCGGTGGTGACGATATTGTCACCGGCTTCGCAGATGGTAAAGATCGAATTGGTCACCGCCGCCATACCCGAGGCCAGACCGAGGGCACCGATCCCCCCCTCCATTGCGGCCACCCGCTTCTCCAGCACATCGGTGGTGGGATTCATGATTCGGGTATAGATATTGCCCTGCACCTTCAGATCGAACAGGTCAGCGCCGTGCTGGGTATCGTCAAACGCATAGGACGTGGTCTGATAAATAGGCACCGCGACGGCCTTGGTGGTCGGATCCGGTTCATAGCCGCCGTGAATGGCGATGGTTTCAATTTTCATAAAAAGCGCTCCTCCAGCTGTTTTTTGTTTTGGCCTGCCGATTGTACTGCACATGCTGCAAAGGTACTCAACGGAATCAAAAAATGCGCGATTGGCTGTCGACCAAAGTCGATTTTCCGTTGCAAATACCCTGAGCCAGATCAACTATTGGTCAGTTCATGCACCTGCCTGGGGCACAGCAAAAAGAACCTGCTTTCTACGCTCGATGGCTGCTGCTATTCTGATACAAAGTAGATGGTTTTATCCCGCACAGTGGAAACGGAGTTTTTATCATGTTGGAGATCAAACACAGAGAAACTGGCGAAGTACTGATATCCATAGACGCAGAAACTTTGGTCGCGGCAGATCTGCGGGATATGAGGCTTGAGGGGGCGGATCTGAGCAATCGAGATCTATCGGGAATCAAGCTTCAGTTCGCCGACCTGGTAGACGCCGATCTCAGTGGTTCAAACCTGCAGGGGGCCTATCTCAGCGGGGCCCACCTGAACGGGGCCAATCTCAGCGGGAGTGATCTTTCCGGGGCCAAGCTGGGCGCTGACCAGCAGGCTTCGGCTGCGATGCTGGCAAACTGCAACCTGAGCCGCGCCAAGCTCACCCGGGCGGATCTTCGCCATGTGGAAATGCGAAGCTGTAATCTGGAGGGGGCGAGCCTGCATCGCGCCGACCTGCGTGGGGCAGATCTCAGCCACGCCAATCTCGCAAATATCGAGGCCTGCCACGCACTGTTTATCAAGGCCAATCTGCGCGAGGCCAATCTGCGCGGCGCCAATCTCTGCGACAGCCATCTCAATGACGCCAACATGATCAAGGCCGATCTCCGCAACACCCGGCTGGAAAGCCAGACTGAAGACGGGTTTACGGTGATCAATCTGGCCAATCTCGAAGGGGCAAATCTGTCAGGCGCCAGAATGCGAAATATCTCCGCCGAGGACACCAGCATGAAGCATGCCGACCTGAGTAACGCCGACCTGAGTAACGCGGTGCTGGGGGGAGCCATTCTGAGAAGCGCCAATGTGGCCGGGGCCAATTTCGAAGGGGTGGAACTGGCGACTGTGGCCATGGAGTTCGCCAACTTCTCCCTGGCGCTCAATGCGCATATCCCCTCTTATAAAACCAATCTTCGCTAGCGCAGCGCAGAGCCGGACAGTCCGCAGGGTGTAACACAAGGCGACAAAGCCAGAAAGAAAAAACCCGCCTTCCCACTAAATGAGAGGCGGGTTATTTCCGTTGTCGCCGGAACTACATCAGTCCAGAGACTTGTAGTACTCCATCAGGATTTCAGCAACCTCGGGGCGGGAGAACTCGGGCGGAGGGGCGACGCCCTGACCCAGCATCTCACGCACCTTAGTACCCGAAAGCAGCACGAAATCCTCTTTTGCATGGTCGGGAGCATCCCGCATCATCACCACCCGGTTGAGCTTCTTCGAATAGGCCGTGTGGTCAGCCCGGAAGATCTCGATTTCCAACGCCCCCTCCGGCACTTCGTCGTCGAAGATGGTCTGGGCATCGAAGGCACCGTAGTAATCCCCGACACCGGCATGGTCGCGGCCGATGATAAAGTGGGTGGATCCCATATTCTGGCGGAAGTAGGCGTGCAATACCGCCTCCCTGGGACCTGCATAGAGCATATCAAACCCATAACCCGTAACCATCACCGAGTTGGGCGGAAAATAGAGCTCGGCCATCTTGCGAATCGCCGCATCACGCACCGGAGCAGGGATATCACCGGGCTTCAACTTGCCCAGCAGCATATGGATCACGACCCCATCGGCATCCACCGCATCCATGGCCATCTTGCACAGCTCCTCGTGGGCGCGGTGCATGGGGTTGCGGGTCTGGAAGGAGACGATGGTTTTCCACCCATGCTCCTTGATCTCATTGCGAATCTCCACTGCGGTACGGAAGGTATCAGGGAAATCGCTCTGAAAATAGCTGAAGTTCAGCACCTGAATAGCGCCTGAGACGGCTAAACGGCCATGGGAATTGAAGGCTGCGACCCCGGGATGCTCAGGATCTGTAGTCCCATAGACCTTCTCGGTCATGACCTGCATCTGCTGGTCGCTGACCTCCTCTATAGTGCTGATATCCATCACTGCCAGCACCGGGTTACCCTCCACGTTGGGATCGCGCAGGGCGATGCGCTTGGCATCCTTGATATCGTCCACACTCTCCAGCAGACAGAGTATCGGCACTGGAAAAAAGCTGCCATCCGACATCTTCATGTTTTCGGCGCAGCCCATGGCATCGCCAACGGTCATAAATCCTTTCAAGGGGGTAAAGTAACCGCCCCCCATCATCACCGCGTTTCCAGCGGCCTGGGAGCTGATGATTACCGAAGGCAGTTCCCCCGCTTCACGCATCAGCTTGTGATGTAATTCGGGGTCATAGACAAACAGCGGCTGGAGCGTTTCTGATCCGACTGGCTTGATCATGGTGATTCCTCTCCTTTTTATAAACGGCCGTACCCTATCACAAGAAACCGACGGGTATACCTAATTTCTGTTTATATGGGCAGAAATAATCCCGCAAAAAAGTAGGGGAAGTGGCCTTCTGATCTGTGGTTCGATCAAGAAACGGACAGTGCGGCAACCGGCGATACCGCACTATCCCGGAACAGATCCATGTTGCGGCGCGGCACCTCCTGATACAACCATTCCAGTACAGGCTGCCACTGGGCCCTGTCCTTGGCGGAGACCCCGGGCTTCAGCTCACAGATCCCCAGTCCCGACTCCATGGCGACGGAGTAGTTCTGAGTATCCCGCAGCGAGGCCAGCATCGGTATTCCCACTTCTGCGATCAGTTGTTCAATTGCGTGATAGGCCCGGGTCTTCAACCGCACCCGGTTTACGATCACCGCCAGGCGTTTACCCTGCCGCCCCTGGTTGAACAGCCTGCTCAGCTCGGTAAAAAACGCTTCGACTGCATGAAAGTCGATAATAGAAGGCATCACCGGAATCAGAATGGTGTCTGCCCGGTGGTAGAGGTCGATCAGTTTACCCCCGCTTATCCCTGCCGGAGTATCCATGATGACGATGTCGGTTTCGTTGCCACTATAGAGTTGCCAACTGCGGGTCACGCCCGTCTTCGGACGCGCAGCATCGATGGATTTTATCGACGGCTGATCCGAAGCTCGAATCTCCAGCCAATGGCTGCTTGATGCCTGGGGATCGAAATCCATCAGCGCGGTCTGGTACCCCTCGCCAGCAAAGTAGCAGGCCAATGTGGTCGCTATGGTAGTTTTCCCACATCCCCCTTTAGGGTTGAGCAACATGATTTTGTGCATTCACTTCTCCCCGCGAAAATCCGGGGCTACCTCTGCCGACATGACATACTCTCCTACTCGGCGGGCGCCATTTTTTCAGGTCGCGCTGATTGCTGATGGTACAGGATATCGGCGATGGAATGCCCCGTCTAGCGAGAATCGAGTCCCATTCGACAGGGAGTTGGCTTGTCGCCGCGAAAACCTTGTTATAGTTGAATTATCAATCGGGCTTACCAATAAAGGCAAGCATCGCCAGCCCACCCAGGGCTGTTTATGTGACCCCGGTTCCGTTCCAATGCATTTGAGGAGACAACCGTGTTTCGCCCTTCGACACCCCTGATCCTGAGCCTCCTGGTGCTGGCCGCCAGCGGGGTCGGGATCTGGTATCTCAACCGGCCCCAGCCCATTGATCTGTTGGTGAAACCCGCCGAACGGGGTACCGTGGAAAAAACCGTAGCCAATACCCGGGCGGGTACCGTTAAGGCATGTCGCCGCGCCAGGCTTTCCCCGGGGACCGGCGGCCAGATCGCCGTATTGGACATCCGCGAAGGCGACAGGGTCGAGGCCGGCACCCTGTTGCTGGAACTCTGGAACCGGGACCTGATGGCCGAGATTGCCTTCAACGAGGCAGAAGCAAAGGCGGTCAATGCCAGCGCCCGCGCCGCCTGCCTGCAGGCGGAAGTGGCACAGCGGGAGGCCAATCGCCGGGTCCGGTTGCAAAAGAGCGGTGCCGTTTCCGAAGACGCCCTGGACAAGGCGGTCACCGAGGCCAAGGCCGGCAAGGCGGACTGTGAATCCGCCAACGCCCGATCGCGGGTCTCCCTGGCCCGGGTCGATGTGATACGTGCCCAGTTGGAGCGCACGCGCCTGATCGCGCCGTTTGATGGCGTAGTGGCAGAGATCAACGGCGAACTGAATGAGTACGTGACCCCTTCCCCGCCCGGGATCGCCACCCCACCAGCGGTAGATCTGATAGATAACTCCTGTTTTTACGTAGCCGCCCCGATCGATGAGGTGGACGCCCCGGATGTCCGGGTGGATCAACCGGCTCGTGTCAGCCTGGATGCCTTTGATGAAAGGCGCTTCCCCGGCAGGGTTCGTCGAATCGCCCCCTACGTTCTGGACCTGGAGAAACAGGCCCGTACCGTGGAGGTGGAAGTGGAATTCAGCAACCGGCAGGATATTGAGCAGCTGTTGGCCGGCTACTCGGCCGACGTGGAGATTATTCTCGATGTGCAGAAGGAGACCCTGCGCATCCCCACCGAAGCGGTGCTGGAGGGGGACCGGGTGTTTATCTTCCTGCCCCAGGCGGGAGTGGTGGAGGAGCGGCAGGTAACAACGGGCATATCCAACTGGGACCACACAGAGGTACTGGAGGGAATCGAGGAGAAAGAGCTGGTGGTGACCTCGGTGGACCGTGACGGGGTAGAAGACGGGGCCCTGGCCCGACAGGAAAAAGAACAGGAAAAATGATCCAACTGCGGGAGATCAATCGAGAATTCCAGGTAGGGGACGAACACGTCCACGCCCTTCGTGATCTGACCCTGCGGATCAACAGCGGCGAGTATATTGCCCTGATGGGACCCTCAGGATCGGGCAAATCCACACTGTTACACATCCTGGGACTGCTGGATCGGCCGGACTCCGGGAGTTATTACCTGGAAGAGATCGATACTCAACTGCTCTCCGACGAGGAACGCGCGACGGTCCGGCGCAACCGGATCGGTTTCATATTCCAGTCGTTTCACCTGATACCCCGCCTCACTGCAGCGGAAAACGTAGAACTGCCCCTGGTGCTGGCCGGCATCGCCCCTAGAGAACGCAAGCAAAGAGTGGACAGGATTCTGGAGCCCCTCGGGCTGCTCGACCGGGCCCGCCACCGCCCGGACCAGCTCTCCGGCGGGCAGCGGCAGCGGGTGGCTATCGCCCGCTCCACCATCATGCAACCCGGCATTTTGCTGGCAGACGAGCCGACCGGCAACCTGGACAAGGCCTCGGGTGAAGATGTGATGACAACCCTGGAACAGCTGAACCGCCAGGGGATCACTCTGATCCTGGTCACCCACGACCCCGCGATCGGCGGCCGCGCGGACCGGCGTATCCACATGGTCGATGGGGCCATTGCCGACGACCGGATCGCTCATCCCGAAAGCCGCAGCCATGCGCGGTGAGGACACCCTGCGTTTTGGCGGTCGCGCCCTCTCCGGGGCCCGCAGCCGTACCTGGCTGATGCTGCTGGCAATGGCCATCGGAGTCGGTTCCGTGGTGGTTCTCACTGCCCTGGGAGAAGGGGCCAGGCGCTATGTCAGCGACGAATTCTCCAGTCTCGGCACCCACCTGCTGATCGTCATTCTCGGACGGGTGGAGACCACCGGTGAGACCCCACCGCTGATCGGCGGCACCCCCAGGGACTTGACCCTTGATGATGCCCTCGCCTTGCGCAGAAGCAGCAGCATCCGTCTGATCGCCCCGCTGGTGGTGGGATCCGCCCCTGTCTCCCATCAGCAGCTGGAGCGGGAGGCAACCGTACTGGGAGCCACCGCCGAACTGCTGCCGGTGCGGAATCTGGAGCTGGCCAGGGGCCGATTCCTGCCCCCGGGAGACCCCAGCCGCGGTTCGGCGATCGCGATCATCGGCAGCAAGCTGAAGCGGGAGCTGTTCGGCAGCAGAAAGGCCCTGGGAAAATGGCTGCGCATCGATGACCGGCGGTTCCGGGTTATTGGTATTCTGAAACCCCAGGGGGAATCCCTGGGCATGGATATCGGAGATATCGCGATCATCCCCGTCGCCTCGGCCCAGCGCCTGTTCAACAGCAATTCGCTGTTCCGCATCCTGGTCCAGGCCAGCGGGCCAAAAGCGATTCCAAAGGCCCAGCAGGCGATCCTCGACATCCTGAAGGAGCGGCACGACGGGGAGGAGGATGTCACCGTCATCACCCAGAACGCCCTGCTCGCCACTTTCGACGGCATCTTCCAGGCCCTCACTTATACGGTGGCAGGCATCGCCGCCATCAGTCTCGCCGTTGCCGGCATTCTGACTATGAATGTGATGCTGGTCAGCGTTTCCCAGCGCACCACGGAGATTGGGCTGCTCAAGGCACTGGGCAGCCCGGAACGGCAGATCCTGAGACTCTTCCTGGTCGAGGCGGGACTGCTCTCCGGGGCAGGTGCGGTTATCGGCGTGCTGCTGGCATTCGCTGGTGTCTGGGCCCTGGACCGGGCCTTCCCCGATTTCCCCCTGGCCATCCCTCTCTGGGCCCTGGGAGCGGCAGTGGCCGTCGCGCTGATCACCGGCCTGCTGTTCGGTCTGCTGCCTGCCCGGCGTGCGGCCCGCCTCGATCCGGTGCATGCCCTGGCCGGGCGCTGACAGTCACGGGATAGGTCTAACGGAACCCGCCATGCTCACAGCTGACTTCCTGAAACTGACCCTCAACTCCGTGTTTGCCTACCGCATGCGCAGTTTTCTCACCGCCCTGGGCATTGCGGTGGGTATCGCCTCGGTCGTCCTGCTCACCTCCATCGGCGAGGGTGTCCACAAATACGTGCTGGGCGAATTTACCCAGTTCGGCACCAACCTGATCGCCATCTCCCCCGGCAAGTCCAGCACCTTCGGCATCTCCGGCGCTATCATAAATACCGTCCGCCCCCTGAATCTGGAGGATGCCCAGGCCCTTTCCCGGCTGCCCCGCATCCAGGCGGTGGTGCCACTGATCCAGGGTAATGCGACCATCGAGTCCGGCAGACGCGGCCGGCGCACCTTCATTTACGGGGTGGGCCCCGATGTCCCCGATGTATGGCAGATGAAACCCTCGCTGGGTCGATTCCTGCCCCGGGATGACCCCCGCTTCGCCCGCCCCTTCGTGGTGCTGGGCGCCAAGGTGCGGCAGGAACTGTTCGGTAACGAGAATCCTCTCGGCCGACGTATCCGCATCGGCGGTGAACGCTTTCGGGTAATTGGGGTCATGGAGTCCAAAGGGCAAATGCTGGGGTTCGATCTGGACGACGCCGCCTACATCCCCACCCATAAGGCCATGTCCCTGTTCAATCGGGAGAGCCTGATGGAGGTGGACCTGCTCTATACACCAGGCACCGACAGCGAAGCGCTGTCCGAACGAATCAAGACGCTGCTTACCCAGCGTCACGGGGCCGAGGACTTCACCATTATCACCCAGGACCAGATGCTGGAGACCCTGGGTTCGGTGCTCGATATCCTGACCCTTGCGGTGGCCGCCCTGGGCGGTATTTCGCTCCTGGTCGGCGGGGTAGGCATCCTCACCATCATGACCATTTCGGTAGGCGAGCGAACCGGTGAGGTGGGCCTGCTCAGTGCGCTCGGCGCCGACAGTTGGCAGGTGCTCTGGCTATTTCTCGGCGAGGCGATGGTTCTCTCAGCGCTGGGTGGTCTGGCCGGACTGCTGCTCGGTGCCGGGGGCGCCTGGATGCTAGGCTTCGCCCTCCCTGCCCTGCCAACCCATACCCCCTGGGAATATCTGCTGCTGGCGGAAGCAATCGCCGTTACCATTGGCCTTATCGCGGGCGTCGTTCCGGCCTGGCGGGCTGCGCAGCTGGACCCGATCGAAGCGCTGCGGGCCGAATAGGCGTTAGTTTCCCTTTGATCACCACACCTCTATTTCCTTAGCTGCAGTGTGTTGATTTTTTTACACAATCCGCGAACCAGAAGTATCCGGATAACCTATTGATATTTAATAGCTCTGGATCAATGCAGCTCGTGGCCGCAGTCCGCCGTGGGAATCCAGGTACTGCCCGCCACCCTTTCTCTCGAATATCCCAGTGGTTTTCGTAACACTCGTTAATATTTTTTACAAAATTCAGGAAGGATGGGCGGAAAGCACAACGAAAATTCGATTAATTCTCGAAATTATAAAGAGTTATATAGGCTGGCATTCTATTTGCACCCGATAAGGCAACAGCTTGATATAGATTTGATTAGGGAAGCCAAATCTTAAATACCAGGATCTGAAACAGGGATGCTTGAAAAACAAGAACTGATCCGAGTTGGCAAATTGTATGCCGGAGAGTAGCGGAAATGAAAAAAAGTAAAATATACAGTTTCAAGAAAAGAGGTCTGACCCCAGCTTTATTAGCCGGCGCATGCTCGTTGTGTTTGTCAGGGCCCATTCACGCAACCGTTATCGTCGACGACACTGGTCAAACAGTAACTGTGCAATGTGATCCGAGCAAGATTACATTGGGTGGCAACGCATCAGATGGCTGCGCTGGATATTACGATGTGAAAGGGAACTTTAATTCCACATCCGAGGCAAACCTGTTAAACACAGTCACGGACGGAAATGACTGGACCTTCGTATACAAGATTGACGACGCGCTCAATCCTGGAGCTATTGTAAACGGTATTGAAATAAAACTCCTGAGCGCGGACATCGATCAAATTAGCGGGAATTACACGATCGGATGGGCAGATGTGAATGGCTCTCTTCCCTTGAATCTACCCGTAACTTTGGATATTGCCACCGCCTTTAAAGGGAGTACAGAAATTGGATACTTCTTTTTCGAGGCTGAAATACTTACGAACAATCCTTTCCAGCGTAGTGGTACGTTCGAGCTACAAATCACTAACAAAAATGGGAATCTTCAGAAACTCTCACATGAATCACTGTTTGTCAGAAACCTACTCGGAGACGGCGGCGGCGGTGAGGAACTCCCAGAGCCTTCGACCCTGCTACTTAGCGCACTGGGCCTGATCGGAATCGGCTTCTACGGGCGTCGCAGACGTCAGAGTTAAGCAGACGTTTTTGCTCTCCTCAAAAAACAACGCCGGCGAAAGCCGGCGTTGTTTTTTATCGCTCCCCGCTTATTTCTTTGTCCGCCTCCCCTTGTTGGTGGTAGTAACCTTGTTGTTCCCGCCCTTCGACGTGGTAGTCCCGACCGTCACCGTGATCGACCGGGTGGCGCTGTTGCCGGCTGCATCAGTCGCCTTGGCCTGGATGCTGTGGTCACCGGCGCTCTCCTTACGGGTGTTCCAACTGCAGGAGACACTGGGCACCCCCGAGCACTTCAGCTGGCCGTCCACATAGATACTGACCATTGAGAGCTGCACATCATCGGTGGCCGAGGCAGAGAGGGTCACGTTCCCGCTGACGGTGGCGCCATCCGTCGGGCTGTGAAGGGTCACCTGGGGTGGGACGGTGTCAGCCGCGGCCGGGTTGTTCTCCACCACCACCGTCACCGCGGCCGATTGCCCCAGGTTCCCAGCCGCGTCATAGGCATGGGCGGTGAGGGTCGAATCCCCGTCCGACACCAGGGTGCTGTCCCAGGTAAAGGTGTAGGGTTCCGTGGTGTCAGTCCCCACCGGGTGGCCGTTGGCGTAGAGCCGCACTTCGGTCACCCCGAAGTTGTCCGCCGCATCGACGCTGACCGCCACCCAATCACTGACGGTGCTGTTGGTCGCAGGTACAGTGATCGATACCGTGGGCGCCTGGGTGTCCTGGGATACGACGCTGTCAGCCAGTGCCACCGCCTGCGCGGCATTGACCCGCCCATGACCGTAATAGATATCCCAGCCGGCGGTGCCGAGGTCGTCGGCGCTGTCCATGAGCAGGGCCTCGACCTCACCCGGTGACAGGTCTCCATTGACCCCTTTGACCAAGGCGACCACAGCCGCGGTAACCGGGCTGGAAAACGAGGTGCCGGAGACGGCAGCATAGCTGCCACCATTGGTCGTGGTCCAGATACCCACGCCGGGCGCGGCAAGGTCGATGTAATTGCCATAGTTGGACCAGCTGGTCCGGTTGTCGTTGCTGTCGGTCGCGGCCACGGAAACCATGTACTCGTTGTCCTCGTAGCCCGGATTGGTGCCGTAATTTCCCGCCGCAACGACGACAACCCCCCCTTTGTTACGCATATATTGGGCCGCACTAATCACTGTGTAGCTACCGCTCACCTCGTAACTGATGTTGGCGACCCTTGCCCCGTTGTCAGCAGCCCAGATCAGGCCCGCTGCAACGTCGCTCCAGTAGGCGTAACCGCCGCTGTCATTGGTGATCCGTACCGGCATTATCTGCGCGTGCCAGGCGATGGAGGTCACGCCCAGGAGATTATTGCTCTCGGCGGCGACCGTACCCGCCACCTTGGTCCCGTGCCCATTCACATCGCTGGTATCGGAGTTGTTGGAAACCACATTGCGACCAGTCACCAGGTTGTTCCGCAGATCCAGGTGGAGTGGATCGACACCGCTGTCCAGGATCGCAACGGTGATGCCCTCGCCGAAGCCGGTATCCCAGGCAGTGGGCGCCTGGATCTTCTGCAGGTGCCAGGCACTGGTGTACTTGGGATCGTTCGGAAGGATCTCCGTCGGTGGCACCAGTTCATCCACCTCGGCGTACTTGACCTTCTTGTTGCGGGACAATGCCTTGGCGATTTTCTTCTCATTGTTCGGCGGTACATTCACGATATGAACACCGAGCTTCTTGAGCCTGCCCACCGCCTTTCCGTTGTTCTTACGCAGCACCCTCTTGAACTCCTCGTCCGACAGACCGGGAGCGGGATGAACCAGGATCCTTCCCTTGGCAAACTGTTTCCCATTATCCCCTGGCTGCGCCGCCTCGGCGTTGCCCCCTGGCAGGGCCAAGACGAACGCCAGGATGATAGAGCAGATACCCCCCATCACCCTGGACGATATATTCCATGGCTTGCCAGATCGGAACAGGCCTCTTGTTGCCAACACTACTATGCCAGTCACGTCACTTACCCCATAGTTAAATAATCGGTTCGGTAGGCTCGAGTATCGGGTGACACCCTGGCAACTTAATGAACAGAGCAACAAACTGGGACCCGTATCCCATGTTTGTCCGTACCTTCTTCACCCCATGGGAATGAACGTATTTACAGAGGTTGGTAACAAGTATTTCTATATACGAAGTGCCGATGTCGATACGGTAAAGAAGCTATTTACATCGGCCAGGAAAAACTGAGAAGCGTACTGATTTTCGACTGCGCAAGAATACACAAAAAGCACAACTTCGAAGTGCTTGTTATCAGTGCTGTCCCATTAACCTCCAACCGTCATGCCGGACTTGATCCGGCATCCAGTGAACGCATTGAAAAACCTGGATTCCGGACAAGTGCTTCGCACTTTCCGGAATGACGAACATCAGTGTTCAAATTCATGTCTATGCCGCAACTAATCACTATGAAAGAGCTGTCGTATCAATGCGTTCCAGTTATATGTAACGCAACTTAATGGGACAGCACTGGCTTGTTATATAATGTAATTAGTGTCCGTCCGGAAACCGCGTGTTTTATCTCATCAGCGGATGCCGTAATCCAGTAAGTCGCTGAATTCTCTGGATGCTGGCCTTCGCCAGGATGGCGTGGTTGCTTTCAAGCCTGTGTTTCTGGAAGGACATATCAGTATCGGGACTTCGATTCCAAGAAAAACGCGTTTGTAAATATCGGGAACCCTGACCATGGCGGATCCATGTGAATGCTTCTCTTTTGTCACCGCGCGCTGGTCACTCTAATCACTCGCAACAACCAGTCGAAAAATTGAAGGATGTCATGCCAGCACCCCCTGGGATTGCAAACCCTTGATCTGATCGCGCACCCGGGCCGCCTCCTCGAACTCCAGATCCTGGGCGTGCTGGTACATCTTCTTTTCCAGCGCCTTGATCCGATTTGCCATCTGGCGCGGCGTCATGGCGGCATATTCGGCCTCGGTTTCCGCCACCCGTGCGTAGTCCTTCGCTCGCCTGGGAGCACCTGCATGGGCCCCCTCCATAATGTCCGCGATCGCCTTGCAAATAGTCTTTGGTGTAATCCCGTGTTGCTGGTTGTAAGCGATCTGTTTTTCCCGCCGTCGCTCGGTCTCGTCGATGGCCCGCCGCATGGAACCGGTAATCTTGTCGGCATACAGGATCGCCTTGCCGTTGACGTTTCGGGCGGCGCGGCCGATGGTCTGGATCAAGGACCCTTCTGAGCGCAGAAACCCCTCCTTGTCGGCATCGAGTATGGCGACCAGGGAGACCTCCGGCATATCCAGTCCCTCCCGCAACAAATTGATACCCACCAGCACGTCGAACTCACCGAGCCGCAGGTCGCGGATGATCTCCACCCGTTCCACTGTGTCGATGTCGGAATGGAGATAGCGCACCCGGACGCCGTGATCATCGAGATAGTCTGTCAGGTCCTCTGACATCCGCTTGGTGAGAGTGGTGACCAGCACTCGCTCCTGTTGTTCCACCCGCAGGTTGATCTCCGAAAGCAGGTCGTCTACCTGGCTGCCGGCGGGTCTCACCTCCAACTCCGGATCCACCAGCCCAGTGGGCCGGACCACCTGCTCAACGATCGCCCCCGAGTGCTGCAGCTCATAGTCGCGGGGCGTAGCCGAGACATAGATGGTCTGGGGCGCCCGGGCCTCGAACTCCTCGAACCGCAGCGGCCGGTTGTCCAGCGCGGAAGGCAGGCGGAAACCGTATTCCACCAGGGTCTCCTTGCGGGAGCGATCACCCCGGTACATGCCGCCCACCTGAGGGATGGAAACATGGCTCTCATCCACCACCAGCAGGGCCTCCCGGGGTAGATAATCGAACAGCGTCGGCGGCGGTTCTCCAGACTGACGTCCGGACAGGTAACGCGAATAATTCTCAATGCCCGAACAGTATCCCAATTCCAGGATCATCTCGATATCGAAGCGGGTGCGCTGTTCCAACCGTTGTGCCTCCAGCAGCTTGTTGGCAAAACGCAGCTGCTCCAGCCGCTCAACAAGTTCCTGTTTAATCAGCTCTACCGCCTCCAGCAGGGTCTGTCTCGGCGTCACGTAGTGGGATTTCGGGTAGATGGTGTACCGCGGCACCTTGCGCAGCATCTCTCCGGTAAGCGGGTCGAACAAGCCGATGGATTCGATCTCATCGTCGAACAACTCTACCCGCACCGCTTCCCGATCCGACTCCGCCGGGTAGATATCGATCACCTCGCCCCGTACCCGATAGCAGGCCCGGCGCAACTCCATTTCATTGCGGGTGTATTGGAGTTCCGCCAGCCGGCGCAGAATAGAGCGCTGGTCCACTGTATCGCCACGCACCAGGTGCAGCACCATACCCAGGTAGGATCTCGGGTCACCCAGACCGTAAATACAGGAGACGGTGGCTACGATGATGGTGTCCTGCCGTTCCAACAGCGCCTTGGTAGCGGACAGCCGCATCTGTTCTATATGGTCGTTTATGGAAGCATCTTTCTCTATGAAGGTATCGGATGCGGGAACATAGGCCTCTGGCTGATAATAATCGTAGTAGGAGACAAAATACTCTACCGCATTGTGGGGAAAGAACTCTTTCATCTCGCCGTAAAGTTGGGCCGCCAGCGTTTTATTGTGGACAAGAATCAGGGTCGGTCGCTGCACCTTCTCGATCACATTTGCGATAGTGAAGGTCTTTCCAGAGCCAGTCACCCCAAGCAGGGTCATACCCGCTTCTCCGTCGCCCAGGCCCTCAAGCAGCCGAGCGATCGCCTCCGGCTGGTCACCCGAGGGGTCGAACTCGGAGACCAATTGAAAATCTTTTACCATTTAGGGATTCTGCTGACACCACGGATTGGCTATTATGGCACCTGCAACCTGCCGACAGAAACTGCCCTGCAGACTGAATCAGGTATGCCACACAGGACTGAGCGCCGCTGTCAGGTAGACCCGAGTCTAATCCAGGTCGCTACCCTGATATCGAACCACGCGAGGTCTGTTTCATCGCCAGATTTAGGCTTAACAGAGAAAACCGAGTCAGAGTCAATGAGTAAAAAGCTTTCCGCCCGCGTACAGGCTGTCAAACCCTCTCCTACCCTGGCTATAACGGCCCGCGCCGCCGAAATGCGCGCCGCCGGCAAAGACGTCATCGGCCTGGGTGCCGGTGAGCCGGACTTCGACACGCCGGACCACATCAAGACTGCGGCCATCCAGGCAATCCACGACGGCTTCACAAAATACACCGCGGTGGACGGTACCCCCAGCCTGAAGCAGGCTGTCATAGACAAGTTCAAACGGGATAACGGTTTTGTCTACCGGCCAGACCAGATTCTGGTCTCCTGCGGCGGAAAGCAGAGCTTCTACAATCTGGCACAGGCTATCCTGGATCCCGGTGACGAGGTGATTATCCCCGTTCCCTACTGGGTCTCCTATCCCGATATGACCATCCTGGCGGGCGGCATCCCCGTATTTGCCCATGCCGGAGCCGACCAGCAGTTCAAAATCACGCCGAGTCAGTTGCAGGCAGCGATCACCGACAAGACCCGGCTGCTGGTGATCAACAGCCCGTCGAATCCCACCGGCATGGCCTACAGTCGGGAGGAACTGCAGGCATTGGGTAAGGTGCTGCTGGAATACCCCCGGGTCACGGTTGCCACCGATGACATGTACGAGCACATCCGCTGGGGTAACGAACCCTTCGTCAACATCCTGAACGCCTGCCCGGAACTGGAGGATCGCTGTCTGGTTCTGAACGGCGTCTCCAAGGCCTACTCCATGACCGGCTGGCGCATCGGTTATGCGGGAGGGCCGACGGAAATCATCAAGGCGATGAAGAAAATTCAGTCCCAGAGCACTTCCAACCCTACCTCGATCTCGCAGGTGGCAGCCCAGGCGGCGCTGGAAGGGCCCCAGGAGTGTATCCAGGAGATGCTGACCGCCTTCAAGCAGCGCCACGACTACGTGGTGGAGCGGTTGAACAACATACCGGGCGTCAATTGTCTGCCCACCGACGGGACCTTTTACTGCTTCCCAAATGTCAAGGAGGCGCTCAAGCATATCGACGGCGTCAACAACGACCTGGAACTGGCGGAATACCTGATCGAACAGGCGGGAGTGGCGCTGGTACCGGGTACCGCCTTCGGCCTGTCCGGGCATGTTCGCCTGTCAATCGCCACCAGCATGGAAAACCTGCAGAATGCCCTCGATCGTCTGGAAAAGGTGCTTGCAGGATAGGTCAATCATTCCAATGCCGCACCCTTGAATCAGCGACTCATTTCTGACGCGGCGAGGAAGATCAGAACGAACATCCACACAAGGACTGTGTGGATGAAAATAATCGCAAAGGAGTGCGACTATGAGCATACGATCGACCAGCGCGTCCCCGTCCTGGTGTCAAACCGCGCTTACCCTGGTTGAACTGATCAGCACCCTCGCCACAGTCTGCATACTGCTTGCCATTGGCATCCCCAGCGCTCTCACCCTGAGCGCCAGCAGCAGCACAACAACGGCAGTAAACAGCATGGCCCTCCACCTGCATTTAGCCCGAAGCGAGGCAGTCAAACGCGGGGTACCTGTGGTGCTCTGCCCCAGCACGGACGGCCAGAGCTGCCTGAACAGCTTCGAATGGCAACAGGGATTCATCCTGTTCGTCGACGACAATCGGAACCGATCGCCGGATGGATCGGAGACTGTTTTGCGATTCCAGCAACCCAACCGTCACAGAGTGCGGATTCTCACCTCAGTCGGAAGAAAACGCCTGATCTACCAACCGAGCGGCATGTCACCCGGATCCACGGCAACCATCACAATTTGCGATCTCACCGCGACGGTCGATCCCAAGGCTCTTATTGTCTCGAACTCCGGACGGCCGCGCCTGTCGACTACCCGCCCGGATGGGAGCCCGTTGCAGTGCGGTTAACGGCAGGGAGTATTTTAGGGCAAGCTATTGACCACAAACGGAGAGGTGATTACTATACGCGGCTCGACCTATTCCTCGGTAGCTCAGTCGGTAGAGCGGGTGGCTGTTAACCACTAGGTCGGCGGTTCGAGCCCGTCCCGGGGAGCCAATTAAATCAAGGACTTGCAAGAAATTGCCAGTCCTTTTTTTTTGCCCGAATGATAGCTTTACTTTGTGGCGTTTTTATTTCGCTACCGTCGATTCCTCATATAAGCCTATCGGTTAGGCAATATCGATACGATATATCGATGAGCAATCTATCCCCCTCCCAGGACTACGACCAGGACACCATCGACCTCATCCACTATGTCTACGGCCAGATCACCAGATTTGGGCGATCGACGGCTGCCGATTCGGTTCAGTAATTCCGCGAAGAACAGCATTTTAGCTCGTTAGATTTATTCCTGTGTCGCCGCAAGAAACGACGCCGCTTGCTGACGCCATATGCCTGTATCACCCTTTGCCAGTGCTCTTTCCGTCAGTGCGCGAAATTTTTTAAACTTGCCCATTTGCCGGTAGGCCAAGGCGACTTGGAACAGCTCCCGACCGCTATTGGCTTGGTTTTCTGCTCCAATCAAGGCGTTGGTAGCCGCCTCAGTTTGTCTCAGGGCCAGCAGAGCGCTGGCTATTCCGAGCTTGGCAGGGATAGATCGCGGTGCGAGTTCTTCCGCTTTGGAATACGCAGACAAGGCTGTCTCTGGATCGTTCAGGCGCGCCGCCATTCTTCCAAGGGCCAGTTGTGCACCGGTGAATCGTGGCTCCGAGGCAACCAACTTCTCCAAGGTGCCCCGTGCTTCCTCTGGTTTATCTTGCAGTTCAAGAGCGAGGGCGCGCAGATAGCCGCTAATTGCATCGCCGGGCAGAGTTAGCATTGTGAGGTCCGCATACCGGACGGTCTGTGTGTGCCACTGATTCAGAAACATGACCAGCATGACATTGCGTTGAAGAGCAACGCGTTCGCGTACATCCGCCGGTATGCCCGCTACCGGTGACTTAAGGTTTTCGGCGCCGGGGAACAGTGATTCCATCGCCGTCCAGTGTTGTTTGTACGCAGGTGAATCCCCCATGGCGAATTCGAGATTCATACCGACGAACGCTGTTACTTCTGCGCCCTCACTGCTTCGCTCGGCCTTGCGCAGTGTCTCTTTCGAGGCGCCCATATCACGGTCCATCTGAGTCGCAACTGCCAGGTTGGCCAATGCCTTTGGATTGTCGGGTTGAAGCAAAAGCGACTCGTTGAACTGCTCCCGCGCTCCCGTGGCATCGCCAAGAGCGAGGAAGCACAGACCTGCGGCAAGGTGGGCTTGTGCCTTGTCATCGGCACCCGCCAGATAGTCTGTTAAGTGCTTGCGGGCTTGCTTCTCTTCACCTAAGTCCACGCTGGCCATGGCGGATACAAGGGAGCCCAGTGGTGTCCACCCCCAGTGTTTAACAGCCTTATCGACTTGCTTGAGGGCTTCCCCGGGTCTGCCGGTGCGCTGAAGTTGCCAGGCGGTGGTCAGGTATTGATCCTTGACACCAGGTATGGCCCTCAGGATCTCAGTGTACAGACGGTTGGCATCCTCCTGCCGCCCAGCCTTTGCGTATAGGTCGGCGAGGTGTCGGCGATACGCGACGTTGGCCGGGTGTATCGCCACAGCACGTTCCATCAACGCGATGGACTCCTTAGATTGATCCTCTGGCAGCAGGCGGGCGATGGCCGCAAGCGCGGGAGCAAACTCGGGAGCTGTTTCCGCGACCTGGCGAAAGGTAGTGAGGGCTGTTGCTGTATCCCCCCGTACATGCTCAGTCTCGCCCCGGAAATAGAGTGCCAATGGCTCGTTCGGTTTTTTTTCTAACACCCGGCCTAGATATGCCTCCGCGGCTCCAGCGTCTCCACGCTGCAGCGCCAGGATGCCCTGCACAATGACCGAATAGTGGGCAGGGTACTCAGTCTCAAGCAACTTCGGAAGCGCCTTCTCCACGACCGGCCGATCACCGAGAATGACCCCCGCAACAGCGAACGCACCAAGCGCATCGATATCCTGGGTGCCCCGGGTGATGGCAGTTGCAGCGAGCCCTAACGCTTCATCCCACACGCCGCGATAAAGGGCATTGATGGCCTGAATTGTCTTGATCTCCGCACTCGGATTGGGTATGACCCCAGGACTGGGCGCAGACGCTTCTGGAACAGATGCGGTTGAAAGGGCTGGGTCTCCTGTACCAAGCGCTACCGCATGCGCGTAATTACAAACCAGACAAGCCGCCAATCCGATCAGTGCGAAACCGCGGGCAGCAGCAAAAACGTGGGCAAGCAGCATAAGTACCTCAACCAAGAGAAATCGATTCTGACGAGTCAAACAGCAACTTAGCAGACTTCGTCTGGGGTGCAAAAAAAGGGGCGAGATGAATGCCCCTTTTTTCGTTATCTCGAGTGCTGGTCAGGTTATTTTCGCCGGCGCCTCCGGGCTGCCCCGCCCCAAACAAACCGATCGCCATAAAGCGCCAGGGTGCCTGGCTCCGGAGCCTCTCCATCCGGGATTTCGGTCGCGGCCAGGATATTGATGAACCACGGGGTGCTCAGAGCGGAAGGCCAACTTGAATAGCCTGCCCAGGAACCGTTTGCGTTCTGATTCTGAACCAGCCACTCGCTGTAGTCCTCCCACCAGTTGCAGTTGTCACCAGCGTCCTGCCCTCCGCGGGCTGCACCGCAGTCAGTCAGCAGGTTGGTAATCGCAGTCGTATCGCTTAGGCCAATCTGCAGCTCGAGACCCTTGTAGATGGACCACATGGCATAAGGATGAGCGAAGTTTCCGTTCCATGCTACTGGCGAAGTTTGTCCAGTTGTTATTGAGATAGGTAAGTGCACCCGCCCTGTCGCTGAGATCGCCGGCACCGCTGGAGGTGCCGTTATACCCGGCAAAGGCCATCTCGGCCAATAACCCTCCGGTCTTCGCCTCGTTGACCAGATAGGTCGGAGAGTCGTACCCAGAACCGCCGCTCGTACTGTTTTGGATATAGTCGATGTAGTTTGTCAGCTCGGACTTGACGAAGCTCGGCACCGTGACACCGGGAACTGCCTGGGCGTAAAGCATGGAAATCGGCGGCCACTGCGCCGTGGAGTTGTCCGATGTCCCGTTATTGGCATAGTAGCGCCACCCCCCTCTGTGAACTCCGGTATTCGCATCGCTTTGACCGTAGGCGAAGTAGTCCACCGTGTTCTGAACGACGTCTTTGTAAGTCCAGCCCGCTAGCGCACCAGTGGTGACGAGTGCATTCGGTGTCGCCGCGGCGACCTTAGCGATTGCGGGCAGCGCCAACCCGGTGACATAGGTGTCCCGATTGTTGTTGCCACCCGGCACGAATTTCACACCGACGCCGTTACCGTCCGAATCGGGATTACCGGCCGGTTGAACACTGATGTTGTATGTCGTTGCCTGATTGAGAAGGTAGTTGATACCGGCCGTGACGTTAGATGAATAGTCGACAGCCCAATTATCCTTCTCCTCAAGGAAGGCAAGCAGAGCGGAGCCGGTGGTGGCTGCATCCTCCACTCCGCCGCTGTAGAACCAGCTGCCGTTGCCCTGCTGCTGAGTAGCGAGCCAGGCCAGTCCGCTGTCGATCGCCGAGCGCTTCTCGGCCTCGGTGGCAGCCATGGCAGCCACCGGCACCGTCATTGCGGCAGCAGTTAGTGCAATGGCGAGGCACCTTTTTGCAGATATAGTTTTTATTTTCATGCTCGTGTCTCCCGACCTGACGAGTTTAACAAGGGAGCCGGTCGATCCGCGGTTCATCACCAACGGTTAGGCCGGCACATACCTGAAAGAAAACCATGCATAATGTAAGCCTATAAGAGAAATCGCAGTTAAATCAGTGTGTTTTACATTTTGGCGGGCAATCTACGGATGCAGCCTGTAAAAAATTCTGACATCAGCCTTTTGGTTGCCTACGTTTGCCTTTGAAGGGTCTCCGGGTGCAAGGCCAATAGAGCTATTCTCATGTTTACTCGATTTGGTTTGAGTTTCTTGAACCGAGGTAGAAATCCAACATGAAATCTGTACTGATTGTCGTCTTATTGCTGTTCAATATTGTCAGCTCTGCCAGAACGATGGAAGGCAAGGTCGTCCGGATTGTGGACGAGGATAGCGTGGTGATCCTGGACGAGGATAAGGTGCAGCACCGTGTCCGTTTTGGTGGGATTGATGCACCGGAACGCAAGCAACCATTTGGCACAAGATCAACGCAGAACCTTGGCCCTCTCTCAAGTAACAAACCGATCTGCGTGTCCCGAAAACTCATATCCTCTGAAATTTTGATCTTTTCTGCAATCGTTGCCGGTATGGCATCGTTTACTGCCGTCGCCTGCAGTTAGGTGGACAGATATGAAAACCATTCTTCTCTCTCAGCTCGACATTGGGGTTAGCGCGTTCCGTTCACGGACGTGGGACCAGCGATCGACTGTTCTAAATCAATCAACCTAAGCGACTAAACCGAACTCCCTGATACTCTGAAAAACAGCCCTGATTTCGGGGGTCGGTGCGATACAAAGAGTTCGATATGTGTCCACGATGGGGAGCCTTAATAAATCAAGCACTTAGGTTAATTTCTAAGTGCTTTTTTTTATGCCTGAGATTTGAGAAAACTATTTTTTTTGTGCCTTTTATTCCGCATTAATAATCCTGCCGAAATATAATTGCCGTTTTCAAATGTAAACATGATCCTTGACTATATGTTTACTTTTAGTAAACTTTTTCTATGTATCAAGTGGTCTACAAAAAAACCGCGATTAAGGCAATGGCAAAGATGCCTAAAGGCATCAGGTCAAAGATGACAGATACACTTGAACTGATTGCTGAGGATCCAAAAGCCTACCAGGGCGACTGGAAACGCCTTTCTAGTTCACCTTATTGGCGACTGCGGGTGGGCGGCTATCGCGCGATCTGCGACCTGCAGGAAAATCAACTGGTACTGCTGGTGGTGAATGCTGGACCTCGCGGAGATATTTATAAATGAACTCACAAATCCAGATTATTGAAAAAGACGGAAAGCCGGAATATGCGGTTGTGCCATTCAAAGATTACCAACGGTTGCTTGAGCTAGCGGAGGATGCAGAGGATATTGCTGCTGCGGATGCCGCCAAGGCAGAGCTGGATCGTGGTGAGGATGAGGTGATCCCGTCGGAAATCGCACGCCGTCTGATTGATGGTAAGGAACACCCACTCAAGGTCTGGCGAGAATATCGTGGCCTAACCCAAGAAGCATTGGCCGAACAGGTGGAATCCACCAAGTCTTACATTTCACAGATAGAGGCGGGTAAAAAGTCTGGATCAGTAGTATTAATCAAGCGACTGGCCGCTTCGCTGAATATTGATATGGATGATTTGGTACAGGGATGAGCTTCATACGACAGAATTAGGGGCCAGAGAACCTTCTTACGCCATGAAAGACTGCCTTGACCTCAGGGGACGGTGTTATACAGATGGTTCGATATGTGTCCACGATGGGGAGCCAACAAAATCTAGGACTTGCAAGAAATTGCCAGTCCTTTTTTATTGCCCGAATGACCGCGTCGCAGCGTTGGAAATATCCTGAGCAGATATCCCTCCCCCACCCCAAACAAAAAACCCTGCACAATGGCAGGGGCTCGATGATCTCCAGCCCCCCAGGTCAGCCGCTGGATACTCTGCCAACCTCCAGTCCCCAGCCCAGCACCTAGTCATAGTGAGATTACCGACAAGAAGGCCCGTCAGCGGCCACAGGGGTCTCTGACAGACTGGAGGAAGCACCCGCCTACGGGGGCAGGCAGGACACCCGCACACCCTCGCCTTCGGGGGACAGCATATCTAGTCTAATACCGCGAATCCTGAGAATAGGTACACTGTCCCCTGATTCCTCTGCATCCCTGCAGTTGTCGGCCATGCGCCGGGCACCGATTTGTAACGTTTATACGGTAGCTGGAGGGCTCAGGGTCTAAATGGTCGACTGCTCTAGTTTACAAAAATTTGAACACTTAATTCTACTTTGTCAGATTTCATCAACCACTAACCGACTGTTCAACATCTGTTTTCGGTATTGGGAGTCGATAGCCGCTTGTCGTTTGTGATGTCGTTTCTTCATCTGCCGAATAATTTCATCGGGTTCAATATCCCGCCGTGGCAGGAAAGCGCGCAACAAGGATTCAATGTCTGAACAACTCAGTAACGGATGATCATCCTTCTGCAAGATGCGCTCTTCCAGCATGAATAACATCGCCATCATGACCAAGGCCATATGATGATGCCAGGATCGCCACTTACGCGCCTGGTAATCCGCCAATCCGGATTCACTCTTGCCATCCTGTAACGAACGCTCAATCCAGAATCGCTGCGCCTGCATCTGCGCAAGACGATGGGGTTGTCGTCTCTGCGGGTGCATTCGACAGTGTGTATTTGATCGTTTCCGGTGAATCCATCTCACGGCGTACTATCAGGTGCCATTGATGGGCCTGCGCCTCTTTTCCATCCCAGAACCAGACGCGGCGATGCAGATCTCGACCTGGAGTTTTCCTTTGCTGCTATCGCGTAATGTGACTCGCTGCCACTCAGCATCTGGTTGCGCCTTGACTCCATTGATCAACGCGTAGGCGCGCTGTCTGGGCTTGTCGGCGACTTCGGGGGCGTCCACGTGTCGTCGTCGATTCAGGTAGGATCGGTTGAGGATCTTCCAGGTAGATCTGTTGATCTTTGTGGATATCCACCACAAAGACCTCTCCCATCGCCTCCAAGCCCCTCAGAAAGGCCGGTTCCTTTCCATAACCCCCATCGGCACCGACCCAGGCATAACGCAACCCCAGTGCCTTCTGGTGACGCACCATCTCCAATGCCAACTCGGACTTGCTTCGATGTTTGCGCTCGGCTTCTGGAATACCCGCTTTACGACAGCGGGCTGGATTGGATGCCCATTCCTTGGGTAGATACAAGCGCTCATCAATCAGGGTCGATAGATGGCCTTTTCCCAGCGCAGCAAAAACACCCACCTGGCAGTTATCCACCTTACCTTGACGACCACACCATTGGCGTTGAACACCGACCGAATGTTTGCCCTTCTTGGCAAGACCACTCTCATCGATCAGCAAACAGCTATCCGCTGTCCCACCCAGCCATTGATCCGCTTCCTGAGCCACTTGATCCAGGACCGCACGATGGTCCCAGTGGGATTCGCTCAGCATATGTTGAAGACGTTGGTCATCGGCATCAACGACTGTCTCTTCCATCCGTTCCATATTCTTTTTCTGCGCTTGCATCAGACCATTGAGATAGTGGGTTGCCGACTGAAATACTGACCTCGTCTTACTCCGGAAATGCGATTGGAAACGAGTGTGAAAATGTTGGAATCGATCGGCAATACGATCTATTCCTTTTATGCGCGGATTAGGTAAATTCAAATGACCCTGGTGTTTGTCATTTGAGGCTTGTTCCTTTCAGTGGTTGGCAGATAATTCACTGCGTATATTTTATATTTTTCAATCGGTTATTTGTAGTTCTAATCTGACAAAGTAGAATTAACCCAAACCTTAAATCTAGTTAAAGAGCAATTCACCTCGAAGTGCACGCGGAAAACCCAGTCGCATCTTTACCCTACCGTTCCCAGTCATCATACTAAAACACTTGGTACTTATTCCCCGAATGTCTGATAAGAGGTTGAACTCAACCGTTCGCAGCGGTGAATACAGCTCGACAGGTGTAAATATGTTTGGCCTCTTCTCTGGCAAGTCAGGTGTAGGCAATTGTTCGGTCATTTCTTGCTAATAGTGCCTGAACCTTTCACTGACGTGTGGACGTTGGACGGCGTGCCCAGGTACGTAATATTGCCGCTCCCATTCACCTTGGCCGAGAGATAAGCAGTCGCATTTACATCCGCATCACCTGAGCCGTTGATGATAACCGTGGCTGTTTTCGCCTGAAGATCTGCAGCGCGCAGGCCGCCTGATCCATTAATGGTCGCTATCAGTTTTTTCACCTGACCTTTTGCGGTGATGTCTCCCGAGCCACTGATCACCAAATCGACCCTGTCTTTCAGAACTCCCGTTACTGCCACTGTTCCCGCTCCATTGATCTCCGCTTTCTTGAGTTGCGGGGTTTCAATAGCGACTTCCACCTTCTGTCGAGATGAGTAACTGTCCTTTGCAGAGATACGCAGAATCTTGTCTGCGGACTTCGTTATAATCACAGGCAGAATGTTATCGTCGGCAGTGATCACGCACCTAGTCTTCTCCCCTTTTACGACAGTGACGTCTGCGTTTATGTCCAATCGTAGTGTTTCAAACTCAGTTAGATTGCGATTCTCGATTCCGATTTTTCCCGATCCCACCACCATATTTTCCGAGAGTATCTTTTCGTCGTTGACAACCGTGTTGTTGTACACCGTGATACTGCTTCCTGAAGGCCCAATCGTTCTGCCATTGATCGTGATGGTTGTTTCGCCAAACGCAAACGGAGTCAGTAGGGCGTACACAAAAACGACGGTCTTAATTCGCATTCTGATCTCCTTTCTTGACAAAACCTAACACTGACCGAGTATTAAAGCCAGTTCCTCAATTTAACTTAAAAGACTCCCAACAACACCTTTGAATCGCCCCGGGTATTCCGGAGGGCGTTTAGTTTGAGTCATGCCACCATGGCAGGCCCTTCAATTTGCTCATAATACTGCATTTCAAATTCTGCCGGGGGCATATCACCTATGCTTTCCAACAGTCTCCGATTGTTAAACCAGGCCACCCATTCCAGCGTGGCATATTCAACATCATCAATCGTCTTCCATGGCCCTCGCTGGGGATGACGAATGACTTCGGTTTTAAACAGGCCATTAATTGTCTCAGCCAAAGCATTATCATAGGAATCACCCACACTGCCAACTGAAGACTCAATGCCGGCATCAGCCAGACGTTCCGTATAACGGATTGACAGATATTGGCTGCCCCGATCACTGTGGTGGATCAGGTTCTTGGTCTCTTTCCTGGCCCATATGGCTTGCTCCAGGGCATCCAGCACCAGCTCTGTCTTCATGGAGCGACTGACACGCCAGCCAACGATGTAACGGGAAAACACATCCACCACAAAAGCGACATAAACCACACCGGTCCATGTAGCCACATAGGTAATATCTGCTACCCAAAGCTGATTTGGCCGGTCCGCTTCAAACCGGCGATTCACCAGATCTGATGGCCTGTCCTGGCTCTCATCCGGGATCGTGGTTCGGCGCTTGGCTCCACCTCGTGTGACACCTTGTATATCCAGCGCTTTCATCAGCCGTTCGACTGTGCAGCGAGCGATTACAAAACCTTCCCGTGTGAGCTGCTTCCAGATCTTTCTGGCACCGTAAACCCGAATATTATCTTCCCAGACGCGTTGGATCTCCTGTGTGTCCCGAAAACTCATAGCCTTTGTAATTCTTGATCTTTTCTGCAATCGTTGCCGCTGTGGCATCGTGTATCGCAGTCGCCTGCAGTTAGGTGGACAGCTATGAAAACCATTCTTCTCTCTTGGCTCGACATTGGGGTTAGCGCGTTCCGTTCACGGACGTGGGAGCAGCGATCGACTGTTCTAAATCAATCAACCTAATTCTACTTTGTCACATTCCCCACCGGCCGGGTACCTCATTCAAGTTGCTGTTTAGCATAAGCGAAATCGATAGACGCTTGACGTTTTTGGTGACGGACTTCCATTTGTCGAATCACCTCTTCAACACCAACATCTCGCCGTGGCAATAAGTGCGCTAACAAGGTTTCTATATCTGCACAACTCAGCAACGGAAGTTCATCCTGATGTTCAATGCGTTGTTTGAGCATGAACAACATCGCCATCATCACCAACGCCATATGATGATGCCAGGCCTTCCAGCCACGCGCCTGGTAATGATCCAAACCGGCTTGACTTTTCCCATCCTGAAACGATCGCTCTACCCAGTAACGTTGTCCTTACATCTGCGCCAGACGTTGTAACGAAGTGTCTGAAGATGCATTGCTCAGACTGTATTTGATGTCATCACGCGCCTTGATTTCTCGGCGTACAATCAGATGCCAGCAACGTGCCTGCGTTTCTTTACCGTCCCATAACCAGACGCGTCGATGCTGCACTTCTACACGTAGTTTCCCTTTAGTACTGTCGCGTAGCGTCAACTGTTTCCATGCCGAAGCCGGTTGGGCTCTGATCCATTTATCAACCCGCATCTTCTCGCTCTGAGCCACCAGCCTTTTTCGCTTGCGACCTCGACCAAGGGTGGATACGGGAACCACCGGCTGCGGATCCTCAAGGTACATGTGCTGGTCCTTGTGCACATCCGCCATAAAGATTTCACCGTCGCTCTCCAAAGACCTCAATAACGCCGGATCTTTGCCGTACAACCCATCCATTCCAACCCAGTTGAAGCGTACCCCCAAGCATCGGTTGTAACGCACCATATCCAGTGCCAGGTCCGGCTTGCTCTTGAGTCGTCGGGCTTGGTTCGGCACACCAGCCACCACGCAACGTGCCTTATCCTTTACCCATGATGACGGCAGGTAAAGCCGTGTATCAATCAGCGTCGATCGGCTACCACGGCTCAGTGCGGCATAAACGCCTACCTGACAGTTATCGACCTTACCAAGACGGCCATTCCATTGCCGCGCCACCCCAACAGATTTGTTGCCCTTCTTGGTAATCCCGCTCTCGTCAATCAATAACGCACTCTCGGGCGTACCCCCTAACAAGGTATCCGTTTCCAACGCAACTTGATCCAATACACCGCGCTCGTCCCAATTGGAGTTGGAAAGAAAATGTTGCAGCACCTGTTCGTCGCTTTCAGGCACTACCTCAGCCATCCGTTCCATATTTTTCTTACGTGCCTGCATCAATCCACTCAGATAATGTTTACATGGCTCGTATACGTCACGCGTACGCAAACAAAAATGATCAGAAAATTGATCGCAAAAATTCAAAAAACTATTGCCCAGTCTTTCCACTGGGCTATTTGCATCAGAAATCCTATTTTTTCGGGGTTGTTTCGGGTGGACTTCGGCTCATCCGTTGTGCCATTTCTTTTCGTCTTTCCATGCCCGACATTCTAACCGATTCTTCATTGGAATCAGAGTGTTAAATGTGACAAAGTAGAACTAAGCGACTTGCCCGAATTCCCTGGTGCCCTGAAAAACAGCCCTGACCTCAAGGGACGGCACAATACAGAGAGTTCGATATGTGTCCACGACGGGAGCCAGTAAAATCAAGGGCCCGGTAGACGTTCTGCCGGGCCTTTTTTCATTGGAGCCACACAGGGGGCTTGTTTTTGAGTGGAAAGCCAACTGGCATTCTGCAACAGCTCCCATCCCCTGTCTTTTTGTTTCTTAATCCAAGTACAATGCTGTCCCATTAAGTTGCGTTACATATAACTGGAACGCATTGATACGACAGCTCTTTCATAGTGATTAGTTGCGCCATAGACATGAATTTGAACACTGATGTTCGTCATTCCGGAAAGTGCGAAGCACTTGTCCGGAATCCAGGTTTTTCAATGCGTTCACTGGATGCCGGATCAAGTCCGGCATGACGGTTGGAGGTTAATGGGACAGCACTGATCCAAGTAATAAAAATATTCGAGCGTCGGCCTCTTAACTTTGAGCTCCGCATCGCGGCTTGAGTGATAATTAACCTGGGACAGGAGAGGAGGTTACATTCCGGTCATGTGCGGTTGATCTTTATTATTCGCGCGGTGCGTCACCGGCGAATGGATTGAGAATACACAAATTACCGGAAATCAACATGCCATCCTGCATATCCTCTGAGTACAAAACTTCGCATTCTGCAATAAGGGCGGCGGCCACGATCATTGCATCATAGACGCTGAGATGATAACGCTCAGCAATCAATCGACCTCGATCATGGGTCTCGATTGTCAGCGGCTCGGTTGAACACAGCGACCGGATAAGCGTTATGACTTCTCCTATCTCCGTCCACGACATATCCAGCTTTCGGCGTGCCACGCTTGCCATTTCGTTCAACACTTGAACGCTGATCGATCCGCCGGACTGAACTATCGACTCTGCACGGTCGGCTTTTGCCGTATCCGCTGACATCAGGTAAAGCAGCACATTGGTATCGATGAATGCTTTACGATCGCGCATTCGCGTCGTCCCGATCGAACCTGAAATCAGCTGGAACCTTTCCCCTGAATGCGCGCAACCTGGCAAGAAATTCGTCCCTTCCAGGCTTTTTCTTAACCTGAAAAATGCGTTCGTCGGCAATCACTACTTCGATATCGTCACCTTCGTGCAGCTGTAATGCTTCAACGACTGACGTGGGTAGGCGTATGGCCAAACTGTTACCCCATTTTGAGACTTGCATGACAAACTCCAACTCAAAGATATACTCTCTATGAATGTATATCACACATCCACCAGCGTCAACTTGGTCGATATTGCTTATGAAGGGAATCTCCCCGGCTTGAAAGTTGGTGTAATAATACATCCCGCGTCGCTTCGCTCCGACAGGTGGCAGCTTTGCCTTGGAATGGGTGGCAGCCTTCGCGTGGATCAGGTGGCAGCTTTCACTCCGGAACAGGTGGCAACATTCAGCGGAATACGCAGTCGAGCGATTTTTGGCCAAGCCGGGGAAATGGCATATGCCGATGCGATGCTATGTGAATACCATTCTATTTGTTTCAACGAGTCAAAAAATGCAATTCATGTCAATAGATCACCTGCAAATATAGATATCACCATGACCGATAGTGATAAGGGAAACAGGGGCATAAAACTATTGTAAGTTTGGGAGTATTCCTTGCTTTTACTGGCTTTATCATTGCCTATTTGGAGTCAGTGCTGTCCCATTAAGTTGCGTTACATATAACTGGAACGCATTGATACGACAGCTCTTTCATAGTGATTAGTTGCGACATAGACATGAATTTGAACACTGATGTTCGTCATTCCGGAAAGTGCGAAGCACTTGTCCGGAATCCAGGTTTTTCAATGCGTTCACTGGATGCCGGATCAAGTCCGGCATGACGGTTGGAGGCTAATGGGACAGCACTGATTTGGAGTACAGATATTTTGATTTGAGGATGGCACTTTGCTTTGCTACGTTCCTTATTGGCTGGTTACTTGTCGTATTAGGAATAATTATTGATCGTCTTAGAAAATCAGGATAGGTTGTTGAATACATACACCAACGAAAAACAGTGTGGTAGGGGGCATCTTGAATCGTGAATTTTGCGCAACGGCCTCCCCCCTGAACGACCTGACATACGGTTAAGATCTCAATATCATCGCACGGGGCCGGTGACTCGCCGAATCCGTGCTACCCGACCCCTGATCGAACCTCCCCCATCACTAAACTCAAATTACTGAAGCGAATCCCCTGATGCTCTCAAAAACAGCCCTGATTTCGGGGGTCGGTGCGATACAAAGAGTTCGATATATATTCACGATGGGAAGTTAATAAATACAATGGTTTACAAGATATTTATTTTTTTGTCAGATGATGAACGGTTCTGGGTATATTTTAGAGGTGCTACTATTGAACCATAAAATAGTCTCTGCGCCAGCGGATACATCCTCACTTCGAAGCGATCGATCGAGCTATTATCTCGGCTAAAACTTCAAGAAGATTTCTTACATCTGGAAATCCCGATCAACCCCAGCAGGCCGGAAGCAAAGAACCAGACAGCGGCAGGTATGGGTGTTGCGACCACAAAATTCGTAGCCATATCGGTGCCTTGAAACGGGCCATCAACCATCGCGAAACCGACAATACCGTTACCATCTACATCCGTGGAGGTATATATCATTTCACCATTAATATAGCTGGTATCGAAAACATTTAATACATCAATATCAGCCTTCCCATTCCAGTCAAACAAGAAATGCATACCAACCTGACCTGAATCAACAGTCATAGTGATGGTCTCGCCTGGTGCAACACTATCCCCGATAGAGTCGAAGCTATATGTTCCGGTACCCCGATAAAATGTGACGTCATGAGCGACTAATAGGGACCCAAAGAAATCTTCGATCTCAAAATCACCTATTGCACTTGGGAAAGTGATATCTCCGTCGGCGATATGGCCAAGAGTAATATCATTAAATTCGTAGGTTGCCTGTGTCAATGTGCATTCAACACAAACAATATCGTACAAAGATGCACGCACGGGTAACGACAACAGAAGTAGGGGTACGGCAACAGCGGTCACATTAAGAGCAAGCTTATTCATTTCGTTTCCCTCAATACGTTATTATTCTCAGCAGCGTACTAATTTATTTTTCTTAGCTGGCACATTATACAGTAGCGACCTCGACCAAATCGTCAGCACTTTCTAGCGCGAGATATTGGGCTAAATCATATAGTTCGAGGCAAACGCCTAAAGTAAGGTCGGTCCTTGCCTGTTTGACATCCGACGAACTAATCTAGCTGTGCCAATACAATCGTGTTGCAGCGTAACAGACAATAGTCGGCCAGAGAACATTCAGCAAATTAAATTCGGCTCCTGAATGAACTGTATTGATACAAAAAGATTGAGGGTTACGCCCTTATGCATTTTGTCCTAACGAGTGCCGTCTCATGAATAAGCTAAATGATCCTGATACAATTCCAGGCAACTACTAACCCAGACCCATCATCCGGGAAGAAAGAAATCCACCGATGCAGACCGTTGGGAACCAATGAAAGACTCTGCTCCCATCCATAGGATAGCGATTTGAAATGGCCAACATAGTTCGGTTTCGGGAATTCATTCAGTCATTTACTCGACTGGTTGAGAAATTCGGTAATGACGAAGAACGTATGTTTACTGATGGTAAAGTACTACTCTCAGAACTCATAGCCCACGATGATTGGTTACCCGAACGTTTTTCAAAACCCCACCCGCAGCGGTATCAGCAATACTTGCTGTACTGCGATGGCGCAGAACGCTTTTCTGTAGTCAGCTTTGTGTGGGGGCCCGGTCAGGAAACACCGATACATGACCATACTGTATGGGGCATGGTGGGGGTAATGCGCGGCATGGAGCTCTGTGAGGAGTTCCAGTTTTCGACTGCTACTGCGCAGTTGCTTGGGGGAAGTACGCATCAGATAAAACCGGGTGAAATCGATTTGGTATCTCCACGCATCGGGGACATCCATAGAGTTTCGAATGCTCTTGGTGATCGTACATCAGTCAGTATTCATATTTACGGGGCGAATATAGGGACTGTGGAGCGGAGCATCTACAGATTGCCGGGTGGGGATAGAAAGCCATTCATTTCCGGCTACTCAAGTGCGGTAATTCCGAATATCTGGGATAAATAAGAAGAAATCTATCGTTATTCCAGGATCGAAATAAGTTCAGTGCTGTCCCATTAAGTTGCGTTACATATAACTGGAACGCATTGATAGGACAGCTCTTTCATAGTGATTAGTTGCGGCATAGACATGAATTTGAATACTGATGTTCGTCATTCCGGAAAGTGCGAAGCACTTGTCCGGAATCCAGGTTTTTCAATGCGTTCACTGGATGCCGGATCAAGTCCGGCATGACGGTTGGAGGTTAATGGGACAGCACTGAAATAAGTTATTGATATTCTACCTTTGCGGCAATTTCCGCCGGCGCCGACGCGCTCAAGCTTTTTCCGGTTGAAGCGATTTCACCGGCGGTCGTTAAGGCCATGAAATCGGTGCTGCCTAAACATGTGTCGCTGCTTGCCGTCGGCGGTATCTGGGCTGCTAATATGGCTGACTACCTGGACGCCGGCGCTGTCGGGTTTGGCATCGGCTCCTCCCTCTACAAACCGGGCAAGTCACTCATTGATCTTGCCCGCGATGCCAAGGCAATCGTCGATGCATATGCGTCCTCCTGCCGAAGCGGACGTTAGCGTGATAAAAATCGTATCAAAGTTAATAGACGAATTTCTTGATTTTTCATGTCCATCCCCTCTATTTTTTCTCTTCCCTGCTCCCAATAATCGAATCATAAATGCATGGTGACTCTCCATGATGATTCGCATTATTTGTTTACATTGAGCAGGTAAAATTCCAGAAACAATTCAGTTACAGATTGGAAATAATTTAGAAACAGATCGCTTCTATATGGGTAGGAGAAACAGGTGAAACATGGTGTTTCGCTCTACCTGAAAGGAGGGAATCTGATGAAGCGTATATTCTACGTTGTGACTTCGTCACTGGTAACGGCGCTATTTTTGTTTATGCCATCTAGAGTCGTAGGTGAAGATATCGAAATCCGTTTCGAGGCCGATATTTATGCTATCGATACACAAATACTTCAGCCATGTTTGGGAAAGGATTTCAGCATTGGTGATATTTTAAAAGGTACCTATATCTATGGTACGGACACAGATGATACGAACCCGGAGGACAATTACGCTCACTATGACTACGATATAACTCCCTATGGCATCCAAGTTACGATTGGCGCTCAAACAATGAGGACCGATCCAGAGAATGTTGAGGTACGGTTAGGGATCTATGATGGATACACTGGTGGATCCGTCGCTTCTGACACATATTTCGTAGATAGCGTACATAATCTACCACTTGAGACCGGTGGAAATGCTGAGGTTCTTTATATCTATTTATATGATGATGGCGGCAATGCTATCGACAGTGTCGAACTACCTATGACGGCTCCGGTGTTAAGCGATTGGAACATGAAAATATTCCAAGCTGTGATATCTTGCTATCCCGACTCACCTTCTGGACAGGTGCTAGCGCATATAACCTCAATGGAACGGGTATACCCAATGGACGATTTGGTAGATGCACTTACAGCGCTGCTCGAAGTCTCACCGCTTGGTAACAAGCAAAGTGGTCTATTGGGGAAACTCGCCGGTGCAACGGCCAAGTTTGACCGGGGAAAGGACTTGCAGGCCTGCCACCAACTCAACGCATTCATCAGACAGTTTGCAGGACTACTGCCAATGTTTGAGGAACCCTACGAAGACGATGCCGAAGATGTCCTGGAACAGGCAGAAAATATTTTCGATTCTCGATGCGCGGATGAAAAAATTATGCAATACCCAATGGGTGAGTAGACGGAGCAACGCCAACTATAACCCAGCGTTTGTGTTGAGGTTGTTAATTTCTGCCTGCGGGGGGATAGTCCCGCGCGTACGCTCGACCGAAGCCAGCATCGAGAATCGAAGAAGGCGACGGCTATATTCGATGGCGATATTTATGGATACCGGCCATTTCGAGATCGATTGAAATTCAAGCGGTTAAGATAAAAACAACTCCAATCCGTAAGCGCCCAATACCACAGTCATAACCATACCCAGTAGGTAAAATAACAGGATTGATCCTTCGTAGAATAGACGCATGAAATGCATGGAATGATATTTCTGGCCCATTTTCATAACATCAGTCTCTATTGAAAAATGCTCGCATACCGTCGGATGATCTTTCTCCATTAATTTATCAAGCATATTTCATGCCTATATGAAAATATTCTTTATTATCTATGGGTTGCAAATTCTTCTGCTTCAAATGAAACGCGTTGTGTAAAAATAATGGCACTATTGTCCGTTTCCAGACGCAATCCTCATCGAACCAGACGTGTAGATTTCCCAAAATCCGGGGCTCGGACAAGACCTCGCGCCTTCGCCCCCAGCATATTGTGTTCCAAGGGGGACTATCTAACGTAGCCGATAATAGAGATAAAATGGCAAATAGATCCCAGCAACACAAACATGTGCCAAATACCATGTGCATAACGCAATTTGTTCAGATCATCCAGCACATAAAATACAACCCCGATAGTGTAAGTTATGCCGCCGATAGTAAGCCACACGATACCCGGAGCAGGTATAGCCGCCCGTAAACTGTTGTACTCAAAGACGCATATCCAACCCATCAGCAGATATATAAATATCTGCATAACTTCTATGCGATATTTAACAACCAGCTCAAGCAACAATCCCAGCAATGCCAGGCCCCACACCACAAGCAGCATAACCGGGCCATTACCCTCCCCCAGGGAAACCAACATATAGGGCGTATAGGTGCCCGCGATCAGCAGATAGATGGAAAGATGATCCAGTTTTTGGAAAATCCTCTTCAGTCTGGGTGGGTGAAAGCTATGATATAGAGTCGACATGGTATAAAGCACGATCAGCGTAAAGCCAAATACCATAAAGCTCACAATGGTTGCCCAATTGTTCTGCTGGACACCCACGGTAGCCAAGGCCCCGAAACCGATCAGAGCCAATACAGCACCTATCAAGTGAGAGATACTGTTGAACTTTTCCCCGTAGTACATGACTTGAAACTCAGTTGACCTCGACCGCTCAGATAATAGTTCCGCAAGCTTTGTAGCTGCCGCAAGTATAAATCATGGCCCAGCTTGAGAATAAAGTTGATCCAACGCTGAAGGCTATCTGCCGCCCTGTGCGTAACTTGGATGAGTACACGATTTCGTCTGGATTTTTTACCCGTATTGAATTGCCGTGTCTTCGATCGCTGAGTTTATGTGTAAGTCAAATGAGCAGGTTCAGGGAAGGGTTGCCGTTCTGGAACAGTGGATTGAGGGGTAATCGGAGCGGATTATCCCTCATCTCTGGCTGGGCACACGCACAGAGCGCCGATGCTGGTTTCAGAGCCGTCAGAAAAAGGATTGGAACGCCGGGGGGAAACGTACGGCGGAGGCTGTAAAAACTAGGGTTTATATTGTTTTGAAATTTTCTTGATTGGTTAATTCAGTTTCAGTTTTTTGCCGCATGGGATTATAGCGACAGCACTCTACTTCGAATGCAATAAAAAAAGGGGAGGAGTTGCCTCCCCCCCTTCAAGATCAGCCTAACGGCTGGTCGTCAGCACTAGTTAGTGCTTGTTGTCGTCTTCCGAGTCCTCGTCGTCGTCATCCCTGCCACCCATGCATTTCACTTTTGTGGTCTTGGTCTGGACATCGTTCGAGGTGTCGGCGTTAGCCAGCGCATCGATGGTTGCCGTCCAGTCCAGGGTTCCACGCCCCCCTGCGTTACAGGAGACCAACGCGGTGAACTTGAACTCCGTCCCCCGTCTGCCCGGTCTGACCTTCTTTGTGATGCTGGTCGGTTTGATGACCACGTCGACATTCGACGAGGACACGGCCGACAAGACCACGGTAGCGTCCTGCTTGAACTCAGTACTGTAGCCTCTCACAGTCACCTTGCTCTTCACGGTCCGACCCTTCTTCACCTGGAGTTCTCTCGGCACCCGCAGGTTTTTAAGGAATACATCGGCTACGCCTACCCTTGCGGTTGTACTGGCTGAGTCCATCGCACCGGCGTCATCCACTACCGTCAGCGTCACGTTGTAGGTCCCTTCCGCCGTATAGCTATGACTGGGCGTCGGTCCGGCATCGAGCACAACAGTGCCGTCACCGAAATCCCAATCGTAGGCGACGATGCTGCCGTCCGGATCAGAGGATCCGGTGCCGTCGAAGGTGAGAGGCACACTGACCTCACCCGTGTAAGGGCCGTTCGGATCGGCCACCGGCGGTAGGTTACCCTCACCGATGGTAGCGGTCGTCTCTGCCGTGTCCGTGGCGCCGGCATCGTCGGTCACCGTCAGGCTGACCGTGAAGGTTCCACTCGTCATGTAGGTGTGGGTCGGGCTCGAGCTGGTGCCGGTATTGCCGTCACCGAAGTCCCACGCATAGGAGACGATGCTGCCGTCCGGATCCGAGGAACCAGAGCCATCGAAGCTCACCGGTACGCCAACCGTCCCGCTGTACGGGCCGTTCGGATCGGCGGTCGGGGCCTGGTTGGTCGCGTCGATCGTTGCGGTCGTAATTGCTGGATCGCTAACAGTACCGAAATCGTCGGTTACAGTCAGGGTCACCGTATAGGTACCGGTCGCCGTGTAGGCGTGCTGCGGGCTCGGACCGGTGCCGGTGTTGCCGTCACCGAAATCCCAATCATAGGACGCGACGGTGCCGTCCGGATCGGAGGAACCCGTGCCGTCAAACATGACGTTTACGTCTACCACACCTGTGTACGGACCGTTGGGGTCAGCGATCGGCGCCTGGTTGACGTCGATATTGGCCGTCGTCTCCGCCGGGGCACTGCTTGCCCCCTCGTCGTCCACGACTGTCAAGGTCACGGTATAGGTACCCGCCGCGGCGTAGGTGTGACTGGGCGTCGGTCCGGCATCGAGCACAACAGTGCCGTCACCGAAGTCCCAATCGTAGGCCGTGATGGCGCCACCGTCGGGATCAGACGATCCGCTGCCGTCGAAGCTCACCGGGACACCTGCTGTGCCGCTGTAGGGACCATTCGGATCGGCGATCGGGTCTTGCGGTGCGTCAACAATCTCAGCCGCCGTCGAGGCTGAAGCGGTCGCTCCCACATCGTCGGTCACCATCAGGGTCACGTTGTAGGTACCCGCCGCGGCGTAGGTGTTGGTCGGGGCTACGCCGGTTCCGGTATTGCCGTCACCGAAGTCCCAATCATAGGCCACGATGTTGCCGTCCGGATCCGTGGAGCCAGAACCGTCGAAGCTCACCTGCATACCGGCCGTCCCGCTGTAAGGACCGTTTGGATCGGCCACTGGCGGTTGGTTACCCTCGCCGATGGTAGCTTCCGTCGTTGCTGTGTCGGTGGCGCCGTCATTGTCGGTCACCGTCAGACTGACGGTAAACGTACCGCTCGTCCCGTAGGTGTGGGTTGGGTTCGAGCCAGTGCCGATATTGCCGTCACCGAAGTCCCAATCATAAGCCACGATGTTGCCGTCGGGGTCATTGGAGCCGGAACCATCGAAGCTCACCGGTTCGTCAACTGTACCGTTGTACGGGCCGTTCGGGTCGGCCGTTGGTGTCTGGTTTGCCAGGTCGATGGTGGCGGTCGTTGTCGCCGAGTCGGTGTCGCCAGCATCGTCAGTAACTGTCAGGGTCACCGTGAAGGTGCCGTCTGTCAGATAGGTGTGTTGCGGCTGCGATCCCGTACCGGTGTTGCCGTCACCAAAGTCCCAATCATAGGAGTCAATGGTGCCGTCCGGATCGGTAGAGCCTGTGCCGTCAAACATCACGTTCACGTCCACGACACCCGTGTATGGGCCATTGGCGTCCGCCACAGGCGGTAGGTTGGCCGCTGCTGGATCAAGAGTGCCAATGCCTGACGGAGGTGATTGGGTGGTCGAGACGAGCCCGCCACCGTCGTAGAGGTTGTTATTGGCTCCACTTGTCCATCCTGGCTGGGTGCTGGCGTCGATCTCGTCCAACATAGTGGTTCCGCCATCGATGTTGACTGACGTATCGCCCTCCAAGGCACCAAAGTTGGTGTTGTTTTGCACCAGCCCCCAGCCATACTCGTTCCAGGTACTGGTGCTGGAGCCATGGCAAAGTTGGCAGCGGGCATTAGCACCCGAGCTGGAACCAGGATAGGTGTTGTTAAAGTCACTGAGAATACCACTAAAAGCATGCGCCGATGGCGTCGCTATGAGCAGCCCCAGCGACGCCAATGACGCGAGCACGACACCGCGTGCTGTTCGCGCTTTTGGAATCTTCATTTTCATTCATTCCTCCAAATTGCAGTTTGTTAGTTGATCGCTCTCTCGCTCCTTGAGTACGCAGGGCCGCATCAACGCGGACCCACGCCTACTCCAAACAACTCCCGCGGTCCGTCAAGTACCCGCGAACCTTCGCGTCCCTGCCCTAGACCAACGCACATCCGTATGCTGGACCGGACCGGTCTGACACAACAGAGAAATGCCTCTAACGGCTCACCCTGCGAGCAACAAACCCAGCGAGTCCTACCACCGTCCCGAGCAGAAGCCTCAAGACGACAAATAAACCTCGCCCGACGACACAAGTTCAAAACCGGTGTCAGTCCTGGCGTTGGCAATGTCGGATATTTGAAACTGACCTCCCGACATAACCTTTCTCTCTGCATCACCCTTGGTTAGGGAACAGCTTCCGTTTCAGGCTGTGCGACGGTCTTCGATTCGACGTATTTGGCCGTTAGATAGTCCCGACTGTCGCTATCATTTCCTGTGATCCAGATAGTCCCTGCTGCGTCAGCGTACAGGCCGTTTTTTGTACCAATCGTCAGCCCTTCGCGTCGAAACAACCAGAGCTCACTGCCGTGACTTCCATACTTGATAACGATCACTTTCGGTTTCTGGCCAGATGTACCTCGACTAGAGCCGGATACGTAGACATTTCCGGCGGCATCCAACGCCAGACCTTGCGCTATGCCTGCCGTCTCCTTCAGGCCCTCGTGCCGCGCTTCCCAGAGCAGGTTGCCGTCGGGATCGTATTTAACGGTGACATACGCGGCGGCGCTGAGACCCCGGCTGTCGTCGGCCGAAGCTAAGGTGGTGCCCCCGACGTAGATGTCGCCTTTTCGGTCCAGCCGCAGGGCTGAGGCAACGTCGTTGCTGCCGTCCCCACCGTTGAAGTTGGCACTCCAGAGTTCCTTACCGTCGAGGCCGTATTTGACGATTACTATGTCCTCGTGGGCGTTCTTTTCAGGATCCTCGGTGTAACTGACCCTCTCTCCCGCCACGTACGCGTTGCCGATATCGTCCAGGCCCAGATAAAGGGCATCATCGTGTACCGACCAGTCACGATAGGCCGTCCACAGGGCATTACCCGAGGAGTCGTACTTGATGACGACGAAATCGGAATTTCCAGCCTTGCGGGTTTCCCCGCCCGCCACGTAGACGTTGCCTTCCTCATCGACGGCGATGGCGGCGAGGGATTGGCTGACACCCGGCGAGCCCGAGCGAGTGGCCCACAGCAGGTCGCCGTCGGGGCCGTATTTGATGGTCACCGACTCTTTTTGGCCTTCGGGACCTGCACTGTCACCGGTGACATAGACGTTGCCGTCCGCATCACCGGCCATGCCGTTCACCCTGTCGTCACCGTGGGCAGGCCCGTCATAGCGGCTCACCCACAACTGGTTGCCATCGGCGTCGTATTTCACCGTCGCGAAGTCGAAGCCGGTTTCTTGCCCGGCGCTGGATCCGGTAACCAGGACGTTTCCCGCGGCGTCCACGGCCAGGGCCTTGACCCAGTCCGCACCCTGCGACTCGCCGTCGTAGCGGGCCACCCAGACCTGGTTTCCATCCCCGTTATACTTGACGGTGGCGTAGTCGTAGTTGCCGCCACCGCTATCGCTGAAGCCGGTTACGTAGGCGTTGCCAGCAGCATCCACTGTCAGCGCTTGTGGATTATCTTTGCCGTTCCCCGGACCGTTATAGCTGGCCACCCAGGCCTCTTTTGCCACCTCGGCCTGAGCGGCACCTGACGCGAGGATCAGGCACAGGCTCACAATCGAACCACTCATGATGATGGTGTTCATCTAAAAACCTCTCCTCATTCCGTCTGCCAGGCTGAATTTTAAAAAAACCCGCCCGAGCCTTTATTTAGAAGCGTGCGTACAACACACACTGTCTTAAAGCTTTTAATAGAACAATTTGCTTGTGCGTGGCCGTGTCGTCGAGGTGCTGCTGTATATCGCCTCTTGGAGTGCCTGTCCGGTGAACAGGTGCTAGCCCGCAGGGGTCGATCTCGGCCTTAAGATCTTTTCAGCCGCCCCTTATCTACATAACAGCTTGCTGAATATTCGGATTTGCGCATTTCCGAAATGGAACAAAATCCGGAGAAAAGATTATTCAGCACGTCGGAAAGATACACGAAACGGCTCGATGGAAACTTAAGGAATGCTTAAGGAAAACTTAAAAGAAGCTAAAAAGTTAAGATATTATTTGTATTAGTGACGCTGTTCACGCTAGCGGAAAACCGAGTCATGGGGTGGGAATAGAATTTGGATTTGCTGATCTTTGATCTTCAAATGCTGTGTCAGTGTGACAGCATTTGATTTCATCATCGATGATCCGATGAAAAGCGATCCGCTTTCATTTCGCCGGAATCTGGACTGTCACGGTCAACCCACCCATTGGAGACGGATCGAACGACAGCACGCCGTCATAGGCCTCGGTAACATCGCGGGCGATGGCAAGTCCCAGACCCGAGCCCTGTTTCTGCTCATCGAGCCGGACACCTCGCTGACCCAGGATGTTCAGCTGACCCTTCTCTACACCGGGTCCATCATCCTCTACTCTGATAAGAACCGTATTCCCCTTGCTCGCTGAAACAGAAACCGCTTGTTTGGCCCATTTGGTTGCATTTTCGATAATGTTGCCCAACAGTTCGGTCAAATCATCGGGCGAAATCGCCGCCTCTATTCCATCGGCTACCATCACAGACCATTTGAGAAGAGCACCCCGGGGCGAGCGTTGCAGGGTGCGGACAATGCGATTGACGACCTTGCCCACATCGGAAGTTAGCCCCCTTGTCTGTATACCAGAACGAACACGGGCACGTACCAGCTCCCGATCGACGCGCTCGCGCATGGTCTCCGCGAGTTGGTCCAGCTCGTCAGCGATCGATGCGTTCCCCTGCTCACGTAACCGCTGCGCATCGGCCGTAAGGACCATGAGTGGTGTCTTGAGACCATGCGCAAGATCCGCGGTCCAGGTCCGTGCGCGGTCTATTGTCTGCTCCTGCGCTTCGAGCAATCCATTCATTTCATCGACCAGCGGCATGACCTCATCGGGGTATTCACGCTCGAGGCGGCGTGCTCCACCGGAACGAATTTCCATAACCCCTCGGCGCACTGTAGAGAGTGGCGCCAGCCCAATTCGAACCTGTATCCAGGCCGCGATAACCAGCACCACGGCAATCACTGCAAGATATGGCAGCATGTCCGCGGCGAAGGCGTTGCGGGCCTCGATGAGGTTCTGCTCATTTACCCCAGCTGCGACCCGGAGCCGGCGTTCTTCTCTGTCCGGATGAAAAATTATTTGCTCTTCACGAATCAGCAGTGTCTTTCCATCTGGGCCGGGCAGCCTATGCTCATGAACGACCCCGAGTAAAAGCTCGTCCGCTGGCAATGGGATCACATTATCCCAGAGTGATCGGGAGCGCAGGAGCGTTGGCTGTTCCTCGTCCTGAATCTGCCAGTAGAGCCCACTCAGCGGTTGGTTGAAGCGGGGGTCGGCCAGCTCCTTGCTATAAGTAATGCGGCCATCGGTCGTCACGCTCACGCCAGCGATAATCTGCTTTAGATAAGTCTCAAGCTCGGATCCGATACGCCGTTCGACATGGTGCTCGAACATCACCACCAGGCTTACACCTGCAATGAGTAACGCCGCGGCGCCAGAGGCAGCAGCAGCAACAAGTAAACGGAAATGCAGAGAACCCCGCGTCACGACTTGACTGTATCGATTACATAGCCGAAACCGCGCCGGGTCTTGATCAGATCGATGCCAAGCTTTTTTCGCACACGCCCAACCAGTACTTCAACCGCGTTGGAGTCTCGCTCGAAATCCTGGACATACAGCTGTTCGGTCAGTTCAAGCTGTGACACCACACGCCCCGCATGATGCATGAGATAGCTCAGCAGGCGGTATTCCTGTGGAGACAGGTGAATCGGCACATCACCCACGCTGACTCGCATCTGCCGGGTGTCGAGTGATACAGGATTGATCGTTATAACCGGCGCTGGCTGACCTGTCGATCGTCGTACAATCGCTCTCAATCGGGCGAGCAGTTCCTGCATCTGAAACGGCTTGGGCAGGTAATCATCCGCCCCGGCGTCAATTCCTTCGACCCGTTCATTCCAGTCTCCGCGGGCGGTGAGTATCAGAACCGGGAAGGACTGTCCGGCCTGGCGCCATTTTCTGAGAATCGACAAGCCGTCCATGCCAGGCAACCCGAGATCCAGAATGATGGCGGCGTAGGGTTCAGTGTCGCCCTTGAACCAGGCTGCCTTGCCTTCGGCCACATGATCTACAAGATACCCGGCAGCAGTGAGGGCGGCGCTTACAGTTTCGGCCGTCTTATCGTCGTCCTCAACCAGGAGTATCCGCATTAATCGTTCCCCATCGAGAGAACTGTACCGGTTCTGGCATCCACGTAGACTTCGAGCAAGCGGCCGCCGTTGTCAATTATCTTAAACTCATAAATCCATCGACCCTGTCCGCGCTCAAACTCTATACCAACGACCTCCCCGGGAACCTGGGTTTCCAGTCTTCTCAGCAGTTCCTGGATCGGCAGGGTTTCTCCCCGATCAACGGCCCGTCGTGCGCTATCGTAGGCGTGCCCGTCATCTTTCCATTGGCGTTCGTGTCCGGCGCCGGATGCAACGTTGCTCCCGGCCATCAGCGTCACCGCAAGCCCCGTTATCAGGACAAAACCTCTCAGCAGATGCTTCATAGTCTCGATTATGGCGCACTCCTACCTGACAAAACGCTGACAGTGCCGGTCAGGGATTGGTCAGGACCCTTCCTTTATATTAGGGCTCAGCGGATGGGAGGCACTTCATCGGGTGACGAAGGAGAGTTACTGCAAAGGGAAGCATTGTGGAATACTCCTAAAATTCGTCCAACCCCATGAAAAAAGGTATTTTTTCCATCTCGCCGCCGATGCCGGAGTCTTTGACCTGCATCAGATGAGGATTCCCGATATTAACAGAAGGGATGATTGATACATGCAACTTAATACTGACGGAGAAGCCTGGGAAGGATCGGCGAACTGCCAAAGTTGCGCTCTGAGAAGCTCGGTGCTGTTCGCCGGCCTTAAGGAGCAGGACCTCGAACAGATCCATCAACCTATCCATCTCCATTCGCTGCTGCCGGGTTCTCTGCTCTACCGCGCCGGTGATCAAGGGGATCGTCTGTTCACTATCCGCAGCGGCATCCTCAAACTGGTTCAATATCTGCCGGATGGCACCCAGCGTATCGTGCGCCTGCTGCAGGCCACCGACGTGGCCGGCCTCGAGGCACTGCTGGGGCAGCCCTACCAGCACGATGCCGTGGTGATACGCACTACAGAGACCTGCAGCCTGCCGGCCACCGTGGTGACGGCGCTCTCCCGAACCAACACAGTGCTGTACCAGGAACTCCTTAATCGCTGGCAGCAGTCATTGAAAGAGGCAGATACCTGGCTCACTGAGCTCTCAACCGGTTCAGCTCGGCGGCGCATTGCACGGCTGTTGCTGCGTCTGGTACAGGGCAATAAGAGCGGCGAATGCGCGCTGTTTTCGGGGGAGGACATGGGCGCCATGCTGGGCATCACCAACACGACCGTGAGCCGCACCATTGCCGAGTTCAAGCGCAAGAGCATGCTGATCGAGATCAGACCAAACAAGTTTCTGCTGGACATTACCAATCTCGAGCGCATAGTCGAGCAAGGGTGACTTTGATTTCTTGAAGTATTTTGACCGATAGTGAAATAATACGATCGTATTATTCTGGCGCGTTGCCTCTCCGCACCCAGAGTTTCCAGACTCTTGGTAAATCCCCATCAAACCAGCCAATGGATTCCTTCGAATCTCTCTCCCTCAGACAAGGCCAGGCGAACCCGGACGACTCTATGATAAGGCAATAGAGTGAGCTCAGAAGCAACTAACAGAGTGCCCGTGCGGAAACCGCGTGTTTCGTCATTCCGGCGGAGGCCGGAATCCAGTAAGTCGCAGAATCCTCAGGATCCTGGCCTTCTCGCCAGGATGACTTGGTTGCTTTCAAGCCAGTGTTTCTGGACGGACACTGACAGAGAACTATGCGGAAATTGCTCTTACGATTAATTCGATCTTTATCTATTTGCTCGCAACAGTTTAACTAGCAATTCGCATAACACATGGTTACTCTGTTTGTTGACTTGACATCTCGTCTCAATCCAAGATCTATCTTTGCCCGATTTCAGGTTGCAATAGACCCGAAATATTAACCCGATATGAAATCGACCGTAGATAAACTGCTGGATAAACATAAGCCCTTGATACAGTCAGATCTGCGCAAGGTTGTGTCTCACGTTCAAAGAGCTGAAGGTGAATGGTTTGTCAATACATTGATGATTGACGGCTGCGACACACCTTTCAAATACAAACGCAAAAAAGGCTATAAAAATCTCACTGGACAGAGGATCAATCTGACCTACTATGCTACCCATGAAACAGTGGCCGGTATTCAGATGGAGATCATGAAAGTAGTACGTCTTAAGACCTCCTGACTTCCGCTATATACATCGCCTACAAACGGAGCATACAAGGCTAAAACTTGAGTGGGATGATAGCCTCTTTCGAACTCTCCGGTTTGCTTTTTATCCCTCTCAGGCAGACACATTTGGATTCACGCTATAGGTCCCTGTGATGTTCGCCTGCTCGAGCACATGACCATCGATCGCCGCTAAGACATGGTCCCTTCCAAATCGTCCTTCGACAGGACAGCGCAGGATATCCAGGGCGTAAAGGGAAAAGTGATAATGGTGGACTATCGTGTCATTCCACGGCGGACAGGGTCCATCGTATCCGCAATAGTCACCCGCCATATCCTCATCACCCGCGAACCAGTCAGTGTAACTGTTGAGGCCTTGCCGCGTGCCCTCCGGTCCGTCGGGGCCTGCCTTGCCACGCGCTGTCACCGCAGAGGAATAGTCTCCCTCTGCTATGCCACCGCGATTCGGTTCGATATCCACTAAAACCCAGTGAACGAAATCTACTCGCGGCAAATCCGCTGGCACCTCCCGCCCCTCCTGATTGACATCATCGCCCCTGCTGGGAACATCCGGGTCGTGACAGATCAACACCAGGGACTCGGTGCCTGCCGGCAGATCGGACCAGGAAAAATGTGGATTTCTATTTGCTGCCAACGCCACATGATTTTCAGGGTCCGGCATGCAGAATGCGTAGTCGCTCGAAATCGGTTTACCGTCAACGATAGAGTTGGAACTGAGTTTCATGACTTGGCTCCTAAAGTTCAATCGGAGGATTCTCCAGGGGGCGCGACACCACCTCATCACTCCTTTTCTAGATCGACACTATCGACATCGAAAATATAACCATTCACCGACAGACTGAGAAAATCGTCAGCAGGAAGCGTTTAGTTAAGTACATGCATCTCGATAATGCATATCCTGTACATTCGGGACTTTCTCAACCTTTACTCCGTCAGCCCTACGGGCAAGATACACTCGGGGCTGTCGTTTTTCGGACTACCCACCAGACGGCTCACCGGATAGCTATTCACCCAATCCGCCGGACAAGGCCGAAGCAATGGCGTCAATCGATCCGGGTCAGTGATTGTTGGTGCCAGCCATGTACTATATTCGCTTGGACTCAGAACCACCGGCATCCGGTCGTGGATTGGAGAAATCGCATCATTTGCCTTAGTGACGATAATAGTGCAGGTTTCCAGCAGCTTGTTGTCTTCACCCTTCCAAGATTCCCATAACCCGGCAAACGCAAACAGAAGACCATCACCGATCCGAATATTGTAGGGTTGTTTGCCAGCATTGATCGGCTTCCACTCGTAGAACCCCGTGGCGGGTATCAGGCAGCGTCGGTAACGGAAGGCATCACGAAAAGATGGCTTCTCGGCTACTGTTTCAGCGCGAGCGTTGATCATGCTATAACCAATTTTCGATTCTTTTGCCCAGTGCGGAACCAAACCCCAACGTTGAAACACCAGTTCCCTCCCCTGCCCATCAGCACGCACCACGGGGATCGATTGAGAGGGGGCGATATTGTACCTGGGTTCAATTAGCAGGCTGTTTCGCAGCTCGAAGAAATCCACCAGTGCCTGAGCATCGGTAATCAGATTGTATCTGCCGCACATGTCCGCATGTTATACCCTGCTCAGACGAGCTACCAGTTATGCTGGGAAGGGCATGAGTACTCGATTGGACAGAAAAAGGGAAAGCGTATTCTCCCCCCCGCGACGCAGACCAAGAGTAGGAATTTCCAGCGCGCTAATTATTCCGGTCAGGAAGATCTTGTGGCGAGATCGCAGAGTCTTCCATTTCATTGATCGCCTCTGGAGGTGCCGTTACCGGCCCAGGCGTCAATACCGGGGACACGGAGAGATCACGGGCATCCATCATCGTGGCCACGCGCTGCAGCGTGGAAAGCATCAAGGTCTGCTCCCACTCCTCCAGAGCATCGAACCGTTTGGCGAATTGCTCCTGGAGCAGAGGTGGCGAATTCTCAAGCAATCGATCGCATGCTTCAGTTGCTTCCACATGGACACGTCGTCTATCGATGTCCGATCTTACCCGACGCACTAGCCCTCTTTTTTCCAAGCGATTGAGTATGTCGGTGACGGTTGCCTGACTCAGGCTGATGCGTTGCGCCAGCGCACCGACCGACGTCTCTCCGCCATCCAGCAGACTCTTCAACAATAGCGTCTGGGGACCGGTAAGGCCGTGGCTCTGGACCAGTCGGCGGGAATGAAGGTCGATGGCTCGGGTAATACGCCTCAGGGCCATGAGGACCTGTTCGCAATGGTCAGTTTCCTTGCTCATAAGATTAGGGTCGGTTTTTCCAGTTAAATACATCGGATTCAATTGAATTGCTCTTGTTCAGCTGGCCTTGAAAAGCCAAATTCTCTACTAAATATCGTTGAATCTCTTATAATTCTACCCGAATACTTGATCCCGAAGGACAAATTTAGATATTATAAAGATAGGGTACGAAACATTTGAGGTGATTAAATCACAGCCACCCAATTCGATTTGGTGCGGATTGGTGTCTTTTGTCGACCTTTCGTAACACGACTCAACAGCAATCCCCCCCCCCCCCCCGCAGTGTGGCAGGCGGATTCGGGGAAACCGACATAAACAGCAGATGAGCACCCAGGCAAAAGCCGGGTTCCAGTCACGGATAGCGACATCGGTGGGCGAAGTGACTGCCTGTGCTGCGACTCCCGGGTGCCTTGAGCACAGCACGAACGGAATAATTGGAGAACCTTATGCCAAATCGTTGCGATACAAACTATAGGGCTTGGTCAGGAGAGCATTCTGGCCAAATGTACGACCCTGTATCCGGGCCTCAAGTACGAACGGCATTTTCTCCTCCAGCGCAACAGATGAATTGGCCATCCCAGCAGCAATGACCACCCAGAATCCGGACATAACCGAGATGACAGAGAAAGTCGTAGTCAAAAATCTGTATAAGATTTTTGGCGAGAACCCGAAAAAGGCGCTCGATCTCCTGCAGCAGGGTGTCGACAAGGACGACATATTCGACCGCACCGGCCAGACCGTCGGCGTTTGTGATGCCAGCTTCGCGATCAACGCTGGCGAGATCTTCGTCATCATGGGTCTGTCCGGCTCCGGCAAGTCGACCCTGGTGCGACTGCTCAACCGCTTGATCGAGCCGACCGCAGGACAGGTGCTCGTGGATGGCCGAGATATCGCGGCGATGAACACCGAAGAACTGCTGGAACTGCGCCGCAAAGACATGAGCATGGTGTTCCAGTCTTTCGCGCTGATGCCGCATCTCACGGTGGAGCAGAATGCAGCCTTCGGCCTCGACTTAGCCGGTACCGATGCCGCGGAGCGCAAGCAGCGTGCACTGGCCGCGCTCGACCAGGTCGGTCTCAAGGCCTGGGCGGACAGCTACCCGGACGAATTGTCCGGCGGCATGCAGCAGCGTGTCGGTCTTGCGCGTGCCTTGGCCAATGATCCCTCGGTAATGTTGATGGATGAGGCGTTCTCTGCACTTGACCCGCTGATCCGCAGTGAGATGCAGGATGAATTGCTGAAACTGCAGGAGAACAGCAGCCGTACGATTATCTTTATCTCCCATGACCTCGACGAAGCGATGCGTATTGGTGACCGCATTGCGATCATGGAAGGCGGACGCGTGGTCCAGGTTGGAACACCGGATGAGATCCTGCGCAATCCCAATGACGATTATGTGCGCGCCTTCTTCCGCGGTGTCGATGTTGCCACGGTATACAAGGCCGCGGACATTGCACGAAAAAAACAGGTAACGGTGATCGAACGCAACGACGACGGTGTACGCAGCGCACTGCAACGCCTGAAGGAATATGACCGCGATTACGGCTATGTCATCGACAAAGGGCAACACCTCTACGGTGTAGTGTCGGTGGATTCTCTTACCGAGCAACTTGCAACCGACAAACCGAGATTATCTGCGGCCTACCTTACCGGAGTCGAGCCACTGGATGCCGAGACACCCGTATCCGACCTTATAGGCACAGTCGCGAGCTCGCCATGCGGCTTGCCGGTCATCGACGAAGATCGCCGCTATTTGGGGGTAGTGACCAAGGCCGGCCTGCTCGAGACCCTGGATCGGGAGACAGTTTGATGGCAGATGAAAATCAACCCAATCCGTGGGCCGCTGAACCAGCCGAGACGCCGTCGACGAATCCCTGGGGAGCGGGCGAGAGCCAGGCTGAGGCCAACTCCAATCCATGGGGCGGCGCCGCGGGTAACGGCAGTGTGGATAATACGACCGGCGGTGACTGGCTGGCCGATACCACGACCAACCTGGTGGAGACCGAAGTAGACCTGATGCACCCGTTCCAGGAAGCGGTCATTCCGCTGGGTGCCTGGGTGGATCAGGGCCTGGAATGGCTGGTAGACAATTTCCGCGGCGTGTTTCAGGCCATCCGTTGGCCAATCGACGCAACACTGACCAGCATCGAATCGGCGCTGCTGGCGGTTCCGGACGTTTTGATGCTGGTGATCATCGGTCTGCTGGCCTGGCAGGCGTCGGGCCGCCGGCTTGCGATCGGTTCCGTGATCTCGATGGCCGTCGTCGGTATGATCGGCGCCTGGGCTGAGGCCATGGTCACCCTTTCCCTGGTGCTTACCTCGGTTTTCTTCTGCCTGGTCATCGGATTGCCGACCGGTATCTGGCTGGCACGCAGTCAGCGTGCAACGACCATTGTACGGCCTATCCTGGATGCGATGCAGACCACGCCGGCATTCGTTTATCTGGTCCCGGTCGTCATGCTGTTCGGAATCGGCAACGTACCGGGCGTCGTCGTCACCATCATCTTTGCACTGCCGCCGCTGGTCCGGCTGACCAGCCTGGGAATACGCCAGGTGCCCGAGGATCTGGTGGAGGCGGCACGCTCGTTTGGCGCTTCACCGCGCCAGTTGCTGTTCAAGGTGCAGCTGCCGCTGGCGATGCCAACCATCATGGCCGGTGTCAATCAGACCCTGATGCTGGCGCTGTCTATGGTCGTTATCGCCTCAATGATCGCCGTCGGCGGTCTTGGTCAGATGGTCCTGCGCGGTATCGGGCGTCTCGACATGGGGTTGGCCACCATTGGTGGTGTCGGCATCGTCATCCTCGCCATCATCCTCGATCGTATGACCCAGGCCCTGGGGCAGTCGCGTCGCGACAAACCCACGCGCCATTGGTACGAGAGCGGGCCGGCAGGCCTCATCCTGCGCCTGCTGGGGCGCAGTACGGCCACCGCCAAAGCAACTGCATCACAGTGATACAGTTTATCGCCATCAACCGAAAATCAGTCCAGGAGGAACACCCATGCGTTTCCAAAAACTAGCAACCCTGCTCACAGCGGGCATTGCGGCAGGCGCACTTGTATTCGCCACTAATATCAGCGCCGCTTCGCTCCCGGGAGTCGGCACCAGTGTGCAACCACTAAAAAGCTCGATCGCGGAGGAGACATTTCAGACCCTGCTGGTGATGAAGGGCCTCGAGCGCCTCGGCTACGAAGTCAAGCCGATCAAGGAAATCGAATACGCGGCCGGGCATATCGCTATTGCCAACGGTGATGCAACCTTTCTTGCTGACCACTGGGACCCTTTGCATATCGACTTTTTCCAAAAGGCCGGGGGTGAGGAGAAGCTCTATCGCGAGGGTGTATACTCACCACGCGGTCTGCAGGGTTACCTGATCGATAAGAAGACTGCGGATGCACATGGCATCAAGAACATCGGCCAGTTCAAGGACCCGAAGATCGCCAAACTGTTCGACTCCAATGGCGATGGCAAGGCCGACCTCACAGGCTGCACTCCCGGCTGGGGTTGCGAAAAGGTGATCGAACACCATCTCGATGCCTATGGTCTGCGTGATAATGTAACCCATAATCAGGGCTCATACTCGGCTATCATCGCGGACACCATCGCACGCTACAAACAGGGCGACCCCATTTTTTACTACACCTGGACGCCCTACTGGATCAGCGGTGTGCTGGTTCCCGGTAAGGATGTCGTCTGGTTGCAAGTACCCTTCAGTTCGCTCCCGGGTGAGCGCAAAGACATCGATACCGCACTGCCTGATGGCGCCAACTACGGCTTCCAGGCCAACAATCAGCGCATCGTGGCAAACAAGGCATTTACCGATGCTCACCCCGATGCAGCCAAGCTGTTCTCGGTTATGCATGTCAGCAACAACGACATCAGCGCACAGAATCTGCGCATGCGCGACGGCGAGGCCAGCGCGAAGGATATCGAGCGTCATGCGGATGCCTGGATCCGGGCCAATCAAGCCAAGTTCGACGGCTGGATCGCCGAGGCGATGAACGCGGCTAAGTAGAAACCGGTTGGGCCTCTCAAGGATGCGGGGCCTGAACAGGCATCAGTGCGGTGCATCGAGTGTCAACACAAATTTGCCGACGTGCTTCTTCGCTAGGAATGCGGTCTGTGCCTCAGCTATTCGCTCCAATGGAAAAGTCCTGGCGATAACGGGAGAGATGCGTCCTTGCTCGATATATTCGATCAGAGCGGGAAAAACCTCGGGCTCAAGCGCCGTGCATCCGAGCAGACTCAGATCCTTGAGATACAGGGTTCGCACGTCAAGCTCCACAAGTGGCCCGCCGATTGCCCCTGATACCGCGTAGCGGCCGCCGGGCCTAAGCACATCCAGCAACCCCGGAAAGTGCTCTCCCGCGACGAGATCAATCACTACATCGACACTGTCCGATCCCAGCGCGCCGACTAGATTTTCGTCGCGTGCGAGTGTCCGCTCGGCACCGAGCCGTAGGACTTGGTCAGCCTTCGCCGGGCTGGTCACGGCGATGACTCGTGCGCCCCGCATCTTCGCCAATTGAATGGCCGCCGAGCCGACGCCACCGGACGCCCCCGTAATCAATACAACCGCGTCTGAGTGGACGAGCGCCCGCTGCAGCATATTCTCGGCAGTGGAGTAGGAACATGGAAACGAAGCAAGCGCGATATCGTCCAGCGCACTATCGATTCTGTAGGCGTGCCGTGAGGCTACCGCAACATACTCGGCAAATCCCCCGTCACACTCAGACCCGAGGTACCAGGGTCGGTCGAGCCCGCGCCCATTCGCTTCCCGGATACAGGGTTCGATCAGCACGCGCTCACCGATGCGCTCAGTGTCAATCGCGTCTCCTACGGCAACTATTCGCCCACAGACATCGATTCCCTGAACACGGGGAAACTTGAGGGCTTTCCCGGCCCAACTCGCGTCTTCACTGGCACCATCGTTTTTTGAATACCAGGCAGTCCGGGTATTAATATCTGTGTTATTCACGCCCGCGGCAGCCACCCGTATCAACACCTCACGGGGACCCGGTCGTGGAATCGGAATATCCGATCGCACCTCGAGCTTGTCCAGACCGCCATGACCGGTCAGCCATACACCGTGCATCTGCTTTAATTGTTCGCTCACCAGATCAACCTCTTTAGTACTTTTGCTTCGTCAGTAGAATTCATGGGCCAGTTCAGGCTCAGGTAGTTTCCCAAGCGCATGATATAAAGCCATTTCCAGGATTTCTGGAGACCTGAATCCATAGGATTTTCTCATAGTCAGTTTGGCCTTGTTGTTCAGACCCTCGACAATGCCACTGGAAAATCGCTTTTTTGCCTTGAACCAATTCAGTATCAACTCACGATGAGAACGCAGTCTACGCGCTACTTTCTTCATCGACTCGATCCTGGAATACATCGTCTGCCGGCACCACTGATCTAGGTATTCCGGGGACAGTATACCTATTCCGTAAGGTTGTTTAGTCACTGACTCGACTAGTTCTGGCAACAAGAAAACTGGGGAAACCCAGGAAGCTATCATGATTCTCCGACAGGAGAAATTGGTATACTGTCCCCTGATTCCAATGAGTCGGTAACACTTAGAAACACTCTGTAACTACTAGATCTTTTCATTAGATATATCTTAGTCGTAGGTTAGTCAGTATCCAGAAACCCCCCATTTCTGGAATGTTAATGGAGTGAAATCGGAGTATTCGATGTACCGATTTTCTCATTTTCAAAGTCTAATCGCCTTTGGAAGTTGCAGCAGATCCCTGTGCCGGAATAGTGTCCGCCGTTTCCGGTCTGACACCAGTTAAGTTTATGACTACCTGAAACTCCAGCACTAGGTAATTTCTCTTATGGATGAAAAGGAGAGATTCCATGATTCAAAATTGCAAAACCACAACTGCCTGCCTGATATGCCTCTTGCCCGGTCTATTTGTGGCTGTAGCGGCAACAGCAGGCCGCATTGACTCCTATTCAAGGAACTTCGATGATAGCGCCAGCGGTAGTGATTCGGCCTCGGCGATGATCGTTGAAAACGCGCGGGCGGCCTGCGTCACGACCCCTGGGAACGGACCCCAGACCCATGCCGACTGTATCACCGACTATACCGGCCCGGAGGTCTGTGTCGAATGCCATGAAGACCAGGCCCGTGACATGCACGGCTCGGTGCACTACCAGCAGGGTGGTGCCTTCCCCAACGCGACAAATATTCCACTGGTTTTCACTGCGGCCGGAGAACGACCGGCGCAGGCAGCTGGTGACTTGGTCGCCACGGGCATTAACACCTACTGTGGCACCCACGAGAACTCACCGCGTTTTACCTGTGCCGGCTGTCACGTGGGCAATGGTCGCTTCCCCATGGCGCAGTCGGAATTCGAGCAGTTGAATCCCGCCTCACGGGCAGCCCATGATCAGTTGGCCAATATCGATTGCTTGATGTGTCATCAGGACGCTTACAAGCGCTTCCCGGACTGGACAGCCGACGGCTATGGCTTTATTGATTTGACCATAGTGAACGTGGCGGAAGATGTCGATGGGAATCTGATTGAAGCAATCGGCGAGGTGCTGGTGCGTACCGGCTATGCGGGTATTCCGAATGTCGATCCAATCACCGAGGACTTTCAGTTCCTGCCTGCCGGCAGTGACACCCTACCCGTTGAAGTACCCATGGCACCCATGACGCTGACGACACTCGAGGCGGCGCAGACAGTACACACCACAACCCGCAAGTCCTGCCTTAACTGTCACGCCGGGGCGGCCGGTTCCGATGGCGCCAAGCGGGGGGATCTGTCCAAAGAGATCGTGGATCCGAGCCTGGATATCGATATGCACATGAGCGCTTCAGGTGCAAACCTGACCTGCTCGGACTGCCACAACACGACCCTGTCGGACGGTACCGGTCATCGTCTGCGCGGACGTGGCCTGGATCTGCGGCCGAATGATGTGGCGGAACGCTTCACCTGCGAGAACAGCGGTTGCCATTCGGATCGGCCCCATAGTGATTTCAGTAACAGGACCGGATCCAGTAACGATACGCACGCCCAGAAGGTTGCCTGCCAGACCTGCCATATCCCGAGCTACGCCAAAGCAGAGGTGGGTAGCGAAGTGGCACGCGACTGGCAGGATCCACACCCATCGGCCAAGGCCTGTAACGGGCGCGGCGGTTGGTTGCCGCGTGAGGACAAGGGTGGTCTCGGCGCGGAAGCACTTATCCCTAGTTACGCCTGGTTTGACGGCACCAGCGAGATCTACTACCTGGGTGAGTCACTTGACAATGTGCCGACCGTACCCCTGGTTGCCGACGTGGCCGCCAGCTTTATCGGTAACTTCCAGACCGGCGACCCAGCCTATGTCATCGGCTTGCCAAACGGTAATGTGACCGACACCAGTCTAGAAACCAAGCTTTATCCCATGAAGGAGCACTGGGGTAAACTGGCACGTAACGATACGGACAACACCCTGGTCGGACACTCCACCTTCGAGTACTTCCGCACCGGCAGCTTCTGCCGCGCAGTGGCGGTAGGCCTGGGGCTGGATGAGGTCAGTGTTGATCCCAGCAGTGTATGTGAAGGCTTTCCGGGTGGCACTGAAATGCCGCCGAACACGACCACCGTCGCGGTACACACCTACCAGACAATCAACCATGGCGTAGAGACCAGGGCCGGTGCCTTGAAGTGCGGAGACTGCCATGCCGGTATGGCCGGCGGTCCGGTGCGCATGGACCTTTCGGGAGACCTCGGTTATGCGCTGAACGGACCTGAATCCCAGGTGTGTACCCAGTGCCATGTATCGAAAGGCTCCATGAATTTCTCCGGGATTCACAACAAGCACGTGGCGCTTGAGGGCAAGGACTGCTCGGTCTGCCACACGTTCTCCCGGCCGGAGCGAGGTCTGAGCACAACACTCAACTAGGACTACTCAAAATCTGGGTGCGGAGTAAATTTTTTGTAAAGAAAGATTACTCTAATCCCAGATAATTGACTTCAAATAACTTGTTAATATCCATCCGGCTTGAGTTAGTCTCGTCAGTACAGAAGATCCTCCAGACCATCGCGCAGTAGCTTGGTGAATCGTTTCATCTGCCACGGCATTTCGCCCGTATATGCAAGAACCTTCGAGCCATCAAGCAGGGTGGCCAAAAAACCGGGGGGGGGGGGAGAGCAATTGTTCCTAATGCTAGTTCGCTCACCACATCGACCTCTTTGGTACTTTTCAAGAAAGTTTTCCTAGCGACGGAAGTACAGTTAAAGGGGTCAAGTTCTACCCGACCGAACCTAGCCTTTTTTACTAGGGTTTGATATCGAGCACAGGCGTATCAGGGAAAGCGTCGATATTGTCTATTTCGATAACGTTCTCTTGAACGGAGATCACGCGGCAACGGCTTAGGGCAATGAGATTTGGGCGAACTGGCGCGCGGGTGGCGAATACGCCCCGCAGCGGGTTCTCGGGATTGCGACGCGGGTGAACCTGGAGTACCGCACGCCGTTCCGGAGTGTCGTTGCGATCAAACCAATACAAGACCCAGACTGCGTCCAGTTCGTCAACACCCAGCAAGGCTGACTGGTACCGCTTGTCTACTTCAATAATTGTCCTGTCATCTGTTTTTCGCACCCAGCCGATAGGACTGACCTCATAAACTGGAGTATTTCCACTTTCGTCCGATCTCACAGAACCCGAAAAAACGGCCAATCCTAAGGCTATGAAATAGAGCATATTTTTCATAAGTCACTTTCAGAATCGAAGGGTTTCCCGTATTTGTGAGGCAATAAATATGCAGGGTAGAAAAACCATATGTGAGCGAAATATCCACTAATATTTATTGCTCTCCGGCACATACTAAGGTGGTCATTGTAATGCGACATCAGTGCTGTCCCATTAAGTTGCGTTACATATAACTGGAACGCATTGATACGACAGCTCTTTCATAGTGATTAGTTGTGGCATAGACATGAATTTGAACACTGATGTTCGTCATTCCGGAAAGTGCGAAGCACTTGTCCGGAATCCAGGTTTTTCAATGCGTTCACTGGATGCCGGATCAAGTCCGGCATGACGGTTGGAGGTTAATGGGACAGCACTGATGCGACATAGAAAACTATCGACAGCCATGTAAACAGCCATGTAAGAAGTTCGTGGTGTTGGAGGATGCATACATTCAAGCCCCGCTGTTTGCCTCAGCACTGCCTCGCATCAAACGTTGTTGAGCCTGGCGGCGATACTCACGCGGTGTCATCTGCTTGCGTTCCAGAAACCGGCGGTTGAAATTGGCGACATTATTGTAACCGACCTCGTAACAGACACCAGTAATCTGCCGATCGCTGGTGGACAGCAGCTCACAGGCCTTACCTATTCTAATCTGGGTCAGAAACTCGCCGAAGGTGTTGCCAGTCGATTTCCTGAAAAAGCGAGAAAAATAGCTGGCGTTCATGCCCACCAGATCGGCGGCCTGACTGAGGGATACATTCTCATGGAAATGACTCACCATGAAATTGACTACGGTGTTTATTTTGTCCACCGCAGCGTCGTCGATGTTGGATTCGATATGCGCGGATGAGAGTGTTTTATAGCACCGGCACCTGGTCAGTTCATGCATAAACTGGCAGAAAAAACCGAGTCTTGACGGACCGGACGAATCGCGGATAGCGCGCATATAGTAGTCGGTTTGTTGTTGCACGTCCGGAAACTCAATGCCTAAGCGGGCGGCATCCAGCAAAGGCAGCAGTTCCAGAAACTCCGGGATTTGCGTCGCGGTGCTCTCAACGAGGGCATGCTCGAATTGCACAACCATATCCCGTAACGGGTAGTGCTGTTCAGCATCCGTGTTACTTATCCAGTTATGCGGTAGACGGGGCCCGGTAAGGATCAAACTGCCTGGATGGAATTCACCAATGTAGTCTCCTACGAAGACCTTACCGGAAGAGGCGACAATGTAATGTAATTCATACGCATTGTGGTAGTGCCAACGCACCAGCGGGCTCGGGTAGCCGTGCTCGAGATAGCGAATCGCCCCCGAATTAGTATCGCTCACTTCAAATTCCGGATTGATTCTACCGGCCGTGCTTTTCATATCTCGGTTCTCCCTTAACCGGCGCAATAGGCAGACCATGTCGTGATCCGCTCCTGAATCCCAGGCACTCTGGGAAATCAAGGAGACATACAGCTTCATTTTGCGTATTCACAACCCATGAACTTTATAGAGGGGATCGGATGTGCCTTTTTGCTCTTCTTGGCCAATCCAGACCAACCCCTAACCCCTGCAAACGCTCATGCCTGTACATTATAGACGTCTCAGAGGACTTAGAAACAGGTAAAAGGTAAAAATAGTATCAATTTATTTTGATTTGGTATGAGAATTCCGTTCACTCTTCGACTAACTTTTACTGACAGGTCAAATTTCAATAACTGCCTGACTGCAGCTGACGAGGAGGAAGTCATGAAGCGAACACTATTTACCGCTATTTGCGCCGCGAGTTTTTCGACGGCGATCTCGATCAATAGCGTGCAAGCGCAAACCCAATTGACGATCGCCATGGTCAACAATGGTGACATGGTCCGGATGCAGAAGCTGGCGGATGATTTCAGCACGAAAAATCCAGGAATCGAGCTTGAATGGGTCACACTTGAGGAAAATGTGCTCCGGCAGCGCGTGACGACTGATGTCGCCACCAAGGGCGGCCAGTACGATGTCATGACGATCGGCACCTATGAGGTTCCGATCTGGGCCAAGCAAAACTGGCTCGTTCCACTCCAGTTTGACGCCGCTTACGACGTCGATGATCTCCTCCCCGCTGTCCGCAGCGGACTGACCGTCGATGGCAAGCTCTACGCAGCACCCTTCTACGGTGAGAGTTCGATGGTCATGTACCGCACTGACCTGTTCGAAAAGGCCGGGCTTTCGATGCCGGACGCGCCAAGCTGGGATTTTGTTGCCGAGGCGGCGCGCAAGATCACCGACAAGGACAATGAGATCTATGGTATCTGCCTGCGCGGCAAAGCGGGCTGGGGCGAGAACACGGCGTTCCTGACCGCGACCGCCAATTCGTTCGGCGCCCGCTGGTTCGATGAGAACTGGCGGCCCCAGTTCGACCAGCCGGAGTGGAAGAACACCCTGAACTTCTATATCGACCTGATGAAGGACGCCGGTCCCCCGGGCGCCTCCTCGAATGGCTTCAACGAAAACCTGGCGTTGTTCCAGTCGGGCAAGTGCGGCATGTGGATCGATGCCACGGTGGCCGCCTCTTTCGTCACCAATCCGGAGGATAGCCAGGTCGCCGACCGGGTTGGTTTCGCATTGGCCCCGGATAATGGACTCGGCAAGCGCGGGAATTGGCTCTGGGCCTGGTCGCTTGCCATTCCCGCCGGTTCCAAGAAGGTCGATGCGGCACAAAAATTCATCGCCTGGGCAACGAGCAAGGACTATTTGAATCTCGTAGCGTCCAAAGAGGGTTGGGCCAATGTCCCACCGGGAACACGCACTTCACTCTACGAGAATCCGATGTACCAGGAAGCGGCACCGTTCGCGAAAATGACGCTGGATTCCATCAACTCGGCCGATCCGACCAACCCGAGTGTCAAACCCGTTCCCTATGTTGGCATCCAGTTCGTGGCGATTCCGGAGTTTCAGGGTCTGGGTACGGCAGTCGGTCAACAGTTTGCCGCGGCACTCGCCGGCATGATCAGTGCTGACGAGGCGCTGCAGCGCGCCCAGGCGCTGACCGAGCGCGAGATGAGGAAGGCGGGTTACCCCAAGTAACCTTCCGCCAGTCGGGGGTCGACGCGGCACTGTCGGCCCCCAGCCTGATCACTGCAAACCAAGAGGGCTTGCGTCATGGCGACGATACATTCCCGAACTGCCGCGCGTTTCATGATTTCCCCTTCCGTGCTGCTGTTGCTCGGTTGGATGCTCATTCCCCTTTCGCTGACGGTCTACTTTTCGTTTCTCCGTTACAACCTGTTGATGCCTGGGATGGAGGAGTGGACAGGCTGGACCAACTACCAGTACTTTCTCACCGACCCCGCGTTCTTCGAGGCGCTGACCAACACCCTTCTTCTGGTCGGCGGCGTCCTGTTTATCACCATCATCGGCGGGACCGGCCTGGGACTGCTGCTCAACCAACCGATTTGGGGACAAGGCATCGTCCGCATTCTGGTTATCGCCCCTTTCTTTGTGATGCCGACAGTATCGGCGCTGGTATGGAAAAACATGTTCATGAATCCTGTGAATGGCCTGTTTGCCCATGCCGCAAAGTTCCTGGGATTGGCACCGTATGATTTCTTCGGACAGGCGCCATTGTTGTCCATCATCCTGATCGTCGCCTGGCAATGGCTGCCCTTCGCTACCCTGATTCTGTTGACCGCGTTGCAGTCGCTGGACCAGGAGCAACTCGAGGCGGCGGAGATGGACGGAGCCAGTACACTCAGCCGGTTTATCTATATCGTGCTACCGCATCTGGCCCGTGCGATCACGGTTGTGATACTGATCCAGACTATCTTCTTGTTATCGATTTTCGCCGAGATTCTGGTTACCACCAACGGTGGGCCGGGCTATGCATCGACTAACATCACTTTTCTGGTCTACGCCCAGTCACTGCTTCAGTTCGATGTCGGCGGCGGTTCCGCGGGCGGCATCATCGCGGTGATTCTGGCCAATATCGTGGCGATCTTCCTGATGCGGATGATCGGCAAGAACCTGGAGGTTTGAGACCATGGCACGCACAGTCACAAGATCCCACAAGACCCTAGTCACTGTTCTGGCCTGGATGGTTGGATTGGCCATTTTTTTTCCGATCCTCTGGACCATCCTGACCAGCTTCAAGACCGAGGCTGAGGCGATTGCTTCGCCGCCCTCCTTCCTTGCCTTTGAGTGGACACTGGAAAATTACGGCGACGTACATGAACGTTCGAACTATTTTCGCCACTTCTGGAATTCGGTGGTCATCTCGCTGGGCTCCACGCTGCTCGGTCTGCTGATCGCCATTCCGGCGGCCTGGGCCATGGCTTTTGTGCCCGGCAAGCAGACCAAGAACGTACTGATGTGGATGCTGTCAACCAAGATGCTACCACCGGTCGGCGTACTGATCCCGATCTACCTGATCTTCCGCGACTACGGGCTGCTGGACACGCTAAGCGGGTTGGTGATCGTGCTGACACTGATCAATCTGCCAATCATCATCTGGATGCTCTACACCTACTTCAAAGAAATCCCGGGAGAGATCCTCGAAGCTGCACGCATGGACGGTGCGACGCTCGCCGCGGAGATTATCCATGTACTGACTCCGATGGCGCTACCCGGCATCGCCTCAACCCTGCTGCTCAACATCATCCTCGCTTGGAACGAAGCCTTCTGGACGCTGAACCTGACGGCGGCCAAGGCGGCCCCGCTGACCGCTTTCATCGCCAGCTATTCCAGCCCCGAGGGACTGTTTTATGCCAAACTCAGCGCCGCCTCAACCATGGCAATTGCACCCATCCTGATAATGGGCTGGTTCAGCCAGAAACAGCTGGTACGCGGTCTCACCTTTGGCGCCGTCAAATAGGAACACAATCATGGGTAAAATCACACTGTCCAATGTCAACAAAACATTCGGGGAAACCGAGGTCATTCCGTCGATCGATCTGGAGATCGAAGACGGGGAATTCGTGGTCTTTGTCGGACCATCGGGTTGCGGCAAGTCGACACTGCTGCGGTTGATTGCCGGTCTCGAGGACGTCACCAGCGGCATCATAAAGATCAACGGCAAGGATGCTACTCGTGTGCCACCGGCTTTGCGCGGCCTCGCAATGGTCTTTCAGTCCTATGCGCTCTACCCGCATATGTCGGTGCGCAAGAATATAGCTTTCCCACTGAAGATGGCTGGATTTAACAAGGAAGATATCGATCAACGAGTGGAGGCAGCGGCCAATGTTCTGAACCTCACAGACTATCTGGAACGGCGTCCCGGCCAGCTCTCGGGTGGACAGCGCCAGCGCGTGGCCATAGGGCGCGCCATCGTACGCGAACCGGCAGCGTTCCTGTTTGATGAGCCCCTCTCCAATCTCGATGCGGCCTTGCGGGGAAATATGCGGCTCGAGATCACCGAACTGCACCAGAAGCTAAAGACCACAATGATCTATGTGACCCATGATCAGGTCGAGGCGATGACTATGGCAGACAAGATCGTCGTTTTGAACGCCGGTCGCATCGAGCAGGTTGGTACGCCGCTGGAGCTCTACCGCAATCCGCGCAACCTGTTCGTGGCCGGCTTTATCGGGTCACCCAAGATGAACTTCATCAGTGGAAATCATGCGCCGAAGTTTGATGCCGATACCATCGGTGTACGACCCGAGCATCTAAAGCTATCGACCGACGGGGGATTGTGGGAGGGCACTGTCAGCGTGTCGGAACATCTTGGTTCAGATACCTTTCTACACATAAAGGTCGACAACATCGGCACCATCAATGCGCGCGCAGGCGGCGAATTTTCAGCACACCCCGGCGACCGCCTGTGGCTGACCCCCGAGGAAGGCCAAGTGCACCGGCTGGATGCCAACGGACAGGTGCTCTAGACAGACGGTCTTGCAGCCAAGCTCGAAGATTTATCTCATCGCAAGGCCGATGAAGCTGGTGGCGCGAACTGAATGAGCCATGGCGCACGGCGAAACCATGGCAAAAAAGGAAGCTATTAGGATGAGCAACGATCAGACGGGGCGGCTGGCCGGTAAGTCAGCAATCATCACGGGCGCTGCCCGTGGTATCGGCAAGGCATTTGCTGCGCGCTATGTGCAGGAAGGCGCGCGAGTGGCGATAGCGGATATCAATATTGATGAGGCCGAACGCACCGCTGCGGAGCTCGGTGGTGCTGCTATTGCAGTGCATCTGGATGTCACCCGGCAGGATTCCATCGACGCCTCGGTGCGCGTGGTCGAGGAGAATTTTGGGCGCATCGACATCCTCATCAACAATGCAGCGCTATTCGACCTCGCACCGGTAGTAGAGATTACCCGCGAGAGCTACGATCGGTTGTTTTCGGTCAATGTGGCCGGGGCACTGTTCGCGCTGCAAGCGGTGGCGAAGTCTATGATCGCCCGTGGCAAGGGCGGCAAGATCATCAATATGGCGAGCCAGGCCGGCCGTCGCGGAGAGGCTTTGGTCGCGGTTTATTGCGCGACCAAAGCCGCGCTCATCAGCCTGACCCAATCGGCGGGGCTCGATCTCATCAAACACGGCATCAATGTCAATGCCATCGCGCCCGGTGTGGTGGAGGGAGAGCACTGGGAGCATGTCGATGCGCTGTTCGCACAATACGAGAATCGCCCGCTGGGGGAGAAGAAACGCTTGGTCGGTGAAGCCGTGCCATTCGGACGCATGGGACGCGCCGAGGATTTGACCGGCATAGCGGTTTTTCTGGCCTCGCAGGAGGCGAACTATATAGTCGCCCAGACCTACAACGTCGACGGCGGAAACTGGATGAGCTGAGGTTCACCGCGGCGAAATTACGTGAGATAACCGAAGGGACCTATACCATGACCACAAGGCTCTGCACCCAAAACCTTGGCTGTATTTCTGTCTCGGCGGCCGTGCCCTCCTACACTCGCGCGGCACTGTCGCCTGGAATCGTGCATTTCGGCGTCGGCAACTTCCATCGGGCGCACCAGGCGGTGTATCTCGATGCACTGTTCAACACCGGCGTCGACCATGACTGGGCGATCATCGGCGCCGGCGTACTATCATCGGACGAGCGAATGCGGCAATCCCTGAAGAAACAGGATTTCCTGACCACGGTAGTGGAGCAATCGGCCGCTAAAAGCACAGCGCGGGTGACGGGGTCAATGATCGATTTTTTGACTCCGGGAGACAGCTCGAAAATTATTCGTACCCTGACCGATCCCGCCATCCGTATCGTGTCATTGACCATCACCGAAGGCGGGTACTTCATTGACCCGGCCTCGGGTGTCTTCGACGCTGGGCATCCCGAGATCATAGCCGACGCCGCCAATCCGGAAAGCCCAAACTCCGTTTTCGGTCTGATCGTCGAGGGTCTGAAACAACGCCGCAGCGCAGGCATCCCGGCTTTCACGGTCATGTCGTGCGACAACCTACCCCACAACGGCGTAGTCACCCGTAACGCAGTGGCCGGGTTGGCGCGGCTGTCCGATCCCGGCCTCGCCGACTGGATCGAGGGTAGCGTGGCCTTTCCAAACGGTATGGTCGACCGTATCTCACCGGCCACCAGCGCAAGAGAACGTGATTTGTTGGCAAAGGATTTCGGCATTGATGATGCCTCACCCGTGTTCTGCGAGGATTTCACCCAGTGGGTCCTGGAAGACAACTTCCCGAGTGGACGGCCCGCGCTGGAAAACGTCGGTGTTCAATTCGTAAACGATGTCTCGCCTTATGAGACTATGAAGATTCGTATACTCAATGGCGGGCACGCTACGATTGCTTATCCCGCCGGCCTCATGGACATACACTTTGCGCACGAGGCGATGGAGCATCCACTGGTGCGAAGTTTCCTCGAAAAGGTCGAGCATGAGGAGATTATACCTGTGGTGCCGCCGCTGCAGGATACCGATCTCGGTAACTATTTTGAGCTTATCAAGGAGCGCTTCGCAAACCCTAAAATCGCCGACACCATCCGCAGGCTTTGCCTGGACGGCTCCAACCGACAGCCGAAATTCATTATCCCCTCAATCACTGACAGACTAAAAACCGGCGCCGATGTCGAGGGGCTTGCGCTTGTGTCAGCCCTGTGGTGTCGCTACTGTTTCGGCACCACAGATAGTGGTCGGAACATTGAACCGAATGATCCCAACTGGGATCGGCTGACCTCAATTGCCCACGCGGCCCGGCACGACCCGATGGCCTGGCTATCGATGAAGGATATCTACGGTGAGACGGGTCAATCGGGCATCTTTCGCGAGCGCTTCTCAACAGCGCTCTCCGCCCTATGGGCTGATGGTGTTGAGCGAGTCCTGGCTCGATATCTGACGGGGCTGTCTGAGGACCCAGTCGCGATGACAAAGTGACAGAAAACCTTGTCATATTTGATTGCGACGGGGTACTCGTTGACAGTGAGCCGATCGCCATGGCGGTGTGGTTGGAGGTTATCAAGGAGGCAGGTGGAGCCGTTGAAGAACGCCTCGCTTATAATCGTTTTTTAGGCCGCTCCCTGGCCCACGACATCCAAGTGCTCGAGGAGGAGTTCGATCTGGTCTTGACTCCGAAGCATTTGAGTAGGATGCAGAAACGTTTCTATGATCGGCTGCGTCGTGAACTCAAACCGATACCAGGCGTCGGCGAAGCCATCATTCGTCTTGTAAATCGCTGCTGCGTCGCTTCTTCAAGCAAGATTGACAGGATCCGGTTGTCGCTTTCGGTGACCGGGTTGCTGGATCACTTCGAACCCCATATATATAGTTCCAGCGCCGTGCAGAACGGCAAGCCGGCACCTGACCTGTTTCTGTATGCCGCCTCATCCATGGGCGCTGAACCAGCTACTTGTATTGTTATCGAGGACAGCGCCCCCGGCGTTCAGGCAGCGAAGCGGGCCGGAATGCGCGTGTGCGCGTTTACCGGTGGTTCTCACGCGGGTCCGGCCAACCTGCGTGAAACCGTGGCGGCACTCAATCCGGATGCTGTGTTTGATGACATGCGGGAACTTCCTGACCTGCTTGCTTCAATCTGCGCCCGAAAGAACATGGATTGATGCACCGATACGACGTTGAAGCGGGTGTGCGGACAACCGGTATCAGACGAGAGTGATATGGCAAATGAACCATTAGCTTCCCATCAACTGCCTGCAAGAATGAACTCCTAAAACAACACCCTGGATCAACTTTCAATGCAAATAACTGGTTTCAGTGAACCGATACTAAACGCAGATCAACATGTAATTTATAGGCTTTTTACAGACTGTAGATTGGGATATATTTAAATTACAGTCCAATGAATAGAGATCGATTCTCCGAAGGATATATTATGGAAAAAATCAACATCGATGATGAAATTTATGATTTATACGACGAATATTGCCATGGCTACATGAGCAGACGTGATTTCCTTAGCCGAGCAAGCGCGATCTCGATTGCCGGCATATCCGGCCTCACTATGGCCCAGGCGCTACTACCGCGTTACGCTGAGGCACAGACAATCTCCTTTACGGATGATCGCATTAGGGCAAACTACGTTGAGTACGGTTCACCGGGTGGCACAACGGGTGAAATGCGCGGCTATCTTGTGCGGCCGACTGCAGAAGGTCCTTTTCCTTCTGTTATTGTCATCCACGAGAATCGTGGATTAAACCCTTATATAGAAGATGTTGCACGCCGTTTTGCAGCGGAAGGATTTCTGGCGCTGGCGCCGGACGGATTGTTTCCAGTGGGTGGTTATCCTGGCAATGATGATGATGGGCGAACGCTCCAGCGCAGCCTTGACCAAACAAAACTAAAGACGGATATGCTGAACAGTGCAAAGTATCTTAAATCTCATGAGCTATCCAATGGAAAACTGGGCGCCGTAGGTTTTTGTTGGGGTGGTGGCACAGTGAACTTTCTCGCCGTGAAAATGGGTGCCGACCTGTCTGCGGCCGTTCCGTTCTACGGCGCTGCCCCCAGAAGCGAGGATGTAGTAAAAATTCAGGCACCGTTGGTGATTCAGTCTGCCGAGAATGATCCAAGGATCAACGCAATGTGGCCTGACTTTGAAACAGCGCTTAAATCAAACCAGAAGTCATATGTGCGCTATGTCTATTCCGGCACTCGCCACGGTTTTCATAACAACTCCACACCGAGATACAACGAAACAGCAGCAAATTTGGCCTGGGAGCGCACCGTAGAATTTTTTCGCGATAATCTAACTTAAGGCAAGTCTGATTTAGTGATGACGAAAGCCCGTTTTCTTCAAGAACCGTGATTATTCATTGAAAAACAGAATTTTTTCGGTTTCTTGACCAATTTTACGTCGCATAATTCGGATCAATCGATGCGCGTCTGATGCATCTCAGGATACCGCGACTTGGACTGATTTTTCGTGGAACTCGGCGCACTGATAATACTGGCATCGACGATTGTGCCGCTGCCGATACGCAGTCTTTTTTCCTGCAGGTACTCGCCAATCGACTGAAACAAGGCGTCGCCCAGATGATGGCGCTCCAGCAGATGGTGAAATTGAAGGATCGTACTCTCGTCCGGCACCGGCTCCCGGCCCAGATCGATCTCAGCGAAGCGACACATGGACCTGGATTCGTACACAGTGATCCAATTCTCCGGGTGCCCTGGTCAATCCCCAAAAACTCCAACAAACCCCGATCAGTACCAAATCACCGGCATATCGTTTGTTGAATAGTAACCGATACCACCACCCCTGCCCTGACAACCACGCTTTTGAGGTCCGCCGGATGATGGTTGCTGCTCAAATCGCCCTTTAGCCCAAATCCACCTGGACATGGTGCTCGCGGCGGTCGTCTGCCACTGGGATCATGCCTTGCGGCCCTGCAACCCCGTCTGCGTTGGCCCAATTCACCACACCACCGTCCAGCGTCACGCGGATTGCCTGCCCCAGATTTTCACCGACGCGCCCGACGGTGATGTGGTAGTAGGTATCGCGATATCGGTAGTGAATTTTGTACGACTCCCAATGTGCCGGTATGCAGGGTGCAATGCGCAGATGGTCGACTTCCAGTCGCAAGCCTAGTAGTGTTTCCACAGTTAGTCGGTACATCCAGCCCGCCGCCCCGGTGTACCACGTCCAACCTCCCCGGCCTGTGTGCGGTGGTGCACCGTAAATATCCGCGCACATAACGTACGGCTCTACCTTGTAGCGTTCGATCTTCTCCGGCTCATTACCATGATTGATGGGGTTGAGCATGGCGAACAATTCCCACGCCCGCTCCCGGTCACCCAACATGGCAAACGCGGTCGTGGCCCAGATCGCGGCATGGGTATATTGGCCGCCGTTCTCACGGATGCCGGGCACGTAGCCTTTGATATAACCGGGCTCAAGGTCTGATTTATCGAATGGCGGATCGAGCAGCTGGATTAACTGGCCATCACGTCGAACCAGGCGTGTGTCCACCGCCGCCATCGCCTGTTCGGCACGCATTGGGTCGCCACCGCCTGAAATCACTGCCCAACTCTGGCTGATCGAATCGATTTGGCATTCGTCATTAAGAAACGAACCCAAGGGTGTGCCATCATCAAAATAGGCCCGTCGATACCAACCACCGTCCCAGGCATTGGCCTCAATGTTCTTACGCAGTAACTCAGCCTGCCCGGTGCAAACTTCGGCAAAGACGTCATCGTTTCGGCTACCAGCCAAGCCGGCAAACAGCTGCAGATTCTCGTACAGGAACCACGCCAGCCAAACGCTCTCACCCTTGCCATCACGGCCGACGAGATTCATGCCGTCGTTCCAGTCACCACAGCCCATTAGCGGAAGTTGATGGTCACCAAAACGTAAACCATGTTTGATTGCCCGCACACAATGCTCATAGAGGCTTGCCACCTCAGTCGATCCTTGCGGATGGTCATAGTATGCCTCCTCCTCCGGATACAACTCGCGGCCCTCGAGGAAGTTTATTGGCTCATCGAGTACTCCCGCATCGCCGGTCGCCAGCACATAACGGGAGGTGGCGTACGGTAGCCACAGATAGTCGTCGGAAAAATGCGCACGCACGCCTTGCCCGTTCGGTGGATGCCACCAATGCTGCACGTCACCCTGCAGAAACTGGCGTCCGGCACAACGGATCAATTGCTCGCGGGCGAGCCACGGTGTGGCATGGATCAGCGCCATGGTGTCCTGCAGTTGATCGCGAAAACCGTAGGCACCGCCGGACTGATAGTAGCCGCTGCGCCCCCAGAGCCTGCAGGACAGTGTTTGATAGACCAACCAGCCGTTGGCCAACACATCCAGCGCAGCATCCGGCGTCTCCACTCGTACCGCGCCCAAGGTATGGTTCCAGTAGCCCCACACTACTTCCAATGCCTGCCGTGCACCAGCCGGTCCGCCGAATCGCTGGATGAAATACTGTGCTTCGTCGGTGTCGCTGGCCGCGCCAAACACAAAAACAATCTCTCGTTCCTGTCCGTCGGCCAGTTCAATCTTAGTCTGTATCGCGGCACATGGATCGAGGGCCGCGCCTACCCTGCCCGACAGTCGCTTGCGGCCCATAGCTGCCGGTTTAGCCAGTGAGCCGTTGCGGCCGATGAACTCGGTACGGTTTCCAGTCACCGTATATTCGGGCTCGCTGACCTGCCCAAAGACAACCCGATCGGCACATTCGCGGCCGTAGGCATTACGGGCGAACAGTGCCCCACTGTGCGGATCCGCTTCGGTAACAATGTGCATCAGATTGCTGTGTCGCCACTCGCCGAGCACCAGTTCCCAATACCCGGTAACCGACAATTGACGCAGTCGCCCCGAGTGGTTGCGCAGCTTTACAACCACGAACTTCACCGGTGCGTCCGTCGCGACGTAGCTGAACAGTTCCGACGAGATACCATCCTCGTAGTGCTCGAACACGCTGTATCCAAACCCGTGCCGGCACACATACCCGGATCGACCGCAGGCGGGCAATGGCGTCGGCGACCAGAAGGCCCCCGTTTCCTCGTCGCGGATATATAGTGCCTCACCACTGCTGTCGCAAAGCGGGTCATTGTGCCATGTGGTCAGCCGGAACTCGTGCGCATTTCCCACCCAGGTGTATGCGCTCCCACTCTCGCTGACGACCGTGCCAATATACGGACTTGCGATGACATTGACCCACGGCGCCGGCGTGCGCTGACCAGGTTCGAGGGTGATGACGTATTCGTGCCCGTCAGGCGTGAATCCCCCGAGACCGTTGCAGAAAATACGTTCGCGCGCCGGCAGCGGATAAGGCGGTTCCGCAACCGCTTTCCGCGAAAGCGCCAGACGATCCGGCATACGCTCAACCACCATGCGGCGTTCCACCTGCTCGACCAGTGTTTCGGCGGAACCGGTGAACACGACCCGGGCGACAGACTGGAACAAGACCCTGTCTTCTTCGGAAAGTTCTTCGGCACGCCGCACGAATACCCCGCCCGGTTTGTCGATAATCTGCGCTTCGGGACCTGCGTTGATCAGTCCCACGATGAGATCCTGCAAAACCGCGCGGTAACCAGAGAAATCCTCATTCACGATCACCAGGTCTGCAGTCAGGCCCTTCGCCCGCCAATAGGCATGGGCCTGAAGCACCTGTTTTATCAGGTCGATGCGGTCCATGTGGCCGATACGAACCAGCACAATAGGCAGGTCTCCGGAAACGGAAAAACGCCAAAGTCCGGACTGACCAAGCTGATTGCGGGCAATCACACTGGGCCGGCTGCGACGCAAGGCGTTAGCGTAAATGACCGAGCTGGCGAGTCGGCCATAGACCTGTGCCTCAGCCTCGGTTGCATTGATCTGGTGCAGCACCTCCTGACTTTGAAACCATGCCATTTCAAAGGCGCGTTCAACAAAGTGCCGGTCACAATACTTCTCAAGCACAGCCAACGCTACCTCGCGCGTGTCCGCGACGCCGGAAATAATCTGCACGGTCGCCGATTCGTCTGGCAACAAGATAATGGTGCGGCGGATCGCCACAATGGGATCGAGCACCGATCCATCGGTATTCGACAAGGTTGACCGTCTGTTACTGCTATCCAGTACCGCTGGGTTGGCCAGCGTTCGACCTCGGCCGATGAATTTCGCGCGATCAGTCTCGTAAGATGGCACGTCGGCATTCGTTCCAGGTGCTGCCAACAGGTGAAACATCCACGGCACCTGCTCTCCCGGTGTCCGGGCGCGCCGCGTACAGAGGATCGCCTGACGGTCAGGCACGATTTCGGTTTGCACGAACAGGTTGCTGAAACAGCGATGAGCCAGGTCTGTGTTCAATGACGCCAAAACGATCTCAGCGTAACTGGTCACTTCAATATGACGTGTACCGGACGACAGGTTGGTAAGCGTGACACGGCGGATCTCGACATCGTCTTCAGGTGAAACGCTGATCTCGGTGTGCGCTTCGATCGCCTCATCGCGGCGCCGGTATTCAGCGCGCGCCTGTACGAATATTGCCTCGTAGCGATCGGCCTCACGCAGTGTCGGTTGGTACGTGGTTGACCAATAGCGCCCCGTGTCGCGGTCGCGCAGATAAATGAATGTACCCCAGCAATCGGAAGTGGCGTCCTCGCGCCAACGGCTGACGGCCAGATCGCGCCAGCGACTGTAACCACCACCGGCATGGGTCACCATAACGTGGTACTTGCCGTTGGACAACAGATGAACTTCAGGTAAGGCCGTGTTCGGGTCGGTAAACACACGCATGATCGCGCCGGTTTCCGCAGCGGACGGTCGCGCGGCGGCGCTCACTTCAGCCGCATGAGGATGTAAGGTAGCGCCCCTCTTCGGCACACGCTCCTGCAGCAACAATTGCGTCGCCCTTGCGAGGGGGTCAGACATGAATCGGCGCTGCATCGGCCGGTCGAGCAATACATGCTCAAAGGCCAACAGGCTCATGCCCTGATGATGTGCCATGAAAGCACGCACGACGGCGTGATTCTTCCCCCGCGGTACACGCGAAGGTGTGTAATCGACTGCCTCGTAGAACCCATAGGCGCCGAGAAACCCATTGCTGGCCAGCGTCTGCAAGTTGCGGCACGCCTCCAATGGGCTCACTGTCAGCGCCAGTGCGCTGGCATAAGGCGCGACGACCAGGTCGTCTAGCAGTCCGCGTTTGAGGCCGAGTCCGGGCACGCCGAACGCCCGATACTGGTAGACCTGGTGCATATCAGTGGCGTTGTAGCAGGACTCGGAAATGCCCCAGGGGACAGCCCGTTGTCGACCATATTGTATCTGGCGCGACACCGCAGCCTTGCAGGTCTGCTGCAACAAGGTGTTTTCGTAACTCGGCATTATCAATAGCGGCATGAGGTACTCGAACATCGAGCCGCTCCACGAAATCAGACTCACGTTACCGCCATGACTCGTCAGCAAGCGACCGAGTTCGAACCAATGCTTTTGCGGCAACTGCCCCTGCGCGATGAGCAGAAAACTGGCCAGACGCGCCTCTGATGCCAGCAGATCGTAGCAGGACGGATCCCGTCGCCGTTCGCCAACATCGTAACCTATGGTCAACAAGCTGCGCGATCTGTCGTAGAGAAACTCAAAATCCATCACCGCCAGTTCCCGGCAACGTTCCACCAGATCATCGATGATTCTGAGCCGCTCCATCGCGCCCTTATAACGTAATCCAACCGCCGCAACTGTCCCGGCTGACGACAGCTCATCAGCATCAACCATATTTTTTCTGGCCAATTCCGCCAGTGTCGGAACATTGCTGAAACGCCGCGGCTCAGAGACCAGAAACCTGAGATCTTCTCGAAGTGCGCGGGATTGCTGGTCGAAGGCCTGCGCCCAGTGATACAGTTCGCTGTCTACATCAGTATCTGCGTGAAGCGATGCAAGCACCGCAGCGCCGGCACTATGGATCTCATCCAGCAGGCTATCGGCGCCAGCTAGTGTCTGTGGCAGCCCGTTCGGTGAGTGGGACTGCAGTGTGTCCTGCAACACCTTGATCTTATCGGCAAGTTCCGGGATTGGTGGAGACGGCAGGTGTTCGGCAAGCACCCGCAAGGTGTCCTGCAGCCCCTGAAACGCGTTTACTGACAGCACCGGCTGATCTTTCAATTCGACCAGTCCCGCTTGCAGGGTAAGCAAACTACCCGCCAGATTGCCGCTGTCCACTGAAGAGACATATTGCGGGGAAAGCGGTTGCAGGGTGTGTGTGTCGTACCAATTGTAAAAATGGCCGCGGTAGCGTTCCAGCTTTTCCATCGTGGCCAGCGTATTCCCGACAAGTCGCAGGAATTCGCCGCCTGCAATGTAACCGAAATCGTATGCGCTCAGGTCGGCCAGCAGCGACATGCCAATGTTCGTTGGTGAAGTTCGCGAGGCAATGGTAGGCGCCGGATATTCCTGCAGATTATCAGGCGGCAACCAGTTATTCTCCGGACCGACAAACTCTGCGAAAAAACGCCATGTTCGCCGGGCAGACGCCCGCAGGAACGCTCGTTGCTCGACAGTCAAATCAGGTACAGAGGATGACAGTGGCAGGCTGATCCACCAACCGACCACGGGCGACACCAGCCAGAGTAACAAGACGGGCGCCCAGAAAAGCCACTCCACCGGCCGACCGCCCAGCAATACGAAGGCCAGGACCAGCGCCAGAACAGGCGCGATCCACATCTCCCTGAAAAAATCGGTCAACGAACGGCGCGCGTTGCGGCTTGCGTAGGCGCTCATGTGCCAGAGCAACAATCCACGGCGTGTAAACAACATCCGTACACCCGAGCGTAGAATCGCATCCAGGCAAATCAACGTGTCGTAAGGCAATAGGGCCAGGGTCAGCAAACCGCGTGCCATCGGGCTGCTCGCGGAATTGCTGGTCTGGATCAGATGCACCAGCCAGTCACGTTCTCCTGGTTTGCGGATGAGTTCGATCACGGTTCCCAGCACAGTGGGCAAAAACACCACCGCCCCGACCAGCAGGGGCCAAAACCACACCGGTCCCGGACCAAACAGCAAACCCCCGATCAGTAAAGCGAGCAGGGCCGGCGATACGAGGCTACGGCGAAGGTTGTCGAAAATTTTCCACATCGACAAGGCTGATAGCGGATTCGCTTGCCGCTTCGATTTTGATCTACTTGAATCATCGACACGGTCCGGTCCAGGCACACTTGGCAGCAGCCAACCGGCCAGCTGCCAGTCGCCGCGTATCCACCGATGCCGACGGCTGGCTTCTATCGCGTAGGTGTCTGGATGCTCTTCAATCAGGTCAACATCAGTCACCAGGGCCGAGTGCGCATAGCCACTTTCCAATAAGTCGTGACTGAGAATCAAATTCTCTGGAAAGCGCCCATCAACAGCCTGACGAAAGGCGTCTACATCGTAGATACCCTTACCGATGAATGACCCCTCGCCGAAGAGGTCCTGGTAGACATCCGATACCTCGCGCGTGTAGGGATCGATGCCTGACTCACCCGCGAATAGTTTCGCAAAGCGTGACTGGCCGGCACTGGTCAGACTGATCGATACGCGTGGCTGCAGGATCGCGTAACCTTCGACAATGCGCCCCTTGTCGGCATCGTACACCGGCCGATTGAGCGGATGGGCGATGTTTCCTATCATTGCGCGTGCCGCGTCGCGGGGTAGTTGCGTGTCGGTATCCAGGGTGATGACGTACTGGATCGAACTGAGAATGGACGCATCACCGACAAGTTCCGAGAATGCAGCTTGCCCCCTGCCCCGCAGCAAGGCATTGAACTGCTCCAGTTTGCCGCGTTTGCGCTCATATCCCATCCACACCCGTTCGTAGGAGTTCCACACCCGAGGCCGGTGGAACAGATAGAAGATGCACGGGCGGTCCTCGCGATAGGTCTCATTGAGCGTCTGGACAGCTGCGCGCGCATAGGCGAGCAAGGCGTCATCCTCCGGCAGCGTGCGCTCAGGCGCATCACGGAAATCCGTCAGCAAGGCAAAATACAGATTGTCATCGCGATTACCGAGATAGCGGATCTCCAGGGCTTCGAGAAGATTATCGATCTCCTGTGGCCTGCTCAGCAAAGTGGGGACCACCACCATGGTGCGGTGAATATCTGGAATCCCCCGCGAGAAATCTAGGCGAGGTAACGCGCGGGGCGGTAAGACCAGCGTGAGCAGCAGGTTCACCAGCGGGACGGCCAGCGCCGAGATGCCAATGATTCCGGTGATCGTAAAAAACCAGTAGCGCCAGTCCCCCGGCCCGAATCCGCCGAAAGGGAAAAGCACGACCGATGTCGACAGTGCGGTAAGCAACAGGATGGGACCAAGGTAAAGGGGCAGACGGAAACGCCGGAGCACTCGGCCGGCCCGTAATTTCCACGACAAACGACAGCCAAGCTTACGCTCCAGACTCTGCCGTCCGTGATCGACCAGATAGTATCCGACATGGGCGCTGCGGTCGTTGGTGCCCAATCGCTCGGCAGCAGTCTGCGCGAAGGCGATGGCTTCGCGTGCCACCTCTAACTCGCTACACGAACAGTGCGCACAACCTCGGGCGACGTCTTCAACGACATGCCGGTAGCGGTCGCGTGTGGCGAAGTCCTGGCCGGCATGTATCCCCGTCGGGTCTTCACGCAGAGTCTGTTCGACAACACTGAGCGATTCGACGTAATGGCGCCAGTCCATAGTTCCTATGAAACGCAGACTGCCGATACTGTTGGCGATGGAGATCTGGTTGGTCGCGGCCGTTCGGGCGGCCACCGCCGATAACTGCGTCGCGGACACCCCTTGTTCGAGTAGTTTTTGCTCGACCCAGGTTTGAACAAAGGCCATAGAGGGCCCCTGAGCCTGGAGTCTTGCGTAAAATTCCTCCACAAACGGCGCAGTCAGAGGCACATCGGCATTGGCGAACTTGGCCAGCAACTGGATAAGCTGTTTCGGTTCCCTTTCAGCCGTCGCGAGCATGTGGTCGGCCCAAGTGATGGCCGCGTCACGCTCTTCGCGCCGACGGGCAATACGCAAGCCAACGCGGCGAAGGTTTTCCAGCAGCGCCAACTGCAGCATGATCGGGAATGCCCACAATTCGCCAAGTTTCAGCGGCTTGGCGGTCTGGTAGGCAGCGATGAAGTGGGTGGCGTTGTCTTTGTCGACACGACCATCCATGTGAGAAATCAGTTCCAACGCCAAATCATAAACACGGGGGAACCCGGCTGACGGACCATCAGCCAGTCGCGGCAATTGCCGACTGTAGCCACGCGGCAGATGCCGGCGCGCCAGACAGATCTGCTGCTCGACAAGATAAAAATTGTCCAGCAGCCAGGCCTCTGCCGGCACAATCCGTTGTCCCGGTGTGGCCGCGGCTGTCACCACGTCATAGGCCGCCAGCAGAACCCGCTCATTGTCCGCCAGACGTGGCAGTAATCTGTCCGGCCCTGGGCGTGGATCGATTTTATGCTGGCCCGCCAGTTTTACCGCGTGACGATTCAGTTGCTCGATGCTGAACAACTCTGAGCGCAGTAACTCGGTGTCCGGGTCGTTACCCGACGCATTCCGTGTACCTGCCGAAAAACCGAATCCTTTCATGGTGATGACATTCCCCTCTCCTCGCCCCGACCAAGCCCCGGGGTGGCCGAAGCGCTACCGGTCTCACACCCCATGTTGGCTGAATACTCACAGTATATGCTCTCTGTGCCCAGCCAATTACCTGTCTATCGTAAAGCCCTTACGTTATCTTGGCAGGTATGGGGGTTATCAAGGCAAGATTTGGACAGTGTCGTACAAGCATTTGTTTGCAAAACTCAAGGTTAAGACTTTAGGGAGATTGATTCGCTGCTGCGCAGCTCACACCTGCGGGGCGCCGGCAAAGCCGGCGTCCTGCGCCAACGCTCCGCGCTGGCTTGTCGAATCTTCGGTGTTTCTCGCTTTATCAATGGGTTACAAAGCAACGATATGCGGATCGTGTCTAAGAGAAGCCGAAATATGCCCGGAGCTTGGTTATCTCATGACCCTATAGTATTCTCTTTATAAATCTACAAAACTGTAGAGGATGAACTGGCATATCCACAACGACACAATTTTCCGCCTACATCTCGGAAGAAACCAAGGCCGAGATTGAAGCGAATGTGAAGCGCCACGGTGTGAAAGGCCTATTTGATCGAACAAGCGCTGCAGCACCAACTCCAAGCATTGCGTGAAATCCCAGAGGATTTGATTATTCCCTCCCGGCTGGTGCTGACCGGTGAGACGTTCGCAGAGATCGCCGAACGCATCACTGAGAAGGATCAACCCACGGGCGCCCTGAAAGCGCTGTTCCGTGATTAACGCGAAGATCGAAGTTCGTATCCGGCGACTGCAACCTCAGGACGATCCGAATCTCGCAGCGGAAATATAGACCTCGACCGTTTTTTCCAACGCTACTCCGGTCAGAACAAATTTCGACACCACATTGGAACAACCTATGTCGCCCACTGAAATCGGAGACTCTGGATCTCACCGCCGAGCCCACCTGGTACAACCACTGGCACGGTGAAGCTAGCCTGCCCGATTACTCCCACGCCGAAGAACAACTGCCAGCTCGAAGACGAGGCAGATACATGCCAGTGTTACCCACGGCTAACCGATGCGCTGCTGGCGGCCGGTGAGAGAGCGCAAGCCCGTCAATGGTGCATTCAAGGCTATTAGACAATGCACCAGGCATTGCATCCGCCCCACAAGAGCGGCTGCGAAGGATGGCGCAGAAAGAATGACAATACGACCTGGTCGCGGCCTATCGAGTACAGGACTTCTTTGACCGATCCTCGACTACGGATTACAAAGAACTACGCAAGGCGAAATGCTGGCTGGCCACGCTGGATGCAGTGCTTCGTTATCTGAGACCGGGCAACATCCGGCATCCAACCAACAAACGGGTAAGAAAAGTAGCTGGCCGCTGCCCTCCCCAGAGGTCGGGCCAGCATTGGAAAAGAAGCGATCTAGCCATCGACAATTCCCCGAATTGGAGACGCTCATTGACATCGCCTTGATGGAAAAGCGTCTTGATGACGTGGTCGACCTTAATCGAACAAGAAACTCGTTGACTGACCAGCTCGCAAGGCAACCCGCTTGAAAACAGCGTCTACAATCGTGTCTTGCTGGCAACAAAAATTCCTGGATCAGCACCAAGTACGATTCGGTATCTTACTGATTCTATGTAGGTTATTGAAACCAGTCGCCAACCGTACCGATGTTTTTATATTTCTTTAACGAGCTGTTTTTATTGGAGAAATGGCGGAGAGGGAGGGATTCGAACCTTCGATAACTTTAATTTTTTCAATAAGTTGTAGAGGCACCGCGTCCAGATCGCGTCTATTAGGTCCCAGCAACATCAAGGCGCCTGTGGACCCTTGTAGGCTAGCCAATCTATATCCCTTAACCGAAATCGGCCATCTAACATGACCCACTTGTTGCCTTATGCGCAACACGCTACACTTAAACAATGATCAAGTCGTTCCTGCATAAGGGATTGAAGCGGTATTACGAAACCGGCTCGAAGTCCGGCATTCAACCCCAACACGCAAGGCGCTTGACGATGCAATTAACCGCCTTGGATACCGCGATGACGATTGAGGATATGGATATCCCCGGATTCAGGCTACATACGTTGAAGGGGCAAGGCAAAGACCGCTGGTCAATCTGGGTGAACGGTAACTGGCGCATCACGTTCGAGTTCCGAGACGGCCATGCCTACGTTCTAGATTACGAGGACTACCACTGATGCCTATGCACAACCCTCCGCATCCTGGCCAATTCATCCGTGAGGTCTACCTGGAGCCGAATGGCATCACGGGGAGGCAACTTGCGGCGAAACTTGGCGTCTCCCCTTCCACGCTAAATCGTGTGCTGCAGGGTAAAAGCGGCGTCAGTCCTGATATGGCACTGCGCCTATCCAAAGCACTGGGGCGATCCCCTGAGAGTTGGCTAGCCATGCAGGACAACCATGATCTTTGGCGAGCGCGTCAAACAGTCAACCTCGATGCCGTGGAGCGCATTAATTTTCGGGCGGCATCGCTGCAATAGTAGGCGATGTCAATTTCAGACAATACTGCTAAGACTGAAGTATCTAGTAGCCCTCCATGAACAGAACTGCCTCTACTTCTTTTGTCGTCCTATTTTCCCTGCCATTTTCTGCTTATTTATTGAATTTGTTGACAATTCTATTGCACAGATCGTTCGCTTCCATCTGCGCACAGATACTCCCATGGGCATAGGTCACCCTGACCACCTGTATCCTCTTGGTCTTGCATCCCCAGACCCGTGATAAATGCAAAAAAAATCGTATTACCAGGAGTAAATGATCAACTGCGAAGTAGCTTAAAACACCCTTGGCCTTGACGAATCAAACTATCGAATGAACAACTGTTTGCAACAGCTGCCCAGAACTTGCAATCTAATTTTATAAGCAGATATTGGTATTGTGTAATGCAAAAGCTGATTATCGATCCAGGCGCTCAGAATTCTCTCGCAAAAGGACATCCTTTAGTTGTATTGACATTAAAAGATCAATTTTTTGCTAACTTCTCTTCTACAAAATCAACAAAACACCTGACTTACAGCGGTATATAACGATTCTTAGTAGGGAGAACAAGGATGACTTTAGGTAAGACCGATTGGATTTCTTTAGTCGAGGAAAGCTATAACCTCAATGGGTCCGATACGGAATGGCTAGGCCGGTTAGTTGATCATGTAACACCGCTGATACCCGGTGGGGCTAGACCAATTGCCTGGACCCATCATCATACACCGACCACAGCAACTATCGGGGAATTCGCCTCCCAGGGAAGCCACCTAAAAAATGGCTGGACGCGAATCGGTCATGCGCTTGCAGATCAAAAGCTTTACGACATGGTGTATCGCAGTGGACGCTGCGTCGGTACCGCATGCATGGACGTGTTTCCGCTTCTTCCCGGCGAACGCCCGAAGTTCAGGATGATTACGGGAGGAAGATTTCGTGACATGCTCTTGGTAGGTGGGCATACCGGTACCGGTCACAGTGTGGTTTTTGCCACTTACTCGAAAGAACAGTTTCAGACCAAGGAAATTGCAGTCAAACGCTGGCGACAGATCGGTCCCCACCTAGGCGCAGGATTACGGCTACGTAATCTTGGGGGGTATCTGAATACGGATACAAACAGCATTGAAGCCGTACTAGATCCGGATGGGAAGATCCAGGACGCGAGTGCTGCTGCAAGCAGCACAAGTAGTCGTGACGCCTTGCGATCGGCTGTACGCTTTTTGGATAAGGCTCGAACTAGAAATGGGCGTGCACATGTGGATGAGTCCCTCGACAATTGGCAAGCTTTGGTAGACGGACGATGGTCCCTGGTCGACAAGTTTGATACCGACGGACGACGTTACGTAGTTGCTGTCAAAAACGAGCCAAACTACAGAGATCCTCGAGGCCTGACATTGCGTGAACGCCAAGTCTCAGAGTATGTCGGTATGGGCTATTCGAGCAAACAAATCGCCTATACCCTCGGCGTATCATCCTCACTGGTCACCGATTGCACCGCACGGGCACAGAGAAAATTAGGATTATCATCGCGCCCCGAGCTTGCTGCTTTCTTCGCTCAAACCGGGTTGCGCGCAAAACTTGCAGAAGTTGCCATTCGCGATGATAAGCTGCTAGTAGGCGCTTATCCATTGGTTGCCGCAGATCGAGTAGCTAATCTGACAGAAGCCGAACTCGACGTCGTTATCAGCCTACTTTCAGGTTCAACCAATGCTGATATCGCCCAGCGCCGTAGATCAAGTGAAAGAACCGTCGCAAACCAGGTTCAGGCTATATACCGAAAAATTGGCGTGCGTTCGCGTAGCGAACTGGCAGTATGCCTGCAGACGGAAAGATAATATGCAGAGCACAGGCGCAAGCAGCCTTTGAAACTATAGATAACAACTGCCAGTGATATCATCAGAGGTTCGATCAAATACGGGATTACCTATGATATAGGTTTTATCCTCCCGTTCATTTCTTCCGATTCCATCAAATTAGCTATAAATTCCAGAGATGGTTTGAATTCAGTTAGGGCCTTATTGCCTGTCGATTACTCACGAAGACATTTTCCAAGTCTCTGTTGTTTTCATCCGAGAATTCTGCTCGAACAGTGTATTTGTCATCTCCTGGATTTTTTAAGCGATCTATATGTGAAATTGACTATAGCGTTTCTAGCCACGCAATACATAATTTCATCTATCGAAGTTCTGCCTGATATTTGCGTCGAATATGACAGACTAACTCTTAGCAGAGTCATTTGGATCGTAGCTGATAATAAGGTCTCAATATTGGCAGTAAACGCTAACTATAGGTGCTAACTGGCAACAGACAGTACCGTCTCATGTCTAGAAATGTTTCGCTGCTCAGCAGGATTTATTGGATTGATCACTGAGGACAACACCAGGTGTGATTCATTGGCTTCTGTTGCGGTACTCGAACGGACGATCGGTGATTTTATCAAGAAGCACAATGCGAATAAGAAACCATTAGTGTGTGGGCGAAGTTTGCCGCTGAAGTTCCGGAGAAAGAGAGACCTGCAAGAGACACTCTCATAATTCAGTGATTGGTTTAGGACAATATACTAGATACAACGTTTCCAGTCCCCAATAAGGATGCGAGGCTATTAAAGGGAGTTATATGTCCGTATTACCTCCTCCACCGTTGCGACTCTCCATAATGATGTGGGGTCTGGGCGCAATGCTCTATCACATCGGCTTTTATCAGCGTGTTGCACCAGCTGTACTTACCGCAGAGTTGACGCTTGAGTTCTCTCTTAATGCCACGGCATTAGGGAATCTATCCGCATTCTATTTCTACAGTTACGTAGCGATGCAGATACCAGCTGGTCTACTGGCGGATCACTGGGGACCGCGTAAGCTACTGACGATGGGCGCAGGGGGAGCCGCGATTGGTGGAACTGTTTTCGCAGTAGCGCCTGATCTCTTTTGGGCTAGCTTCGGGCGCCTATTGATTGGAGGTTCAGTGGCGGCAGCGTTTGTCAGTATGCTCAAATTGACTGGACATTGGCTGCCTAGTAGACACTATGCGCTAGCTTCAGGAATGGCTCTGCTTGTTGGAATTCTGGGCGCTGTGTTTGCAGGCGTTCCTTTAAGGCTGCTAGTGGACATATTCGACTGGCGTTTCGTGATGTTGGGGTCTGCCGTAGGGACATTAGCTTGGGCTTTGGTAGTCTGGTGGCTAGTGAGAGATGATCCATCGGAGCGGAGCTATGCTAGTTACGCCATATCACATAACACCGCGGGCGACAGGGCAAATCAAAGTATTTTATCCACGATCTCGGCTGTATTTCGATATCACAATATCTGGCTGTTTTTTTTGATACCTGGTGGAGTGGTCGGATGTATTCTGACTTTTGCGGGCCTCTGGGGTGTGCCCTATTTAACCGCTCGATATAGTCTTAGTACGACAGAGGCTGCGGCAATCTGTTCGGGCTTTCTGGTAGCGTGGGCTATTGGCGGGCCCTTATTTGGTTGGTTTTCGGATTACTTAGGTCGCCGAAAACCAATCTACATCCTTGGCTGTTTGGTTCCGCTGCTGTGCTGGACTTTTGTACTACTTAACTCAGATCTGTCGCTCAATCTTCTGGTTGCAATACTATTGGTGGCCAGTTTTTTTTCCGGTGGTACCGTCGTGGGATTCGCTTTTGCCCGTGAGTCTGCCCCTATACGACTATCCGGGACGGTTTCCGGGGTCGTAAACATGGGGGTTATGATGGGGCCCATGCTGATGCAACCCCTTGTCGGATGGATTCTTGATAGGCACGGCGCAGACTTTGTCGCAAATGGTAACCGATTGTATTCAATTGATGCTTTTCATGATGGCTTTATGTTAATGCTTATCTGGCTCGCCGTTTCGACGTTTTTAGTCTTTTTTACCCAAGAGACCTACTGCCATCAAGCAGGCCGCCAAAGAACTCCCGCTAGATTAGGTCGATTGTTATTTTCGATTCGCTCCGGCCGTGAGATCGGAGGATGAATAATACTGTCACCATCGACGATCATTTGAAGCGCTGCCTTAGATCACAGCTAATTCGCGGCTTCCCCAACGGCTCGTGCAGTACTGATATTGGCTTACTTTGGATCTAGTTTACGGCCCAGAATACCCCCAGACTCTTCCTCTATTTTCTCGACGGATGGATAACTCTAGATCAGACACCAGCGGTAGATATCGACCAAAACTCAACTATCTGGAAATTCATGAAATCAACTAAAGATAGTCTTCGTGTAAACCTGCTTGGAAGTCCTGTTTCGCATCACGAGATCGAAGACACGCTTATTCTCGGTTTTCGCCATTATGGCAACGCTATGGATTTGTAAGCCACTGATTCAAAAACGGTTCACGCAAAGAGCGCGACCTGTACCGAGGGTTCGATGATAGCCATATCTTATTATTTTACTAAAGATTGGCGGAGAGGGAGGGATTCGAACCCTCGGTAACTTCAATTGTTTCAAGAGGTTGCAAAGGCATCGTGTCCAGAACGCGTCTAACCGCACCCTGCTACCGGCCCATCATGTCCCGCCACAACGACTCAGCGCATATCGCCAACGGAAAGAGTCAGCCGTGGCTTGACAATTACCGAAACAGTCTCCGGGATTCCTGGCGTGGATCAGTACAAAAATAGTGTTTGGGCTTGGATGGGTAGATGTGTGGTTTCGACCGGTGCCTCAAGGCGAAGCGCACGGGCTTGCAGTTCTAACGTTCTATGGTGTATCGTTCGTGCATGGCACGCACAAACGTAGATATTGACGACAAAGCTTGCGCAACCGTGATGCGCCGGTACCGGTTGACCACGAAACGCGACGCGATCAATTTCGCGTTACGAACACTTGCCGCGGAGCCGCTCGGACTCGATGAAGCTCGAAAGCTGCGGGGCACCGGCTGGGTTGGTGACCTTGACGAGATGCGCACCCATAGACGTCCGTGATTCTCGTCGACACTTCCGCTTGGATCGAGTTTCTACGCGATACCGGTTCTCCGATCTGTCAGCGAGTGGACGACCTGCTGGCGACCGAGATCGCCATCTGCGACGTCGTTCGAATGGAAGTGCTCGCTGGCGCCCGTGACGAACAACATCTTCAGCAACTGCGCCGCCTACTCGCCCGAGCGTCAACCCTTCCTACGGAGCCGGTGGACTATGATGCAGCAGCGGCACTCTACCGAGCCTGTCGCCAACGAGGTCACACTGTGCGCAAGCTCATCGATTGTCTGATAGCTGCCGTGGCTATTCGCGGTAACTTACCAGTCCTCCATAGGGATGCAGACTTCGACATCCTCGCGCAACATACAACCTTGCAAACCGACGCGTGATAGAAGTTCTCGCAGGATGATGTTGTGGCTCCTCTAAATCGATCCGCCAGAGTGTCCACGAGTATGATTCACGAGACGGGTGAAAGAAAACTTGTTCACGCAGCATCTCGCCAAGCGTAACGATGATGTAGACCGCCGACTCGCGGCAACGCTACGATCTTCGCTTCGCTTGAAGGTCGCGTGGTGACCACCCTGCCACTTGACGTGTCTTTGTCGAGCCCTAAATGACAGCGATCTTCGTGGTAGTAGTCGAGGTAAGAGCGCATTAACCGGATAAAATGATGCCGGTCAAAGACGATCACATGATCGAGCACTTCCCGTCAGCAGCTACCGACCCATCGCTCCGCGACGCCGTTCTGCCATGGACTTCGGTAAGCGGTGCGACAGGGTTTGATACCCATGGCCTTGACGAATCCCACCATCTTGGCGCTGAAGATCACGTCTCGGTCGAATATCAGGTACTTCGGCGCCGTATCGAAGGGGAACGCCTCACGCAACTGCTGGATCACCCATGCCGAAGTCGGATTAAATGTCGCGTTGAAATGTAAAATTCTCCGTCGGCTGTGGTCGATGACGAAAAATCCATACAGGACCCTGAGCGAAGCGGTGGGAACAGTGAACAAATCCATCGCTGCAATCCCATCTTTGTGATTTCGCAAGAAAACCATCCAGCGTTTGAGCTGGTCAGGATCGGAAGGCAGCCGTGGCATGTGCCGCGACACCGTGGCCTCGGAGACCTCGAATCCGAGTTTCATCAATTCACCGTGGATGCGTGGCGCGCCCCAACCATCGGTTGCCATCTCGCGAATGAGGTCACAGATGGTGGCGTCAATTCGAGGTCGACCGGGATGCCGCTGCCGCGAGATCATAGCCCAGTGACGACGGAATCGATCCCTATGCCACTTTGCAGCGGTGTCCGTTTTCACAATAATCAGTGTGTTCGTCCACCTCGGCCAGGCCGTACGCAGCGCCACCCAGAAGGCACGGTCTGCATTGTCAAGAGTAGGTCTACGCCGCTGCTTAAGAAGCGTCGCCACTTGTTGACGGAGCGCCACGTTCTCAATAACCAGGTCGGCGCGCGAGCGGATAACCGCTCTCAGGACGCGGACGGAAAATGAGATGACGAAGACCAGGAGACGTACCATGGTGTCGGAGTGTGCTGTGCTGTTCTAAGAATTTCAAGCGCGAGCTGGCACCGATATCAGAAATCTGAATGAAGCACAAGTCACTGATTTTCTGAGCGGATGAGTTTTGAGGAGCGACAACCCTGATATTGCCAAGAGTTTAGTAGAGCTTCCCCGGTAATCATTGGCATAATATGCCAATTGGGCTAGGATATATTCATGCCAACCGAACAGGTACCTGACCATGCCGACACGCAATGTAGTGCTCACTGACCAGCAAGCGGAATTGGTCGAAAAGCTGGTCCAATCCGGTCGTTACCAAAACGCAAGTGAGGTACTCCGGGACGGCCTTCGTTTCCTGCAACGCCGCGAACGTGAGGAAACGGCCAAACTCGAAGCTCTCCGTGGCGCGCTCGATGCAGCAGAAACTGCAGTCGCGACGGGAGATGTCTATGACTACACTCCCACTCTGCTCGATGATGTCGACGAGGAAGAGAAAGCAATCTCCACCCGAGATTCTCGAGAATGAGGCGGATTCGTGTCACCGGCCCAGCGAGACGCGACATCACCAAGGTACTTCGACACAGTAGTTCAGAATTCGGCGATCAAGCGCGCCAGCGTTATCGTAGGCTGATCGACCAAGCACTGAAAGATCTCGGGGACGACGCAAATCGGGTCGGCGTGCAATCCTTCGATGATATCCGAAAGGGTTATTTTCTCTACCACTTGAAATGGAGTCGAAAAACTCCAGCAGGCCCGCCTGTGCACCAACCCCGACATCTGATCGCATTTTATATCAACAACTCGGACGATATCATCGTGGCGCGGGTGTTCCATGAACGACAGATGCTTTCCCAACACCTTACGGAGCCAGATGATCACTAAATAGTCTATGCTCGCGAACAGTTGGATTCGTGCTGTAGGTAAGAGCTATGATATCCAGGCGGTCCTTCGGAAGCTTGGCACATATTTCGCCAATCCACTGAGTGATCACATCAGGCTACCAAAAGAGCACATCCGACCGCGAAAGTATCCTTCACAAGATTGCTGATGCCGAACGGCAAATCACAAATCTAAACCAGCAGCGAGAAGAGGCTGAGGCAACACTTCGTTCATTACGAAACCGCCTCGCTCTTTATGACAACGAGAATCCTCGCCAAGCTACGCCAACGAATGGGTTCGCGGGGAATGTGAAAAGCCCCGAGTAAAATGTGGCGAGTGCCCAAATCAATCATTTCCGCCGGTGACAAGCGATGTAGTGCTGGTACATCTCCGGGGACGGCCTGTCATTGGTGTCTACCCCATGCTGCAAGACGAGAGGTGTTGGTGTTTCTCGCTGCGGACTTCGACATGGAGTGTTGGCAGGAAGATGTTTTAGCGTTTACTGAGACCTGCCGGCGAATCGGCATTTCTTACGCCATTGAATGTTCCCGGTCGGGCAACGGCGCACATGTCTGGTTTTTCTTCAGCAGTCCGGTCGCCGCCGCGACGGCGAGGAAGATGGGCAGCTATCTGATTACGGAAACCATGGCGAGACGGCACCAGCTCAGCATGGCCTCTTATGACCGGCTCTTCCCAAACAAGGATACTTTGCCGAACGGTGGCTTCGGCAACCTAATCGCGCTGCCGCTTCAGTATCGCCCTCGTCAGGAAGGGAATACTGTGTTCCTGGATGATGCGTTGGAGCCCTTTCCGGATCAGTGGGCCTTTCTGGCATCCCTGATTCCGAATCCTGCAGATAAAGTGGAAGGGATAGCAATGGACGCCACGACACGCGGCCAAGTGATCGGCCTTCAGATCGCCGACACGGGCGACGACGACATTAACGCCAACCCCTGGCTGAGATCACCGTCCCGGAAAACGAAGCGCACTCCGATCAGCGAATCTATCCCACGCGAGGTCCGAGGTGTTCTATCCCAGCGGCTTTACGTCGAGAAAACTGGGCTGTCGTCAACCTTGATCAACCAGATCAATCGGCTGGCCGCATTTCAGAACCCGGAGTTCTACAAGAAGCAGAATCTCCGCCTTTCAACGGCACTGACGCCCCGCGTGATCTCCTGCACCGAAGATTACGGATAAGCACATCAGCCTGCCGCGAGGATGTCTGGACGACGTGCAACTGTTGCTCCAAGAACACGAGAGCCGCCCGAGTTGGAAGACCAGAGAAAGCTGGCGATCCCATCGAAGCAATCTTCTTCGGCGAACTGACCGATACCCAGCACTAGTGCAGCCATAGTCATACTCGATTACGACAACGGCGTGATCGTGGCACCACCTGGTTTCGGGAAAACTGTCCTTGGCACCTATCTTATCGCACAGCGCAAATGCAACACCATGATCCTGGTACACCGACAACCGCTGCTGGAACAATGGCGATCGCAGATCGGCATCTTTCTGGGCCAGGATGCGAAATCTATCGGTCAGATTGGCGGTGGAGACGCAAGCCGACGGGACAGATCGATGTCGCCATGATCCAGAGCCTGTCCCGCAATAATTCGGTGGACAACTTGTCGCTGAGTATGGTCAAGTGATCATTGACGAATGCCACCACCTGCCCGCCGTCTCATTCGAGCGCGTCCTCTCCGAGGTCAAGGCACGATATGTTGTTGGCCTGACCGCGACGCCGCAGCGCCGCGACGGTCACCAGCGGATCACCCACATGCAGCTCGGCCCCATTCGATTAAAGCCGATCCTCGTCGCCAACTGGCACAACGCCCTTCGATCATCGACTTGTAGTCCGAGAGACCGACTTCGATGCTCCCGGTGCAAGCCTCCGACACAACCATCCAGGAACTCTACGGACTGCTGGTCGACGATGAAAAACGTAACGATCAGATTGTCGATGATGTACTCATGGCCATGGAGGAAGGCCGATCACCCATCCTGCTGACAGAACGCAAAGAGCACCTTGAAAAACTTCACGACCGATTGAAGGGCTTTGTCCGGCATATCATCATTCTGCGGGGAGGACGGTCGGCGAAAGAACGGCGGAAGATAGAAGCGCAGCTCGCCTCTATTCCGGTGGACGAGGAACGGCTTATTCTCGCAACCGGAAGATACATCGGAGAAGTATTCGACGATGCCCGGCTCGATACTCTGTTCCTTGCCCTGCCAGTGTCCTGGAAAGGAACGCTTGTGCAATATGCGGGACGGCTGCATCGACTCCACCCTGGAAAACACGAAGTGAAGAATCGTGGACTAGGTAGACAGCAAGGTACCGATGCTCGCGAGAATTTTCGAAAGACGGCGTGTCGGTTATCGAGCCATGGGGTATCGGGAAGACGACAACGGAACGTTATTGGAATAGTCAACGAGGCCCAACGGCTTTTCCACTTTGGCCTTCCGAGGTATGCGTATCATTAGCGTGGGTTGGCATAGAGTGGCGCGCGGTGTGACAGTTTTTCCCGAAAGCGACGCTTTGCAGTTCCTGGGAGAGACACTAACTGACTGAACAGTAGAGACTTTTTCTGTAACAGCCTTCGTCGTACCGAGGGATTCTTGATATTCCAACTTATTGTTTTTAAACGTATATGGCGGAGAGGGAGGGATTCGAGCCCTCGATAATCTCTATATTTTCAATTGCTTGCAGAGACATCGTGTCCAGATCATGTCTACCGCTGCCCAGATTGCATGCTGCAATCAATTGCCTCTGTCCTCAGCAATTCCTGAAGCCAGTAAAAACAAGAATAATTGACAAAGGCACCTTTTTGACGTACATATATAGCATCGTTACTGATCTCAATTCAGGAGTGCAACATGACTGTCTCGGCTACCAAAAACGAGCGTATTAACCTGCGCCTGAAACAAAGCGCCAAAAATCTTATTGAGCGCGCGGCAACCTTCGAGGGTAAGACTGTCAGCAGCTTCATTTTATCCAGCGCTCTGGCGAGCGCCGAAAAGACCATTCATGAGCACGAGTCCATCCAACTCAACGAACAAGATGCTAAACGTTTTTTCGATGCACTGGCCAAACCAGTCAGGTTCAACAAAAAGCTGACCGAAGCCTTGGTTGAGCATGATCGCCGCGTAGATTCCAAATGAATTCGGAAAGCGATCTCGTCATTGAGCCGCTAAACCGACACCACAAAAGGGCTGCTTTCTTCTGTGGTATTGAGTCCCTAGATCGCTATCTGAAACGTCAGTCCAACCAGGATATAAAACGCCAAGTCAGCCGTGTGTTCGTTGCCCGCGGTCGCCAGGACAAAACGAGGGTGCTGGGCTATTACACGCTCAGTACCCTCTCCATTGATCTGTCGGTCTTACCTGAAAAACTCGCAAAGAAGTTGCCCAAACACCCGATACCAGCTGCTCTCATTGGTCGACTGGCCGTAGATATTTCTGTGCAGGGTAAGGGAATTGGCAAGATACTCCTGTCCAACGCGATTAAGCGAACCTTGGCCGTTAGTGACGATATCGCAATCTACGCCATAGTGGTGGACGCCATCAATGAAGAGGCTGAGTCCTTTTACATGCAGTATGGGTTTGCCCATCTCTCCTCCGAGGGCAAACGCCTGTTTCTACCATTGAAATCCTTCTGACTCTATTTCCTTTTATTATGCCGAACACAAGGAAACACAAAAAAAATTCACACAAGCAACCCGGCTCAACTGGATGGCTCACCACTGACGGCGATGAGATTGAACGGCGTCGTCTACGTGGCGCCAATGAATCATTCCGGGTTGAACCCCAGGCACGGGGCCATGATTTCTTCCCTGACTATCGGATCCACTCTGACAATGGGCGGACCTATCGCGTAGAGATTCGATCACTTTCGGAGCTGATCAACAGCTGCGAACTGCCCCGACCACCGCATCAACGGTCTGGGCACTTGCAAACATATCGAGGCGGCGCTGTACAGGCTCCAATATCGGCGCAAACGCTCTTCCAGGATGCGGCGGATCCAGGGTAGCCCGTACATCGAAATCTTTCTGGACCGACGGGATCACCAAGTCCGGATAAGCTGGCCAAGGGGCAGCAGAGACCGCTCCAAGGCAAGGGATCTCCTGCGTCCTTTCTTTTCCAGCGCTAATATCCTGGTAGGCGAACCTCTCGAACAAATTACCCGCCATGCAAAGGGCAATCAATGCCTCTCACGCGGCAGTCCGAGCAAGATCCGGGTTTCAAATGAACTTAATCCCTGGCTCGAAACCTGGACAGGCAGGAACAACAACACCGAAGCCGCCAGCATTTCGAGACCGAAGTGACAATGGGCAACATGAGCCTGGACCTGGTCAAACACCGGCTCTATCCCTATCAGCAAGAGGGGATGCTGTCACCTGGCATTTACCGGCCGCGCCCTGCTGGCCGATGAAATGGGCCTGGGCAAAACGGTCCAGGCCATTGCCGCCTGTGAGCTGCTGCGCCGCACCCGGGACATCCGGCGGGTGCTGGTGATCTCCCCCGCTTCGCTCAAGGGTGAATGGGAAGAGCAGATCGGCAAGTTCACCGACCTGCCTTCGCATATCATCCAGGGACCGCGCGCCAAACGCCTGCAACAATACGAGAAAAGCGCCTTCTTCTTTCTCGCCAACTACGAACAAATCCGCCCGGATGTAGAGGAGATCAACACGACCCTAGCCCCAGATGTCATCATTCTGGACGAGGCCCAGCGCATCAAGAACTGGCAGACCAAGACCGCCACCTCGGTCAAGCGGCTGCAAAGCCCCTACGCCTTCGTGCTGACCGGCACCCCGGTGGAAAACCGGATCGACGAGATCTACTCCATCGCCCAGTTCCTCGACCCTCAACTCTTCGGCCCCCTGTTCCGCTTCAACCGTGACTTCTACCAGCTGGACGAGAAAGGCCGGGCCATCGGCTACAAGAACCTCGATCGGCTGCATGAACGGCTACAGCCCATCCTGCTGCGCCGACGCAAAGAAGACGTGGAGGGAGAGTTGCCCGGACCGCACGGTCAACACCTATTTTGTCCCCATGCACAAAGAGCAGGCGCTGCGATACGAAGAGTACGAAGCCAAAGTGGCGCGCCTTGCCGCCATGGCCAGGAAGCGGCCGTTGAGAAAAGAGGAGATGGAGCGGCTTCAGCAGTATCTTGCCTGCATGCGCATGCTGTGTGATACACCCTATATTCTGGACCCGGATTGCCGCATCTCCCCCAAGTTGAAGGAGCTTGGCAACATCCTCCAGGAGATCATGGAGGATGGCGATCACAAGATCATCATCTTTTCCGAATGGGAGCGCATGCTGCATCTGGTCCGCGAGCAGGCCGATGAGATGGGGCTGGGCCACGCTTGGCATACGGGCACGGTCCCACAACCGCAACGCCGCGCGGAGATCCGGCGTTTTAAGAACGACCCCGAATGCTGTCTGTTCCTCTCCACCGACTCGGGCTCCGTGGGACTCAACCTGCAGGTAGCCGATGTGGTGATCAATCTGGACATGCCCTGGAACCCGGCCAAGCTAGAGCAGCGCATCGCCCGCGCCTGGCGCAAGCACCAAAAACGCCCGGTCCAGGTGATCAATCTTGTATCTGAAGGCACTCATCGAGCAGCGCATGCTCTCTCTGCTGGAGCAGAAACGCGCCCTGGCCGAAGGTGTGGTAGATGGCAAGGGAAAAAACGAAATGGCCCTGCCCTCCGGCCGGGCCGCCTTTCTCGAACGGCTCGATACCCTGATGCTCGGAGATGAAAAAGAACCTCCGGTGTCCCCCAGTAATCCCGATGATCGGTTGCGGGACGAGATTCTTTTTCGGTGGATTCATCAACTGGAACTGATGGAGCTGCACGGCGAAGGCGATCGGCAAACCCTGTTGGTCGTGGCGGAACCGATCAATGAGGCGCTAAAGAACGCTCTTACCGGTCAACTGAAAGCGCTGTTTCCCACACAGACGCCGCAACTGAAGCTACTGGACACGGATGCCTTCGCAACTATCCAGCAGCTGATCGACGCCGGCATCTTGAGCACCAATCCAGAGAGCGCCACGACGCTGTATCGATCGACCGATAAACCGAAAGACCAACGAACCACAAAAACGGCTGGCCGAGGCCCGCGAACATCTGACCCGGGGTGAACATAAACGGCGCATGGCGAAAGTTCTCGTCGAAGGCGGCTTTACAGCGGAAGCCACAGGTTCCGATGCGTGACGCCGTTGAGATAGGCTTGCGAGGCACTTTTCGTCTGGCAAGGTCATGACAGCGAGACGCCGCCTGAACCGGAGCTGATTGACTCAGTGCTGGTAAAAACAAGCCTTGTTCCTGTTGAAACCTTATCCCTGGTCACGCATCTGCGAGAAAACCAGTCCGAATGGGATGAATCCCAAGGAACTGCACTACTCGCACAAAGTGACCGTCTCCTTTCGCAAGCTGCCTCGCTCCTGGAATCGTCGAAAAATTTCTGACAGTCAGTACTTCTCGAAAGGTAACAGTGGCCAAAACGAAAAAACCTGATTCGAAGCAAGATCGGGAGTGGGCCGAGGCCAAACGGCGTTGCCGTCTCAATCTGGAGGATATCCGAATGGCCAAGGAGCTGGGCCTCAATCCTCGCTCCCTGGTCAAAAACATCTCCTTCACCGAACCAGCGGTGGAAGTTGCCGGTCAAGCAGTGGATCCACAAACTGTATGAGGGAAAGACCGGCAAACCCCCTGTAACAAAACGCCATAACTCACAGACTCCCAAGCGCAAGCACGCTGCAGATGCCCTTGTTCCACTACAAGTGTACGCCGGCGAACCTGGACTGACGGGGAACAGTGATAATTCCTCGCACCCGACGATAACGGACTGGGACGAGTATGCCAGTGAGTTATGGGACAACAATGAACCATCGGGATTGTCTGAGTCCCTCCTGTACCGGGAGATCCGGCGCGAGAATCAACGAGCACAAAAACGTCAGGAGGACTTCCGCTTGGCCGCCCGATATGTGGCTCAGGCATTTGGGCAAATAGCAGGGGTGGAAAAAGTAGTGTTATTCGGTTCTGTTGCCTGCCCCCTCCGGGAAGAGAACCCACGCTATCGCAAATACCGACGTGCCGGCATACCCATGTTGCATGAGTGCAAGGATATAGACTTGGCGGTCTGGTTAAGCGATTCAGACCGCCTGAAAGCCCTGCAGAAGGCCCGCTCCAAAGCACTGAACAACCTGTGGCAAGAACATCGAATCGGTGTAGCCCATCACCAGGTCGACGTTTTCATCATGGAACCCGGCAGTGATCGTTACCTGGGGCGCCTCTGCACCTACAACCAGTGTCCCAAAGGCAACCCGGAATGCCGTGTGACCGATTGTGGTTCAACACCTCTGCTACGGCAACATGAAGATTTCAAGCTGAATACCTCAGCGCTTATGTCGGGGAAAAGCACCGTCCTTATATGATCATTTAGAAAGCAAGACCATCTGGTTAGGATAGATCCTCCAAAGCGCCGTCGGTCAAAACGATCTTTCTTTTCTTGCGAAGCGGCACCACGGAAGGATCGAAGTTTTGCTGGATATCCAGGTATTGCGCTTGCAGAAACTCCGTCGCCGCCTGTTGTTCCTGTTCGGTTATCACGGCAAGTTCGGCGAAGTCGCCGGCAATACGCTGGCAGTCGCTGAAGAAGTGTCGGAATCGAACATCGTCAAGTGCGCTCTTGTCGGAGAATACGAATTCGATATGAGGTTCAAGATCCCGCGTTGTGCGCTGGATGTAGATGTGTTTCGTTGCTTCTTCGTCAACGCGCTCGAGCAGGCAGGCATGACGTGCTCGCACGTATTCATAGTATCGATGCCACAGTTCCTCCAAGTGCGGCTCCTTGCCGCCGGCATCCACCTGGAAATCCCAAACCGTTCCGCCTTGCTCCCGCTTACCGTGGTTTTTTCCCTCCACGTACCGATGCGGGATAAGCGTCTCGATCTGCGCCGAGCCTGTCTCGTCCAGCGTGTCTGACAGGTGTCTGGCCAGGGAGACGAGCGTGGCATAGTGAAAATTGCCATCGATATTCAGCCGCGCCCAGCAGGGGTGAAGATCTCCTTGATATGGCCGAATGTCGTACGCCGGATCTTGCTCTTTTCTGGCTTGCTCCTGGAACTTATGGTCATCCCGGGCATAATCACCCAGCGTCTCAAAATCGAGTAGCGTAACGCCGTCAGCCAAGCCACTCGTTCAGAAAGAAGTCATTTTCGCCGATGCCCTGAAAAGGTAGGAGCGTGCTGTTTAGCAGCAGATACTGTTCATCGTCGAACCCCTTCATGACCTCGTTTAAACCCTCTTCGGTATCGACCTCAATACCAAAAAGGGAGCGCAGCACCGCCTGGCAGATGAGAAAATCCTGCCCTTTTGGGACACTCAATCGATACCGCTCCTGTTCCGTCTCCGGCAAGGCGTAATACTCTGGTTTGGCGCGAATGATCGCCCGGCGCAGGATGGCTTCGCGATCACTTGAGGGCAAGGTAGGGAACTTCATGATTCAGGGACACAGGATCGAATTGGAACGATTTCTCTGACACTTTCCTCTTTCCTAGTCGATCGGATCACAAATTGCCAGTCGGTATTCAGCCCAAGATGGCCAGAAGCCTTTCAGATCGCTCATTGCAAGATCGCTTGACTAGCGAAGTAAACGTCACGAAATAGGGAAAGGACAGTCTGGCTGCTCCAGCTGCAGCCGACCGGAGAATGATGTCTAAAATCGTGTCTATCCGGATGCGATAAACGGTGGCAAGCAGGGAAGTGCAGCAAGCTAAGTGCCTGTTCTTACCAGAATTTACTGCTGAACACCGATACCGTACCGAGTGTTTTTTAGGTATCTTAACTTATTGTTTTAATTATTAAATTGGCGGAGAGGGAGGGATTCGAACCTTCGATCTTTCTGTATATTTCAATAGGTTAGTAAACCCATGCTGTCAGAATACTGTCAAAATCCCCCATATTTGCCACGGAACCGAGTTGCTGAACACGAGAATCACGCAATCAATTCCGTCGCAGTGGAAGCCCGCGAGCAGAAGTCAGGATGTTACCATTCCTCGTGGGTTGTGTTTATTCCCCGAGGTTATGTAACATACATGCTCGATGGCTACTCCCAAAGCATACACAGAGAAAATTCTCGGCCTGGTAAGGAGAGCAGGCGTCCTGCGTCCACGGGACCTCGATGCCTACGGCATTCCCCGAACGTATCTCAGCCGGCTACTTGCTGCTGGCAAGCTACACAGGATTGGCAGGGGTCTTTACGTACTTCCAGACAGCGGCGTTTCGGAATACCGATCCCTAGCAGAGGCCTGTAAGCGTGTGCCGAAAGGCGTAGTCTGTCTTCTTTCCGCCCTTCGCTTTCACGAACTCACCACACAAGCGCCCTTCGAAGTCTGGCTGGCCATCGGCGAGAAGGCCTGGCGACCACGCGTGGACTACCCTCCCCTACGCATTGTCCGTTTCTCTTCGATCGCGCTCAAATCCGGCGCTGAGGAGCATCAGATCGAAGGAGTAACCATTTCTGTATTCACCCCGGCGAAAACCGTCGCCGACTGTTTCAAGTACCGGAACAAGATCGGTCTGGACGTTGCCGTTGAAGCGCTAAGGGAGTGCTGGCGGTCGCGGCGTTGCACCATGGATGAGCTCTGGAAGTACGCCAAGGTTTGCCGCGTTCAGAACGTCATGCGGCCCTATCTGGAATCGATAGCGACATGACCAGCAATCGGAGGAAAAACATCGCGGCTTCGATACGTGACCGTCTGCTGGAGCTCGCGAGACGCCGGGGTGAGGAATTCCAACTGATCCTTACACGCTATGGGCTGGAACGACTCTTGTGCCGGCTGAGCCAGTCCGAGTACCGCGATCGCTTCATCCTTAAGGGAGCAATGCTTTTCACCCTTTGGGGCGACCAGGCATATCGCGCGACCCGCGATGTGGACTTCCTCGGGTTCGGCGATAGCCCCCGCAGGTAACCCGGTTGTCCCTGTGGGTTGGGTTTGCGTCGTTCTCCAATCTGCGAGCGTGTGGGCCTCGTCTTGTCGAACTGGCGCCGTTGGCGCTGGTAGCCGGTGGAATGACGCAGGTTGTAGAGGTGGGAAACCGAGATGTGGGAGAGCTGTTCAAAACGTGCATCTCCATGGATATGGTACATCCGCTCACAGAGCTTTTTCGCGGCCGCTCCGCAGGGTGTGCCATGCAGTCCATCGAGTTCTGCCAGCAGCAAGGCATCCTGCCTGGTGTAGTAGCACTGAAAGCCAGCCACGGTGCGCTGACGGCGCTGCACCTTTCCGGTTTTGCGATACTGCGCTACCAGCCGGGTCACCGTCTGGCGCGAATAGCCACTGACCCGCTCCAGGTAGCGTAATATCACTCCACGCTCACGCTGATTGAGGGAAAGATATTGGAACCGCACCAGGGTCTGTCTAATCCACCGGTAGCGTTCATCTTTGACCTCCATGGAAAATTCGATCTCCGTGGTGCCCTCCAGGAAGGCACGGATATCGTCCAGGGTCTGGATCTTCTTGTCGTTCATGTAAGTCACCATGGGTGACCATCATGAACAGGAATTTCTTTCCTTTCAGACTCATTTCACGTTGGAATCAAGCCTTTCGCCCAGACTCACTTCATATCGGACAAGGCTCCCCTTGCCCCGGACTCATTTGGGTCCGGGCGGCTTTCTTGTGTCAACACGCTACACCTACCGTTCTGACCAAACTCTGCCCAGCGTGCTGCAAGTTCGCAAATGCCGGCAATCAGGCCTGCCTGGCAGCTTGTCGATAATCGGATAATTCGAACTGTTTTTCGTAATAAATCGATTTTTATTTCTGATCGAAAACACCGACAGTGTACCCATGCACCGATCGAGACACTCGGTGCCAAGTGAAGACAACAAACACTGAGGAATACCGAAATGAATCCGAACGACCTGCTCCTCCTTACGATCCCAGCCGGCCTGGCCACCTTGAAGTTCGGCTTGATTGCATTCGCGGTGGTGATGCTTGCCAGGGGCATATTCCAACCGCAGGTCAAACTTTCACCACGCCCGATCGCGCCTTCGCATGCGCCACAAGGTTCACGCGGCGGCCGGGCCTGAGGCCGACTCCATGACCCTTGACCGGCACGGTATTCTCAGCTTGCTCGCCCTTGCATCGCTTTGGTGGTTGCTGTCAGGCGGAGACCCGGCCTCATGGTTGGTCGGGATACCGGCGGTGCTGGCCGCCACCTGGGCAGCACGTCGGCTGCAAATAGGTGAACGCTGGACGATTTCGGCCCTGGGCGTACTGCGGTTTTTGCCGCTGTTTCTCTGGGAGTCGCTGCGCGGCGGGATAGATGTAGCGCGACGCACACTGGCGCCGCGCCTGCGCATCCAGCCGGGTTTCACCCTCTACCGTACGGGTCTGCAGCAACCCAGCGCGCGCGTGCTCTTCGCAAACTGTGTCTGCCTGCTGCCCGGCACCCTGGCGGCAGACCTGCAACACGACCGGCTCAAAGTGCACATGCTCGACGCCGCCCTGGACCCGCAACTGGAACTGCAACGCCTGGAGCGCGCTGTGGCGCTTATCTACCGTCAGAGCGATGGCGAACCTGGGGGGGCGGTACTGTGACGACCACAACACAGATCCTGCTCGCAAGCACGACCCTGTTACTGCTCACCCTGGGCATGGGTTTGGCACGTGCGATGATCGGACCAAGTCTGCAAGACCGCATGCTCTCGGTACAGCTTCTGGGAACAGGGGGCGTCGCGGTGCTGCTGCTTCTTTCGCCACTGCTGGCGATTCCGGCACTGGTCGATGTGGCCCTGGTACTGGCCCTGCTGGCAGCCGTCGCCGCAGCCGCCCTGACCCGCCGGGAGGTCGACGATGTCTGATTTGATCGGGATTCTGTTCGTCCTGACCGGGATCGCATTCTTCGCCGCCGGCAGTATCGGCGTGCTGCGCCTACCTGATCTTCACTCGCGCCTGCATGCCCTGACCAAGGCCGACAACCTGGGTCTCGGCCTGTTGTGCGCAGGCCTGGCAATCATCGACGGCGGAGCACTGAATGCCGTCAAACTTTTCCTGGTCTGGGTGCTGGTACTCGCGGCCAGTGCCACGGCGGCCCACCTGATCGCGCAGCAGGCGTTGCGCCAGGCTGGTAAGCGATGACGATGCTGTTATCGCATCTGCTCGACCTGCTGCTCGCCGGCCTGACGCTCGGCCTGGGCTGGGCGGCGGTATCCAGCCCGGACCTGAGGCGCAGCGTGGTGTTCTTCATCGCCTTCGGTCTGCTGGTCGCTGTCGTCTGGGCACGCCTGCGGGCGCCCGATCTGGCACTTGCCGAGGCCGCGATCGGTGCGGGACTGTCGGGCGCCCTGCTGCTCTCCGCATTGCGCGACGAACCTGACGACCGCCATGGTCGGCGATGTTCGCGTTGGCCCGGTCGCGGCGCTTATCAGTCTGGCGAGCCTCGCCCTGGCAGCGGGATTCGCCTGGGTCACGGTGCACACGCTCGGGGCCGCCGACCCGGTGCGCCTGGCCGACCAGATCACGGCACAACTGCCCAACAGCGGGGTTGGCAACCCGGTGACCGCGGTACTGCTGAACTTCCGCGCCTACGACACCCTGCTCGAACTGGCTGTGCTGCTTGCAGCGGTCCTCGGCATCCTTGCCCTCGGGCCGGCGCGCACGCCCTACCGGGCGGCCGGCCCACTGCTCGACGGCCTTATCCGCTGGCTGGTGCCGCTGCTGATCCTGACCGCAGGCTACCTGCTGTGGGCCGGCGCCCATGCCCCCGGCGGCGCATTCCAGGCCGGTGCGATGCTGGCAGCCGCGGCAGTGATGCTGCGCCTCGGTGGCCACACGAGTGCGGGGCTTCCCCGGGCACCGATGCAGCGCATCCTGCTTACCGCAGGTATCGCGGCATTCGTGCTGGTGGGAGTCATCACGACAGGCCTCGGTCTGGCCTTCCTGCAATACCCCGGGGGCTGGTCGGGCGGTTTGATCCTGCTGATAGAGGCGGCCGCCACGCTGGCGATCGCCACGACCCTGGCGCTGGCCTACATCGGCGGCCGCCCCATGGCCTGGGGGCCTGAAGAATCAGCGAAAACGGCCGGCAGGGCCGGGGAGCGAGACTGATGTTGTTCGCCGAGATCACCTATGCCCTAACCGGGATCGGCCTGTTCGCCCTGGGGTTGCGCGGCGCCCTACTGCGCCGCTCGCTGCTTGGCAGGATCATCGCGATCAATGTCTGCGGCGCGGGGGTGTTCATGCTGTTCGTGGCCATCGCCTACCGTGGTCCCGAACAGGTACCGGACGCACTGCCGCATGCCCTGGTGCTGACCGGCATCGTGGTCGCGGTCAGCGCCACCGCGCTGGCACTCGCGTTGGGCCGACGGCTGCGGGAGAGCGAAGATGAATAGCCTGCCTGTCTGGCCAATCATGCTGCCGCTGGGCGCCGCTCTGCTCGCGGTGATCTGGCCGCGACGCAGCGCCTGGATCGGCATTGCTGCAGGCCTCGCGACGCTGACCGCGGTCGGCCTGCTGATGGCGCAGGTGGCCAGTCAGGGAACCCAGGTACACGCACTCGGCGGCTGGGAACCGGGACTAGGGATCGCACTGCGGGCCGATGCGCTGGCCGTTGCCCTGTTGCTCATGAGCAGCCTGGTGGCGCTGGCCGCAGGCTGGTACGCAACCGGCTATTTCCGGGATGCGAACCGGCAATCGCAGTTCTGGCCGATCTGGCTGCTGATGCTCGCGGCCCTGCATGCCATGCTGCTGTCTGCAGACCTGTTCAATATTTATGTCACGCTGGAGCTGCTTGGCCTGAGTGCGGTGGCACTGGCCGCGCTGGGCGGCGGACGGGCCGCGATAGAGGCCGCACTGCGTTATCTGACCGTCGGGCTGCTCGGATCCTTGGCCTTTCTCGCCGGCGTCGCAGTGATGTATGCCCGCTACGGCACCCTGGACATGCTTGCCCTGGCCGCGCTGATCGAGCCGGAACCGGCCAGCTGGCTGGCGCTGGCGCTGATGACCGCCGGCCTGCTGGTGAAGTCCGCGCTGTTCCCATTGCACTTCTGGCTGCCACCCGCACATGCGAACGCGCCGGCACCGGTCAGCGCGGCATTGTCTGCCCTGGTGGTCAAGGCCGCGGTCTACCTGATGATGCGCCTGTGGCTGGATCTCTTCGCGCCGGCCCTGGACCCCGCATCGGCCTGGCTGCTTGGTCTGCTGGGTGCCGCGGCCGTGATCTGGGGCTCGTGGAACGCGCTCAGGGCACAACGCCTGAAGCTGCTGGCAGCCTACTCGACCGTCGCCCAGCTCGGCTACCTGTTCATCTTCTTCCCGCTGATCGCTTCCCTGCCGGCGGGGCCCGCCCGTGAGACCGCGTTCGGTGCGCTGGTCCTCATGGCACTGACCCACGCCTTCGCCAAGAGCGCATTGTTTCTGGCCGCCGGCATGATTCAGCAGCATGCCGGGCACGACCGTATCGAGGAGCTCGGCGGTACGGCACGGGCGCTGCCGGTGACCACCTTCACCCTCGCACTGGCGGGTGTGGCGCTGATCGGCCTGCCGCCGAGCGGCGCCTTCCTCGCCAAGTGGCAGCTGCTTTCATCGGCATTTGCCCTCGGCCAGTGGCTGTGGGTCCCGGTGGTGGCGGCCGGTTCGCTGATGGCCGCCGGCTATGTGTTCCGTGTCCTCGGCTTTGCCTTCGGCCCCGGCGATGGCGCCATGCAGAAACTGGCCGACGGCCGTGAGGAACTCCCGGCGCTGTTGCTGGCCATCGTGGCGACCGCCGTTCTCGGCCTGGGCGCCGCGACAGTGTGGGATTTCGTCGCCCCGGGCGCGCTGCTGATGGAGGCACAGCGATGAGTCTCGAAACCTGGCTACCCGCGCTGATCGTGCTCAGTTCTCTGCTGCCCGGGCTCATCATCTTCTTGCTGCGCGAGGACAACCATCGCCTGCGCACCAGCCTCAACCTGGTGGGTGCAGTGGTGAAGCTTTTACTTGTCGGCATGATGATCTGGGGCGTATTCCACGAGCGGGTGTTCGAGACACGCTGGATGCTGGCGCCCGGCCTCGACCTGGTACTGCATGCCGACGAACTCTCGGTGCTGTTTGTCACCCTGTCGACCGTACTGTGGCTGGTCACCACCGTGTACGCGATCGGCTACCTGGAGAATGCGCCGCACCGCAGCCGCTTCTTCGGTTTCTTCAGCCTGTGTGTCACCGCGACCGTCGGCCTGGCACTGGCCGGCAACCTGTTCACCTTCGTCATCTTCTACGAGATGCTGACCCTGGCCACCTACCCACTGGTGGCGCACAAGGGGACGCCCGAGGCGGTCCGTGGTGCGCGTATCTATCTGGCCTATACGCTGGCAGGTGGCATGCTGCTGCTGGTCGGGGCCATCTGGCTGCAGACCCTCGCCGGGCCGTTGGACTTTGCCCAGGGAGGCATCCTCGGCGACATCGAGGGTTTGGATCCAACCGTCTTGAGCTGGATCTTCCTGCTGCTGATCGTCGGGCTCGGGGTAAAGGCGGCGCTGGTACCCCTGCACGGCTGGCTGCCCCAGGCGATGGTCGCACCCGCGCCGGTCAGCGCCCTGTTGCACGCGGTCGCCGTGGTCAAGGCCGGCGCCTTCGGCATCGTGCGTGTCGTCTATGACGTCTACGGCGTCGAGTTTGCCGACTCACTGAACCTGCTCGCGCCCCTGGGAGCAGTGGCCGCCGTCACCATCATCTACGGATCGGTACGCGCATTGTCACAGGATCACCTGAAGAAGCGCCTGGCCTATTCGACCGTGAGCCAGGTCTCATACATCGCCCTGGGTACCGCAATCGTCGGACCGATCGCGACCATCGGCGGGATGGTCCACCTGGTGCACCAGGGGCTGATGAAGATCACCCTGTTCTTCGCCGCCGGCAACTACGCAGAGACCCTGGGCATCCACAAGGTCAGCGAGATGAACGGCGTGGGACGGCGCATGCCGGGCACGACCCTGGCCTTTACCATCGGCGCCCTGGGCATGATCGGCATACCACCGGTGGCCGGGTTCGTCAGCAAGTGGTACCTCGGCCTCGGCGCCGTCGAGGCCGGGTCTGCCGCCTGGGTCATGCCGGTGCTGATCGCCAGCAGCCTGCTGAATGCAGCTTACTTCCTGCCCATCCTGTATCGCGCCTGGTTCCGCGAGCCGGCCCGGGAGTGGCCGGTACCCTCCGGGCACAGCGGTCGCCTGGAGACCCATGCCTTCCTGCTCTGGCCACCTGTCATTACGGCCGCCCTGGCCCTGGCGGCCGGCCTTTTCGCCGCCGCACCCTACAGCCCGCTCGAGTGGGCAGAGATCATCGCGGCACGGGAGTACCGGGAATGAACGAGCTGTTGCTTACGCTGGCGTGGTCGGCGCCCTTGCTGATGCTTGCGTTTGCCCGGGGCCGATTCGTCGGCACCCTGATGCCACTGGCGGCATTGCCTGCACTGCTGGCCGCGATGCTGGTACCTGTGGGAACCACGGTCGAGATACCCTGGCTGCTGCTCGGGCTCACCCTGCAGCTAGACGCGCTCGGCGAGACCTTCCTGATGTTCAGTGCCGTGATGTGGCTGTTCGCCGGCCTGTATGCCTCCCTGACGATGAGTGGAGACCCGCGGCTGGGCCGCTTCGGGGTGTTCTTCCTGCTGGCCTGTGCCGGCAACCTGCTGCTGATCGTCGCCGCCGATATCGTCGCCTTCTACCTCGGCTTCGCACTCATGGGACTGGCCGCCACCGGACTCATCGCGCACCGTCGTTCTCAGCATGCGCGCCGCGCCGCGCGTATATATCTGGCCTGGACCCTGGTCGGAGAGATGGCGCTGTTCTCGGCCGTGGTGCTGCTGGCCCAGGGCATGGATTCACTGCACTTTTCCGAGCTAACGGCGGCGACCATACCGGATACGGCCATCGCACTCCTGCTGTTCGGATTCGGCATAAAGCTCGCGCTTCCCGGCCTGCATGTCTGGCTGCCGCTGGCCTATCCAGCGGCGCCCGCGGCCGCCGCGGCGGTACTCAGCGGGCCGATGATCAGTGCGGGCGTGCTGGGCTGGATGCGTTTTCTGCCGCCCGGCAACCTGACTCTGACGGCCTGGGCCGAGCGCTCTGGTCGCGATCGGGGTCGTCGGCATTGCCCTGGGCGTGCTGGCGGGCCTGGCCCAGCGTGATCCGCGGGCGGTGCTCGGCTATTCCAGTATCGCGAAAATGGGACTGATTACGGCAGCCTTCGGCGCCGCAGCGGCAAAGCCGGATGCCGCACCCGGGATCCTCGCCGCGTTGTTGGCCTTCACCATGCACCATCTGATGGTCAAGGGCAGCCTGTTTCTCGGTCTGGGCGAATGGCAGCGCAAAGGCGCGCAGCCCTGGCTGATCGCCGTGCTGGGCATCCTTATGCCTGGCGATGATCGGCGTGCCGTTCAGCTCCGGCGCTGGGACCAAGTTGATGCTGGATGACGCGCTCGCGGTCAGCGGACTCGATTTCACCCTGCTGTTCGGATTCTCGGCCATCGGCACCGTGCTGCTGATGACCAGGTTCGTCTGGCTGATCTTGCAGCAAGAGGCGACGGCGCCAACGGCCTTCGATCGCGCGTCGCTGGTCTGGGTGGCGCTGGCCACGCTCGCGATCCTGTTGCCATTCACTCAGCCTCTGCCGTTGACCACCTCGGGGCTGGGCGCGATCGCTGCGGGCTTCGCGATAGTTGTGGCTTATACCGTCAGCCGCCGCCGGATCTCCTTCGCACTACCGCCCGTCCCACCTGGCGATCTGCTGTATTTCGTGAAATCAGCGCGGCGAATATGGGCCGGCAAAACCCGGTGGAAGGATTTAACGCTTTCACCTCGCGCGCTGATGTCGACGGCGGTATGTCCCGCGGCAACCTGCACGGTGGGGGCGCTGATCTGGCTGCTCGTTTGCGTGTTTCTCTTGGCATTGGGTCTGGTGCCCGGTTGAACCGGGCAGGAGGAAAGTCATGAAACGTTTCAAAAACATCCTGTTCTTCGCCGACGGCGGCACCGAGGCCGGCCCGGCATTGGAAAGAGCGGTAGCACTGGCGAGGGTTAACGACGCACGCCTTACTGTGATCGACGTGGCCGAGGAACAGGAGTCATCGGCGGAGATCGAGAGCGACTTCGGCAGCGACCTGAATTCAATCCTCAAGGAGCATCGTCGCCAGGCACTCGAAAGGATGTCGGAGCCTTTCGATGAACCGGACGACATCATCTACACCCGGGTGCTGACCGGCACCCCTTTCATCGAGGTTATTCGCAGCGTGCTTGGTAACCGCCATGACCTGGTGATCAAGGCCTGCCGACCGCCGGAGGGCTTGTCCGAATGTCTGCTTGGCGGTAACGACATGCACCTGATGCGCAAATGTCCCTGTCCGGTCTGGATCGAGAGGCCCGCAGCGGCACTACCCTACCGCAGAATCCTCGCGGCCGTTGACCCTGTGGATGACGAGAGCAAGGACAGCGCGCGCCTGGTCATGGACCTTGCGAGTTCGCTGGCGCAGCGAGAATCGGCACAGCTCAGCGTGGTCCACGTATGGCGCATGCATGGCGAGTCAATGTTACGCAGTGGGTTCGCGCGTATCTCAGAGGCGGAACTCGAACGACGGATCGAGCAGACCCGGCTTTGCCACAAGGACAATTTGAACAGACTGTTGGCGCACTACGATCTGAGTACGGACTCACCCGAGGTCCATCTGTTGAAGGAAGCGCCAGCGGCGGCCATTGACGGCCTAACCAGAGAACTGAAGGCGGACCTGATCGTAATGGGCACACTCGGCCGTACCGGCATACCTGGGTTTTTCATCGGCAACACGGCAGAGGAGGTGCTGCAAACGACAACGGCCTCGGTGCTGGCGGTGAAGCCCAAAGACTTCATCTCCCCGGTAACAGTCCCGCAGATGGCATAATCCGGCACGATCACGACAGGCCAGGAACAGCAACACATGCCAAATCTCAAGCTAAACCTGAAACACCTGCGCTATTTCTGGTCAGTGGCCAGCCACGGCTCCATCACCAAGGCTGCCGAGACCCTGTTCCTGACCCCACAGACCATCAGTGGCCAGCTGCGAGATCTCGAACAACAGGTCGGAGCAAAGCTGTTCGAGAAAGATGGCCGCAATCTGGTGATGACAGAGACCGGCCGTCTGGTGTTTTCCTACGCCGACGAGATGTTTCGACTCGGCATCGAGTTACAGGACGTTCTGGCGGGACACACGCCCGGCGCCGCACTCACCTTGAAGGTGGGTGTCGCCATGGTCGTTCCGAAATTGCTGGCCTACCGCGTGCTCGAACCCGTTCTCAACATGACCGAATCGGTACGTCTTATCTGCCATGAGGCCCCGCTGGTGGATCTTCTCGCCGACCTCTCGGTGCACAAGCTGGACGTCGTGTTGGCAGACAGCCCGATCAGCCCGACTCTCAACATCCGCGCCTATAACCATGTCCTCGGCGAGTCGGGGATCACTTTCTTTGCTACGCCGGGCCAAGCCAAGAGCCTGCAGACCGACTTCCCTGCCAGCCTGGATGGCACGCGCATGCTGATGCCGAGTGGGGGAAGCACCCTACGGCGAGACCTCGAGGCCTGGTTCACACGCCACGAGATCAACCCACTGGTGGTGGCAGAGTTCGACGATCGCGCCCTGATGAAGGCCTTTGGCGAACGCGGGACCGGCGTCTTCACCTCACCAACCGCCGTCGAGCAGGATGTGTTGGACAAATACGGGGTAACCACAATAGGTCGCGCGCAGGATCTTACCGAGCGCTACTACCTCATCTCTGCAGAGCGTCGCATCAAACATCCGGCGGTATCGGCGATCACCGAAGCCGCACGCAGTGAGTTGTTTGTCTAGCGGAGCCGGCTGTACTCTCCATGGGAGTCCATCGGATTGACCCTGATGTCTTCTTCAGGCACGCCCTGCTCGAGCGCAGCGGCAGCACGGGTTATCGCGACTGAAAGATTGATCGCGCGGAGGAACCAAGGCTTCCAGTTAGCGAGACGAGCGTTCGGCAGAGAGCGCAGACGCATCGGTACCGTCGGTCAGCTTCCACGGTGTCGAAGAGCACACAAACTTCGCGTCCAACAAAAATGCATGCACCAGGTACTGGTCCTCAGGTATGGCAATAACGCCGTCCTTTCCGCCGTATTTCGCAGCCATCAATGCCCTTTTGTCGCCCGGTAGATCGTAAAGGTCGACGGTTCGCATGGACCATTCGTCGAAGCAGCGTCCGCCAATCGGCTGGAAGGTGACAAGTTCCACCGCACGATGACGCTTGTCTGCAATTTATTCTGATCGCCACTTTTACCATGCTAAACCTCTTCATCGCGATCATCGTGAGCGCCATGCAATCCATGGTGGAGGAACAGAAGGTCCAGGAGAGCAGCAAAATCGGGGCAGTCGTGCATGACGAAAATCTGAAGCTGCATCAGGCGATACGTGATCTGCAGGATGAAGTCAGATCACTGCGTGAGTTGATGCAGTTAGCCGCAATATTTCACCAATAAAAAGGGCAAAACCCTGTGTTTTCGATATAATTCAGCTGCTTACACTGTAATCGAACAAGGTTTTGCCCGTGACAAACTGTACCCAAGCTGTTTTTGATTTTCCAGCCCTTAAGCGCCGCAAAGTGCAGACAGAATTCTCCGGTGGGGACATTACTTCCGATGGTGGTGTTCTTCTGCTGAGAGAAATTGATCGGCAACTCGGTTTAATGAAGGCGATTGATGCGGTCATTCCAGACCCCCGCAATCCCGACTACATCACACACACCCAACTGAGTCTGTTGCGTCAACGCGTCTATGGACTGAGCCTGGGCTATGAAGACCTCAACGATCACAAAACCCTGCGCAATGATCCAGCGCTGCAGACTGCAGTCGATCGGGAACAGGAACTGGGCAGCCAATCCACCCTTTGTCGGCTGGAGGGCCGGGCGGGAAGGAGAGCAGCGGTCGATATACACAAGGTATTGATCGATCAGTTCATCGCCTCCTTTGACGCCCCACCCGATAAACTGATCTTGGATTTCGATGCGACCGATGATCCCATTCATGGTCTGCAGGAGGGACGCTTTTTCCATGGCTATTACGACCACTACTGCTTTCTACCCCTTTATGTCTTTTGTGGTGATCAGTTACTGGTCAGCTATCTGAGGCCGAGTAATATCGATGGGGCGAAACATGCCTGGGCTATTCTGGCGCTACTGACGAAACGACTGCGCCAGGAATGGCCCGATGTCACCATCATCTTCCGGGGTGACTCCGGATTCTGTCGCCATAGAATGTTGGGTTGGTGTGAACGCCATGACGTGAAATACGTCGTTGGCATTGCCCGCAACAAGCGGCTGGAAAAAATGATCGAACCGGGGATGCAGATTGTTGAACAACTCGCCGAGTTGACTGGTGAGAAACAGCGGGAGTTCTTTCGTTTCCATTATGCTGCCAAGACCTGGAAAAAACCGCGCCAGGTCATCGCCAAATTGGAGGTAACTGATAAGGGGCGGAACCCCCGCTTCATCATTACCAATTTGGAAGGGGGCAAGCAGGCACTCTATGACGATCTCTACTGTGCCCGCGGTGAGATGGAGAACCGGATCAAGGAACAACAGATGGGACTGTTTGCGGACCGTACCAGCGCCCATTTCTGGTGGGCGAATCAGTTCCGGTTGCTGCTCTCCAGTCTGGCCTATGTGCTAATGGAGGGCATCCGGAGGTTGGCTCTCAAAGGCACGGAACTGGCCCGTGCTCAAGTCGGTACGATACGTCTTAGATTGCTGAAGATTGGTGCCGTGATCCTACGCAATACCCGTCGGATCCGGTTTCTGCTTTCCAGTGCTTATCCCTATCAGGACCTGTTCGCGGTTGTGGTTGCCCGTTTGAAGCCAGGATGATCTTCAAAGGGTGTTGCCCCGGCACAATGATAAATAATGGGGGTTGGGGGAGGCGTGTCTGAAATCTAGAAAATCACCCTGTTCGGGATAATAATTCCTATCCCGTCTCTGCGTTTGTCCAAATCATCCAAAAAACCTTCGAATAAAACATTGGGTGAAACATTGCGGTTAGCCAAGTAGGCGCGTAGAGCGATTTATGTCCGTTTTTGCGGGGGCTGGGCACAACTGCCCGACCCGATGCGGCCATAAAGACAAATCGAACCAACCCGTCAGGCGGCAATTGCGCCAACCAGTTGTGGATCGCTTGCGCCCTGCAGTGTGTTTGCCAAGTGCAATGCGGACTGCAGAGGCAACCTTATCCGGCCTTCGCCCACCCGGATGTTCAATGCAGAGAAGTGCCAATGGAACTCGTATCGCCGCGATGGTTCGCCGACCGGGCCCACAAGACGCGGTTCTCCAGTTGCGACTGCCTGCAGTATTTCGGCAGCCAGTTGATCGGATTCGGTTGATCGCAGATTGAGATCGCGAAAATGGCGGATAGCAAGATCGAACAACAGATCATCCTCCATACTGGACGGCGAGGTTGCTGGCTCGTTTATCTGCGTCTCATGCGCCAGCGAGCCCTTGGGAGACGAGTTTTCCATATGGTCCTGATGCGCTACCGTTTCGCACACAGAAACGTTCGTCCGGACAATGGGTTGTTCTTTCATTACCAATCTCCTGCGTAAGTTTTGAGGTGAACCCGTCGTTTGTCTCAGTCAAGTCGTGGTTTTGATGTTGACGCAAAAGAAGACTGGAATAGTTCGAATGTTCAAAGGAGAAGACTCGAATTTTCTTTGGTGCCGCTGATTCTTTCCCTGCCGGCGTTGACTGCTCCTTGAGCAAGGCGCCCCCAAAACGGGCTCGTCTGTTTAGCGGAGAGGGAGTGGTCGATTCGCCTGCTGGACCGAGAGTGGCCGCTCTCGCACTTCATGACGCTGACGAAGACGTTCGCATTTTTTTCAAAGCAATCCCCAACCGGCTCCAGGCCGAGCGAAATATCTGCCGGTTGGCCTTTGAAGGCACCTAAAGAACGCCTCAATGATCTCGGGAGTTAGGCAGGGCAAGCTTGGGGTTGGATGGGTTATGTTAGGCCACGATTTCGCGATTTTCGCCGTTATGGCAACACCGTCGATTTCTAAGCACCTGTCGATTTCTAAGCACCTGATTGAAAAGCAATTCACGCAGAGAGCGTGACTCGTACCGAGGGTTCCATGAAAATCATATCTTGTTGTTTTTATTTAAGAAATGGCGGAGAGGGAGGGATTCGAACCCTCGGTACGCTATTAACGTACACACACTTTCCAGGCGTGCTCCTTCAACCACTCGGACACCTCTCCGGAGATTCGCGCTAGTCTGCGAAATTTGGAGGCGCAAGGGTATACCAGAACCATGACTGGCGCAAATTGTGGCTGCTGATATATTTGATCTCAATGTTGGCCAGCTATACCCTTCTCCGCTTGGTTTCGAGTATATTCCGCCAACCATAACATTCCACCCCGGATCGTCGGACATGGCAGCACGCGGCAAATCTAAGAAAAAGCAACCTAAATCTTCTCTTGCCGAGAGGGCCGATCGACACTATCTGTATGAGTTGTCCGTTCAGTATGCGGCCTCGGAGATCGATTTTGTCGATGATACATTTAAGCAGCTACGGGGTCGCAGGGCGGCGTTGTTACGAGAGGATTTCTGCGGTACGGCCAATGTCTGCTGTGAATGGGTTCAGCGCAGAAAAACCAATCGGGCAATAGGAGTAGATATCGATAAGGAAGTACTCGACTGGGGTGCGGAAAACAACTTGACTGCGCTCTCACAGGGGCAGCGCGACCGCGTCAAACTGCTTCAGGCCGATGTACTGACGGTGAATACGGAAGCGCCGGAAATCGTGTCGGCCATGAATTTCAGTTACTGGCTGTTCAAGGAACGCCAGCAACTGAAAAGCTATTTCCAGCGGGTGAGAAAGGTGCTGGCCGACGGTGGAATTCTGTTTCTGGACGCCTACGGCGGTTATGACTCCTTTCGGGAAATCGTGGAAGAGCGGGACATCGAGGAAGGCGGGGGTTTCACTTATATCTGGGAGCAGGAAAAATACAATCCGGTCGACAATGGCCTGATCTGCCACATTCATTTCACCTTTCCAGACGGTTCGCGGATGGATAAGGCCTTCAGCTACGACTGGCGCCTATGGACGCTGCCTGAAGTCAGGGAATTATTGCAGGAGGTCGGATTTCAGAAGGTGACCATCTACTGGCAGGGCTGGGATGAAGACGGGGAACCGGATGGAATCTTCCAGCCCGCTGAACAGGCCGACGCCGATGCCGGTTGGATATGCTACCTCTCGGCCGAAAAATAGCGGTTGAACCCCTGGAGAGTACTAAACACCACATTCAGAACTGAGCTCGAATGCGATCCCCCCATATGGGATATATCGTCTATCCGTACATATCGCCGGCACTCTTGGCTGGCCTGGCTTTCTGTATCGCGGTTCGCTTCGCATAAAGACGATAGCTTGGGCCGCTGGGTCCAAAAAACGCGCCTCGGTACATGTTGGTGTCCATTTCGCTGTATGCCGTAACGATAACCAGCGCTATAGCTATGGCAAGCACGAAAGTGATTACGAAAGTGACTATAAAAGCAACAAGCACGGTAGGAAATTGAGCGCCCTGCGCAGTTCTCCGGGAGGACCCTTTTCTGATCGGGAGATCCCAATTCGGAAAAGAAATTTGCAAACAGGGAATTGTAGCTGATATACAAAATAATTCCCAGATTTATGGCTACTTTTTCTCAGGGTGAGACTCGGATCATCAATAGCTGGAATATTGCCAACCAACACATCAATATAGGCGAGCGTCCAGGCGGATCATCACCGAGAAAGCCCTCCTTCATGCGTTTTGGCCTAGGCCAGGAATTCAGGGAATCTCCTCGATGTAGGTTCTGTCGATCGGCGACTGCACGTATAGCTTTTTCCCATTCACTTCGGTCCAGAAAAAATAATAGCCTTTCCCTGGCTCGCTGGTTACTTTTCCATCGCGCACTTCCCATGATTTCACATGATTCCCATCCGCATAGGTAACTCGATAGTTTCCTTCCAGCCAGGCTACACCCATGCGGGATATGCGGTTTTGCTGTTCCTGGGTGCAGGCCCCGAGGGAAAGCATTAAAACCGCCCCCAGAAACAATATCAGTTTTTTTCCACTCATTTTTGAAACATTCCCAATCGGTGATCACTAACAGAAATTTCAGTCTCCGAAAACGTTGCGCACACAGTCTACTGCGGCGACGAAATGGCCATGGGAAGAGGTATCCCGGTTTCGACGGCTACCGCATTCGACCTTTCCAGGCATCTGTCCAAGCGCGCCGGTTCTTGCCAACACGACGAGCCGATTGAACTCGCGAGATGTTTCTCCGGCCCGGATTGTCCCGCCGGTCTTGGCCGCCACGATGATGAACCACACCGGCCAAGATATTGTCTCATACCCATTGAACCTTTCAGAGCTCCATCCGAAGCACCAGACCAGGGGCAAACTCCGGGAATTGGCAGGTTGAGGCAAATCCTGGTCCGCACCTTCTCAGACAGGGGCCAGTTCCAGCACGCGCGCCTCATCGCCTTCGATTCGCCAACGCAGATCGAAATCGTAGAGCCGCATCCCGTATATCCGCTCCTCATCCCCGCCATCACGCAGGTAGGCGGGTCTTGGATCGGTTTCCAGAAGTGCCGTTATCAGTGCCCTCAGCGCTTCCCCGTCATCTCGGTCATCCAGTTGTTGTTTGGCCAGCGGCGTAAACCGAACACCCAGTAACACCTCCGGAGGGAGCGGGGCGAAGCCGGAGCGGGCATCGGGTATGCTGTCGACATAGGCAACATAGGGTTTAATATCCAATACCGGCGTCCCGTCCAACAGGTCAACGCCAGTAACATCCAGCACTACTTTTCCGCCGCTACAGTGGACGGCTTCCAACTTTACAACGGAGAGCCCGACTGGATTCGGGCGAAAAGGGGAACGGCTGGCAAAAACACCCACCCGCCGATTTCCGCCAAGGCGCGGGGGCCTGACCGTTGGCTGCCAGCTATCCCTAAGCGCCCGGTGGAACACGAACTGGATCCAGATATGGGAATAACCTTCCAGGCCAACGACCACCTCGGGTCGATTGTAAGGAGGAAGAAGTTCCAGTGTGGCACGTACCTGGGGCACCAACCCGGATTGACGCGGTATACCGAATTTTTCCTTGAATGGAGAGTGTATTACACCAATAATTTCGAGCTGAAAATTCATTACTCTGGAACCGAATGACCTATTACTGGATCAGGCTGCTACACATTGCGACAGTGGTCTTCACCACTGGCTTTTTCGCGCTCCGTTTCTACTGGATGCTGTTTAGTCCGCATTTGTTGGAGAGACACTGGGTCCGCACCCTGTCCGTTTCTAACGATACCCTGCTACTGATCGCCGGCATTACCCTGGCGATCAAAAGTCAGCAATATCCGTTTCAGGCCGCCTGGCTCAGCGCCAAATTGATCGCCCTGCTGCTCTACATCGTCCTCGGCAGCCTCGCCCTGAAACGGGGAAAAACCCGCCAGGAGCGAACCATCTATGGCATCCTCGCCCTGATCTGTGTCAGCTATATTATCGCCGTTGCATTGAACCGTACACCAACCCCCTGGTCGCTATCGAATCTTTGACACCGGCACCAGCGTTAGCTGCTGATCCCGCTGAATAGTTAAAAAAATGATCTGTGACATGCAATAAACTGGCGGCTTCCGATACACTTTCAGCAGTCTATGCAGTATTGGCAACACCTGAACTTAGTTAAGACGAGGGTTGACAAATGGACGATACACTTAAACGCCTGCTCGACGTAGAAATGCGTGCCGAGCAGATCGCCCGACAGGCCGACAGGGACCGCGAACAGCTTATCCAAAGCGCGCTGATGGAGGCCCGTGCGGAAGAAGAACGATTCGAAGCGCGCACTCCCGAACTCCACGCATCGTTTGTCGAAAAGGCCGAATCCCGCGCCACTCAGACCATCAGCGAACTGAAACGGCGCTATGACGAACGCCACACCCAGCTTCGCGATATGGCGGAGGAACGGGAAGAAGAGGCACTCGAAGCCGCTTTCAATCTATTGTTAAACCCAGACGCCGACCACTGAGCTTGTACTCCCGGCATGCCTGCCTCAGCCTCAGATAGCTACCTCAATACGCGAACCACGTTAATGTCCAGCCAACTGCTGGACAGCGCTGGAGTGGAAGCCTTGGTTGATCGTACCTTGGATCAACTGGGACGGGATTTTCAGCTGGACCAGCTTGTCGCGGGTCTGCCGCCCGAAGCCGACCTTGGCCGGGTACTCGAGCGGACCCTTATCCAGGTCCTGATGCAGGAACTTTCAGTCCTGCTGCGCCCGCTGGACGGGCCGGCCAGAAATATCCTGATTCACTGGGCCAGAAAATACGAGCTGTTTAATCTGAAGGCGATAATCCGAGGCAAACTCCAAGGGTTGCATTTCGATCTGATCAAAGAGAATCTGCACGACCTGCCACCATTGATCACCCTTCCCCACGAGCAGTTGCTGCGCACCGAGAACATCCAGGAACTGCTCCGTCAGCTGGAGACCGGCCCCTACAGCGATATCGCGCGCCAGGCACGTCAGGTATATGAGGAACGGAACGAACCCTTTTCGCTCGACGCCACCCTAGATCAACGCTACTACATGAGCCTTCTACGGCGGGTTAGAAGGGCGCAGCCGACGGACCGGGTGTCGCTACATCGGTTGATTGGAGAGTTGATCGATCAGCAGAACCTGAACTGGCTGATACGCTATCGTTTCAACTACGAACTCTCGGCCTCGGAAACATACTACCTGCTGATCCCGTTCGGCTTGCATCTGCACCGGGATCAGCTACTCAAGCTGGTAAATATGGATAACATCCAGCAGCTGATCGAGTCTTTGCCGACGAAACTGGCGACGGCGCTGGAGGGATCTGTTAGCCCGATGGAAGTCGAGCAGGCACTGCAGACAGAGACCACGAAGCAGATTCGTCGCTGCCTGCAATATGAAAAATCGGTGGTCAGCCGCACCTTCGCCTACCTGGTGTTACGAGAGATAGACCTCAAGAAATTGTTCGCCATTATACAGGGCAAGGCACTCAATCTGGACCAGGCATTGATTCGAACGGCTGCCGGGGCAAAAGAATCAGACCTCGCCCCCGAAACCACCGGCAACAGCGATCATGTTTAGCCCCTTGCCGATGAAACATGTGCTGCTGCAGGTCATGACTGAAGACCTGCCCCAGGTCTCCCTGACGCTGGCAGAGCTGGCAGTCTTCAGTCCCGATTACCGACCCATTCACGATGAGCAGTTCCCAACGATTCCGGGCCAGCGGTTCCGGGAGATTTACAACCAGGCGTGCTCCCGCCTGGAAAAGATATCCAAGCATGTCAGCCTCTCCAGCCAGATTCGATTGAAGACGATTCACGTTATCAGCGAACGAGAGCTGGAGAAGACCAACAACTGGTTGGGCAAGGTATGGGCACGTTGTTCCGCGTTCGAAGAGACCTTCCATCGTCTCACCGATGAGGAACACATGATCCAGCAGCTGGAGGAAGCGCTGGACAACTTCAGCGAACTCAACCTAGACCTGAGTCTGCTGCAGGGTGAAAAACTGTTTCTGGACATCCATGTCGGCATTATCCCGCGCGCCAATGTCACCCAGCTGAAGGAGGCTGTGGGCCTGGCCGATTATCTGATCTTCCCCTATATGGAACATGGGGAAAATGCACACGTCATTGTGGTCGGACCCAAAGGCGAACGCCAGGAAGAGCTGGGGTCGGTGCTCGATACCGCCGGGTTCAATCCCTTGCCGATTCCACCGGAACTCCACGCAGAACCGGAAAAGGTCCAGTCAGAGCTGCAAGCCCGCCGCGGCAGACTGGCCAAAGAGCGACAGAAGGAATCGGAAGGCATGGCAAGCTGTGCAAACGAACTTCGGGGCGAACTGGAACTGGCACGCGGAGTCCTGGTGATGGCGGAACCTTTTGTTCGCGTCGACACCGCCGCCCGCAGCGCCGGCCAACTGTCCATTGTCTCCGGCTGGATCCCGGCACGGGATCTCCGGCGAACGAAAAAGGCCCTCGGAAAGAGACTGAAAAACCCTTTTCATATCGACAGCCGCAGCCCGACAGCAGAAGAGCGCCCGCTGGTGCCGAGCTATATGCCCAAGAACCGGCTGATGGCCCCGTTTGCCACCCTGGTGAAACAGTATGGCGTGCCCCGCTACGGAGAAGTCGATCCGACCCTGATCTTCGCCCTCAGCTTCATCGCTATGTTTGGCATGATGTTTGGTGACGTCGGTCACGGGCTGACGATCATGGCGGTGGGCTGGCTGGCACGACGCAGGCTAAAAAGCTTTACCTGTTTCGCCGTCTGTATCGGAATCTCCGCCACGGTTTTTGGTGTGCTTTACGGCAGCATCTTCGGCTACGAAGAGTTATTCCATGCGGTGTGGATACCCCCACTATCGAACCCGCTATATATGCTGTCGGTGGCACTGATGTGGGGTATAGGTTTCCTGTTGCTCATCACCCTGATCTCGATCTACAACCGCATGGTACTTAGCGAGTTCCACCAGGCGATCTTCGACAGCAATGGCATGGTCAGCATCGCCCTCTACCTCAGTGCCCTGGGTGGTCTCTACAATCTCTACCACAACGGGGAATTTGGTCTGCCCGCCGCCACCGTCAGTATCGGCGCGCTGCTGACCCTGTTCGGATACAAACTGGTCGAGATCAAGGCGCCCCCGGGGGAACGGCTGTTGGTCGCCTTGATCGAAACCTTCGAGACGATCACCGGCTACGTCTCTAACACCCTCTCCTTCCTGCGGGTAGCAGCCTTCAGTCTCAACCACGTAGCCCTGGCCATTGCGGTATTTACCCTGGTGGAGATGATCACCAGTGCCCACGGACGCGTGTTGATGGTGGTCTTCGGGAACATCTTCATCCTCATCCTAGAAGGGGCGATCGTCACCATCCAGGCCCTGCGTCTCGAATATTACGAAGGCTTCTCCCGCTTCTATTCCGGAGACGGTCAGGAATTCAAACCATTAAAACTGGAAACCGGTGACAATGCATGAGCTTTCAGTATGACCCTTCACCCTCCACCGGATGGCCCTTCTTCCTCAACAGGGGAATGTCCAGACGGTCACCTAAAACAAGGAGCAAAATCATATGTACTGGCTGATTGGTATGATGACCCTGGGCATTGCCGGTCTCGTCGTTACCGGCGTCTATCTCGAGCTGTGCCCGGCAGATCGACACACTGTACGGCGCTGGTCACGACCCGCCATTTCCACCAATCTTGTGTTGTTCGTCGCAGCCCAGGCAGGCATGATTTTCCTTGGTACCCGGGAGGTGATGGCGGCAACAGAAGTGGTCGAGATAGCGGCAACCGGCGGTGAGCTTTCTCTCGGCATGGGACTCGCCATTATTGGTGTTGGAATCCCCACCGCGCTGAGCACCATTGCAGCCGGTATTGCCGTCGGTCCCATCGGCGCGGCTTCACTGGCGGTTCTGGCAGAGAAACCGGAGATTTTTGGCCGCACCCTGATCTATCTGGGTCTGGCGGAAGGCATCGCCATTTACGGGCTGGTGGTCAGCATTCTGTTGCTGGACAAACTTTGATCAGGTGCGAGACCAATGATCGAACAAGAGATTGATCGACAATCAACCCGGATGATCTTCATGGGGGACCCCGCCCTCACGGACGGTTTCAAGCTGATTGGATTCGAGACCTGGTCCAACCCCTCTACCGAGGAACTCAACTGGGTACTGGAGGATCTGGTGCAAAGCCAACAAAAAGCATTCGTGATCGTGGACCGGCAACTGGTGGAACGCAACTCCCCGATGTTGCGACGGCTACGACTGGAAGGGGGGCGTGTCGTCATCACCCAGATACCGCCCCTGAACGACCCAGACTGTTTCAACTGCGAGATAGACGACCAGGTCAAAGGCCTGCTGGGCGCCTCAATCCTTGAAGGGCATGATTAGTTATGGATCAGGTAAGCGAACTGGAATCAGCCATACTGGCCCGCGCCGATCGACTTGCCGCGGAATACCGGGAAAGGGCGCAGCGCAGCTGCGACAACATACTGCGGGAAGCCCATGAACGCCTGCGACTGCGCGAGGAGCGGGAGGTGTTGTTGGCCAAGGCACGCGCAGACCGGGCTTATCGTCGCCAGGTGCAGGCCAACGAACTGAAACTGCACGAGGAGATGGACCATCTGCGCTGGAATCTGGTGGAAGGGGTCCGGGAACGCCTGAGCGACAGGATCAAGTCCTTGGTTGAGAATAATGAAGAATACCTCTCCCTGCTGAAGGTGCTGCTGGCCAGGGGAGCCGAAGAGGTCGAGCGGGAAGAGTTGATCGCAGAGGTCAGTGCCCGCGATCTGGAGTGGCTTCAGCCTCGCTGGCAACCAATAGCGAAAGAGGCCGCGCCGACCAAGAGCATCAAGCTATCGGGTACTCCCATCGATACCCTGGGCGGTGTCCTGGTCAGATCCACCGACAATCGGATTCGCCTGAATAATACCTTCGAAGGCCGCATGGAGCGACTCAGCAATCAATTGCACCAGATAATCATCGAACGCCTGTTGCCGGGCGGGATCGACAACAATGTGATTTTTACTGGATAGTGTTATGAGCGAACTCAGCAAGATCGGCACGATCCGGGAAATAAACGGTCCCATCGTCACCATCCGCCTGCCCGGTGTCCGCACCGGAGAACAAGTCAAAATCGGCGAATTGGGGCTGATTGGTGAAGTCATTGCCCTGGATGGCGCAGACACGCTGGTACAGACTTACGAATCTACGGAAGGTATTCGTCCAGGCGAGCAGGCCGAGGGGCTGGGCTGGCCCCTGTCGGTCGAGCTGGGTCCCGGGCTGCTGGGGGGGATTTTCGACGGCGTGCAACGTCCTCTTGAGGAGATTTTTCTCAAAGCGGGTGACCATATCCCCAGAGGCCTGACAATCCCTGCCCTGGATCGGGAAAAATCCTGGCGCTTCGTACCCGACGACGAACTGGAAACCGGCAGTGAGTTGTCGGCCGGAACAAAGCTTGGGACAGTGCGAGAAACCGACGCCATAGAGCATCGTATCCTGGTCCCGCCCGACCAGCCCGGCGAATTGCTGGAACTGGCACCAGAGGGGGACTACCGCATCGACCAATCGATCGGCCGGATCCGTGCCCCGGATGGCCGCATCCACAAACTACATCTCTATCACCGCTGGCCAGTGCGCATCCCCCGGCCCTACCGTAGCCGTGACCACGGGGTAGAACCCTTGATCACCGGCCAACGCATTCTGGACACCTTCTTTCCCCTGCTTAAGGGGGGAAAGGGGGCGGTTCCAGGCCCGTTCGGTGCCGGCAAAACGGTGGTCCAGCAACAGATCGCCCGCTGGTCCAATGCCGATATCGTCATCTACGTCGGCTGTGGAGAACGGGGTAATGAACTGGTGGATGTGCTGGAGAGCTTTCCCAAATTGCAGGACCCATACTCCGGCCGTATGCTGATGGAGCGCACCCTGCTGATTGCCAATACCTCCAATATGCCGGTGGTGGCGCGCGAGGCCTCAATCTATGTCGGTCTCACCGTGGCCGAGTACTATCGCGACCAGGGTTATGATGTCGTCATGCTGGCCGATTCCACCAGCCGCTGGGCCGAGGCACTGCGGGAGGTTTCCGGCCGACTGGGCCAAATGCCAGTGGAAGAAGGCTACCCCGCCTACCTCGCCTCCCGCCTGGCCGCGGTCTATGAACGGGCCGGCCGGGTGGAAACCTACGGTTGCGGCAAGGGTTCGGTGACGCTGATCGGAGCGGTATCCCCACCCGGAGGGGACTTCTCCGAACCGGTCACCGCCCACACCAAAGAGATCATCCAGACCTTCTGGGCCCTATCCAAGGAACTTGCGGATGCCCGTCACTACCCGGCAATCGATTGGGTGGGTAGTTTCTCGGAGCACGTCCACGTGGCGGCCCAGTGGTGGCACGAACAGGTGGAACCGAACTGGGAAGAGCGAAGGGGGGTGGCCCTGGCATTGCTGGCCCGGGACGCAGAGCTATCTAGAATCGTCAATCTGGTCGGACCCGAGGCCCTTTCCTCGGCCCAGCGTTGGGAACTGGAGGGGGCTGCCTTGATCAAGGAGGGGGTGTTACAGCAGAGTGCCCTGGATCCGGTCGACACCTTCTCCTCGCCGGAAAAACAGTTTCTACTGCTCGACATGATGCTATCCATATACGAAAGCGGTGCCAGACTGATCGAACTTGGAGTGCCAGTTCAGGAACTCACCGCTCTGCCGCTGCTGGCCAAGGCCCGCCGCGCCAAACAGCTCTACAGCAGCGAACAGACCGAAAGAATCAGAGAGTTGATGGAAGATTTCGTCCATGAGTTCGAAAAAATCCGTATGGAGTATGCCAAATTCAAGGAGCATGCCCAATGAGTGCAAAGGAGTATCGCACATGCTATTCGGCCCGGGGAGGCCTGCTGGTTGTTAGAGATGCCCCTCAGATCGCCTTCGGAGACCGGGTTCTGATCCGGGACCATCGAAACCGAAGACGCAATGGCCAGGTCATTCGAACCTCCGAAAAAGAGGCCCTGATACAGGTATTCGAGGGCACCGACGATCTCGACCTGGAGACGACCTGGGTCCGTTTCCTAGATGAACCCCTGGAGATTACCCTCTCTCCCGAACTGCTGGGCCGGGTCTTCAGCGGTATCGGTGAACCGAAAGATGGACGGCCTCCAATCGTATCCAACCTCCGGCGCGGCGTCAGCGGCTCGGCCACCAACCCCGCCGCCCGCACCTATCCGCGAGAGTTTATCCAAACCGGAATATCCACCATAGACGGTCTCAACTCTCTGGTCCGAGGTCAGAAGCTGCCGATTTTCTCCGCCTCCGGCCTGCCTCACAACCGGCTCGCGGCACAAATCGTACGCCAGGCGAAACTGGTGGACGAAGAATCCAGCTTCTCCATCGTCTTTGCCGCCATGGGGGTTTCCTACGCGGATGCCCGTTTCTTTCAGGAAGAGTTCGCCTCCTCCGGGGTGCTGGGCAACGTGGTGATGTATATCAACCTGGCCGATGATCCACCGGTGGAGCGGCTGGCCCTGCCGAGAGTTGCCCTAACCGCCGCCGAGTTCCTCGCTTTCGAACTGGACCGTCACGTCCTGGTGGTACTCACCGATATGACCAATTACGCGGAGGCCCTGCGTGAGGTCGCAACCGCCAAGGGTGACGTGCCGTCACGGAAAGGCTATCCCGGCTATCTTTACTCCGATCTGGCGGAGATCTATGAACGTTCCGGACGCATCCGGGACCGCCATGGCTCGGTCACTATGGTACCGGTGGTCACCATGCCGTCCGACGACATAACCCATCCGATTCCGGACCTGACCGGCTACATCACCGAGGGGCAGATTGTCCTCAGTCGTGACCTCCACAACCAGGGGGTCTATCCCCCGGTGCATGTTTCGCCCTCTCTCTCACGTCTAATGAAAGATGGTATCGGCAAGGACGATACCCGCGAAGACCATCCGCGGGTGGCGAATCAGCTCTATGCCATGTACGCCAAGGCCCAGGAGACACGCAACCTGGCATCGATCATCGGCGCGGACGAACTGTCGGAACGGGATCAGCGCTACCTCGAGTTTGCCAACCAGTTCGATCAGCGCTTCGTTGGACAAGGCGAGGACGAGGACCGCTCCATCATCGAGACCCTCAACCTCTCATGGGAACTGCTGAGCATGTTCCCCAAAGATGAGCTTACCCGCGTGAGCGAAACCGATCTGGCGAAGTACCACCACAGCGGTAAAGGGTAAATGACAGGTCAAAGCCAGCTGATCAAGGTCCCGCCTACCAAAAACACCCTGCTCGATCTCAGAAAGCAGGTACAGTTTCTGGAGGATGGTTATTCCCTGCTGGAACGCAAGCGTGAACTTCTGACCCGCCTGGTGTATGAACGGATAGGGGAGTATCGCAAGCTGCGCTATAAAACCAAAGAGGCCGTTAAGAAGGCCTACCGCTGGCTCAGTCTATCGCATCTGCAGATGGGCAGCCGAGCACTGCAGCAGGCGGCCCTGGGCACCGCCCCTACCCTACAGATCGATATTATTCCTCGACGCTCCCTGGGCATTGAATACCCCGCCATCAACGCGAAAAAACTACCTTTGGAACCGCTCGGCCTGCTCGGCACCGATGCCAGCTTCGACGAAACCCGCAAAAGTCTCACCGAGGCTGCAGCACTGCTTACCCGGCTGGGTGAAGTGGAGATGGCCCTGGGTCGTTTGATGGCGGAACAGCGCAAGGCGCAGAAACGGGTCAATGCCCTCAAATACAACATCATTCCGCGCTATCGGAAAACGATTCATTATATTGAATCGATACTGGAGGAGGAGGAACGCAACAACCTGTTTCAGATCAAGATCCTTCGGGAACGCGAAGAGGCACTACGAAAATCGACGGGGGAATAGTCTTTCGATCCTAGCCGACTTTTCCAACCTCATCACACGACATTCCGCGGGAAAAACGCTTGACTCGGTTTTATAACCAGTCCGCTCCAACCCATCCAGATAAATATTTCGTGTCATATCCCACAATTAATTTATTGTTTCTGTTTCAAATGTGTAAGAGTGTGTAACAAGTTGTATCCAGAATTGCTGTTCCGACCCCATTTAACAGCCATGAAATGCCAGAGCGCACAGGCCTATTTTGCTGTCGGAATCCTCATCAGGCCCAGCTAAAGGATGGCTCTGTAAGTTACGGGCCTAGCCGTATTAAGCTGTTCAAAAAGCCAAATAATATACATTTAACCAACTGTTTTTTATCGTTTTATTTTAATTGACCGCAAACAGGCCGGTTGGCTGGAGAATACCCGCCCTCCCCTCAAGATTGGCTCTCAACAAGGGAAACAAACAACACGAGCAGTCGCCATTTCGCACCCAAAAAAATCCCCTGTTTCAAACTCCGGAGACCTGACAGGTGAAGTTGATCTGCGCTCCAGTTTGTGGAAAATCCACTTCCGAATGACGAACTAATAACTGCGCTCCCGATTGGGTTCTCCATCTGCAGCAAGGGCGCGTCTCCGTTTCTCAAATTTTGTGACATCCCGTGGAGGAGTATTTTGATGCCCCGAAGACGAACTATGCTGTTTTTCTCTTTGCTTGTACTCGCGACTCAGGTCAGTGCCGCGCGTGGTCCTGGAGGGCAAAACGGAGGTGGTGGCAATAACGGAGGTGGTGGCACTACCACTAGTCAGGCTCCAATCGCAGAGTTGGCTGCTGAAGCGGGACCCGCCGATGCGGGATTCTGGTCGACCCATTTCGCCGGATCTGACAACTGTGGCAGTTGTCACAACGGATTGCAGGATGCACAAAACAACGATGTCTCGATAGAAACGGACTGGTCCACATCAATGATGGCGAACGCCACCCGCGACCCTTTCTGGCGGGCCAAGATGGCCAGCGAAATTGAACGCAACCCTCATCTGGAGGAGGTGGTGAACGACAAGTGCACCCGTTGTCACGCCCCCATGGCCCATGTAGAGGCCAGCCAGGACGGCGCCCTTCCCACCACCCTGCAGGAGGGTTTTCTGAACCCCAACAACCCCTACTACGATCTCGGGATGAACGGTGTAAGCTGCACCCTCTGCCATCAGATCGATGACACCGTCGACCTGGGCACAGAGGCTGGCTTTTCCGGTAACTTCAGCATTGTCGATCTGGGCAAAAACGTGAATCGAACCGCCTTCGGTCAGTATACCGACCCGCGCATCAATCCCATGCTCAACAACACGGGTTTCCAGCCTAGCTGGGGGGGACACATGTCGGATTCTGCGCTCTGCGCATCCTGCCACAATCTGAAGACCCCGTTCGTCGATGCGCAGGGAAATCTGGCCACTGGCGAGTTTCCGGAGCAGATGGTCTATTCCGAATGGGAGAACAGCGCCTTCGCCGATACCGAAGAGACTTGCCAGAACTGTCATATGCCGAAGACCCAGGGGGTGAAGATCGCCAACCGTCCTTCCTTTCTGGCCCCACGCAACGATTTTCCGCGCCACACATTACTGGGCGGCAACTCGGCCATGCTCGATATCATGGCGAATAATAAAGAGACCCTTGGCATTACCGCCACTGGGTTTGACAAGGCCATCGCGGGCACTCGCGCCATGCTGAAGTCTGCTGCCAGCCTGAATATCGCGGCATCTCATATCAATGGAGAGATTGTTGTTAACCTGGAGGTTAACAACCACAGTGGGCATAAGTTCCCGACAAGTTTCCCGTCTCGTCGCGCCTTTGTTCATTTGGTGGTAAGGGATGCCTTTGGAAAAATTGTGTTTGAATCAGGTGCTATGAACCCGGACGGCAGTATCGTTGGCGTCGATGCTGACTCAAATCTGGCTCGCTATGAGCCCCACTATGACGAAATTACCAGCGAAGAGCAGGTCCAGGTCTATGAACCGATCATGGGCAACACCGATGGCAACGTCACCTACACACTGCTACGCGCCGCCGAATACCTCAAGGACAATCGAATTCCTCCGGTAGGCTTCGACAAATCCAGCGTTCCCGACGACATCGCGGTACGAGGGGCCGCCTTGGCGGATGACAACTTTAACAATGGTAGTGACTCTGTCACCTACCGGATCACGGTGCCTTACACGGGTTACTATACAGTCTATGTAGAACTCCAGTTCCAGACCCTGGCCTATGGTTTCATTCAAGACTTGTTCCTTGATGAAACCAATACAGAAGTGGCCCGATTCAAACAACTTTATGATGGTGCCAGCCTGCGTGCGGAAACCATCGATCATGCCCTTGCCGTTCTGCTTGTCAAATAGAGCCTGACAACAGTTGTTAGACAGGCCCATCGCGTATTCGCGGTGGGCCTTTTTTTGTGCGGTAGATGCAAACTCCGTGCTGACACGTTTGATCTCGGGAAACTCGGCTAACAAGGTTAGCTGCAGCAGAGAAGGACCGAAGGTTGCACCTTTGGACGATGGTGGCAGTGACGGGCAGTGGGACTCGATGCGCACTGCCTACGTCGGTCCTATTGCACTCAGCGAAGTTGTAAACTGGAAAATATTTCTGTCGCGCTGCTTTGAGCGCATAAACTCGGATAAAACGATGGACTTGCTCGATCGGGTGGTGGCGTATCACCACCACCCGTGGTCGATTTGATCACATACTTCCCTCGCCTTTTACGGATCGGGTTGTATCCAAGATGTATTAAACCTGTTATTACTCACTACATCGGATTGTCATTGGCAGGCACCTCAGGCACATCCTGGCTCTGGCCTGATCCAATTGGCTCGTAGATCGCGACTTCGGTGGTACCGTCGTCAAAGTCGGTTGTAAAAACATCCACGTTCTCTGCTCCACCCGCCATCTCATCCAGACCTTCATAAACTGCATCAACAAAATCGTCTACATCTTCCGTGGGTATTGTGACACTGGTAACCAATGAAGTTGTATCCATGGTGGTGAAATCCATATCCAGATGAGGACTATCCGCATCCTCCAGCAACCCATCCACCATCAACCAGATATCGGCGGACACAATGCCTTCAGCCGCATGGTGCGACCATACTGCGTTACTCATCGTTAAAAATGCGGACATCGCAATAGCGACTAGTATCTTTTTCATATCTGATTCTCCTGTCTGTTAACCAATTTAAAATTTAAAACCTATCCCATGTATCTGAATGTAATGAACTTTATTCAACATCCCTCTTATGCGCCTTATTACAGGTCCCCCATCGAAATACGATGGTGGCCTAAACGATGACGCTTCGGCGAAAAACCTGTATTCCTATCCAACATCAATTGGGATAAAAAGGACTACCCGGCGCCCTATTAAAAGATAATGCAAAGATCTTTCCAGTGTGTTTCTGATAAAGGGAATTTTGTTACAGGTTGTTTCTGCTATCCGATCCAGGCGATCTGTTGAAATTACCCACCTGGCGCGGATGGTAGTGGCTATGTGATCTAGCAGGTTCGATATTTGGTATTGTCTGTGAGTGGAAATTGGAATCCGTTGCACACCTGGAAACTTGTTTCCGAAACGCCTATCCATGGAGCTGTATTTGGGAGAATACAGATATGCTGAACCAATACTTGACGGCCGTTGAGATTGAACCAACCTCAGCTACCTATTGGTTAGAGACCATCCGCATATATTGTGAGGCCTTCCCGGCGTGGGAGCGCGAGCCGGAAAAAATAATCGCCAAGCGAGTTACCGAGGGACGCTACCGGTTGAATGCAGGCATAGTCAACGAAAAAGTCATAGGTTTCTATCTGATGGACCTCAACCCGGAGCCTCGCTACGCCGCATTGTGTTTTCTGGCCGTCGATGTTCAACATCGAGGGAAGGGATGGGGTACCCTGTTGTGCCAAGATGCTGTTAGATATTATAAGAATCTTGTCGACTTCCCCTGGTTATTTATCGAAGCACAGGAGCGCCAAGCTGCTTATTATGGCCGCATCGGCTTCTTGAAACTGGTACTCGAATATCAGATGCCACACTTCAACGGACCGGGCAGCCTACCCATGCACCTGATGGTTCTCCCGAACAAGCCCCCCCCTGCAAGCATCCGAGGCAGCGAATTGGCGGCGATTCTGCGTAACCTGTTTGTGCAGGGATACCAATTGAACAGTGACGACCCTAGAATTGCTGAACAACTGGCCCGGGTGGAAAATAATGTGGAACTGATAACCTGGCCTGAGGACGATGACACCTGATGACGACCAAATACACTCAGCGAGCAAACCGTTCAGACACTGTGATACGTAAAGTTGAGAAGATACTCGCCAGTGGCCACACAGATTACCAGAAGTACCTGTTTTTTCAGTCCGCCATGCATGGGGTCTGTATCTCCATCGATGATGATATCCAGTCGTGTGAGTCTGATGAGAAAATTTACCATGAGGCCCTCGTGCACCCCGCTATGCTCACGCACCCCAATCCCAGGCGCGTTCTTATCATGGGGGGTGGAGAGGGTGCAGTTGCACGGGAAGTGCTGCACCATTGCTGCGTCGATAAACTGGTAATGGTAGACATCGACGAGGCCTTTGTAGCACTTTGCCAGCAGCACATACCCACATGGTCCGACGGTGCCTTCGATGATGCCCGTATGGAAATGCGCTATCAGGATATCAATCTGTACCTGAAGGAGTGCAATGACAAGTTTGACGTCATTATCGGTGACCTGGTCGATGTACACGACTGGAATTCTCCTGTCGCGGACTTGTATGGGGATGATTTTTATACCAGACTCAAGGGCCATTTAAACATCGGCGCGGTAGTCGCTACACAAGCCGGCCCTCTTGTCGCCAATGACCTGGAAGGCCATAACTTGATTCGTCAGACACTTAGAAAGACCTTCGAATATATTGACAGCTACGGAACTGTGGTGCCCAGTTTCTACCACTTATGGGGCTTCGTCCTTGCCTCCGACAACCCGTTACCCTATCGAGAACAGCGGGGATTTTTTGCTGACAGTGCAAAACAACGAGGCCTTTTCCTGCCGGCTTTGGGTGAAGATGCTTTGCAGGCGTCTTTTTCCCTGCCGCGAATGATTCAGAATACACTTTGTTAATGCCAATGAGTGAGCTGCGCTATCAGTTTCTTCCTAACACTGCAGAGTCCGATGCGGAAATAATATTGCTGCCGGTCGCTTACGAAAAAGCCCTTTCGTCAAAACCCGGCACTGCCTTGGCACCCGAAGCTATTCTCCAGTCATCCGAGCAAATCGAATTTTATGATGAAACCCTCTGCTGGTCGCCAATGAAAAGCATGCGGATCAGTGTTCACCCTTTGATAACCAATGCCCCGGCAGAAGACGAATCTCTTTTTCACGCCCGACTGATGAAATTTGCTTCCGGATTACCGGGTACCGCTGGCGAAAAGCTATTCGTCGCATTGGGCGGCGATCACTCCATCACGCCCTCTCTCACAGATGGCCGTTTACCCCCGGCCAGCACAGTCATTTTTCTGGATGCGCACGCTGATCTACGAACGACGTATCAGGGCTCCACCTATAGTCATGCGTGTCCAGCCCATCGGCTTAGGGCGCAGGATCATAGACTGATCATGATTGGAATCCGGTCTCTGTTTGAAGATGAAGCAGAACGTATCGACAAAGACCCTTCCATAGAGATTTTTTCAGCTGAAGCTCTCCAACATCAGGCACAATTGAGCGAACTCCTTGAGCGTCTGTCGAGCATCCAGGGGTCCACCTGGTTGACGATCGATATGGATGTATTCGACCCGGCTTCTGTGCCAGGAGTAAGTACACCACAACCCGGCGGCCTGGGCTGGTATCAGGTACTAGACATCATTAAAGCACTATTTCTTCGATCTGAAGCCGTGATATATGGTGCTGACATTGTGGAACTGGTACCGGAACCATCCGAGGTTTCGCAAATCACCGCGGCCAAGTTGCTGCAGAAAATCATCTCCTGTTGGGGTATCTCTAATGGACATGACAGAAACACAGGGAAAGGAAGCCAACTAGCCATCGACTATGAATGATGAAGGTCTTTTTCCCCACACTCCACTCACTACACCACCCCAGAAAAGATTATTCGGATGGTCTGCCCCCGTTTAACCATCTGGAAATCCCGCAACGTATAGACCGGTTACTCGATGGGCTTCAAGCATCAGGCATAACGGAAACCGTAGGCGTAGAGACCGAAGCACTGGAAGCTGTGCGCCAACTGCATGATCCCGACTATATCGATTTTCTGCTGTCTATCAGTGGAAAAATCAAGTCGAACCATGAGTATATTCCAACTGTGTTTCGGAACGACCTTTCAGCCGCCGCATTGGAATTTCGAGGAGGCATGTATTGCACTGAAATTGGTTCGCCGTTGGGACCTGGCACGGTGAAAGCCGCCTTGAACTCCGGAGCAACCGCATTGGCTGCGGCCGATCACCTGATTACCAGCAATGAAGACGTTTTCGGAGTTTGCAGACCACCGGGGCATCATGCGGGGCGCCGTAGATACGGTGGCTACTGCTATTTTAACAATGCCTATCTGGCCGCGCAGGGTCTGAATGCCTCGGGAAGACAATGCGCCGTGCTCGATGTGGATTACCATCTTGGCGACGGCAGCCTTGAATTCGCAAATGAACGGGCGCCCTACTTTTCCCTGCACGCCGACCCCTGGCGTAACTACCCCTATTTGTCCAACGATACCAGGTACGAAAGCCCTTATGTTCACTGCTCGGTCTTCCCGAGTGGCATAAATGGGGATGGGTACCTGCTGCTGCTAGAAGAATTAACCCGAATGGTGGCCCGGACACACCCCCAAACCGCGATAGTGTCGCTGGGGTTCGATACCCTGGGAACCGACTATATCCAGGATGAACAGATTTATCTCACTCCAAAAGACTATGCGCTGCTTGGCGGGGTGTTGGCCAAACTGACGTGCCCCATTCTCTTCCTATTGGAAGGTGGCTATGACATTGAGAAGCTTTCAGAGTGTGGCCGCCAGTTCATTCGCGGTTTTCTCTCCGCAAGAGACATGGAACGGGGCTGCTAGTCGGTCTGGCCAAATCCGAAAGCCCATACTAACGGTCAAATTTTGCCCTGATGGTTTCACAGCGCCGCCTATTGACCCCGAAATCGGAATACCCCACACGAGATGAGGACTTCATGTGGATAATCTTGGCATCATCATCGATCTGAAATTCCACATCATCGACAAATCGGAAAAGCCAGGATTTGAATGTGGCATGAATATAGGCCCCTGAATCCTCCACTACTTCGGCACGTTTCATCCCTTTGACGATCTTGATCAGACGCAGCCAGGCCTCATCCTTGTCACCTTCGTAGCGCAACGGATCTATGTGCTGCGCGGTGGAGGTTGCTTTCGAAGATACACAATTAGGTGTGTCCGGGCAGGGCAAAATACGGCTTTCAGTCATCTTTTCCTCCGCATACGCCGAAAAACTCGATACCGCTGACAACAGCAGCACAACGGAAAGACACAAAATCCCTCCTGTTCTATATAGACCTGCTTGTCGCACTCTTACCCTGCATTTGCGCTGTTGAAGAAACTTAATCACTCTTTCCTGACCACTGTGGGTAACAGGTCAATAGACCCGTGGGCTGTTCCAAAAGCCGATTGCCCGATGGCTTCACCAAAACTTATCTAGCGCAACAACACTTTATCCCCTTTCGACTACTATATCGACTCTCCCTTAACCGCAATGGCACTTACTTAAGCCAAAATGACTGGTAATAGCGTCATTTCCGCGAAGGCTAGAATCCTGAATATGCGGAATTTGAGCAAACTGGATTCCATCCTTAGGTTCGTGAACGGTGCTTCCCTACACCACTGCTCCGGGTCTCCACTTTGTTCCGCCCGGAATGACGGTTTTGGTGGCTTAGGTAAGTGCCATTTCCCTTAACCGGGAAAAGCCAGATAGGCCAGGGATCTCAGGCCTGAGTAGATTTTAACCGAGCAGGGTGTCTCCAGGAGCAGACCGCCACAACTTCCCGGCAACAACAGCCGCTTTCTTCCTCTGCAATATGACATGGATCAGGTTGGAAAAGGATAAAGGCCTATAGAACCACTCGTAAAACGAACCAGGAAACATCCTCGACAGGGAGATCTATCTGTATAATGAAGGCCGAACACCGAGTGACAGGAGATCAAAGCTTGGTTTCTAACCCCAGCCTTCTAGAGCCGGGCCTGAATAGCTGGTTTCTTCGCCTGATGTAAGCGGCTGAAATGGATTGCGATAGGGTTAGAACAGCGCCATTGTTCGGTATCTTTTCATAGGTTTTGAGACGAGCGATTTACTGCCCATGCAACCGATGATGAATATTGCGGTGCGCGCCGCCCGCAGCGCCGGCAGCGTTCTGCTACGCTATTTCGACCGTGTCGACAGCCTCACCGTCAACACCAAGGGAATGAATGACTTTGTGTCGGAGGTCGACCGGGCAGCGGAGGAATCCATCATCGATGTGTTGCGCAGGGCCTATCCTGACCACGCCATTCTGGCGGAGGAGAGCGGTCGCCACCAGGGCAACGATTTTCAATGGGTCATCGACCCCCTGGACGGAACCACCAACTACCTGCACGGTTTTCCACAGTTTTCTGTGTCCATCGCCCTGAAACACAAAGGGGTACTTGAACAGGGTGTGGTCTACGATCCGATGCGGGAGGAGATGTTCACTGCCAGCCGCGGCGCGGGTGCTCAGATGAATGACCGGCGAATCAGGGTCACCGGACGAAAGTCGCTGGATGGCGCCCTGCTGGGAACCGGCTTCCCGTACCGCGATCAGAGCCATCTGGATGCCTATCTGGGTATGTTCAAGACACTGATTGGGCAGACTGCCGGCATTCGCCGACCCGGTTCCGCCGCCCTCGATTTCGCCTATGTCGCCGCCGGGCGCCTGGACGGATTCTGGGAACTGGGACTTGCCGAATGGGACTTTGCCGCTGGCGCCTTGCTGGTCCGTGAGGCCGGAGGCGTGGTTACCGATATCGGAGGCGGCGAGCATTTTCTGCAGACCGGTAACGTCCTCACCGGCAACCTGAAACTGCATGCCGCCATGCTGCGGGCAATCCGCCCACATCTCACCGAACATCTGCAGGCCTGATCACAATTCCAGCGGCGGGTGCCTCAAGTTTCCACCCCCAATACCGCTAAGCGGTCTGAATCCAGCCTATTCCCACGACGCGGATTGCGATGACTGAATCAGCGGAGAACAGGACCTGCATCATGGCCAACAAGAAAGAAACCTTACCCCGTGTCAGCGACCAGGCGCTCGAGTGGGTGATGCACGATGTACTGGATGGCTTGCTCGAACTGTCCCTGGAATCGGCTCTCTCCGATGGCAGTGCCGATTTCCAGATCATTGAGATCGCGCCTGAAACACAGCCCTCATGTCCGAGTCCTGGGAGCAATTCGGCAGACATGCCACTGCAGGCAAAGATTATCCCTTTCCCTTCGCCGCGCAAATCCACTTCCCGGCGCACCTGAGAGAATAAACCCGGGGCGCTCGGAAATCCCTCAGGGCAGACTTTCCGGCTGCTCCTCGCCCTCCTTCTTCACCGGCATCAAGTCGGCCTTGCTGACCCCCAACTGCAGCACCGCAGTGCTGGCCACATAGATGGAGGAGTAGGTACCGACCACCACACCGATAATCAGGGCCAGGGCGAAACCATGAATGATCTCCCCCCCGAACACGAACAGGGCGATCAACACCAACAGGGTGGTAAAGGATGTTACCAGCGTACGGGCGAGGGTCTGATTGAGTGAGGTATTGACGATCTGCGTGGATGTCCCCTTTCGCATCTTGCGAAAGTTTTCGCGGATACGGTCGTAAACCACGATGGTGTCGTTCAGGGAGTAGCCGATCACCGCCAGTACCGCTGCCAGCACCGGCAGATCGAACTCGATCTGGAAGAGTGCAAAGATGCCGATGGTAATCACCACGTCGTGGATCAGGGCGATCACCGACCCCACCGCGAACCGGTACTCGAAGCGCAGGGCGACATAGATCAGGATACCGACCAGGGCATAGAGCATGGCCAGACCGCCGTCTTCCGTCAGTTCATCGCCCACCTGGGGGCCGACGAACTCCACCCGCCGCAGTTCCGCGGTACCATCGGCCGCCTCGTTCAAGGCGGCGAAGGCCTTGGTGCTTAACTCCGCACTGTCCACATCATCCCGCGGCGCCAACCGCACCAGCACGTCTCTGGGTGTGCCGAAGTGTTGTACCGTGGCGTCCTGAAAGCCATCCTCGGCCAATGCAGTCCGTACCTTGGTAAGTTCGGCCGCCTGCTGGTAACCCACTTCCACCAGGGTTCCCCCGGTGAAATCTATGCCCAGGTTCAGCCCCCGCCCGATGATGGAGATCAGGGCGATCAGGATCGCCGATAGTGAAAGGATCATGGCCAGCTTCCGCCTGCTCATGAAATCGATGTGGAGTTTGGATTTGAAGATCTGCATGACCCGCCTTATTCCGTTTGGTTGTAGCTAATGCGGCTCAGATAGCCAGTCTGTTTACCCGCCGGCCGCCGTAGATCAGATTGATCACCGAACGGGTACCGATAATGGCGGTAAACATGGATGTCAGGATGCCGATGAACAGGGTCACCGCAAAACCCTTGATCGGGCCGGTTCCGAAGCTGAACAGCACCAGGGCAGCGATCAGGGTGGTAATGTTGGCGTCGACGATGGTGGAGAGCGCCTTTTCATAACCGGCATGGATACTTGCCTGGGGGGTGTTGCCGTTCTGTACCTCCTCGCGGATGCGCTCGAAGATGAGCACGTTGGCATCCACCGCCATACCCACGGTGAGTACGATACCGGCGATACCCGGAAGCGTCAGGGTGGCCTGCAGCATGGAAAGTATTGCCACGATCAAAACCAGATTGGTCACCAGGGCCAAATCGGCAACCAGGCCGAATACCCGATAGTAGACTGCCATAAAGATCATCACCAGGACCAGACCTATGACCACCGAGCGGAAGCCCTGATCGATGTTGTCCTGACCCAGGCTGGGACCGATGGTGCGCTCCTCGACGATATCGATGGGTGCGGCCAGGGCGCCGGCCCGCAACAGCAGGGCCAGATCGTGCGCCTCGCCTGGACTATCCAGCCCGGTGGTCTGAAAACGGCGCCCAAAGGGCTCCAGGATGTTGGCAACGCTGATCACCTCTTCCACAGGAATCTTGCGGGTCACTCGCTTGCCGTCGACCACCCGGGTCTCGCTCCGGATCTCGATAAAAACAACCGCCATCGGTTTGCCCACGTTGTCGGTGGTCACGTTGCGCATGCGACGTGCACCTTGCCCGTCCAGATTGACGAACACCGCGGGCTGTGCGGAGCGCTGGTCAAATCCGGAAGAGGCATCGGTGATCTGATTACCGGTGACGATTACCTGTTTCTTTAACAGGATCGGGCGGCCATCACGGGTGTGATAGAGCTTGCTCCCCACCGGCACCCTGCCGGCCACCGCATCCTCCACACTGTGCTCGGTATCTTCCAGCCGGTATTCCAGGGTGGCGGTGGCACCGAGAATCTCCTTCAGCTTGGCGGGATCCTGGGCACCGGGCAGTTGAACCACGATCCGACGATCGCCCTGCTGCTGAATGATCGGCTCGGCCACCCCCAGGGCATTGACCCGGTTGCGCAGGGTGGTGATATTCTGCTGCAGGGCAAACTTGCGAACCGACTGGGCCTCATTCCGCCCCATCCGGGCCTCCAGCCGATAGTCCTCCCCCTGCTCCGCTGTCTCCAGCAACAGGCTGCGGAACTCACTGCCGATGACCTCTTCCGCCTTGTCCCGTAGGGCCGGATCCTTGAACCTGACGATCACCGCGTCGCCATCCTGGGACACATTGGTGTAACGGAGTTTCTCATTACGCAACAGGGTGCGAATATCGCCGCTGTATCTCTCCAGGGCCTGTTTCACCGCCGCGTCCATGTCTACGTCGATCAAAACGTGAATGCCGCCCCGAAGATCCAGGCCAAGGTACATCGGCAGGGCACCCAGGGTGCGCAGCCATCCCGGTACATCGGTCGAAAGGGTCAGCGCCTGGGTGTAATCACTGCCCAGGTCCATCGCCAGGGCGTCCTTGGCCCGCAGTTGGGAATCCGAATCAGCAAAACGTAACAGCAGCTTGTTGGGGGCGGTGTCGAGGGATTTGATCTCGACTTCGGCCGCCTTCAGGACGTCCCGTATGCGCTGTTCCGTTTCCGCAGTCACTTCGGCCCGGCGGGTGCCGCTGATTTCCATAGCGGGGTCCTGATCGGACAGATTCGGCAGCGCGTAGATCAGGCCGATCAGGAGCACTGCGACTACCAGCAAGTTCTTCCAGAGGGGGTATCGATTCATTTTGTTCTTGGATATAGGAGAATTAGAGGGACCGGGCCGCCCGGCGGCGTCCCGACTGTCTGCTCACAATGATTCCAAACCGGCAATCTGCCATTGACTCAATCAACGGATTCAGAGCTCCTTGAGGGTGCCCTTGGGCATTATCGCCGCCACCGACTGACGCCGAAATTTGACCTCCACCCCCTCGGCAATCTCCACGCTGATAAAATTATCGCCGATGTCGGTGATCTTACCCATCATGCCACCCTCGGTCTGGACCTCATCCCCTTTGGCCAGGGCCTCTACCAATTTTTTATGCTCTTTTTGACGCTTCATCTGGGGTCGGATCATCAGAAAATAGAGCATCACGATCAGGCCGATGGGGAGCAGCAGGCCTTCCAGCCCCGGCTGACCCGCTCCTTCGGCCGCCTGGGCCATTGCATCCGAAATAAAGAAACTCATGTCTGTTCCACCGCTTGGCTGCTGTTGGTTTCTATCCGTAACGGACGACGGCACACCGTCCCGTTATTCAAACCGAGCATTATGCCACAGTTGAGTGATCGAAAGAATCGCCTTTAATCAGAACGCAAGGCATAAAACGAACGCTTGAATTCCGCAAACTGCCGGTCCTCTATCGCCTGCCGGATATTGCGCATCAGCGTCTGGTAATAATAAAGGTTATGGATCGTGTTCAGGCGCGCCCCCAGGATCTCGTTACAACGCGAGAGGTGGCGCAGATAGGCACGACTGTAATTCCGGCAGGTGTAACAGTCACAATGGGGATCCAGCGGCCGGGTATCTGAGGCGTATGTTGCGTTGCGGATACGTACGGTGCCCTGGTGGGTAAACAGGTGGCCGTTGCGAGCATTGCGCGTAGGCAGAACACAGTCGAACATATCGATGCCCCGCGCCACCGCCTCCAGAATATCCTCCGGAGTACCCACCCCCATCAGGTAGCGCGGCCGCTCTCCTGGCAGTCGGCCGGAGAGAAAATCGAGAATCCTCCAGCGGTCTTCCGACGGCTCTCCAACAGACAGGCCACCCACCGCATAGCCATCGAATCCGATCGCCTTCAAACCCTCGAGAGAGCGTTCCCGCAACTCCGGATAGACACCGCCCTGAACAATGCCGAACAAGGCCGCCGGATTGTTGCCGTGGGCCCGCCGACTCCGCTCCGCCCAGCGCAGAGACAATTCCATGGAGCAACGTGCCTCCTCCTCCGTCGCCGGATAAGGGGTGCATTCATCGAAAATCATGACGATGTCGGAGCCAAGCTCCCGCTGCACCTGCATGGACTCCTCTGGACCCATGAAGATCGAGCTGCCATCTATCGGCGAGCGAAACTGAACGCCCTGCTCCGTGATCTTGCGCATCGCCCCCAGACTGTAAACCTGAAAGCCACCGGAATCGGTCAGTATCGGCCGTTGCCAGTGTATGAAATTGTGCAGGTCCCCGTGACAGCCTATTACCTGGGTCCCGGGCCGTAACATCAGATGGAAGGTATTGCCCAGGATGATATCTGCACCCATGGCCTCCAATTCCTCCGGGGTCATAGCCTTGACCGTACCATAGGTGCCCACCGGCATGAACGCCGGGGTTTCAATATCCCCCCGTTCGAACCGCAACCGCCCACGCCGGGCCGCCCCGTCGCTGTTGAGACAGTCAAATTTCATAATCTGTACCTTACCCCGTAAATCGCACCGGCTAGCGTCAAGAGCGTCACCTCACGGTGCTTATAGTTCGTCCATGGCTGTCGCTGCTAACACATAGAGATTGCCAAGAAAATAAATATTAACTAACAAATACAATATGTTATTACATCTTTAATTTTTCTCTGTGAGATATTTATCCCTGTAAATACTTGCTTTTAGCGCTGCTGGTTGCTGCCGAGCGATGGATGATTCTCAGGGCTGGGGTGGTTATTTTGGAAATATTTCTTTAAAAAGTATTGACAGAACTAGAGGTATATTAGAAAATAGTCATGTACTGAAACTTCAGTACATACTCCTCCATCCTCCTTTGGTGGATTTTATGCGCGACATCCCCTTGTCGCGCATTTTTTTTGTGCCTACTCAATCCTCCGACCGGCTGAGAAACATGGCATCCCCGTAACTGAAGAAACGGTAACGCTCCAGGACCGCATGTCGATAAGCCCCCATCACCGGCCCATAACCGGCAAAGGCACAGACCAGCATCAGGAGCGTGGATTCCGGCAGATGAAAATTGGTGATCATGGCATCGACACAGCGAAACCGGTAGCCGGGACGGATAAAAAGCCGGGTGTCGCCGCGAAAAGGTGCCAGTTCGCCTCTGGCGCTGGCTGACTCCAGACTGCGCACACAGGTGGTTCCCACCGCCACGACCCGTCCGCCACTGGCCCGGACACCCCGCACCTTCTCGCAGGCCTCCTCAGAAACCTCCAGATACTCGGCGTGCATCTGGTGCTCCTCAAGCCGGTCAACACGCACCGGCTGGAAAGTACCAGCCCCCACATGGAGGGTAATCCGGGTAGACTGAACCCCCTGTCCTTCAAGCTGTTCCAGCATCGCCTGGTCGAAATGCAGTCCCGCGGTCGGTGCCGCTACCGCACCAGGACGATCGGCATAGACAGTCTGGTAACGCTCCAGATCCTGCTCATCGTCTGCCCTGGTAATATAAGGTGGCAGTGGAATATGGCCGACCTGCCGCATCAGATCCATCAGATTGATCTCCGGGGAGTCCAGTTCAAAAAGATCCCCCTGACGCCCGATAACTCGCAGTTCCGCACCGCTGTCGGTAACAATCGATGAACCAGGACGGGGCGACTTGCTGGCCCGTATCTGGGCCAACCCCCGCCCTGGGGCTAAAACCCTTTCGATCAGTATCTCCACCCGCCCTCCACTGGGCTTGCGGCCAAACAGGCGGGCCGGCATCACCCGAGTGTCATTGAAGACCAGCAGGTCATTCGGATTAAGCAAATCCGGCAACTCTCGGAAATGCCGATCGGAGAGTTCGCCGCCCGGGCCGGAGAGGCACAACAACCGACTGGCACTGCGCTGGGCCAGTGGAAACTGGGCGATGAGTGCTTGCGGGAGATCGTAGTTAAAATCGGAACGTCGCATCGAGGCGCGATGTTACCACAAGCGATCGTTTGCGCCGGAAGAGGAAATGGCTATACTACGGCATCCTTTGCCGGAGTGGCGAAATTGGTAAACGCAGTGGATTCAAAATCCACCGGCTTCACGGCCCTGCCGGTTCGAGTCCGGCCTCCGGTACCAGATTGAACGACGGGCCATACGAGGTCCGTGTCTTTGCCGACGAACCCAACCCCACCCTTGTAAATAAAGAAGGCAGGCATCGGTGTTACCGGTGCCTGCCTGAAAAGGCTCTCTCAGCTCAGCCGTCAGGGATCAGGTTCGATCCCCAGAGAGTTGGTCGCAGGAACCTGTTATCGAAGTTTCTTTTCCAATCGTCCGCTAAGCAAAAAAACAGCTACAGGGTTTCGATAATCGCTCGGGCTTGTTCCTTCTCCGGAAACTCCACCTCCGTATCCAGCGCTGCCTGGAGTTGTTTCTTGGCCTCTTCGACGTTGCCTGACTTCTGGTAAGCCATGCCCAGATGGAAATGAAAAGTGGGCACATTCGGCATACTGGCCACCACCTGTTCCAGCAATGGCAGCGCCTTGTCCAGCTCGTTGCGCTGATAATAAACCCAGCCCAGGGTGTCCCGAAACATTGGCGATTTCGACTCCTCGAACCTCTGCGCCAGCTCCAGTGCCCGATCCAACCGCCCCTGATCCGAACCATCTTCGGCCAGCAACACGGCTAAATTATTGATCAGCACATCCGACTGGGGCTGTTTGGCAATCATCTGCTCGTAGATTGCAATTGCACCCTCTCGATCTCCACTGCGCTGTAACAGGGTGGCCAGCAACAGTCCCAGCTCTGCATTACCGGAGGTGGCTTCCAGTCCCTCTCGCAACACCTTTTCCGCCTTGGCATTCTCCTCCTGGGCGAAATAGAGATTACCGAGATTGCGATAGGGCAACGCCCATTGTGGAGTGACCGCTCGAGCTCCCTCGAATGCCTGTTCCGCCTCGGCCAGGCGCTGCTGTGATGCCAGTATTTCCCCCTGGAGATTGCGCGCAACCGCATTTTTGGGATTGGCCTCAACTGCCTTGTCAAGACGCGCCAGGGCCTCATCCGGCTGCTTGTTGGCCAGATAACTGCGGGCCATGGCCACCAGCGGCTGCACTGCGTCGGGGGAGCGGGTCAGGGCCTGCTCGAACTCGGCAATACTCTCCTGGTAAAGACCCTCACCCTGCATCACCAGGCCACTGAGGTAATAGCCTTCCGCCCGGTCGACATGCTTCTCCTTGATGCGGCCGGCCAGCGCCCGAGCCTCATCCCACTCCTTGCGGGTGATACGAAGATTGGCCAGCGTCTGCATCACGATGATTTCATCTGGCCTCTGTAGCAACAAGCTCTCCAGCACGGCAACAGCCGCGTCGGCATCCCCGGACCGCAGTAGATACTGCGCCAGTTCCAGATTGGCTTCGGTCCCTTTCGGATCGGCTGCTGCCGCCTTTTCCAGGCTCTCCCGGGCCAGGTCCATCTCTCCCCGCATTAAATGGGCACGCGCCAGAAGCCGCAGGGCCTTAACCAAAGTGGGATCATTTTTTAACAGGGTCCTCAGGTCAGCGACGGCTCGATCCGTGTCCTTCTCCGACAATGCGATGCCGGCCTGGGTCAACAGTGCATCACTATCCTGGGCACTCTCCGCAAGAACCTCTTCCACCAGTTTTTTGGCCGCATCGGACTCCCCTCTCGCGAACAGCTGGGCAGCAAGCTTGTTTCTCGCCTTGAGACCATCCGGCCCCAGCTGATCCCGCTCAATGATCTCCGAGTACACCGCCATCATCTTTTCCTGTTGCCTCATCGCCTTATACAGATTGGCCTGGGCAAACATCAGCGCATAGGCATCCGGCGCGGCCGTAACAAATCCCTGCAGCGTCTGTTCCGCCTGGGCGCTGCCGCGTTTAGTGCCGAGAAATTCAACCAGGGCCAGCTTCGCCGCTACGTTGTCAGGCAGGTCGGTAACCGCATCTCTCAGTATTTTCTCCGCCTCGTCCAACTTGTTCTGACCGGTCAAATAGGCCGCCAGCTGCACCCGGATAGTTAGATTCTCCGGCTGCAACACCACCATCTCTTCCAGTTGAGCCACCGCCTTGTCCGGCTCCCCCTTTTTGCTATATAGACGGGCCAGCAGCAAGTGTATGTCTATCGCATCAGGATGAATCTCAAGCGCCCCCTCCACCAGTCGCAGGGCCTGGTCGATGTCCCCCTGCTCCGCCAGCAGCGAGGCCAGCATGGCAACGGCATTCTTGTTTCTGGGATCCGCCTCAATCGCCGCCCGAGCGTCGGCAAGCGCCGCATCGGCATCGCCGGATCTGCTCTGCACCGCGCTCCTCAATACCAGGGCATCTACATTGCCCGGGTCCTCGCCGAGAGCCGTATCAGCGTCCTGCAATGCCCTATCCGGGGAACCTGAGAGAAGAAAAATATGGCCCCGTCGCACCAGTGCAGCCTGGTGTTTTGGATCCACTTCAAGCACCCCCGAATAGGCAGAAAATGCCCCTCGCCACTGCTGCTGGCGCTCAGCGGTCTGTCCCAGCATAAAAAGTGCTTCGGCGTCCTTGGGATCGATCTGCAGGACATTCTTGAACTCAAGCTCCGCCTTGACGAAATCTCCTTCCTCAAACAGGGCCTGCCCCCTCTCCATATATTTCGCCTTGCGGTCTTCGGCCCCGCCACAGCCGACCAATATCCAGGTCAGTACTGCCAGTCCGGCAAAGCTCATCAGTTTCCGGAAAACCGTAGCACCGTTTTTCATTTTGAGTTCCATTGAGTCACCATAATCAATCGAGAAATTCTCACTACCCAGGGCTTGCTTAAAATATTAACTTTTCATTGTAACTGACTTTGTTGCCAGAAAAGAGACCTATTCCAAACATACGCTAAATGGTAAGGCAATCCAGGTTGCGAATTCAGAATCTAGTGACTAGCCAGAAGGGCAGGTACGCCTACTCTAAAAAGATAGCGGTCAGATCGGGTAAACTGCTTGCTAAGTTACGTCCTGCTTGTTTCAGACACCTATGTATAAAACCTTTTTTCTCGCTCGTCACTTCCTCGCATTTCTATGGCTGCTGACGGTCGTCCAGTTCGCCGGCGCGGCGGAACAACCAATGCCTCGGCTGGCCCTGCCCAAATCAGCCTTCGGGCCGGCCGATATCGCCGTCATCGTCAATGACCTGGACCCCCTCAGTGTAAAAATCGCCAACTACTACCAGGAAAAACGCCGCATCCCTGAGCAAAACATGGTGCACGTTCGATTCAAGCCTGGCCAGAAGAGCATGGCCCCCGAAGCGTTCCAAACCCTCAGACAGCAGGTGACCGCCGAGGCGCCGCTGCAAATCCAGGCCTTTGTGCTTACCTGGACCAGCCCCTTCCGCGTCGGATGCATGTCGATCACCACTGCTTTTGCGGCCGGATTCGACCCCGCCTTCTGCGCCAAGGGCTGCAAGCTCACGCGTGTCAGCCCCTATTTCAATAGCAATAGCCGGGCACCCGGCACGGACCTCGACTGGCGCCCCACCATGGCCCTGGCGGGTGACAACTTCGAGCAGGTAAAGGCCTTGATCGACCGAGGCGTTGCCTCCGACGGCACCGAACCCGCCGGCACCGGCTATCTGCTCAGCACCTCCAACCAGGCCCGTAACGTACGGGCGGCCTTCTTTCCAGCCATACTCAAAGGATTGGGAGAGCAGGTAACGCTGGAACTCATAGAGAGTAACAAACTAGAGGAAAAAAATGATGTCCTGTTCTACTTCACGGGTCTAGCCAAGGTCCCTGGTATCGACAGCAACCATTTTCTCCCGGGTGCGATTGCTGATCACCTCACCTCCGCGGGTGGCGTGCTCAGCGGCAGCCGGCAGATGAGCAGCCTGCGCTGGCTAGAGGCCGGCGCCACCGGCAGCTATGGCACTGTGGTGGAGCCCTGCGCCTTTCCCCAGAAATTCCCCCATCCGGGAATCGTAATTCGACGTTACCTGAGCGGTGAATCCCTGATCGAAGCCTATTGGAAAAGCGTAGCCATGCCGGGTCAGGGAATTTTCATCGGCGAGCCGTTGGCCAATCCCTATGGCGGATATAGCGTCTCGCTGGAAAACGACACGACCCTGGTGATTCGTACCCGGACTCTACAGGCGAATAAGCGATACCGACTGCTGGCGTCGGAAAGTTCCATCGGCCCCTATCAGCGGGTAGAAATGGAAATTGGCGTCAGCAAAGGAGTACAGACCATTCGCACAGCAGGCCCCATCCGGAAATATTACCGGTTGATTCCGCTGGAAAAACCACCGACAACCCAAATCCCTCAGGAGTTGTATCTCGAAACGGACAAGTAAGGGTAGAAGTCTCGGTTCAAAAACGTCTTTGGCTCGGCTAAGGCAGCTTACAGAAAAAGGGGATTCGCCAAAAAACTAACCCACTCCTCTTAAGCTCTCGATATTATCAAGAAACCATTGGTATGTTTCCTCAATACCTTCCCGGAGTCTGATCTTCGCCTTCCATCCAAGGGTATTGATCTTCGAAGTATCGACCAGCTTCCTAGGCGTGCCATCAGGCTTTGACGCATCGAACAAAATCTGGCCGGTAAAACCCACCACGTCTCGTACCATCCCGGCGAGTTCGGCAATACTCAGATCCTCACCGACACCAATATTAATTATTTCAGGGTCTTCATAGTTTTCCATCAGAAACAGACAAGCATCGGCCAAATCATCCACATGGAAAAATTCGCGGAATGGCTTGCCGGTTCCCCATAGCGTCACCGCATCCCATCCCCCTTCTTTGGCCTGATGGAATTTCCGAATCAGCGCCGGCAGCACATGGGATTTTTCGAGATCAAAATTGTCGCCCGGACCATATAGATTGGTCGGCATGGCTGCGATATAGCGGCAGCCGTGCTGACGCTGATAGGCCTGGCACAGCTTGATACCGGCGATCTTGGCCACCGCATACCACTCGTTGGTCGGCTCTAACGATCCGCTGAGCAAATATTCTTCTTTCAATGGTTGGGGCGCCATCTTCGGGTAAATGCAAGTACTACCCAGTGCGAGCAGCTTCTTAACTCCACTCTGGAATGACCCATGAATGACATTCAGCTCCATCATTAGATTGTCATATATGAAATCCGCCGGATAACTATCGTTGGCTAAAATACCACCCACTTTGGCAGCCGCCAGAATGACATAATCGGGCTTTTCGACACCAAAGAAATCTCGGACTGCCGCCTGCTCCCGTAAATCCAGCTCCTTGCTGGTTCGCAACAACAAGTTATCGAAGCCATCGGTCTTAAGCTTGCGGACAATGGCCGAACCTACCAAACCGCGGTGGCCGGCAACATAGATCTTGTCGTGCTTATTCATAATGGATACAAAAGGTGCGCAGATAATATACGGGAGCAAAAATGATCACTGTGTACCATACTTTCCGTTGTGATTACTCATTCGTTGTAGTCGAAAGTTCTGAAACCCTCGCTTCTACAAAGCTCATCCCGCTCGGCAATCTTTAAATCCTCACGCACCATCTCGGCCACCATATCATCAAGAGTTATCTCCGGCACCCACCCCAATTTTTCCCTTGCCTTGGTGGAATCGCCCAGTAAAGTCTCGACTTCCGTCGGGCGAAAATACCGCGGATCGACTTCTACCCTTAACTCTCCCGAGTTCCCATCATAGCCTTTCTCGTCGACGCCTGATCCTTCCCAGCGTACAGGAACACCCGCTTCCTTGAACGCCGCATTGACGAAATCGCGCACCGAGTACTGTACACCAGTGGAAATGCAATAATCTTCCGGCTCATCCTGCTGCAACATCAACCACTGCATCTTCACATAATCTTGCGCATGCCCCCAGTCGCGTTTCGAATCCAGATTACCGAGATACAACCGGTCCTGTAATCCCAGCTTGATACGCGCGACTGCACGTGTAATCTTGCGTGTTACAAAAGTCTCGCCGCGTACTGGCGATTCATGATTGAACAAAATGCCATTGCATGCGTAAATGCCGTAGGCTTCCCGATAGTTCACGCAGATCCAATAGGAATATAGCTTGGCGACAGCGTAAGGACTGCGCGGATAAAACGGCGTGGTTTCCTTTTGCGGAATTTCCTGAACCTTACCAAATAGCTCGCTAGTGGAGGCCTGATAGAACTTTGTCTTCTTTTCGAGTCCCAATATGCGTATCGCTTCCAGCAATCGCAGCGTGCCCAATGCATCGGCATTGGCCGTATACTCCGGCGTCTCAAAGGAGACTGCGACATGACTTTGAGCAGCCAGATTATAGATCTCGTCAGGCTGCACTTCCTGGATGATTCGAATCAAATTGGTCGAATCTGTAAGGTCGCCATAGTGCAATATGAACCTGCGCCCCTTTACGTGAGGATCTTTATATAGATGATCTATACGATCCGTGTTAAAAGAAGACGCACGGCGTTTGATACCGTGAACTTCATACTCTTTGTTTAACAAAAACTCGGCCAGATAAGCGCCATCCTGCCCGGTAATACCAGTGATCAGCGCTATTTTTTTTGCACTAGACATCGCATTTATCCTTCCACAAAAATTCTTTTTTTACACATCAGTCTTAGCTTTTCGTCAAGTAGAGCAAGCGAGGACGAGTAGCAATTGGAGACGAGGTTGTTTCAGCAACCGTCACAAGCGTGTGTATACACGGTTTTCTCAATACATCGTGTCATTTTATGGGTCTGTTTTACAACCCGAACAAACGTACCATGTCAAAAGGCAGCTTATGCAGGACAGCTGGAACAGAAATAGCTAGTCAAACATCGGGCGCGAATGCCCTCGTTTCGGACCGAGAATTCGAAAACACACCTGGCTTTACAGCTCAGGTCAGACCAGACCACGTATCCCAATAATCACAAACGACATCAACGCTGAAACAGTTAACATATTCCATCGACTGCTCATATGCTTCATTACAAGCTCTGCGGCATAGAAAAGCACCACCATTTTAACCACCAATGAGATAACAGCGCTTTCCACAACCCCCCTGCTTGACAACAATGCCAGTATGACAACCATAATCAGTGCCAGATAATCCAACGGATTGGCCTGAAAAAATTCACTTTTAGAGAAGCGTACCGCAGCCACCACGCAAAGTGCCAAGATCCCGAAAAAGACAATCATTAGCGGCTTATATGTGGCAGTAATGTCCGGCGCGTAGAATTGCAGAAGATAGGCCACGAAAGCAACCGCGACATAAAGAATCAATCGTAGAAACAGGAACCACAGTCGATACCCATATACAAGCCGCGCGAGCAGTATCAGCGCCAATACCGCTGAAGCTAAAGACACATCAACAGGAATCGTCGTCGCCGCAAATGCGCCGATCAGTAAAAATACGGTGAGCAGTATCTCTGCACCCTTGTGACTGCTAGTCCGAAGCCACTCCGGAGAACCTAGAAAACTCACTTTCTCTTCCAAAGCACCTTTGTCTGCTGAATCCAACCTCCATCCAGCTCTTTCCGCCATGACGAGCGAACCAAACACAGCGACAGTCATCACGAGATAGATGCCAATCAATAGCGCATCGGACTCATAAGGCATAAGAACGCCACAAACGACTAACAGAGCCTGAATCGAATAAATGATCAGTACGGACCTGGAATGATAGAAACCCAGATCAAGCAATCGATGATGAATATGATTCCTGGTCGCTCTGAACCAGTTCATACCTCCATAGATGCGTTGTGCAAAAACCGAGATGATATCGACAATCGGCAACCCAAGGAGCAGCAAGGGTAGCGCTGCACTCAGTGCCGTATTGGAAACCTGAGTGAGATAAACTGCCAGAAATCCGAGTGTAAAGCCGAGAAACTGGCTCCCACCATCTCCCATAAACACCCGTGCCGGATGAGAATTGAAGCGCAGAAATCCGAACACCCCACCGATTGTGGCCAGGCATATCATCATGACAACCACATCCTCGATCTGGTAGGCCAGATAAAAGATACCTGCGAGACTCAACAAAGACTCGCCCCCCGCCAAACCGTCCAGGCCATCGGAGTGATTGATGGCGTTGATCATTCCTACGATCGCAAACACCGTAAACAGACTTCCTGCCGTTTTACTCAGTTCCTGTTCGACAAACGGAATATGAGATACATACAAATCACCGTAAAAAACCACCAGAGATACGGCAACAAATTGCCCGATAAATTTGACATAATGGCCTAACTCTTTGACGTCATCCCAGACACCAAAAAAGAGCAGGACCAGCGAACCCAGCAGGTAGGCGGTGATGGTATCGTTCGGCGACAACCAGATCACCATGGGCAACAAAGCCCCGATAACGATTCCGACGCCGCCAACACGCGGAATCGGAATGGCATGCACCTTCCGGGGATCCGGCTTATCGATCATACCCAGGCGGGGTGCCAGACGCATCATGATGGGAATCAGCGCCATGCTGAGTGACATGGCGACTATCAGAACCAATAACCCGAAGCCTAGTGTTTCAAACAACCGGCCGCTCCTTAGAATAAAATGTCACTACATAAAAAACACTGACTATCAGTCAGGGATGTACGGCGAGAGCACGGGCAGAAGGTCTGTCATAAATCCTTGTAGTTTCTTATCTGCTTCGCTGACGTCCTGACCAGGGCGCACCAGTGTGGTGAGGCGAACCAAGGCACCATCTGTGCGATTACGCGCCAGCGCATCCCGAATCAGCCACCATTTCACCAGATATTCATTAGTGATATTCCGGCCACGCTGCTGGAACCAGTAATAAACCAGTTGAGTATATTCTCCCTTTTTAATGACCACACGGTTCATCCTCACCGGTCCGCCATTGAGGCTGGCCCCGTCGACCTTCCGTTCCTGGATGTCCTTAATCAGCCAGCCACCGCCGGGCAGGCAGGATCGGGGAGAATGCGCTGACTCTCCTGCTCGCTGGGAGCTGTAGTACGCAACATAGAAGTTTATCTTCTCGCCGTCTGGATTGACAAAGTCGGTAATTATGTAGTCATCCAGTTTCAGTGCATCCAGGTAGATTTGTTCAAGCTGGTCTGGTCGCCCGGTCCATTCTCCTATTTTCGATGGGAATTCAGCGAATGCCACTCGATCAGGAATAATTTCTTCCCTTACTTGAATCACATTTGCCATTACTGCCGCGGCTCCAACCAAAATAAATGCCGCCCAAAACGAGGCCGGGACCTTGCGATACCGTACCTGCGTATCCTTCGGTGCAGGTTCAGGAAATTCAATCCCAAACACCTCGCGCAAGGGTCTCCGGTCTTTGGAAAATCGGGCAAACAACCACATCTCCATGATCAATATGCCGGTACAGGCCATGAAAATGACCCAGCCTTCGAAATCGTGGAGAAAGCCTTCGGCCTGCTCTATACCCCTGTGCTCGACCAATACACCGATCATACCGATCCTGAAACTATTCATTAAAACAGTGATCGGAATACTCGAAAGAAATATCACCGCTCTTTTCCAGAAAGCAGCCTGGAAAAAATAGGCTGTGATGAAGGCCAGACTCATCAAGGGAATCAGGTAACGAAGACCGCTGCAGGCCTCGACTACCTGCAGTTGGTATTGCCCAAGATCAATGACATTCCCTTCCAGGTACACGCTGATATCAAATGCACGTATAACGGCAACCCCAATCTCGGAAGAGATCAGCTGCAATTTGGCGGACAGATTGTTGAGGAAAAAACCTGGAAAAGGGATCATAAAAGCGAGAAATAGCAAAGGAACTAAAATCGGCCTGAGACCGGCCCAACCTGTAAAACTCAATCCAAGTCCCAATACAGCGAACAGAAAGCCGTACTGCCCAATGACGGCGATGGTGGTTAGACTCCCGACATAAATTACAGCTATACCGAAAAGCAGTAACGGGAGCCCTAGCCAAGATCCTTCAAAGGCTTTATAGCGCAATACATCGCTCTTTTGCCAAATGAGAAAGGCGGCAAGAGGAGGAATCATATATCCATGGCTATATTCCTTGTAATTCTCCCAAAAACGCACCATTTCCTTCATCGCATCTAGGGAAGCCAATATCAGCGCCATGATCGCCACGCCAATTAATACCCAACCCCAAAGAGGCATCTTCCAGATAACCCTTATCTTATCGCCCACAGTGTTTTGATCGACCATAGTTTTCCGTTTAAATTGATAACCTGACTGAATAACAGACCGGACTTTGACGAATTGTTAAACCCACAAAGCCTCTAATGTATATTGTAATAGAATGGTCAAGAATCTTTAATATTCCGCTAATTTTCTTATTTTACAATTTATATATCAATTGTCTCGGTATGGAATCAGTCTGAGGCAAGTTGAATAAACAACAATAGCATACGCACACAACATCGGGATTTGTACGCTACTGCAACCGCGATAGTACCCAAATACGGCGAACTACCAGTCAACCCTGTAGGGTAGTGGAGAGAAAGCTTTTCGAACGCATGTATCGACATTACAGAACGCTACCGTATATTTTCACAATTCTACCAGTCCAACCCACATCAGGCTATCTGATACCCGACCAAAGGTCACTGCCTGTTAAAAATCGGTCTACCCTCGCACTGCCTATTGGCGCAACTTCCTAAGGAACCTCTGATTTATGCGTCATTCCGGACGAAGCGCAGCGTAGATCCGGAGCAGTGGTGCAGGGACGCACCGTTTACGAACCGAAGGACGGAATCCATCTTAAAGTAATCAATAAATCCGGGTAGAGGGGCACCTCACGGTGCCGCCCTTCCGACACCACCGGGCATACGGGTCCGTACCACGGCGATTCAATAAAGTTAAATGCTCGCGCGTAGATCCAAGCGCGGAGGAAGACCCAATGCGTCGAAATAACCGTTGTTGAGCGCTATAAGAATCCCAGGCGTATGGCTGATACGCCAAGGTCTTTTCGCACTCCAAGCCGTTGTATGGGCCAGACAGGGTGCAACCCCCAAACGGATCAACTCCGCTTTCCGCCGACGATACACCTTCCACTGTTTCCATTGCACACAACGCAGACGATGACGCATCCAGCTGTCCAGCTCTGTCAGCCGGCATGCCCGGCACGCGTTACTGGATCCCGGCCTATGCCGGGATGACGGAGTACGAATAAATTAGAGGTTCCCTAAATGGAACGATTCTCTCTCTAAGGGCCCCAGCCTACCGCTTCGCTCGATACCTCGCCTTTTTTCAAAAAAGTCGAGTTGTATCTCTACTGATACCGTAATGGAAACTTCCTCATTTTAACGAAGATGAGCAATGTTAAAGAATCCCGAATTTCGTATAGATACACAAGGTATTCATTGTGCGATAGATCATAGTTAGACTAGCCAGTTTTTCTCCTTGCCCTTGATATAAAGAATTCCCGCAAAAAGAGTCTTGCAAAAACAACCCCTTCTATAAAATAGCGCCCAAAAAGCCGCCTAGGCTCCTGTAGAAATCTGTAGAACCATTCCAATCCATATTGCTGCATCCAAAGTGGCGCTCGTTTTGTTAAACCCGCGACAACATCGAAAGATCCACCAACGCCCATCGAAAATGGAACTCCCATCTTTTTCAGGTGAGTGCCGAGAAACTCTTCTTTCTTAGGAGAACTGATTGCTACAAACAGAATATCGGGGGATGCAGAACAAATCGATTCTGCGACTGATGATTCCTCGGCTGAATCCCAATATCCGTTCCTGTACCCAGCAATCTTCAAACTAGGATACTTTTGCTTGAAGGTATAAACGACTCGTGAAACCACCTCTTCCCGTGCGCCAAGAAAAAATACTCCCCAACCATTTCTTGCCGCCTTAGCCACGAGATTATTAAAAAGATCTATTCCTGCCACTCTTTCAGGCAAAGGTGTACCGAGAATCTTTGACGCCCAGACGATAGGCATTCCGTCACAGTTGACTAAATCACAATGATTGACAATCTTTCGCAGTTCTGGATCTCGGTCTATCTTTACAATTTTATTTACATTTATCACTACATGTTGATGTATCTTACCGCTAGTAATCATTCCTTCGATTCTCGACAGAGTTTCTTCCATCGTCAGTGCATCGATCTGACATCCAAAGAGTTTTATTCTCACACTCGACTACCCATCTAAAAGTGTTTCGTTCTGTTTCCTATACTCCCCTCATTGATCAGCGCGATATTGATTAAGTCAAACACGCCTAAAGCTTAATCAATACAATAACGGCTTCAAATCGGGCCCTAACATCCAGCAATTTTTAATTACAATACTTTTTTAATATCTCCAGAATCCATTAGTAAAGAATTTATTTCATGGTAACTAGGTGAAGCTACGTCCGATACAGTATCGTATAATCCTTCATATAGAAGGACTAATCTCAAGAAGTGCTAGTTTTCTTTCGTTAATCGTTTTCTGCTGGAGATACAGCTCCTATAGACCGATAAAGATCTTCGATCTGAGGTAAAATTTTATCTGCACTAAACTTTATTTTTATTTTATTACGTGCTGCATTACCCATCTTTCCCCTCAGCTCAGCATTTAAAAGCAGAGTCTCTATTGAACTGACTAAGGCATCTAAATCACCCGGCTCTATCAAAACCCCATCGATTCCTGTATCAATCGCATCCGGAATTCCTCCAACGGTTGATGCAACTACAGGCAATCCGTTTGACATAGCCTCCAGTATTCCCATTGGCAGCCCTTCATCATACGAAGGCAACACATAAATAGATGCTTCGTCGAGCAATATCTGTTTGTCGTTCCCACGAACCCAGCCAAGAATATCAACATTATCTAAAATACCAAGATCTTCAGCTTTAGCCGAAACCTGAGTTAGCTCACCATCCCCACCACACTTTAATTTAACATTTGGTATTTTAGATTTCACAGTGGCAACGGCGTCGAGCAAATCATATATACCTTTCCGCTTTCCTAAGCGTCCCAAGAATAACAATACGGGCGATCGTTTTTTTTGGGGTGTTAAAGGGCGAACAGGAGGAACAAGAACCGAATTGTATACACAGACGACATTAGCGTTTTTAGCAATCTGAAGTATATTTCTTTTCCATTGACTGGAGAGCGAAATAACATACGACGATTTCTCTAAAATCAAACACACAAACTTCTTCGCGAGTTTTCCACATCTATCGTTGTAGAACTGCATAAACTCACACCCATGAAGATGAAAAATAACAGGACATCTTGCTATAAATGCGACTAATATATACACAGATTTACGCCAAAAACTAACACCTTGAGCAGAGTGGACATGTACTAAAGCGACATCTCTTTTTAATAATAAAATTATCATCTTGAGAAGCGCCTTCAGTGCGACCGACAATTTCGATAGCTTAGACCCTTCAACGTGCGTTTCTAAATAAACAATACTCCATCGATGGAATAGGCCCGCATCGATGTAACCGTTTACTACGGTAGAAATCCCCCCCATAGAGTCTATGGAAGGCCCTATCATTAAAACATTTCTATTTCTCACATCCACATCATCAATTAAATTATTACCCAAGACATCTTAACTCAGAAATTGATAATAGCCAGATCCAACCAGAATGCCCACATTAGTCTTCAATGTTAGCAATGCATGTATTTCATTTGGAGAAAAAGTAATCCATGAGCTATTGCGTAAACAAAAATCCTCTCTGACCGTTGGCTCGGTAGGCAACAAACGCAAAAAAACCTAGTCATGCAGTACCTATGTGTGGAGATACCACAACAACACTATTTTTTCCTTATTAATACGATTAAAAATAATACCGCTGCAATGCTCGCAGTAACGTTACTCCGTACCATCATTCAATGCCGCTACCTAAAGGATCTCGAACTGGAGTTCGTACTCGCTGACCTTCTTAGAGAATGGCAACCTAACCACCATCCTTGCATCAGATAACCTAGACTCTCCGCCTTTTCGAGCAGGGTTATGTCGCCGCGCCGGCCATGCCAACCCGCTCCCCTTCGGCACAGAAAGCTGCCAGCCAGAATGCCGGACCCAGCCACCCACCGGAAAAACCAGTTCAATGATATCGTCCCCGAGCGTAACAGACTCTCCGGTTGAAACCTGAACCGGCTTCTCCAGATCTACAACAAGCGTCACGTGCCCCTCAACAGACGCGCCCGATTGTGACGTAGCTTCACACACCATCTTCAGCGAGCGATCATTCAATGGATCAAGCACTATCGAACATGTCTCTTCGCCATAGCGGAGACGGATACCCGGCCGGTCATCAGTTCCGATCAGTTCCACCCAATCAGGAACGTGAATCAGCCCCTTCTTGGGTCCAAAGTCAGGTCTTGGATCACCCGGTGTGTGACTCAACAGCGACTGATTACCAACGATGAAGTTGCTCCACAGCGGCTGAACCTTTGTGTTGCCACCACCCGTCACTAGCCCTACTTCGTCGTGAAACACGCTAATGAAGTTCTGCCGGTCCTGGATCCATCTGTTGTCGACAATCTCGCACGCAAACGCAGACAGACTGATGAACCACGGCTTTCGTCGAACAATCAAAGCATTGTCACCCATTCGATGGAGGTGCATCGGCCGTCCAGCAGCAGTTTCCTCTACCGAACCGGAACTACCATAGAGCAACAATCCCGCTGCGTAGTCAGCGCTGAAGCGGGAACGCCTATGCAAAGCCAGTCGATGCTGCTGCTTAAGGTATCCCCTTCCGGCCGGAGTGTGGCTGAAACCAGCATTCCCCAGACGAAGCCTCCCGGAATAAGGATTTCGTTCATCCACTGTTTCGACCGAACTACCGTCCGGGTAAGTATAGGCGGCGTGGAATCTCGCCGCTCGTTCAAGCGCAGCCAATACAAGTTGATCCCCTGACATCCGGTAATAAACGCCTAGTGCATCCGTGTATATAAAATTGTAGCTTACGACCGGTCCTACATGCTCAGACCACCAGCCGTAGGGAGATTGTTCGGCGATCGTCTTCCGCATGAAACGCGATGCCTTCTGCCGCCAGTCAGCTCGGTCGAACACCTGCCCCGCACAGTAAAGCCCCATTGCGTGGTGACATGACATGTTATGCACACGTCGCAAACGGCGTGCAATTTCAGCATAGCCTAACCTCAGGCCTCTATCCCAGCGATTTCGATCTTCGGGGTTCATGGATTCGCCTACCAGTGAATAGGCTCGAATCCATCTACTATAGGTCCAGGGCTGATGGATCATGCCCCAGGTAGAATTATCCTTTTTCCGAAAGATCCACCTGCCCTTCTTGTCCTGTGCATCTATCAGAGCATTACCGCCCCTTAAGATTGCATCCAATACTTCTGGGCTGTGGTGGTATCGACTCTCAGGAAGACTCCATGCCGCCGCTAAAGGGAACACCCTGTTCTGATCAGTGCTGACCCACGGTTCCCTGCCGAACTGTCCGTTCGACCTCAGCGATTTCAGAATACGGGGGATCTCTTTGTCTAGAGAGGCCAGCAAAAACGATTCGGGTGACCAGGTATCTGCCTCCCCCCCCAGTCGCATCGCCCAGTTCGGTAATGGTGTAGCCGCACCGGCGAGCGCAATCGACCTAAGAAAATCTCTTCGATCCACTGGCGCACCCCTCCCTCTATACGACAAATCATCATAGTGACAAAATCCGAGAAAGTTTTCCGCTTTCCCTCCGATATCTCGCCCGCTAGTTTAACTATAGCGACTGAGATCGGCTCTTCACGTCGAGGACAGAAGAGCAATTATTCCTATTCATTTGGAAATTATAAATCGAAGACCCGACACACGCTCCTCTCAATCTGGCACGATCTACCGAAACCTTATGTTTCGCTGGCGATCTTCGGAAAACTTCGCATGCTCCTTGGCCTCTTAATGTTCCGCCTATGATTTGTCTTCCATAGTTATTAGGAAACAGAATCCGTGTCTCAAACACTCCCCTTTTAATCCATCATGTTCCGATATGGTGACCTCATAAACTCTCTCATGCTAATCGTCAGCTGACCGTCATCAGCTTTTTCTTCGCGAAATAACTTTCTTATATTCGTTAACATAGTTTCTCGCTGTCGATGCGACGTCAAACCTGTCCCTAGCGTATGCTCTTGATTTTCTCCTACTTTCCTCGAATTCCGGTGTTTTCGAGCTTTTTATGATACTTAGTATTTTCTTTGCACAGTCTTCATAATCTCCTGTACGAAAATAGTATCCCCACTCTCCATCCCCTATTACTTCCATTGGCCCTTCTATATTTGACACAAGCACAGGTACCTTCGCCACCATTGCTTCTACTATTGTGAGTCCGAATCCCTCGAAACGGGAAGGCTGTATTAAAAGATCATAATTGCACAAGTTTTCGTATACATAGCTTCTCGAGCGTTGCCCTGAAAAACCTGCACCATTCGTCAACCGCGAGTTCCTTGGCTAAACTGACAAGGTATTCCTTAGACTCACCATCTCCAATAAAATCCACCGTAACATTACCAAAGCCGACTACCGCATTAACAGAGGCCAATGCGCGCAAAAGCGTATCCTGTCCCTTCTTCTTGTGATCAAGGCGACTGACTTGAACTATTCGGAATGTTTTATCGTTAGAGCGTGATTTTTCTATGATGCTCGAAATATTGATTCCGTTGTAGACTGTTGTAGTCGAGATGCCGGGATACCTTTTATATAGATCACTCTTTACCGCATCGGATATACAAAAAATCATATCGTACTTACTCGATGCACGTGTTAGTTTTATACCTGTGTCGTGGACAGTAAGTACTCTCGGAACATTCAAAAAGCTTATAATCTTTACAAAATTCTCCAAATGGGCATGAATAATATCCGGATTCAATCTCTTAAGTATCCAGTACATATTCAGTATATACAAGGGATTACGACCACCTGGTTTCCTTCCAAGCAACTTCACTTCGACACGCGGGCTAAGCCGGGCTAAAAGAGCCCGATCCAGGTCCGAGTTCCCTATAAACACAACCACCTTTTCTGTTAACGACTGTTCATTTGCTATATCGACCAACATCGTCTCAGCACCACCGATGTTTAGGCTCCATATTAAATGAACAATTCTCATTCTACGTCTTTAGACTTCATTCCTAGAGGCCTGTGTCTATATTTCGTACTAAGAAGTCCCAAGTTCAAAAGAATTTCTTTGACGTAGCCTTTCAACCAGTACCATCGTTTCTTCAAATATATCTTCAAAACTGCTTTATCAGACACTTTTTCACGTTTCAGAATCTCAATAATCTCTTTGCTCTGCCTAAGAATATTACCTGGCGTGGTTTTTTGCTCGGCGTGCATACGAAAAAAGGCCCAATTTTTATCCACCATCCTGGGTGGTGCTATTTTAGAGAGGCGTATCCACAAATCGTAATCCATTATCATATTATAATTCGAATTCCACCCTCCCTGTTCAACAATAAACTCCTTTCGAAAGAAAGTAGGCTGTTGTCGCACGATGTCTGGATTTCTAATAAGACGATCAAACGTAACAATAGGACTTTGATCTGGCACAATCTCACCACTGACATCAAATACGTACTTAAGATTACCTACTACCCACATTGTTTCTGGTTCATTGAAATAGCTGGAAATTGATTCAAATACTCCTTCCTCGTAATAGTCATCGGAATTTATCCAGCCCACGATATCCCCCGTTGCCAACTTTACTCCTTTATTAAGGGCATCTGCCTGACCCTTGTCTTTCTCTGACACCCAAACAATATGTGGATACTTTTTTAGCAACTCGATTGTTTGATCACTGGAACCGCCATCTATAACAATATGTTCAATGTTCTCATAATGTTGCGCCAATACCGAACATATTGTTTGCTCTATGTAGCGTCCCTGATTATAGGATGGTGTAATAATAGATATTTTTTTCTGTTTTCTACTTTTCATACTGTTTACGGTAATACCTGGTCATGTATTTTTTCATTACGTCTTAGGTTTCTGCTATAAAAATATCCTGCAATCATTAAACTCGGTACTTGCACTTGGTAAGTGAAAGTACTTCCATTAAACATTAACAATAATAGAACTAGCGTCTGTAGATAAAATGCGAGTTGAAAATGGTACAAACGGGTTTCTTGAGTTACCAGCGATCGGTAACTGATTAAAAACATGACTATAAATATCATATAAATGATAAATCCGACCAGTCCCGTAGCCACTACTATATTTCCCCAGCCTATATCCACGCTATAAAGTGCTAATACATGCGGACTACCATATTTGTACTTTTCCGACTGATCTGGTGTTCTTACAATAGAGCCATATACGAGACTCTTTTCTAGTTTTTTTGATTTATTCTCTTCGTGAATAAAGCCAAAACCTATAACCGGATTTTTATCAGCAACCAATTCAAATCTTTCTTTCACTAACATCAATCTACCAGTAAAGGTATCAACGTCAATTTCCGTTTTCTCCACATTCTCCGAAAACAGTATTTCTATTCCGCTTGCAGCTCTTCCAAGCACTCGATCCATAGAACCACTAGCTGTCAGGATTGTGATGGCCATAGTAGATACCACTAGAAAACCTATCGTGGCATTTACCTTAAGCTTTCCACTTTTAAAGAGAAGAAATAGCATTGCAAGAAATGTGAATAATACCGCTAGATATATACCGCGTGTATATGTATTCGCAACTACAAAAACCACCATAGCTGCATAAACATATTCGTGCTTTTTCAATGACGCAACCGCGAAATATTTGGATAGTATGTACCACAAGAACATTAGACTAAATGGCATGAAGCTGGGTATGAATCGAATAGCTTCACCGTACTCTTTCCTATAACCATGCAGTAAAGGCGCTTTAAATATATACTGAGCTATGGTGATTATCATCAGTAAAAAGGTAATGATGTACAGCCACTTCATCAAACTATCAAAAGCCTGATTATCTACAGCAAACAATCTGATAAAAACGAAGACTGCAAAGTAGCCAATAATCATTCGCCTTGATACTTTAAATGTATCAAGTATGGGATAATCGTATATCCAGATAGAATACATAAAACAAACAACCAGCCATACAATAAACAGTTGGAGCACGACAACAAAGGCAGGCTTTTTTATAGTCCAAGTTGCTTGTTTAAACATCAATTGTAGAGCGGCAATCAGAAGCAGTACGGCACCAAAATCCCAAATATGTATGCCATAAAGACGCTCAGGCACAATACCAAAACCTTGTGTCATCACTATGAGAGCTATCAAGACCTTAAATCTCGGCTTAAGAACTAGAAAAACAGTCAAGCCTACCAGGCCTAAAGTCAACACAATATAATCCATACGATCTTGTTACCTACTTAATTTGTCCTAATTACCTGTGCCATTAAAATACTTTGTGATTTCGACCAAATCGCAGCAGATCTACTGAGTCTCATCGACTTAGATGTATTACAGGCACGAACATGGCCGAGCCCGTGGATCAATTTACCGATTTTGAAATTCCGATTAACCCGACAGTACCACGCAGCCAAGTGACAACAAATATGATTTTTATTGATGATATGGTGCGAACCATGAATCAAATTCGCGATATCCCCGATCATGGTTTTGCTCCAAGTCGCAACCTCAGGAGGACACTGACTATTTCCCAATTTCGAAAGAACGGAAAATGGAATATTCCTTGTTGCCCGGATTTCTTTGTTCGAAGATTCCCCCCAAATATCATAGCGATCAGCGTTCACAACGACGCTAGCACACATAACCAGCAATGCTATTCTTTTCAACTACGAAGAATCCCACTTCCTAAATAATGCAACCCATTTTTCGAATCAATAAATATATTTCATTTAATGTTGTTTACACCACCCATCTAAACTTAACTTCAAAAGTACTCTTAGCTTCTTGAGATCTTCTGCGTAAAATTCTTTTAATTCCGATATGATCTCGGAAGAAACAATTTTTGTTTTTTGAAAAAACAACGCATTATATAGTAAAGAGCCACTTTGGGTTTTTCTTCTTAATATTTTAAAGGGCACTAGTTTTCTTTGAAGTGCTTTTTTGATAAGAACACTCTTAGGTGAATATATAGTAATTTTATTGTGAATTTTACCAGTATCTATTTTGACGTTGTCGTCCAGATTAAGAAATCTGAAGACATCGCCAACAATTCTAGCGGTATCTCTAATAAAATCGTCATAAATTACAACTTTAGTCTTTGAGAAATTATTTTTGTATGCACTAACTTGCTCATAATATAACCCCAGCGACTTATAAAACCAGAATGAATTGTACCCCTTCATTTTTCTGTATTGTTCTTTTTCAATTGAAGCTTCGAAAGAATCAAAATCGCGTGCATTATAGGCCCAATTCGAAATAGCTCTTTCAATAGGATCTCTAAGGAGAATTATAATGGGAATATCTCCTACATATTTTTTGATACTTTTAATTGACTCTTCGTAATGATATAAATAATGAACACTTGCTTCTCCAGTCATTCTTATTTCTCGGGGAAAGATATCGAAATAAGTTTTTTCATCAAACACCGTACCAGAGAAGACACCTTCGAATAACGGATCTTCCTTGGATATTCTACGGATAGTATCTTTTATGAAAAAACGCGGTTCTTTTTTAGGATGGATAAAAACGTCAGGGTGCTGCTCCAAGTATCTAGCAAGCGATGTTGTCCCACATTTTGCCGCACCAACAATTATAAAGTTTGGGTTAGAATACATATCAACTATTCCAAATACCAATGGCTTTTCCGGAAAGTATTTTGTATGTCTGAATACTTCTAAAAACAATGTACATTAATATAGAAACATTGGTAGCGAGAATCACTCCAGAAGGACCCAATCCGAGTTGGTAGGAAAATAATATCGATAGTGGAATATTTAGAAATATGGTGACCACGGCGGTAAGCATCTGGATTTTTATTTTACCTACTCCATTTAGGAAAAAAGTGTATATCATATTCAGGCTCTGCAGAATAACGAAAACGGCCCAAAACAAGGAAATCTGAAATTCAACGCGAACTTGGTTCCCTATCCATAACTCATAGATAAAGCCTGAGAATACCAAAAGTATGATTGCCAAAATACTAGTTGCAATCCATACTTTTAGTAAATTTCTAATGATTCTTCTTATCCATGTGATATCCTTTCTCGCGTATGCCTCTGTAAATGAAGACCAGAACGGAGACATGACTACTGTAAAACCCATTAAAACCACCCCGAAATATTTGTGTGCTATATGGTAGGGGGTTACTTCTGCAGGACCAAATAATTGGGATATTATTACGTTGTCCGTCATGAAAAGAACAGTAATAGATATCTGAATAACAAAAAAATTAACGCCCAGAGTAAACAAAGAACCTGAACTTTTCCAGTTTATACTTTGAAAAGATGGTTGGTATTCCCTAAAAAATAATTTGAAAAGTAAAACTGTAGAGATAAAGAGAACTACTAGTGGTGCTAGAGAGTAAATACTCCCAAAATATACTAAGGATTGGTTGGTTTTTTTCGATAATATAATAATCAAACCCAGGGTCAACACTCTTCCCAAAACTAAAATAAAGTCTCTCAGTGCTGTTCTGTGGTAAGCAAGCAATAAATCTGATATTAGTTTCAGCACTAATCGAACTGCAAAAGCAATGAAAACTATTAGCGCCAATACGCTGAGATTGCTTCTTAGTTCTGGAGGAGAGTTAAGTATTAACGTCCAATCTAAATAGCTGTTGAGAAACACAAACAAAAGAATCAAAAAAGAAACTACTATCAATAGTGTTGCATAGGCACTACTTACATATTCTCTGGCCAGCCTATCGTTTCCAAGGGCGACCGCTTCTGCAAATTTATTTCTTAACCCGTTTCCCAAACCGACATCAAAGAAAATCATCCAAGTCGTTAGGGAACTTATTGTTAACCAAACCCCATAATTTGTAGTACCCAGATAGCTTATGGAGATCGGGACTAAAATTATGCCAATTAAAACATCGGCTCCTTTCAGAAAAAAAGATATGAGTATATTTTTTTTTGCTCTAATGGTCCTTTCGTGACCATGATTAAGAAATTTTTCAAGTTTCCGTATAATTTCCGAAGTGCCTAACAATGTATATGATCTCAGATAAATACTGTTTCGATGGTGTCCACTATATTGCCATTAATATGCTAATTGACTTAAAGAATCTATTCTATGACATCAATTCAAACTGTGGTTCCCAAAGCCCAACTACACTTTTCGAAGCTTCGTTCACGAAAGCCTCTTTTATGCACAATCGATCATCTATGCGTACAACATCAAATATAGGCCCGGACCATAGCTTATCTATATGATTAAAAGGGTGATAAACTGTTGGTATCTCATAGTTCCAATTGACAATATCCATCAAAAAAATCGGCTTTGTATTAGTTAATATAAAAAATAGCGTTTGTGGACCCAATAAGTCATAGCGTATAGGGATACCCCAAGAGCTCGAAAAGCAAAGCTTTGTATTATTACCTACAAACTATGTAGGCTATATCTCGGTCGGAACATCACCATTTATGTAGTAAATACCTGCCATTAACACCTGACGACTTAGAAAATTATTAGCGAAGCTATATGGCAGATTCTGCTAATCCTTCCTCACTGACCTGAGATGCAGATTAAATTAAATATTCTTCGTACCCACGATTTTCTAAAACCTTTCGCACTTCATCATAATTGGAAATAATATCTTTAATTTCGGCAGGACTTATTTTTTTTAAGGCAGGCTTTTTTATATTATCGGACGACACCTCAATGAAACTTAAAATATTGCGAAACAAATAGTCATTGTCGGCGAATAATTCTTCATAAGTAATATTCATAGTCTGATTGCTAGGAAATAATGAGTTTAATTTTAAAGTATCTTTTTCTTGTTTCTTAAGCTGCTTAACCAAACTCTCTGGATCTACGTGTACTTTCCTGGCCTCAATGTTTTCGACTGAATGTGCAACATTGCGCTTTTTCATCAAGATTGATGAAAGACTTGATTTTAGTATATTTTTCCTACTCAATTTTATTATTTTATAATTTTCGTTGGCGATGATACTTTGCAATGGATGATACTCTTCAACGTGGCTTAGCATCACCTTGAAACCTAGTGCTTTATCCACAACATCTGGACTCCGGCTTTGGTAGTCGTTCCAACTTTTCATATCGACCCATGGGGCCGAGTGGTTTCGATTATAGTAAAATGAATCAAAATATCTTTTCACCAAAAACGATAAACACAAATTTCCCGGAATACGGGAAAACAAACGATTACCAAACAAACCATTCAGATAATTATAGAAATGCTCACTTTCAGTAAAAGAACGGAAGCCATCTTTTGCATCGTAGCTTCTTAAGAAAATTTCACCATGACATCTAATATTTGGATGATTATTCAGCCATAAACGAAGAAAAGTAGATCCTGTTCTAGGCAAGGTTAATATTATGAATTTTACCATTGACTATAACACTCTCTTTGTTTGCTCTGTTTAAAGCATCAATCTCGTTCAAACCGAGCGCTTTTAGCTTGTGCAGTTCTATCTGGGATTTTCGCAGGTCGTTATATACTTCCAGTTTCTAGCCACTATGCTTACTAGCAAGGACAACCACACCTGCAATTAGCTGGCGTTTCCTCCATTCACTTCAGATCGCGTATTGTTTCACGTAATATTCCGTATAGGAGCCATCCCGTACACGCAAACACCACTCCTGATTATTCAGATACCAATGTAATGTTTGTTCGATACCAGTTGTTAACGTAAATGACGGTGCCCAACTCAATTCATCAATAATTTTCCTAGAATCTATTGCATAGCGCCTATCGTGTCCAGGACGATCTTTAACATAAGTTATTAATTTTTCTTTCGGCTTACTTCCAGGCTTAAGTTTGTCGAGTCGATCACATACTAGGTTGACAATATCGATATTCGCCCACGCGTTACAACCCCCAATATTATAAGTCTCACCTGGACTTCCCTTTTGCAGAACCACAAGCGGGGATTATCTGGCTTTTCCTCTATTGAAAGCGCCCGGCGCTGCTTATCGAATTCCACCACACCATAACGTTCAGGATCACTCACCCGGTAAGCAAACACCGTCGCACCCGACTCACGCCCTACCGCGTTGGACAGGTTGGTACCCATACCGTGCCCGTAAAAAATATTATCGCCGAGAACCAGACTGCAGGCATCGTTACCGATAAAATCACGCCCGATAATGAAGGCCTGCGCCAATCCTTCCGGTTTTGGCTGCACGGCGTATTGCAGATTAATGCCGAATTGGGCACCGTCACCCAGCAGGCGCTGAAACGCCAATGTATCTTCAGGGGTGGTGATAATGAGAATGTCTCGAATACCCGCCAGCATGAGCGTGGATAAGGGATAATAGATCATCGGCTTGTCGTAAACCGGCATGAGCTGTTTGCTGACCGAGCGCGTCAGGGGATGGAGACGGGTGCCGGAGCCACCGGCGAGGATGATGCCTTTCATTGTATTCTCTGTGTTTATCCAGGAAGCAACCAGAAACCGATTTTTTTAATTTGCGTCATCCTGGTGAAGGCCGGGATCCAGGAAATTCCAGAGATTACTGGATTCCGGCATACGCCGGAATGACAGCCGCTCTAGTTTTTGGCCGGACACTATCTATCTCTCCTTGAGCGCATGCTCAATCGCTGAATCAACCAGACCATGACGTATAGCTGCTGGCCCCATCACTATACAATTTGTCATTTGATGATATCCACGAGATATTGAGAATTCATTCCTAGAAGTCTTCTCACTATTTTTTTCGCAAACGCGAGAAAAATTCCTCCGCCATTTCCCGGGCGAAGGCCATCACGGCGGAATCATCCAGTGCCGGGGAATCTTTCGCCTCTGGCTGATTTTCCTTTTCAGCAACCTGGCGCGGCGCAAGACTTTCCTTTTTATCTTCGATAACGTTGTTGACTATCCGTTCGTCAATCTGTACAGCACTCTCCGCATAGCCGTAGACTAGGGCAGTGTCGCATAAGACGTTAATCAGACGTGGTGTACCCTTGGTGTTCTGGTAGACCTTTTTGCAGGCTTTGACAGTGAAAAGATCCGCACTGCCGCCGGCGTGTAGAACGCGATGACCAATATACTTGATGGTCTCCTCTTCGGACAGGGCGCGCAGGTGATAGTCAACAGCAATTCGCTGGGTAAACTGCTCCAGTTCCGGCTGAGATAGTTTCTGTTTCAATTGCGGTTGGCCGACCAGAATAAGTTGCAGCACCTGATACTTGTCCGCGTTGATGTTGGATAACATGCGCAGCTCTTCAAGTGTCTCGGTGGTAAGATTCTGGGCCTCGTCTATGATCAGGACGGTCCTGCGCCCCTTGGCATACTCTTTAATCAGGAAATCACAGAAAACCTCGTGCAATTCCACGTTCTCTTTGCCCTTGTAATCAAGGCCGAAGGCAAGGAGAACCCATTGCAGCAGCTGACCGAACGATTGATGAGTATTACTGATCAGCCCAACTGTAAGATTCATGGGTAGTTGGTTGAGGAGATGCCGAATCAACGTCGTCTTACCACAGCCGATCTCACCGCTGACGACAGTGAATCCGGCCTGATTCAAGAGGCCGTATTCAAACATGGAATAGGCCATGCTGTGTTGTTTGCCCAGGTAGAGAAAGGACGGATCGGGAAGCAGTGAGAAGGGCTTTTCTTCAAAGCCGTAGAATTTTTCGTACATGCTGAATCAGATTCGATGTTGTGATGGGCTATGGAGAAATGGCGTTAATACCTCCGGCGCTCGTTCATTATTTCAGTTACCATTTTCCTTCAATAACCGTACGCTGATCCGCTCCCGGCCGATTTATTGAGCACAGTGCCAATAACGTTTGTGTTTTGCAGCAGATCATAGGCGCGGGCCAACTCGGCCTTCTTCGTCTCTCCTTCTTCCACCACCAGCATAACGGCGTCTATGTTGGGCAGAAACGTCAGCACATCGTCACAGGTGAGCAGCGGCGGCATGTCGAACAGGACCAGGCGAGACGGATAGCGGGTTTTCAACTCCTCGACCAGTTGAACCACTTTCGGGGAAGAGAGCATCTCCGAGGAGTTGGCGAAAGACTTGTCCCCCGGCAGGATCACCAAGCGCTCGAGTCCGGGGTGAAAAAGGATCTCGCTGAGTTCCCGATCCGCCAGCAAATAGTCGCTGATACCCGGAATTTTCTCATCCACAAAGTAGCCTCGGATACTGGGGCGACGCAGATCAAGATCCACCAACAGCACCGTTTGATTGACCTCCCGGGCCAGATTGATGGCCAGATTGATGGCCGTAACTGTCTTGCCATTACCATCCATGGGGCTTGTGATGGCTAGAGCGTTCCAGCCATTGGCACGCATTCGTTGCAGGACATGGGTACGCAGAAACTTGTAGGCATCGGAGATAGCATCGTTTTTCTGCCCCACGATAATTCGCTTTTCGCGGAGGCGCTCCACCGAGGCTTCAATTGTGCGCGTCTTGGAGTACTCAATCCTGGTTTCCAGCGGAGTCGACCGGGCGCTGTCGCGACCGCCGGAGGGTTCTTCTTCACGACGCTGCTCTGGCTCGGAGGAGGTTGTTCGTTCCTGGCGTGCGCGCTCGAGGGCCTGTTTAATCTTTTCCATATCTTTATATCGAAATCAATGTTCTGAATTGGTAATTCTATCCGGCCGGTCTAGTTTAATCTCTAAATCTGACTGGACTAGCACGCTTGGATCATGGCGTATTCCATGGCTTAACCTGGTGACAAAGTCGGTATCTCTCGCCCCAGATGCGGATCTCCCCCAACCCCTTAAACTAATAATTCTGTTGCTGGTGGTGCCGCTCGTCGGAATACACCAGCTACTCCATCCGTCACATCATCGCAAGCAGGTCAAGCTTACGCAGCGCCTTAAACCAGAGCACGTCCAATGGAAGGTACAGGAAATGAATGGCGGCGGCGACGATAGCGACCCCCGCGATAAGCGCTATTACAATGAGTAGCCTCTTCCCGCTCTGTCGATGCCGATCCTGGCTCGTCGCTATAACGGGGATGATCGCCAAGGGCGGTGCCTGCGAGATCGATACTATATCGCTGGCACTATGTACCGAGTTGTCCATGCTTTCGCGCAGAGCAACGTTACCGATGCCACCGCCCAACGAAAGTACCAGGCCCAGAAACAGGATTGCCAGGCGGTTGGGTTTCACCGGCTCTTCCTCCAGCAACGGCGGCTCGATCAGAGCGAAACGCTCGCCCTTGCGCTCCTTTTCCAGCACCTCCGCCAGTTCCGCTTCCATCTGCTTCGCCTTGATCTCACGGTACTGTACGGTGGCGTTCTCGTAATCGCGCGCAAGCGTCTTATACTCCCGCTCCACCGCCGGGGTCTCGGTGAGGCGTTGTTCATAATCATCCAGTTTTGCTTTCTGTTCCTCGCGACGGGTCTTCAGCGAGCGCAGTTCGGATTCCGCCGCCTGCAACTGTGCCTGAAGCTGGATGTAGGCCGGGTTGTCTGGCTTCGCTACCGGCGGTCGGGTGGATTTTTTTCGCATCGCGCTCGCCGCATCTGCTATCGCCCGCTCGGTATTCGCGATATTCCGCTCCAACTTTCGCACATCCGGGTGCTGCTCGGAATAACGTTTCAGCAGCGTCGCCAGTTCGGCCTGCTGCGCCTTCAACTGGTCCTGCAGATCTGCAAGCTGATCGACCCCACCCACCTCTCTTTTAAGGGCCTCGATCTCACGTTTCATCCTGATCCGATCCGGGTGCCTCTCCGAATAGGACGCAACCACTTTCAGATACTCCGCCTCAAGGTCTTTGAGACGATCTTCCGGGCTCTGGATGCGTTGCCCATCCGAGGAAAAAAGGCTGCTGTTGGGTTGGATCTGGGCCAGTTCTGACTGCAGGTAGATCCGGCGCTCTTCCAGGCTGTTGATCTGCTGTTCGGTGTCGGCCAGCTGGCGCTCGACGCGATCCATCATTTGCAGGTTGAGCTGCACCAGTTCCGGCAGGTTGTTTACGTGCTGCTCCTTGAACTCGGCCATTCTGGCCTCCAGCTCCGCCACCTGCCCGCCGAGTTTCAATGACTCGTCGGCCAGAAAGCTGGAGGTGTTCCGCGCCGCTTCGGCCCGGGTCTTGAGATTTTCCTGAAGATACAGCGAAACGATTTCATTGGCCACCTTCTGGGCCAGAACCGGTGATTCGTTATCATAGGAGAGGGTGAAGGCGATGGTGGCGCTGGTAGGACGGCCGCTGCGCGGGTCCACGATATCCGCGCTGAGCATCTCCATACTGATATCCTCGCGCATCTCATCGATCACCGTCGACAGGGCCTCGCGGCGGCGCTCACTCGGGTACAGGTCGTATTTTTCGATGATCTCGCTGAGGTTGCTGGTGGTCATCACCCGCTGGCTGATCACCTGAATGCGCTGATCGGCATAACTGGTGACCGTGGAGCGAATCAGGTCTATAGGGATCTCCTGCTGCTCAATCAGAATGGTGGCTGACGAGCGGTAGACCGACGGGAGCAGGAAAGCAACCGCAGCTGCCAGGAGGAAAAGGATAACCGCGGGGACCACCAGCTGCCATTTACGCCGGCGCAGTACAGCCAGGTAATCGTCGATGCCTTTTTCCTGTTCGGGGGCTATGTTCTGTTCGTATTCTATGTCATTCACTACAGTAAAACTCAGAGATACTGGCTCAATTACATGTCAAGCAAAGCTTGATTCAGTGTGAAGCACGACTTCAATTTACGCGAGTGCTATATCTGCCGTTGCAGTATCGCAATCGGTATCCACCGGCTTAAATGTTAACGGAGGACACCATTTAAGGGACCACCACCACATCACCCGCTCGGAGGACGATGTTCTGGTCCAGGTTTATCCCCTTCTCAACCTCGTTATAGTTAAACTGGATGGATTGCTGAACGCCGTCAACACGCCGCAGGATCTTTATATCCTTGGTAACCGCAAAGGGCGTCACCCCCCCGGCCATTGCCAACGCCTGCATAATGTCGATATAGCGGTTGATCGCAAACTCACCGGGCTTGTTGACCCTGCCGATCACATAAAGCCTGTTTCCGGCATTTTGAATCAGGGACACGGTCACAACCGGATCGGGAATATACTCGGCGATCCCTTCGGTGATCTGCATACGCACCTGTTCTACCGAACGACCCTGGCCCTGTATCTCGCCGGCCAGGGGAAATGAGACCTTACCGTCCGGCCGCACCAGGACCTCCTGCTGGAGGCCTTCCTCCTTCCAGACGGAAACGGAGAGTACATCACCCGGTTCCAGTTGATAATCGGAGTTTACTGCCCCAGAACCGCTGTCAGCGGCACCCACCGTCATTGGACTTCCTAGAAACAATACCAACACACCTGGAATAACCCGGTGGGACCAGTGAAAGATGGCTCGCCTATCGAATAAATAATTGCTAAACAATCTCTTTGTACCTTCGTTCAATTTATTTAAAATTTTGTTCTGGGACGCAAATCTACTGGCTTTGTGGTCGGATTGGAATACCCAGCCACAAAATCTTGCCGATTATTGCCCCAGCGCTAATCTTGTTATTGTTCGGCCAATAGACCGAATATCTTAGCAACCGACAGACCTACTGGCCTTTCGCGAAAAAGCTTTACTCAATTCGGAGCAGTATAAAAAAACAGGCCCTACCCCCAGGATTCAATCCCCTGATCGGTAGGACCTTATTTGTAACAACCCTAAAAAGTACCCTTAATCAGGGTACTGAGCGGTTGCAGCTATATTCTCACGCAACCGGTCTGGAACGGCGGCGCCCGATTCCCACCATAAACACCAGCGCTGAGCCGAAGAGCAGCACCGCCGGCGGCAGAGGGACCACAGTCGTGTTCACCTGCATCACTGCCAGGGCCTTGTTGATATCGGCCAAATCTAAAACATCAAAAAAGGCTTGGGCCAACAACTCATTTTCTAAAACGATATGCAGCGACTCTACAGGACTGGCACTAAAATCCACCGAGGCAACCGCCTTCCATTCCGGAGAATCAAAACCGTTATCTCCCGGGCCCATAAAAATGTGCCCAGTCTCAGAAAAATCGAGTTGGACAATAACGTTATCGGCAATCAGCGTACCATCCACGATGGTTCTGCTATCGCCCACCAGAAAGGAGTCACCGAACTCTTCAAAGCTAAAGCCGCTAATCAGAAATCCGGGTTGCGCAAGGATATCGAACTCTACAGCGCCGGAAACGAAATCTACACTGGGGCCACCAATGGCAGTGGCCCTGAAATCCGTTGGAGCGAACCTGATCGCGTCACCACTGACCGTCGGACTGCCCCAGATACCCAGGGAAATGTTATCAAAAACGACAGTATCGCCTACCAGTGCAGCTTGGGTGCTGGGGACAATGCCGATCAAGAGGAAAAACAGGGGTACCAAAGTACCCAACCGCGAACGGCTTTTCCGGTTGGACCTGTCGTTGCCTAATTCAACACGTGATGCGCCAATTGTTTGGGGCGCTATAGCTTTGGTAAACATTGTTTACCCCCTCCTCTTTTAACTAAACGTTAATTATTTTTCCACCTTCCGATGGGGCCCTAAATTCCTTGCCGTTTTCTTTATTACACTGAAAACAGATGCTAGATCTTTCCTCTCTCTCTTGTCAAGACCCTTATATATGATCAACACTACCGATCAGGACTTTTATTCCTAGCTCAATCAGCAAGTTACGCTTAGAAACAATGTTAATTTTACTCTGCTTTATTTGTCAAGATATTTCAGTGTTCGGTCGATAGCTGACTCAAAGATAGTTTGACTCGATCTATATCACCTCTCAGGAAGCAGGATTTGACTAAAAGGGTACTGCGAAAAATCCCTTCCATCGGATTTTTCGATACGGCGATCGAAATGCGCGATTTCCGATCGCCTTCATTTTCATGCGCTTACGCGCACGAAAATAGTGGCGCATCCCTGCACCACACGGGCACCTCGAATTTTTCAAGGTGCCCTTGAGGTTTCACACTACTGGCTGCTATCTGAACCAACGACAGAGTGGAACAACAGTCAGACGTTGCAAAAAGCTACCAGGATCATTATCTTGTAGATCCCGCTTACCTTGTATTGCTTGTTGTGATTTCCAAATCCGATATATGAGCGGCTTTTACCTGAGCCCAGCGTGGGAACGGCAGTGTGCAACTGGGTTACTATCAAAACCGCCGACAGCTACTGGCGTGTGAATAAGAAATCAAGAGTTTGGCCAAATGACCGTAATCGTACCCTCTCATTTCGAAACCACCGGGCCTAGGCGTTCCATCCCTGATTTGAGTTCGGATCTATGGCTGAGGTATCTATTTCCTCGCGAAAAAAAACAGTTCGTTGAAAAGCTATTTCTCGGCGGTATGCTGCTCCTGGGCCTTGTGATGTCGGGTCCTTCATCAGCCGAACAGTGGTACCTGGAACCCAAGGTCAGCCTGAAGTCACTCTACGACGACAATCTGCGGCTGGTTTCAAAAGATGAGGAAAGTACCTTCGGGGCCATTCTGAGAGGCGAGGCGCGGGCCGGAGTCCGGGCAGAGACTTATGATATCGCGATTAATTCCGCGGTCGATGTGGAACGCTACTCGGATATCTCGGACTACGACACGGAAGATTTCTACTTCGACCTGTCCTCGCGCTACCGCTCGGGGCTTAATGAATTTGGTCTGGACGGGGCATGGGATCTTGACACCAACCAGCAAAGCGAACTGGAAACCAGCGGCCGGGTCCAGTTTCTGGTGGACCGGGATCGCCGTTTCCTCTCCCCATCCTGGACCCGAACACTGTCCGAGCGGGCGTCTGTCACTGGGGCTGTGGGCTACACCGACCTGGACTGGAGCAGTGATAGTGATGCCTTAAGAGCAGGGCTGTTCGATTACACCTACGCCGTTGCAAACGCCAGCTGGGATTACCAACTCACCGAAACGATCACAACGACCGCCCGCTTCGACTACGGCCGCTACGAGGCGGATGATATTCAGACCAAGACTGACAACTACAATGGGCTGTTGGGTGCGTCCATAGCGTTTTCAGAGACCCTTTCAGCGTCCCTCGCAGGTGGCTACAGGTACACCCAATCGGAGTTCATCGACAACCAGCGCAAACTCGTGAACGAGTCGGATACCGGCTATCTGATCGATAGCAGTCTCTCGAAACGTTTTGAGCGTTCCACATTGACGGCCCGACTTTCCCGCAGCACCCAGCCAAGCGGTCAGGGCAATCTGGTGGAAACCACCCGGGTCAGCGTCAATTGGGATTACAAAATATCTCCACGCTGGCTGTTTACCCTTAATGCCGCCAAATCCAATATCAAGACGGCTCGTGATCAACTGACGACCGATGACGAGCGAGATTACCATTACTTCAGCCCCAAAATTCTCTGGAGAGCCACCCCCTGGTGGGCCATATCAGGCTCTTATCGCTACCGCGATCAGGAGTATCAGGACACCAACAGATCCGCCACCTCCAACGCGGTTTATTTAACCATCGCTTATACCTGGCCCAAAGAGTCGGTCTCCAAGTGGAGCGTCTATTAGGGCCTGTTAACACAATGCATGATTGGCACATCCAGGGGATCCGGGCCCCTCTCCTGATGAGTATCGACGCCCCGCTGTAACCAAACCTCATTCGACCTCTGTTTTCCCGCTGATTCAGTCCAGAAAGCGAGGTTCAGGGGCACCCGTCGAGTAAATGGGGCTTACTGATCGTCAGTAATCTGGTGAAACGGGCGAATTCCGCTGAAAAATATTAGTCGTTGTTTTTCATTCGGTTATTACTATTTTTCTGAATTAGGAAATAATATATTAGTATTTAATTAATTATTGATTTATTATCTTTCTCATCATTAATAATCGCGTCCGGTAAAAGAGCATGCATTCTTTTGTTCGGGGGCCAAAAGGAGTGGCTTGTGCAGATTCCCGTGAAGTTCGATATCAGTGCCGATGTCGTACGGCAGGCGGCTAAATGCCACATTGATCATGCCTGCCTTTCCGATCCCGGCTACGAATTGTGCAAGATAGACTACGTCATGACCGATGAGGTGTTTTTTCTCAAGTGCCTCAATAACCAGCCGTGCGCCTTTCGCACCACCTTCGGCGACGTGACCGTCTGTACCTGCAAGGTGCGTAAAGAAATCTTCCGTAAATACGAGGTTTAACCTCCGCCCACCACTGCGGCGGGTGGAGGTGCCGCGCACATAATATCCCAGCACCCCCCTCGAATATTCCGCCACGCGGAGGAACAGAGCCTGTCTCTATTAAACTCGACAAGGGTACTATAGTAGTGTCGAGTAATTGAAAATCGCCGGGATAGCCATGTCACACAGCCGGCCGACACGGGTGATGGAGGGCAAGGCAGCACCTCCGACGGACGGCTCTGCCACAAACGGGCCCGCGAGCCATCGAATCTTCGCCGCAATTCTGATCCTTGGCGCCTATTCGCAGATCGTTCAGGCGATTCTGGTGCGTGAAGGACTGGTGGTCTTCTACGGCAACGAAGTGAGCCTGGGGGCCTTCTTCGGCAGCTGGCTGTTCTGGATTGCCGTGGGTTCTGTTTCCGTCCTGCGGTTGCGGGACCACCCCTTTGTGCGCCATCCCCTGCCCTGGCTCCGCCGCGCCCTGCTGCTGCTTCCCCTGCTGTTGCTGCTTCAGATTCTGTTCCTGCGCCAGGTTCGACCGTTGCTCAACGTTTCCTCCAGCGAGTTCGTCCCCCTCGGGGAGCTTTTCTTCGCCCTATTCCTGATCACCATCCCCAGCAGCCTGCTACTGGGCCTCGCATTCCCCCTTGCCTGTAAGGCCCTGCGTGATCGATCCTCGAAGTTGAAAACCGGTACCGCGGTAGGTGATGTCTCCAGACTCTATGTGGCGGATGCCTTGGGGGCGCTGCTGGGGGGGGTGCTGTTTACTTTCGTGCTCATCCAGTGGGTAGGATTGGCGGGCAGCCTGGGGCTGATCATTCTGCTGCTCTCGGTTACTGCCTGGTCACTGGCCGCAGATGGTCACATCGACCGGCGGCTGAGCCTTCTGCTCGGACTGAGCGGAATTCTGATCATGCTGCCGCCAATCAGCCACCGGTTGGACCGGCAACTGGAGGAACTGCGCTTTGCCAACCTGCAGCCGGGAATGGAACTGCTGGACTCAGTGGAGACCCGCTATGGCCACCTGGCGGTAGCAAGACTGGGAGAGCAGCTCTCCATTGTAGCCGACGGCCAGATCACCGACAGCTTTCCTCAGACCGAGCAGGCACAGCAGGAGGCCGCATATTTTCTATCTCAGGCCGCCGGTGCCCGCCGTCTGCTTATGTTTGGCGGCTACGCCGGCGATCTATTGGCAGAACTGCTGCGCTATCCGGTGGAACGCATAGACCTGGTGGTGGAGGACCGGCGAGCCTATGAGCACTTGCGTCCCTACCTGCCGGAGAAAAACCTCCGCGCCCTGAACGATCCCCGCCTCCAGCTCCATTTCCTCGACGGCCGACGCTATCTGAATCGGTTAACTCCGAGCCAACGCTTCGACCTTGCGCTGGTGCTGGATGCCACGCCGGCCAGTGCCTACAGCAACCGATATTTCACCGCAGAGTTCTACCTCCAGATTCGCAACCATCTCTCAAGCGAAGGGGTATTCTGCACTCAGGTAAGCAGCGCCTCCAACTACCTGGGACGAACGGTTCGCAGCTTTGCCGGTTCCGTTTTCCATACCCTGGAGGAGATTCTGCCCGATATCGCCATCATGCCCGGGGACGTGCATGTCTACTGCGCGACGGCATCCCCGGGGCGCGTCACCGAACAGCCGGCAGAGCTGCGTAGACGCTATCTCGATACACCCCTGGATGAGCATGCCTTCCCGGCCGACTCTTTCCAATCCCTGCTACCCGCAGAGGATATCCGCTATGTACGCGATCGGCTGCAGCAGGGCGGCGCGGAGTTGAACAGTGATGACCGGCCGGTTACCTACTACCTGAACATGATCCTCTGGAGCCGGTTCAGTGCCTCTGGGTTCGCGGACTGGCTCGAAAATCTGCGCGGCCTGGGCCCCTGGCCTTATCTATTGCCGTCGCTGCTGTTTGTGCCCCTGTGGCTGCTGCACAGCGCTCTGCATGGCTTCAATCGGCCTCGGCTTTTGCGCGGCAGTTCAACCCTGGCACTGTTCACACTCGGCCTTATCGCCATGGCCGCCCAGCTGGTGGTGCTGTTCAGCTACCAGGCCCATGTGGGTTTTATGTTTGGGCGGGTGGCGCTGATAAACGGACTGTTCATGACCGGCCTGGCCCTGGGCGCGGGCCTGGGTCAGAGGCTGGCCCGTTCCCGCTGGCCGGCGCTGGCCCTGGCCGGAGTCCTGCTACTCTGTGCCAGCGGCCTTGCCCTGATGCCGTCGCTGCTGGGAATGTTGGGTGAGGCAGTTACCGTGTGGCAGGAACCCGGATATCTGATCCTCTCCCTGCTGTTGGGATTGTCTGCGGGCACCGGATTTCCCCTCGGGGTGCAGCTTATTCAGCTCGAACAGGCGCAGGTGGTCCGCAGCAGCGGCATGGCCGGGGCAGCGGACAACCTGGGGGGAGCCGTCGGCGGCATACTCACCGGCACTTTGATGGTACCCATCCTCGGCGTCGACTGGACCTGCCAGTTGCTCGCCCTGTTTGCCCTGTTGGCCCTGCTCCCCCTGCTGTTCGCACAATTTTCACCCCGGAGTTTCAGGGTTCTGGCCGAGCGGGGCCACAGCACATTCCCCTGGCCCGGTCTCGGCTGGGTATTGACCTTTGTCGTACTGTTGACCTTCGCCTGGCATCTGCTCCAGCGGGGTAACGAACCTGGACCCCAGCTCCGGTTTGGTGACCAGCAGCTGTCGGCAATAAGCGGTTCCACCGTCTTCAAATTGAAGCAGAGCCCCTTCGACTACTACCTTGGCGCAGGCGCTGATCAGCCGGCGACGGCGACGGTAGCATTGTCCAGTATGGCGGCCGCTCCGGAGGTGCGGGGCTATGCCGGACCGATCAATCTGCTGCTGGCACTCGATGAACAGGGGCTGCTGCGAGGGGTAAGCTACATCGACTCCGCCGAAACCCCCTCATATATAGCCGGTATCGATCAATGGCTCGCCGATTTGCAGGGCCGGGACCTGTCAACCGCTTCCCTGTCACTGGACAACATAGACGCCTTGAGCGGGGCCACGGTCAGCAGCCAGGCGGCACTGGAGGCAATCAATCGAAGTGCCCGTGCCGCGGGTCAGACGGAGTTCGAAAGAATCTTCGCACCCGAGCCAAAAGGAAAAGGGAACGAAAGCCCGGCCGCCTGGCGGTCACTGAAGTTTCTCGTCACCCTGGCGCTGCTGCTTGGGTTCTTTCCCGTTTACCTCTCCGGCAGCGAGGGGGGACGGCTCGCCTACCAGGGTGCCTCGCTGCTGATCCTCGGCATCTGGTTCAATACCCTGGTGACCGAGATCGACCTGCTGAACCTCGGTCTCGGACACTGGCCATCCCTTACCGAAAATCCCCAGCGCTGGCTGCTGATCGGCTTCGTCCTGGTTACCGGCCTGCTGTTCGGTCAAGTCTGGTGCGGCTATGTCTGCCCTTTCGGCGCCCTGCAGGAGTTCGTTTCCCGGGCCGGACACCGGCTGGGGCTGCGCAGTTATCCGGATCGCCATCTGGAAACGCGGGTACGCTTCCTCAAGTTTCTGTTACTGGCGTTGCTGCTGACCGCCGTCTGGGCGAGTGGCGATCTGTTCTGGGGTCTGTTCAATCCGATGCAACACGCTTTCCGTCTCCCATGGCGCGGCTGGATGGTGGGGATTCTGCTGGCCGTGCTGGTCGGGGCTCTTCTCTACTACCGCTTCTGGTGCCGCTACTTCTGCCCCTTTGGGGCTTTTCTGGCCCTGAGCAATAAACTGGCCCTGCTGCAGAAATTGGCCCCAGAACGCCGCTACCAGCACTGTGATCTCGGCGTCAAAGAGGCGTTCGATATCGACTGCATTCACTGCAACCGCTGTCTCAGCGGAAAGGATACCCGTATCCGACCCCATCCGCAGTCCCAAACGGAGGCAGATGAACCCCAAACGCCGAGATCAGTCTAAAATTCAGATTAGTGCAGTTCATACCCAGCAATGCACTGCTTTGAGTTTACGTCATCCCGGCGGAGGCCGGGATCCAGAAAATCAGCAAGTTACTGGATTGCGGCATACGCCGGAATGATAAAGGCTATAGTTTCCGTACGGACACAAGTGTACCTCGTCACTAGCACAGTGCCTTCGCCGAAATCGCGAGGAAATACGGGACATCCAATGTACCGACTGATCCGACACTGGCACCACCGCGATCTCCGTTTTCTCGGCGTGACCGGGGCCACCCTGATATTCATTGCACTGTTCCTGGGAACAGAGCGACCGCTGCTGGAAGCGGAAGGGTCGAGCTGGCGCAGGATCGACCAGGCGGCGTTTCAACAACGCCTCCAGAGGGGGGATCTCAGCGGGCGGGAGGCGCAATGGTATCACCCGGCCCAGGCAGTAGAAGGAAATTCAAAAACATCAGGACCCGCACCATGACAGAAGTCGTCTGTGAGCTCTGTCCCAGAGAGTGCCGGATACCGGAAGGAGGGGCAGGTGACTGCCGGGTGCGGGTAAACATCGACGGCAAACTGCGGGCTACGACCTACGGCCGACCGTCGGCCATCCATGTCGATCCGATGGAGAAAAAGCCGCTTTATCATTTTCGGCCGGGGTCCCCGGTATTTTCTATCGCCACCGCCGGCTGCAACCTGCACTGTCTGAACTGTCAGAACTGGCAGCTCTCCCAGCGCGGCGGCGAGGAGATGGAGCAGATCTATCACCTGGACCCGCCTGAGTTGATCTCCATGGCCATGGCTCAGGGTTGCGAAAGTATCGCCTATACCTATTCCGATCCGGTGGTGTTTTACGAGTATGTGCATGACAGCAGCGAACTGGCCCATCAGTCCGGGCTGCGCAATGTGTTCATCACAGCCGCTTATATCAACCAGAAGCCCCTGCACCGGCTCTGCCGGCTGCTGGACGCCAGCAATACGGATCTAAAGGCGTTCGACGATCGCTTCTATCGAGAGACCAACGGGGCCAGCCTCCAACCGGTGCTGAATGCCCTGGTAACCCTGCGAGAAGAGGGTGTCTGGCTGGAAGTGACGAACCTGCTGATCCCCACCTTGAATGACGACCTGGCGATGATCCGGCGCATGGCGAAATGGATCCGCCGGGAACTGGGCGAGCAGACCCCCCTCCATTTCAGCCGGTTCCAGCCCCAGTACCGCATGCGCAATCTGCCCGCGACCCCGACAGAGACCCTGGATCGGGCGCGCCGGGAGGCGATGGATGCGGGCCTGCACTATGTGTACGTAGGCAATGTATTCGGGCACGAGGGCAACTCCACTTACTGCCCGACTGACGGTACCTTACTGATCCAGCGGGTGGGATATCACATTACCGAATACAATCTCACCGAGGACGGGCGCTGCCCCCACTGTAAGCAATCGATAGCCGGAGTATGGCAATGAACAGAATCACCAAAGCACGGCGGGTACAGATCCGGCGTCGGCGTTTTCTCAAACTGCTCAGCGCAATGGGGCTGGGCATCCTGGTCCTTCCGGCAATCCCGGCCAGGCGCGGCCCTGCACCCCTCTCGCTGCGGGAAGCGGACTATTACCGACCCCGGGATCAGGTGCATAAACCACCCAACTATCGAAGCGGGAGCGAATAAAGGGGGATGTCGTGAAGAGGATGGCGGGCAAAGCCTTGGGGCTTGGGTTGATTGTGTTGCTGGTTTGCATGTCCCAGGCGGCAGAGCGATCACGGCCGAGTGCCCTCGCCGGAAGCTGGTACCCCGACCGACCCGCGCAATTGAAAGGTGAGTTGGACGGGTTTCTCGAAGCGGCCGCTGAGCAGCGAATAACGCCGGATCAACCGATCCGCGCCCTGATCCTACCCCATGCCGGCTACCGTTACAGCGGCGCGACGGCAGCCAAAGGATTTTCTCTGGTACAGGGCAAACAGTATCAGAGGGTAATCGTTCTGGGGCCTTCCCATCACAGCGATTTCAGGGGTCTTTCCATCGCGGAGGTAGATGCCTACGAAACACCTTTGGGCAGCGTCCCTCTGGACCAGTATGCCGTGCAGCAGCTGCGCGCCTCCTCTCTGGTCCTCGCAGATCCGGAAGCCCATCAGCGCGAGCACAGCATAGAAATCGAACTGCCGCTGCTGCAGCAGACCCTGGCGCCTGGCTGGAAACTACTGCCGATATTGGTTGGACAAATGGAGGCAGAGGACTACCGGCAAGCCGCGGCGCTACTGCAACCAATGGCAGACAACAACACCCTGGTGGTGGTCTCCAGCGATTTCACTCACTACGGTGCGAGGTTCAATTATCTTCCATTCCCCCCAGACCGGCAGGCGGCAGAGCATATCAGACAGCTGGACGAGGGTGCCCTGGAACGAATACTGGCAAAAGACAGGGATGGATTTCTCACCTATCAGCGACGGACCGGAATCACTATCTGCGGTTTCCGTCCGATTCGACTGCTGATCGAGATGCTGCCCGCCTCCAGTCACCTGCAACAGCTGGCCTACACCACCAGCGGTGCCCTCACCGGTGACTATCACAATTCCGTCAGCTACGCCGTCATCGCCGTGACCGGCCCTCCCCTGTCGGGAAACTCCGCGCCCCCAACGGCAAAACCGATCGAAAGCGCGAAGCTAGGCGCAGAGGAGATGTTGCTGCTGCACCAGATCGCAGTAGCCGGGGTCGACCTGGCAGTTGGCGACGGCCAGGCCGAGACCCGACAACGGCTGGACAGGTTGCTGAAGCAACTGCCCCCCGCACTGACGGCCCCGGCAGGGGCCTTTGTGACACTCAAGGAAGAAGGAAAGCTACGGGGCTGTATCGGCTATATCCAGCCCCGACAGCCTCTATACCAGGCGGTGCTCGAAAACGGCATCAACGCAGCCCGCAATGACCACCGATTCCAACCAGTGACAGCGGAAGAGCTGCCGCGCCTTACAATCGAGGTCAGCGTGCTGACTCCCCCGCGGCAGATCGCATCCTACAAGGATTTCCGAGTGGGCGAACAGGGCATAGTGCTCAACAAGGCGGGGCAAAAGGCGGTTTTTTTGCCCGAAGTCGCCACAGAACAGGGCTGGACCCGGGAAGAGACACTCGCACGCCTGTCCCGCAAGGCAGGTCTGCCATCTTCGGCCTGGCAAGAAGGTGCCTCTTTCCAGATTTTCGAGAACCAGAAATACGCCGCCCCTTACCTGCCATAGTCTACCAAAAAAGTAGCTCATGGATGGTTGCTCCGGCGTATAATACCGGTTGAACGGAAGCATCCGAATGAGACACATGTTCGGTTGAGACTTGACTACATTCTGTATTCTTTTCAACCGGACAGATAATTGTCATCAGCGCCGTGAGGAGGTGTTTGTTATGAATCGATGGTTGAATATGCTGAATGCCGGCCTGGCAGCAGCCGTAGTGCTACCCGCCATTGCCGACACGCCGGTGCAGCCCGGGCAACCGCAACAACCCACTTTTGAGGCCCCGGTACAGCCCGGGCAACCGCAACAGCCCGCTTATGCGGCCCCGGTACAGCCCGGGCAACCGCAACAGCCCGCTTACGCGGCCCCGGTTCAGCCCGAGCCACCACAACAGCCCGCTTACGCGCCCCCGGTTCAGCCCGAGGCACCGCAACAGCCCGCTTACGCGGCCACGGTTCAGCCCGAGCCACCACAACAGCCCGCTTATGAGGCACAGATTCAGCCCCGTCAATCGCAGCAACCTGCGTTTGAGTCCCTGGGCGAACGAAGGAGGGGCTACCGGCCTCCACCCTTTCCCCGGCAACGTCCGAGCCGGGGAATGCATATCGAACGGGATATGAACGAATCCGGTTATGAACTCAGGATCTTCACCGGCCAGGAGAGCCCAGAGTCCGTTCAGGTGGAGGTGCAGGGTAGGAGCATCCTGATCACACGTTCCCAGTCGGAGCAGTCCCAACAGAGCGACGATCGCGGATCTTACAGCTTTTCACGCAGCTTCAGTGACTTCAAAAGACGCGTCTCCGTGCCACGGGATGCAGACGCTGAAAAAATGCAACGGGTCGACGGCGACGGGGTAATCACCGTCACCCTGCCCCGCCAAGAGGGTTTCGCTTCGCCGGGCAGTGATGCCGGAGAGGGAGAGGCCTATGATCGAGGTGGCTACCCTGGATATGGCCGAGGTTACCCGCCCAGCTATGGGCGTTCTTTTGGTCCCGGATTCGGCCCGGGTGCGCCGGAGGGATATTACGACGAAAGCAGGTACGGCTACGGTCCAGGCTACCCGCCGGGCTACCCCTATGGTTATGGTCCGCCTCCAGCTCCGGAGGAAGCACCGGAATTCGCCCCCACCTCCGAGCCGGAACAACCACCAGCACCGGCGGCTGCTCCGCAAGCCAATCCACAACCGGACGCCACCCACAGCCAGTAGCGTCTGCATCCATCGCGCAACAGAAAAAGGCCGGAGATTCCGGCCTTTTTTTCGTGAAAAACGCACCCAGCTACTCGGGCTAGTCCTCTCCTCTCAGCCAAAGGACGATCTCCTCCCAGGTCCATGCTCCACCTATATTCAAGCGGGCCCAGTATTTTTCGATCGCCTGTTGCGTACGCGGTCCGTTGATTCCATCAATTGAACCTGGCCTGTATCCCTGCCTGATCAACTCATACTGCACGTAGCGGATGGTCGGTTTATCCTCATTGCCCACCTGGAAAATCGGCCGCCAACTGTCCGCCAAGACGCGGCATCTGGAAAGCTGCCATTCGGCCATCTTCGAAGTAAGCTTCTCATGCTCTTTTTCGGCCGCCGCATGACCCGATCTCTCTGCCAGTGTCAGCCATTTGCAGGCCTGGACGGGCTGTTCCGGAAGGCCATCACCACTGGCAAAAGCCAGTCCCAACGCAAATTGCGCCGGTTTATGCCCCTGCTGCGCAGACAACCCATACCAGCGGGCGCCCCAGGCCGCATCCTTCTCCACTCCGCCTCCGTCCCTGTAGGCAACACCCAATAGATACTGGGCAGCAGGCTCTCCCCTCGCCGCTGCCTTGTGCAACCATTTCACTGCTTCGATCTGATCCTTTGCAACACCCCTACCCCCATAGTAGGCCGATCCGAGGCGATACTCTGCACCCGCGTGACCTTGATCTGCCGCCTTCGTATACCAGTGGACAGCGGCTGTCTTGTCCTTCAACACCCGCATTCCCTCGTCGTAGAGAATCCCCATCTGGTACTGACTGACGGCATCCCCCGCCTCCGCCTGCTGCCTTAACTGTTCCACTTCCGGCGCCCTCCAGCCCGGGATATGGGCACAGGAGCTCAAGCTAATTATCAATATGACCAACCGAAGTCGGCAAGGCAGGCAGGAATTCATGGCTGTTCTTGTTCCCAATTTTTTTGTGTCAGTTGATGGAAATATTCGGGGTAGACAATGGGTCCAGACTTTGTCCAAAGGGGGAAGCCTGGCTATATATTATTGCTGAATCCAATCCGATAAAAAACCGCTTGTGATTCCGCCTCCACAACCGCTCAGTGTCTCAATTAACTGCACACACGGGCTTCCTTCGGCAATGGCCTCGCGACTGTATCGGTCGCACCTCCTCCGGAAGCCATTCACACTCGGGGTTGTATCTTACCTCGAAATCGCTAGTCTAAAAGGGTAGTATCTAAGGGATACCTGGTGTCGACAGCGAAAATCGACAGCAGGTTTTCTGCGTAATTAACGAAAATAAACTTTTTAGCCGGGTAGGCAGAAAACAGGAACTCGCGATTTTTCGAGGCATTGTCGGTAGCGCCCGCATTCTTTACCTAATATAAATTGGAGGATCACCGCATGATTTGTAAACGTTCTATTGCCACCGCCCTGATGGTGGCTTGTGTCAGCCTGGGGGCATCTGCCACGGCCAACGCCGATACCTTTATCACTATCGGTACCGGCGGGGTGACCGGGGTCTACTATCCCACCGGCGGCGCCATCTGCCGCCTGGTCAACAAAGGCCGCAAGGAACACGGGGTCCGCTGTTCGGTGGAATCCACCGGCGGGTCGATCTACAACCTGAATACCATCCGTGCCGGTGAACTGGACATGGGTGTCGCTCAGTCAGACTGGCAATATCACGCCTATAACGGCACCGACAAATTCCAGGAGCAGGGTCCCAACAAAGAGCTCCGCGCCGTATTCTCCGTCCATCCCGAACCCTTTACCGTGGTGGCCCGTGCCGACTCCGGCATCAAGACATTTACCGACCTGAAAGGTAAACGCGTCAATATCGGCAATCCTGGCTCCGGCCAGCGCGGCACCATGGAGGTGCTTATGGAGACCCTCGGCTGGGAAAAATCGGACTTCGCCCTCGCTTCCGAACTCAAGGCCGCCGAGCAGTCCAAGGCCCTGTGCGACAACAAAATCGATGCCATGATCTACACCGTCGGCCATCCTTCGGGCTCCATCAAGGAGGCCACCACCTCCTGTGACACCATCCTGGTGCCTGTCACCGGACCCGCCATCGACAAACTGGTTGCCGACAACGACTACTACCGCAAGGCCACGATTCCCGGCGGCATGTATCGTGGCAACGACGCCGATGTGGAGACCTTCGGTGTGGGCGCCACCTTCGTCAGCTCCTCGACAGTACCGACAGAGACCGTTTATGTGGTGGTTAAATCGGTATTTGAAAACTTCGACAGCTTCCGTAAACTGCATCCAGCCTTTGCCCATCTGAAAAAAGAACAGATGGTCAAGGATGGTCTATCCGCACCGCTGCATGACGGTGCCATGAAGTACTACAAAGAAGCCGGTCTGATGTAATTTAAGCTACCCAGCGGGCGGCTCCGGCCGCCCGCACCTTGTTACCAGACAAAAATGAATCCAATCTGCCACAAAACTCAAACCATTGCGGGACGAAAAAAATACCGTAACGGGTTGAAAACAAAGTGCACCACAGAGGGCGCAGCGTACACAGCGCATTAACGACAGCCGTCACGGCGCAATTTCAGCACCTATTTTTGAACTCAGTGGTTATTCATCTTTGGCAGCCAGATCGAAACTAAAGACAGGTTACTGACCCCTGATTCACCTTTGGAGAAGGGCCCGGAGCGAAAAATGAGTGAGCAAAACAATCAGCCGGACACCATATCCGACCAGGAGCTGCAGGAAATGGTCGCCCAGACCGACACCGGGGCGCGCCATCCCACCGGAATCCCTGGCAAAATGCTGTTTGGTGTTCCCCTGACCTGGTCGCTGTTTCAGCTCTGGTATGCCTCCCCCCTCCCCTTTGCCCTGGGGTTTGGGGTCTTCAACGATACCGAGGCGCGTTCCATCCACCTCGCCTTCGCCCTGTTTCTCGCCTTCACCGCCTACCCGGCCCTGAAGCGCTCGCCCCGCTACCGCATCCCGATCCAGGACTGGATCTTCGCCCTGCTGGGTGCCTTCAGCGCCGCCTATCTGTTTCTTTTTTACGATCAACTGGCAGGGCGTTCCGGTTCCCCCACCAGCTTCGATCTGGCAGTGGGCATCTGCGGTATGCTGCTGCTGCTGGAAGCAACCCGGCGCGCCCTGGGTCCACCGTTGATGGTGGTCGCCATCATCTTTCTCATCTATACCTTCGGCGGGCCTTATATGCCGGATGTAATCGCCCACAAGGGACAGAGTCTCTCCAAGGTCATATCCCACCAATGGTTGACCACCGAGGGTGTGTTCGGTGTCGCCCTGGGGGTCTCCACCAGCTTTGTCTTTCTGTTCGTGCTGTTCGGTGCCATGCTGGAGCAGGCGGGCGCTGGTAACTATTTCATCAAGATGGCCTTCGCCCTGCTCGGGCATATGCGTGGCGGTCCAGCCAAGGCAGCCGTAGTGGCGTCCGCGGCCACCGGCCTGATTTCCGGTTCATCGATCGCCAATGTGGCCACCACCGGCACCTTCACCATACCGTTGATGAAGCGGGTCGGTTTCCCCGGCACCAAGGCCGGGGCGGTCGAGGTGGCGGGCTCAACCAACGGCCAGCTGACCCCGCCGGTGATGGGGGCCGCTGCCTTCCTGATGATCGAGTACGTCGGCATCTCCTATATCGAGGTGATCAAGCACGCCTTTCTGCCAGCAATCATCTCCTACATCGCACTGGTCTACATCGTCCACCTGGAGGCGCTCAAGGCCAACATGCAGGGCCTGCCGAAACGCACCCACTCAACCCTGGCTCAGAAACTGATGACCACGGCCGCCATCGTCGCCGGTACCTGCCTGATTGGGCTGGTGGTCTACTACGGTATCGGATGGATCAAAGACTATACCGGGGACATGGCGATCTACATCGTCGGTGCCTTCGTGCTGGCGGTCTACCTCGCACTCCTGAAATTCTCCGCCCGTTACCCGGAACTGGAAATGGACGATCCGAACAACCCGGTGCTTGAATTGCCCGAAGCCGGCCCGACGGTCAAGGTCGGGCTCTACTTCCTGCTGCCCATCGTGGTGCTCATGTGGTGCCTGGTGGTGGAGCGTTTCTCGCCCGGCCTGTCCGCCTTCTGGGCCACGCTGTTCATGATCGTCATTGTCGTTACCCAGCGTCCGCTGCAGGCCAGGTTCCGCGGCCAACCGGCGGACGGGGCCTGGATGCGCGGCTTTAGCGAATGCATCAACGGCCTGGTTCACGGTGCCCGCAACATGATCGGCATAGGTGTCGCCACCGCCGCCGCCGGCATCGTGGTGGGAACCATCACCCTTACCGGCATCGGCCAGGTAATGGTCGAGTTCGTGGAGTTCATTTCCGGCGGCAACCTGATGATGTCCCTGATCTTCACCGCCGTCATCTGCATCGTGCTCGGCATGGGCCTGCCGACCACCGCCAACTACATCGTCGTGTCCAGCCTGATGGCGCCGGTGGTCGTCGCCTTGGCCGCCTCCAACGGCCTGATAGTGCCGCTGATCGCAGTGCACATGTTCGTCTTCTATTTCGGTATTCTGGCGGACGACACGCCACCGGTGGGCCTCGCTGCCTTTGCCGCGGCGGCCATCGCCAAGAGCGACCCGATAAAGACCGGCATCCAGGGCTTCATGTATGACATCCGTACCGCGATCCTGCCTTTCCTGTTCATTTTCAACACCCAGTTGTTGCTGATCGGCATCGCCAACTGGTTCGAACTGATGCTGGTCATCAGCAGCGCGGTGATCGCCATGCTGCTGTTTGCCGCCGCCACCCAGGGCTACTGGCTGACCCGAAGCCGGATCTGGGAATCCCTGGCCCTGCTGCTGGTCGCCTTCACCCTGTTCCGCCCCGGCTTCTGGTGGGACTACGTCTATGAACCAATCAATGTTGTGCCTGCTGCCCGGATCGTGGAAATGGTGGAACAAGTGCCCCCGGAAGGCAACCTCCGTATGCAGGTGGCCGGTGAAACGATCGACGGTGACTTCGTACGAAAAACGATCCAGCTACCCTTGGGGGCCGCCGCACCGGGTCAGGAACGACTCTCCAATGTCGGCCTGGAGACCCGCATCGAGGGGGATAAGGTGATCGCGGACAATGTCATGTTCGACAGTGTCGCCCAGCAGGCAGGGCTCGACTTCGACTGGGAGATTCTAAATTTGCAGGTGACCGCCGAACGTCCACCTAAACAGCTGATGTTTATCCCGGCACTTCTACTGCTGGGCTTCGTCGCCCAGATGCAGCGGCGGCGCAGCAGGCCAGCCGTCGTATCATAGACAGCCTGAACTGCGGCCGGAAACTATAACGCGGCCGCCGAGATTTCTATTTTAAGGTAAAGACCATGTTCAAGAAAATTCTGATGCCGATCGACCTGCAGGAGACTCATCTGGCCGCCAAAGCGGTCAAGATCGCCATCGAGGAAGCGCGCAAACACGGCGCCGAAATCAGTATCATGACGGTGATGCCTGGATTTGGTATGCCCTTGGTCGCCTCGTTCTTCCCG
>CAWGCA010000040.1:0-87720 GCA_963820955.1 uncultured Gammaproteobacteria bacterium | reverse complement strand
GGGTGCTATGGGGCATGATCACATCATCGATGAACCCCCGGTGCCCGACGGAAAAGGGGTTGGCAAACTTGCTGCGGTACTCCTCTGTGCGTTCCGCAGTCCGCTCCTGATTCTGCAGGTCATGCCGAAAAATGATCTCCACCGCCCCCTTCGGGCCCATCACTGCGATCTCTGCGGTGGGCCAGGCCAGATTGACATCACCCCGCAGGTGTTTCGAACTCATCACGTCGTAGGCGCCACCATAGGCCTTGCGGGTGATTACCGTCACCTTGGGCACCGTGGCCTCGGCGTATGCGTACAGCAGTTTGGCCCCATGCTTGATAATGCCGCCGTACTCCTGATCAGTTCCGGGCAGAAATCCGGGCACGTCAACGAAGGTAATGATGGGGATGTTGAAGGCGTCGCAGAAGCGCACGAAACGAGCCGCCTTGCGGGCCGAGTCGATATCCAGGCATCCGGCCAGCACCATCGGCTGGTTGGCGACGATACCGACGGAAGAGCCCTGCATCCGACCGAAACCAACCACGATATTGGCTGCATAGTCAGGCTGGAGTTCAAAAAAGTCGTCGTCATCGACCACTTTTTTTATCAACTCCTTCATGTCGTAGGATTTGTTGACATCATCGGGAATCAGGGTATCGAGCGACAGATCGATACGGCCTGCCGGATCCCGGGTCGGCCAGACCGGGGGCTTCTCCCGGTTGTTGGATGGCAGGAAACTGACAAACCGGCGCAGCAACAGCAGGGCCTCCAGGTCGTTTTCAAATGCCAGATCGGCCACTCCGGAGCGGGTAGTGTGGGTTACCGCACCGCCGAGCTGCTCGGCGGATACCTCCTCGTGGGTTACCGTCTTCACTACGTCCGGGCCGGTGACGAACATGTACGAGCTGTCCTTGACCATGAAGATGAAATCGGTCATCGAGGGCGAATAGACGGCGCCACCGGCACAGGGTCCCATGATCATGGAAATCTGAGGTATCACCCCCGAGGCCATCACGTTGAGCTGAAACACATCGGCATAACCCGCGAGTGAATCCACGCCTTCCTGGATACGGGCACCCCCGGAGTCGTTGAGACCGATCACCGGCGCCCCTACCTTGACCGCGTGTTCCATCACCTTACAGATCTTTTTCGCGTGGGATTCGGACAGTGAACCGCCGAACACGGTGAAATCCTGGCTGAATACGAACATCGTGCGCCCGTTTACGGTGCCGTAGCCGGTCACCACCCCATCACCGGGTACCTGGTGGTTTTCCATTCCAAAATCGGTACAGCGGTGCTCCACGAACATATCCCACTCTTCGAACGTACCTGGGTCGAGGAACAGCTCGATCCGCTCGCGAGCCGTCAGCTTACCCTTGGCATGCTGCTTGTCGATGCGCGTCTGCCCACCTCCAAGGCGGGCCGCCTCGCGCTTCTCCTCGAGCCGACGAATGATCTCCTGCATCTATCTCTCCTCTCCGGTCAGTTTCACTGCCAAGGATTCAGTTATTTCTCTCACGGATCAACCGCAACATCTCTGCCGCCGCCACCGGTATGTTGGTACCAGGCCCGTATATCGCCGCCACCCCCGCCTGCAGCAGGGCTGTATAATCCTGGGGTGGGATCACCCCGCCGCAGACCACCAGGACATCCTCTGCCCCTTCCTGCTTCAGGGCCTCGATTAATTGGGGTACCAGGGTCAGATGGCCTGCGGCCAGGGACGAAACGCCGACCAGGTGAACATCATTCTCGGCCGCCTGCCGCGCCGCCTCTTCCGGCGTCTGGAACAGAGGCCCGATATCCACGTCGAACCCCAGGTCGGCATAAGCGGTAGCGATTACCTTGGCACCGCGATCATGGCCATCCTGACCCATCTTGACCACCAGCATACGCGGCCGCCGACCCTCTTCCCGGGCGAACGCCTCTACCTCCTGCCGAATCCGCTCGAACCCCTGATCCCCCTCAAACGCCGAACCATAGACCCCTGATATGGAGCGGGTCACGGCCCGATGACGGCTGTAGACCTGCTCCAACGCGTCCGTGATTTCACCGACCGTAGCCCGGGCACGCGCGGCGTCTACGGCCAGCGCCAACAGATTACCCCGTTGCTCCCGCGCCGCCGTGGTCAGGGAACCCAGGGCCGATCGGCAGGCGCCCTCGTCACGCCCGGCGCGCACCTGCTCCAAGCGTCGCACCTGAGCCTCGCGCACCGCGCTGTTGTCCACCGCCAGGACGTCCACCTCGGTCTCCTGCTCCGGCTGGTATTTATTCACCCCGACGATCACATCTTCGCCTCGATCTATGCGGGCCTGATGCAGTGCAGCCGCCTCCTCGATCCTCAGCTTAGGCATGCCGGAGGCAACCGCTTTGGTCATGCCACCGAGCGATTCCACCTCGTCGATCAACTCTCGCGCCGCCACCCGCAGGGAATGGGTGAGGCTCTCAAGGTAATAGGAACCGGCCAGCGGATCCACCACCCGGGTGATTCCGGTCTCTTCCTGCAGCACCAGCTGCGTATTGCGCGCGATACGGGCGGAGAAATCCGTGGGCAGGGCCAACGCCTCATCGAAGGAGTTGGTGTGCAGCGACTGGGTCCCTCCCAGCACTCCGGCCATCGCCTCCACCGTGGTACGGATGATGTTGTTGTAGGGATCCTGGCTGGTGAGACTGACACCCGAGGTCTGGCAGTGGGTGCGCAGCATCAGGGAACGGGGGTTGCTCGGCTGGAACAGTTCCTCCATCAGTTCCGTCCAGAGCAGACGGGCGGCGCGCAGCTTGGCTACCTCCATGAAGAAATTCATGCCAATGGCGAAAAAGAAAGAGAGCCGGGGCGCGAAGCGGTCCACCTCTAGCCCGGTGGCCAGGGCGGCCCGAACATACTCGATACCATCGGCCAGGGTATAGGCCAACTCCTGCACGCAGGTAGCACCCGCTTCCTGCATGTGGTAACCGGAAATGGAGATGGGATTGAACTTGGGCATGTTCTTGGAGGTGTAGCCGATGATATCGGCCACAATGCGCATCGAGGGTTCCGGTGGATAAATATAAGTGTTACGGACCATGAACTCTTTCAGGATGTCATTCTGCAGAGTGCCGGTGAGCTTCTCCACCGCCACCCCCTGCTCGGCAGCGGTAACGATATACATGGCCATCACCGGCAATACCGCCCCGTTCATAGTCATGGAGACGGAGACCTGATCAAGGGGAATGCCGTCGAACAGGATCTTCATGTCCTCCACCGAATCGATGGCGACCCCCGCCTTGCCCACATCCCCTACCACCCGCGGGTGGTCCGAATCATATCCTCGGTGAGTGGCCAGATCGAAGGCCACGGAAAGCCCCTGCTGGCCCGCCGCCAGATTGCGACGGTAGAAGGCATTGGACTCCTCGGCCGTGGAGAAGCCCGCATACTGACGCACAGTCCAGGGGCGCCCCGTGTACATAGTGGCCCGTGGGCCTCGCACGAAGGGGGCGAAGCCTGGCAGGCTTTCACAGTGGGACAGATCCGCTAGATCTGCCGGGGTATAGAGCGGCTTGACCTCTATCCCCTCCGGCGTGTGCCAGCTCAGTTGATCCACAGACCGGTCGCGCAGTTCCTTCTCCGCCAGCGTGCGCCAGTCATCCAGCGTGGGTTGGGGCCCTTGGGCCATAGTTTTTCTCCGCGATTGTAGAAGCTTCTGCCCTGCCGCAATGGGCCTATGCGCCCGTGAATCAGCGGCCCGTTACCTCGCTCCGTTACTCGGCGTAACCGATCTTTTTCAGCGCCCCGCTGATCTCTTCCAGAATGCTCGGATCATCGATGGTAGCCGGCATCTTGTACTCCTGGCTATCGGCGATCTTTTTCATGGTGCCCCGCAGGATTTTGCCGGAGCGGGTCTTAGGCAGACGGTCAACGACGGCCACCTTTTTAAATGCAGCTACCGGCCCGATCTTCTCCCGCACCAAGGCGACCAGCTCGCCGACAATATCCTCAGGGCTCTTCGTCGAACCCGCTTTCAGCACCACCAGCCCGAGGGGCAGTTCGCCCTTGAGCTGATCAGCGGCGCCAATGACGGCGCACTCCGCCACGTCGGGGTGAAATGCCAGCACCTCCTCCATACCACCGGTCGATAGCCGGTGGCCCGCAACGTTGATGATGTCATCGATACGGCTCATGATCCAGAGGTAGCCATTCTCATCCTTATAGCCGGCATCACCTGTCAGGTAGTAGCCCTCTTCGGCGCTGAGATAGGACTGGATATAGCGATCATCGTTCTGCCAGAGAGTGGGCAGACAGCCCGGCGGCATCGGCAGTTTGATCATGATGCGTCCGATATCCGATGAGGAAATCTCATTTCCATTCTCGTCCAGGACATGAACCTCATAACCAGGGACAGCACAGGTGGGGGAGCCTGGCTTGACAGGCAGTTCCTCAATCCCGAGGCAGTTGGCTGCAATGGCCCATCCGGTCTCGGTCTGCCACCAGTGGTCGATTACCGGGACCTTGAGTTGCTCCTGTGCCCAGGCCAGCGTGTCAGGATCGCATCGCTCACCTGCCAGAAACAAGGACTTGAAGGCGGACAGGTCGTAGCGCTGGAGGTAATCACCCTGCGGGTCCTCACGCTTGATGGCACGGAAAGCGGTCGGGGCAGTGAACATCACCTTGACCTTGTGCTCGGCGATCACCCGCCAGAAGGCGCCCGGATCCGGCGTACCCACAGGCTTACCCTCGAACAGGATGGTGGTGCAGCCGTGCAGCAGGGGGGCATACACAATATAGGAGTGACCCACTACCCAACCCACATCGGAGGCCGCCCAGTAGACATCGCCGGGGTCCACATTATAGATATTTTTCATGCTCCACTTCATTGCGACGGCGTGACCACCGTTATCGCGCACGACCCCTTTTGGCTCACCGGTGGTACCCGAGGTGTAGAGAATGTAGAGAGGGTCGGTGGACGCTACTGAAACACAGGCCGCGGGGCTGGCGGCAGCCACTGCCTCATCCCAGTCCAGGTCACGCCCCGCCCGCATCTCGGCCCGGGCCTGGGGGCGCTGAAATATGATGGTGTTGTCCGGTTTATGCTGAGCCAGTTCGATTGCCTGGTCCAGCAGCGGCTTGTATTCGATTACCCGCTTCACCTCGATACCACAGGAGGCGGAAACGATCAGTTTCGGTTTGGCATCGTCGATTCGAGTGGCCAGTTCCTTGGCCGCGAAACCACCGAATACCACCGAGTGAATAGCACCGATCCGGGCACAGGCCAGCATGGCGATTACCGCATGCGGGATCATCGGCAGATACAGAATCACCCGATCACCCTTCTCCACTCCCTGGGCGGCCAGGGCCCCGGCAAAAGCTGCCACGGCATCGCGTAGTTCGCGATAGGTATAGGTCGTACAGGTGTCGGTTACCGGGCTATCGTAGATTAAAGCTGGTTGATCCGCCCTACCGCCCTCCACATGCCGATCCAGGGCATTGTGACAGGTGTTGAGCTCGCCACCCACAAACCAGCGATAGAACGGCTTGGCCGAATCATCGAGTACCTGATCGTAGGGTTTGTACCAGTCGATAGCGGTCGCCGCCTCCGCCCAGAAACCAGCGGGATCCTGCATCGAACGACTGTAGACCTCTTGATAGCTCATGATTTTTATTCCAAATAGTTAAGTTGTATGCCGGCCGATGGCGGCGGAGTCCAGTCTGATCGCCAACGATAATAAGCCGGATTAATCGGGATGACTCGCCCATCCGAGTCGGACCGCTCCAGTCGGGGACCAGACAAGAAGCTGTTTTCGATTAAAACGAGAGGGCTTTACGCGCCGCATCAGCACCCCTCCCAGCCGCTTCGACCTCACCTATCGAACCACATACCCCGACGATACTGCCATTTGGCAGCAGCTTCCATGTTGATATTCACCTGGAAATTATATCTTTTTTCCAAAAATATAGACCTGCAAACCCCTGAATACCAGCCTTGGCACAAGAATGGCGCGCCCTTTGCCCGATTTTTTCCTATAATTGGCGCTTATAGAAAAGTCTTATGGAGCTGAGATCTATGAACCTTAAAGAACTACTCAAGCACAAGTCGGCGCCACTGCTCTTTGCCAAGGCCTCGACCAATATACTTGATGCCACCAAGAGCATGTGCGACCACCGGGTAGGCTCACTGCTGATCCAGTCCGACGATGACGAGCTTCTGGGCATTCTGACCGAAAGAGATATCCTACGCTTCTGTTCCAACCACCCTGATGAACTTAAGGAGACCTCGATAGAAGAGGTGATGACCCGGGACCTCATAATCGCTACCCCTGATGTCTCCCTGGAAGAGGCGATGTCGCTGATGACAGAACAGCGTTTTCGGCATCTGCCAGTTATCGAAGGCGGCAAGCCTATCGGTATAGTCTCCATCGGCGACTTGGTGAAGACGAAGCTGAAAGATGTCTCGGTGGAGGTAAAATACCTGCGGGATTTCATCAGCGCATAATCTAGAGACAGGTAAAAATATCTCGCTCGACCATACGATCGCAAATTGGATAAAGCGATCGTCTGCAAAGCGATTGATCTCATCACCAGATCAAGCGGTTTGAGCGCCACATCCCGCTGGTTTATTCCCATCTTTAGCCGTCAGGTTGGAAGCCATGCCTGTTAAAAAACTTTCGCTGACTCTATTCTGCACCATCCTGTTCTGGACCCTCACCGCCTGCTCAGAACAGCAGGCTTTCGAACGTTATTTCGACGTACTCCCCGTCTTCTGGGGACAAATTTATCAGCAGGGGGGCGAGACGCTCTACTGCGGTGAAGCCTTCGGACCAGACAAAGGGCGCAGCATCAACGTGGAGCATGTCTATCCCATGAGTTGGGCAATGAAAGGAGAAGGATGCGAAGATCGCGACCAGTGCCGAGCGTCCAGTTCCCGCTTCAACCGGATCGAGGCCGACATGCACAACCTCTACCCGGCCAGAAAGGAGATCAACAAGCGCCGGGGCAGTTTTCCGTTTGGCATGGTTCAGGGTGAGCGGCGGGAGTTCGGGCCCTGCGATTTCGAGTTTGACAGCCGCCGCCGCAACGTGGAACCACGTCCCGCAGTCCGCGGAAATATCGCGCGGGCCATGTTCTATATGCACGAGACCTACGATCTGAAAATATTTCGCCGCCAGGCAGAACTGCTGAAACGATGGAACCGGGAGGACCCTCCGGACCAGGAAGAAAAACGGCGCAACCAGGCCATTGCCAAGCTTCAGGGAAACCGCAACCGGTTTGTCGATGACCCAAAGGAGATCGATCGGCTGCGCTTTTAGGGTACTTCGAATTTTTCGAGATGCCCTGTAATCAGTCTACCCCGCCTGCAACTGGGACAGCACGAACACTGCATCGCGATAATCGTGCTGCAGTATGCGAGTTTCCCCGACTGCCTGAAATAAAAGACTGGGAAACCCCCGCGCGCCCATATGTCGCCCCAGTTGCATCTCCTGCTCCAGCGCGGCTTGAGTCGCAGGCGCATCAAGATCGCGGACAAATCCGGAGTTGTCCAGACCAATCCTGTCGGCCAAATCGGCCAATGTCTCTTGGTCGGAGGGATTTCTGGCCTCCAGATAATAGGCCTGTTGAATCGCCAGAATCATCGGTTCTTCAAATTCCGCACCCTGACTCCGGGCCGCGATCACCGCCCGGCAGGCAGGGTAAGTGGAACGACGGGGTGTGCAGCGTTGCCAGAAATCGAAGTTGAAACGGGTCGCGGGCAGCTGTCTCTGGATCTGTCGCCAGATCGCGTGGATCCTGGCCTGCATCGGCTCCGGCATGGGTTGCTCCGTATCCGGCGCCAGACCACCCAACAGCCGCCGGGGCCTGACCCCTGTTGGCAAACCCTGCAGGATTTCCGCCCATACCGGTCGGAAGGCCCAACACCAGCTACACATCGGGTCGTGAACATAGTAGAGGGTCCTGGCCTCCGTCGCTTCGCTAATCGGCATCATGTTACGGCAGTCGCTCAGCTCTTCCAGAAAGAAACTCCTTGCCCTGGGCCATCAACTCGATGAAGCCCTGCTCATCCCTATCCAGTACCCGCCCGGCCACCTGGGTCACTGCATTCAGCAAAGCGACCAGGGCACGAGGTGTATTAGCATTCAGGGACTGAACTTCAAAATAGAGATAGGGATTTTCACGCGCCACCTGCCGAGCCACATTCAGCTGTGCATCGAAGGTACGGCTGGAGAGGCTGGCCAGCAGCCGCGCATCCTCGCCGCTTTGCGCCAGGGCACTGAAAAATGCAATATTGACTGCGTGGGACAGACCCAGCACATAGGCCATTGCCCGGTCGTGGGCGTCCAGGGACATCTCCACCTGTGATGCCATGGTGGAGGCGAAGAGCTCCTTGGCAACCCGGGTCGCCTCAGGCACCCCAAGGTCGATGAAAACCACGTTTCTGCCCGACAAAAGCTCGGTATCTGGACCAAACATCGGATGAATAGAGGTGACCTGCCAGCCTGCCTGTTGCAGCTTTTCAAGTCCAGTCTTCAGCGGACCCTTGAGTGAACTGATATCAAAAATCACCCCACCGGGCGCTCGCTGTGCGATCTCTTCAAGCAGCAGTTTGGTTGCCTCCACCGGGGTAGCCAAGACGATCAGGTCCTGATCCAGCGTCACCGCGGCCAGCTCAGGGTAGTGGCGATAACCCTGAGGGCCAAAGGCAGGGTCACAGATCTCGACCTGGCAGCCCTGACTGGCCAGAAAGCGGACGAACCACGCCCCCATCTGACCGGCGCCGCCGATAATTAAGGCCCGCTTTCCGCTGCCCACACCGCAGGTCACGAGCTTGTCCTGCTCCTGGGTTGCCAGTGAAGCCCTGATCAATAACCGAAACAGCTCCTCCCCGATATCGGCATCGATACCGATTCGTCGCGCGGTGCGACGAGCCAGCTCCAGTACCCCTCGTTCTCGCTCTTGGTCCCGGGTACCCCGACCAGCGGCTGATTTGACCCGACCGATCTCGGCAACAATCTGCTGACGCCTGGCTACCCGCTCCAGTAGCTCCACGTCCAGTCTGGAGAGTTCTTCTCGCAGCATCTCCAGTTCGCTCATGGGACTAGTCCGCCTTCATTTCGGCCTGGCCAACGAGATGACCCTGCCAAATTCCAGGTATTCGCTGGCACCAAGCCGTCCCAGGGGATCCAGGCGGTCGGCGTGGATCTTTAGGCGACCGCCGGGCTTCTGCTCGCCGATGGAATCGTCAATGAACAACCGATTGACCAGGCCGAAGATCAGGCTCTGGGAGGCATGCCCTATCTCTCGAATCTCGAAGCGCTCACAGGCCAGCGCCAGGCGGCAATCTGCCAGCCTGGGAAGCGGTGAACCGGGAAAGTCTGCTAGTGTCAAACCGAGGCGCTCTACCTCGGAATCCCCCGCAGGCAAGGTGGCCGAGCTGTCGTTCAAAGGCGCGAGCATCTGAGCATGAGGTATGTGGACAACGAACCCCCGACGCGCTTCGATATTTACCAGTGTATCCTTGGCTGAGCCATCCGGTTTTCTGCCCAAGGACAACATGATCAGTGGAGGTTCGCTGCAGACTGCATTGAAATAAGAGAAAGGAGCGAGGTTGAAATTGCCTGCCTCATTCTCAGACAGAACCCAGGCGATCGGCCTTGGGACTACCGTCTGAGTCAAGGCAAAATAGATATCGGAGGCAGTGAGATCGGACAGATCGATATTCAATTCAGGTCTCCACCAGGATCAAGGGCACATACATCTCCTCCGAACTGAGGCCACCATGCACGCCTATATGCTGCAGTGGCGACTCCCCCGGCAATTCACCGGTAATCTTGAAATCATCCTTCATCACCAGGGCATAGTGGCCGATCCGGTCCTTCAGCCGGGGATGGGGATTGCCCAGACCGAACCACCCCTCTTCCAGCAGCTGGCTACTGGGAAAGAGATCCGCCTGGCGCGACAATCGCTCGGCCACATAGCGCTCGAATTGCGCCGTGCGGTTCGGATGAACATAACAATAGGCCAATCTGGGCTCACCACAAAGGGGCGTCATCAAGGTTTCAGCCAGTTGCGGATGATCACTCAGCCGTACTGTGGTTTCCGGCCGGGTATCGACAAATCCGTGATCCGCTGTGACCAGCACCAGGGTGTCCGTACCTCGTAACTCGGCCAACAATCGCTGGAAGCTATGATCGATTTCCAGCAGATGATCCGCTGCCTGTCGGCTGCCGACTCCAAACTCGTGGGCGAGGGCATCGAACTCGGGCCAGTAAGCATAAACGAAGCTGCGCTGGGTACCAGTCTGCGTCACCACCCGGAGGATGGTCTGAGACAGATCAGAGTGCCCGGAAAAGGGCCAGATTCTGGCGCCCTGGCAGAAAGCGCGGTTGAAGCTGGAGTGAGCGATCCTGTCAGGCATGACGATATTGCTTGCCACCGGAAGGCGCGCATAGAAGGAACCAACGCCAGAGAGAACCCCTGGGGACAGGTCTGCATCCGCAATCGGCATGAAACCGAGTCGGGTTCGAAACGGAAGAATCGCAAGCACGCTGCCGAGTTCCGAAAAGTAAGTAAACCAGCCGGTGAGACCGTGTTGCTGGGGAGGAACACCGGTCAGAAAGGTAGGGATGGCCGAGGCGGTAGTGGAGGGACAAACCGAGGTGATGGAAGCGACGCAATTCTGGCAGAGAGTGGACTGCGCGGCCTGCTCCTGGAGATAACGGTAGCCCAGACCGTCGATGACCAGCAGCAGTACATTACGCGCTGTCGCCAGCCCGCTTAGATCTATGCCTTCCAGCTCGGGATAGCCATTTTCAACACCTCCCAATGCCTGGCCAAGCGAAGCCATGAGGTTCGCGATACCACCGCCGCTGTAGTTCGGATAGATCAAAGGCTTTTGGAACCTGCCCGGAACACCACCACGGCGCCAGGATGTTCCCCTTCAGCAATTGGGTAGGCAGAATACTCCACCGCCAAAGAGGCTCCATCCGCACGCCAGAACACCTCATTATCGACCCGGGATTTGCGCCCCTCACGGTAGGCAAGGTAGATCGACGAGCCCACCTCGGGGAAACTCCCGCCAGTGGCATCCGAATGCTGAATCAGATCATGTAGATTGTTGCCAATAATCTCTTCGTGGTGAAACCCCAGCAGTTCCAATGCCACCTGGTTAATAAAAGTGCAGCGCCCGACGCCATCGACGCCGAAGATACCGTCTCCCGCGGACTCCAGCAGCAGTTGCAACTGGCGGTGGAGGTGGGACAACTCCTGCTCAGCACCTTTCTGAGCGGTAATGTCGATACCTATACCCCCCACCATCCCTCCGTCGCCTGAACTATTCTCAATCGGAAAACGAATCAAACGCCAGAAGCGACTCTCATCGTCCCAGGGATTGATCTCCACTGTCTCTACCACCACACGGTGTTCGATCGCCCGCTGCTCTTCGAGCGTATGCGGCCCAAATCCATGGGTCGGCCATATCTCCGCCGGCATCCGGCCCACGACCTCTTTGCTGGCGAGATGTTTGGTCTGCTCCCAGGTCGGGTTGACGAAAATATATCGTCCATCTGCCGCTTTCATATAGGCCATACCCGGGAGGTTGTTCATAAAGGCAGTAAAACGCTCATTGATGCCCCACAACTCACTGGTTCTGCGGCGCACCTGCTGGCGCAGCAGCAACACGCCTGCGGCCAGCAGTAGGGCAATGCCTAACACGATGGCAAAGGTCCAGACTACCCACTTAGGCAGATCATCGGTCAGGCTTCTGCCGAACCAGCGGTCCCGTAACTGATAGTAGAGGGAGTTTTGATCGGCCTTGAGACGGCTGATATGACGGTCCAGCCGCTGGATGCGAAGCGCGTTCTCAAGTTGATCGTTGCGCGGCGAAAGGGCAATCCGTATCTCCGCAGGATTGAAGATAACCGACGACTTGATCAGATCATACTGCGGAAAATCACTGATCGCGAAAGAGCGGTTGATCAGGCCCGCATCGGCCGGCCCCTCCGCCACCCAGGCCAGCACCGCCTCGTAGTCATCCACCTCCAGGAAACGGACCTGGATATCGAAGCGCTGGGCCAGATCCTTGAGGTCGGCGAAATGGATATCGCTGGAGAGGGCAATGACCGTCTTGCCCTGCAGATCCAGTGGCGAACTCAGTTCCATATCCTCTGCAGTGACGATCTGGCCCCAGTTGACGTACAGGCTCTCGCGGTTGAAATCGAGTCGTCGCTGCCGCGCCTCGTTGATGGCGATCGGGGAAAGCATATCGATCTCCCCCAGGCTCAACAACTCATTGCACTCCTCCCAGGAGCAGGAGACGTACTCCAGCCCCCACTCCTCCTTGAGGGCGATGTAATCGAGCAGATCGACAATAAAACCGGACGGCTTTCCGTTCTCGCCGGGGAACGACAGTGGCGGATTGAGGTAGACGCCCACCCGCACCACCTCCTGTGCCACACCCATGGCAGGCAACAGCAGGCCGGAGATGACCAAGGCCATCGGCCTCAACCATTGTCCAACCCGCTTGCAACCGGAGCAGAAATCCATGGACGTAGCTTATCAGTAGGACGATGGCAACGAAAAGTCAGAGGGGCTGCGGATCGAGCATCGGCGGATGGGGTAAACCCCTGTTTCCGACTATCCCAGGAAAAGCAGTGGCCAAGGCTAACCAGTTGAGGCAACGGGGAATAAAATAGTAACTTCAGAAAACACAGCGAGTTGGATTCCCTTGCGCAGCGGCCAACAGCTGTTTTTAGGATTATACTTAGCTCCTTTTTGTTTGGTCTGGATTCACTCAATGAGCCACATTTCTTCCCGTTCCGCAGAACTCCATTCCCTGCTGCAGGAGCGCATCCTGATCCTGGACGGTGCCATGGGCACCATGATCCAGCGCCAAAACCTGAACGAAGAAGATTACCGGGGCGCACGGTTCAGCGACTGGCAACGCAGTGTGAAGGGCAACAACGACCTGCTCTCCCTCACCCAGCCGGACCTCATCCGTGGGATTCATCAGGCCTATCTGGAGGCAGGGGCGGACATCCTGGAGACCAACACGTTCAATGCCAATCGAATCTCGCTGGCCGACTACGCCATGGAAGATCTGAGTTATGAACTCAATCTGGTCTCGGCACGCCTTGCCCGGTCAGCCGCGGATGCCACGTCCAGCCCGGATCGACCGCGCTACGTGGCCGGTGTTCTCGGCCCCACCAACCGCACTTGCTCCCTGTCTCCGGACGTCAACGATCCCGGCTTCCGCAATATCCAGTTCGATGACCTGGTGACCGCCTATACCGAGGCGAGTCGGGGATTGATTGAGGGCGGGGCGGACATTGTGCTGATCGAGACCATCTTCGACACCCTCAATGCCAAGGCCGCTATCTTTGCCCTGGAGCAACTTTTTGAGGCCCTGGGGCTGCGATTACCGATCATGATCTCTGGAACCATCACCGATGCCTCCGGCCGCACCCTCTCCGGTCAGACCCCCGAGGCCTTCTACATTTCCTTGCGTCATGCCGAGCCGATCTCGATCGGGCTCAACTGCGCCCTGGGGCCAGACCAGTTACGCCAGCATGTGGAAGAGATGTCGCGTATCTCCGAAAGCTATGTCTCGGCCCACCCCAACGCCGGCCTGCCCAACGAATTTGGCCAATACGACCTGAGGCCGGAAGCAATGGCGGTCCATACCGACGAGTTGGCGGAAAGCGGTTTGCTGAACATTGTGGGAGGCTGCTGCGGCACCACCCCGGAGCATATTCGAGCAATGGCCGAGGTTGCCGCCAGGCATCGCCCAGGGCCCTGCCCAGACCCAGAACGGCCTGTCGACTCTCCGGGCTGGAGCCGATGAACATCGACCGGGATTCGCTGTTTGTTAATGTTGGCGAAAGGACCAATATCACCGGCTCCGCCAAATTCAAGCGCCTGATCCTGGAGGAGCAATACGACGAGGCACTGGACGTCTGTCGCGAGCAGGTGGAGAACGGGGCCCAACTGATCGATGTCAACATGGATGAGGGAATGCTGGATTCCGAAGCGGCCATGATCCGCTTTCTTAACCTGATTGCATCGGAACCGGAAATCTCCCGGGTACCGGTGATGATCGACTCATCCAAGTGGGAGATCCTCGAGGCGGGACTCAAGCGCTTGCAGGGCAAAGGTGTAGTCAATTCCATCTCGCTGAAGGAAGGGGAGGACAAATTTATTGCCCAAGCTCGGTTGATCCGATGCTACGGGGCGGCGGCCATCGTAATGGCGTTCGACGAGCAGGGTCAGGCCGATAGCCTGCAGCGCAAACTGGAGATCTGTACCCGAGCCTACCGTGTACTGACTGATAAGGTGGGCTTCCCGCCAGAAGATATCATCTTCGACCCCAACGTCTTCGCCGTCGCCACTGGCATCGAGGAGCACAACAACTACGGCGTCGACTTCATCGAAGCGGCCCGGGGGATCAAGAACACCCTGCCCCAAGCGCTTATATCCGGTGGTATCTCCAACGTCTCTTTCTCATTCCGCGGCAACAACCCGGTGCGCGAGGCGATTCACGCCGTATTTCTCTATCACGCGATTTCCGCCGGCCTGGACATGGGCATAGTCAACGCGGGCCAGCTGGCGATCTACGACGAGCTTCCTGCGGATCTGCGGGAGCGGGTGGAAGACGTGATTATGAACCGCCACCCGGATGCGACTGAACGGCTGCTGGCCATCGCCGACAACTATCGGGCTGCCGGTAGCAGCGACAACAAAAAAGAGGACCCGGCCTGGCGTGACTGGCCAGTGGAGAAACGGATTGAGCACGCCCTGGTAAAAGGCATCACCGAACATATTGAGGAAGACACCGAGACGGCCCGGGGGGGATCAAAGCGCTCACTCGACGTCATCGAAGGCCCATTGATGGATGGCATGAACGTGGTCGGTGAGCTGTTTGGTGCCGGAAAGATGTTTCTGCCACAGGTAGTAAAGTCAGCGCGGGTGATGAAAAAGGCGGTGGCCTACCTGGAACCCTTCATAGAGCAGGAAAAGAGCGAGGCCAGTAACGCACCACGGGGGCGGATTTTGCTGGCCACGGTCAAGGGCGATGTGCACGACATCGGTAAAAATATCGTCGCCGTCGTGTTGCAATGCAACAGCTATGAGGTGATCGACCTGGGGGTGATGGTGCCGGCTGAGACAATCCTGCAGCGGGCACGGGAAGAGCGAGTGGACATCATCGGACTCTCGGGCCTGATTACCCCCTCGCTGGACGAAATGGTCCATATGGCCAAGGAGATGGAACGCCTGAAGATGAAGATTCCGTTGCTGATCGGGGGTGCCACAACCTCGCTGATCCATACCTCGGTGAAGATTGAGCCCGTATATTCCGGCCCCACGATCTATGTCCCGGACGCTTCCCGGGCGGTGGGCGTGGCCAGTACGCTGCTGTCTACAACTCAGCGTGACGAATACGTCAGCCGGATCAAACAGGAGTATCAGGCTGCCCGTCAGCGGAGGGCGGCGCAACAGCAGGCCCGCGACCTGGTCTCAATGGAGCAGGCCCGAGCCAACCGGACCCCGATCGACTGGCGGGCCTACACCCCCCCGGTCCCCCGGCGGCTGGGGGTCCAGGTGCTGGGCGATATTCCCCTGTCGGTGCTGACCCCCTATATCGACTGGACTTTTTTCTTTCACGCCTGGGAACTGAAGGGCCGCTACCCCGCTATCCTGGACGATGCAGAAAAAGGGGCGGAGGCACGCCGTCTGTTGCAGGATGCCCAAACCATGCTGCAGCGGATCACAGCGAAAAAATGGCTGCAGGCAGTTGCAGTGATCGGTCTCTTCCCTGCCAATGCGGCAAATGAAGATGTTCTCCTATATACGGACGAATCCCGCAAGCAAGTACTCACTCAGTTTCATTTTCTGCGCAAACAGGGCAAGCAACCTGCCGGTCGCTATAACGAAAGCCTGGCCGACTTCGTAGCCCCCATAGAATCCTCTGTCCCCGACTATCTCGGTGCCTTCGCCTGCACCGCCGGACAAGGCATTGAGCGCAAGCTGGAGGAGTTCGAAGCGGATCATGACGATTACAGTGCCATTATGCTGAAGTCCCTGGCGGACCGGCTGGCCGAGGCCCTGACCGAATGGCTGCACGAACGGGTGCGGCGGGAATACTGGGGTTATGCGGTGGACGAACAGCTGGACAACGAACAGCTGATCAAGGAAAGGTACCGCGGTATCCGCCCGGCGATCGGTTATCCCGCCTGCCCCGACCACACGGAGAAAGATCTTCTTTGGGAACTGCTGCAGGTTGGGGAAAACACGGGCATCTGTCTCACCGAGTCGAAGGCAATGGTACCGACCGCCGCCGTCAGCGGACTCTATTTCAGCCATCCGCAGTCCCGTTATTTTGCCGTGGGCAAAATCGACCGCGGACAGATCACCGATTACGCCCGGCGCAAAGGGATGGAAATTGACAGCACCGAACGCTGGCTAGCCCCTAATCTTGCATACGATCCGAAATAGATTCAGGGCACCACGAAAAATTCGAGATGCCCGTCTGGCGCAGGAATGCGCCACTATTTTCCTAAGCGTAAGTGCATGAAAACAATGGCGATCGGATATCTTGCGTCTCGATCGACGAATCGAAAAATCTCATGGGCGGGTTTGTTCGGAGTACTCTTCAGCTAAACTTTGGTTTTAGATTCAGGTCATTTGTTTTAACGGGCTATTGGTTATCCGGCATGCAGCTATGTTATTCACCCACTTCACCCTATGCCCGCAAGGTACTGGTAGCGGCGCGGGAAAGCGGCTTGGACTCGCGGATGGAGCTCATCCAGGTAAACCCCTGGGATGCAAACAGCGGCATCGCCCAGAAGAATCCTCTGGCGAAGGTGCCCCTGCTGATCCTGGATGACGGAACCCACCTTTTCGACAGTCCGGTGATCTGCGAATACCTGAACAGCCTGCTTGCCGACCCCAGGCTGATTCCAGCCAACGGGCCGGAGCGCTGGGATGTACTCCGACTACAGGCACTGGCCGACGGTATGATGGATGCCGCACTGCTGATTTTTCTGGAACATAGCCGACGCGAGGAGGGCGAACGTTCCGCATGGTGGCTGAATCTTCAACTAGAGACCCTGCGTACCGCCGTGCGGGCACTGGAGGCACTGGTACCCGTCTTTTCCGCATCTCCCGACATTGGACAGATCGCCACTGGCTGCGCCCTGGGCTACCTGGATTTTCGTATCACCGAGCTCGACTGGCGATCCGGGGCACCTCTGCTGAGCCATTGGTTCCAGCGCTTTTCGTCGCGACCCTCGATGCAGGCAACGGCTCCGGAAACGACGGCCTGATAGTCGGATTGCAGAATAAGCGAGCAACGCCCTGCAGTTGGCGCAATGCTGACCACCTGCTCGGCGATCAACTGTATTGACGCAAGCCGCGGCAATCAATACATTCTCGAAACAACCATAATTATAATGGTGCGAGCCAAAGGAGGCCCCATGCTTAGACCCGGCGACGCTGCCCCAGACTTCGAACTGCCAAGCACCGACCTGGTGATGATGCAATCCGGAGACTTCAAGGGAAGTAAAAATCTGGTGCTCTACTTTTACCCCAAAGACGATACCCCGGGCTGTACCATCGAGGCGATTGAGTTCTCGGACCTGGTGGAAGAATTCAATAACCTGGATACCGAGATACTCGGGGTAAGCCGAGACAGCTGCCTCACTCACGGCGAATTCAGAGACAAACATGGGTTGGCCATCCACCTGCTGGCAGACCTGGAAGGGGTGTTGTGCAAGGCCTACGATGTCTGGCGCGAAAAGGAGGCCCACGGAGAGAAAAAAATGGGTATCCTGCGCTCCACTTTCATTATCGATAAGAGCGGCAACATCTGCCATGCACTCTATGACGTCAAACCCAAGGGGCACGCTCTGCAGGTGCTCGAGCTGGTGAGGGGGCTCCAATAGGGGGTATTCAGGCCAGAAGAAAGTTTTGAAACTACGCACCCAGATCCTGCTGTTCTTTTTCCTCTTTGGCCTGATACCACTGGTCATACTGGTCCTGCTCAATCTGCCCCTGGTGCTGGAGCGGATGGAACTGTTCTATCACAAGGCCTACCTGCAGAACCTGCGGGCAGACTTTCGGGACCTGGATCAGCATCTCGCCTCTCGTGACGAAATGGTCCGCCTGCTGGCTAAACTGCCTGAGCCTGGCACCCTGCTCGGTGAAGATGGGGCCGAAAATGAAGAGAGCATCGATATGGCTCGGGCCCGTTATACGCAGTGGATCAATCAAATACTGCAGAACCAGCTCGACATCATCCAGATCGTCTTTTTCGACCAGCAGGGCCGTGAGCGGTTCTGGCTGGACCGGGACAAGACCACCCAGGAGTGGCAACCCACTATTGAGCGACCGGAACCACCCAACCGTGATTTCGTCCGTACCGCCCTCGAGACGAAACAGAGCGGGGCACTTGTCAGCCCCATCAGCCTCAATCCCATAGCGGGGGCCAGCGATCCGCGACGTTTCATGACCCTGCGCCTTATCAGCTCCATCACTCACCGTGAAGCAAACAATATTCTCGGCGCCGTTATGATCAGTATCGATGTGGGCGGCATCGCCCGCTACTACCGCAATACCCTGTGGGTCCATAACGACGGCACCTTCCTGCAGCATGCCGGGCCCAACGCCCCCCAGGGAAACGCCTTTACCCAGTTTCCCGGGCTGCAACCAATATTCAACAACGGTAAGCTGGCCCTGTGGGAGGGTGCCGGTAAACAGATCATCTGGATCCCGATGTTCCACACCGAGCAGTCCGGCGCCCTCTGGGTAGGGCGCCAGGTCGACCCCTCGCCCATCGCCCAGTTCCGCAACGCCCTGACTGTCCGCGTCCTCACCATTGTGTTTGCGCTTATGGTGGTGGTCTGGTTCGTTGCCCGCTGGTTCGCCCGCCGCGCGGACCATGTCAGTCATCAACTCATCGACCGGGTTCAGCGGATCCTGAAAGGAGAGCAGGTGAGCTTCAACTGGGGCGCCCCCCAGGAACTGAAGGAGCTGGGCGAAAGCCTTTCTCGGCTGGCGGTGGAACATGGACGCAACATACGCAACCTCAAGGAGCATGCCAGAAAGCTGGAGGAGTCCAACCGCTATAAATCGGAATTCCTGGCCAATGTGAGCCATGAACTGCGAACCCCGCTCAACTCGATTCTTTTGCTGTCCAAACTGCTGGCGGCGAAAAAAAGCGGCCTGAGTCCTGAACAGACAAAGCAGGCAAAGGTTATCCACGAGGCAGGCTCGGATCTTCAGACCCTGATTGACAATATCCTTGATCTGTCCCGGATCGAGGCCCAACGTACAACCTTGGAGCTGGAGTTCATCCAAGTGCCGCAGATGCTGGAGGATCTGCTGGGACTGGTGCAGCCGCAGTTCGAGGCCAAAGGACTCACACTCCAGCTCGAGATAGCCGACAATACCCCCCGCCGCATCCACTCCGATAAGGTAAAACTTGGACAAATTATCAAGAACTTTCTCTCCAATGCGGTTAAATTCACCGAACAGGGCGGCGTCACCGTACGGCTTGAAGGGTCCGATCGGCAGGAGGCTTCCGACTGGGACCTGAAGATCAGCGTTCAGGATACCGGTATCGGCATCCCTTCCTCCAAACAGCACCACATCTTCGATGCGTTCAAACAGGCAGATGGCTCCACCAGCCGCCGATACGGGGGGACCGGCCTTGGTCTTGCGATCAGCCAGCAGCTGGCGAAATTGCTTGGAGGCCGTATCGAATTGAAGAGTGCCGAAGGGGAGGGCTCCAACTTCTGCCTGCTGTTACCGGTCGAATTTCATGCCGAGTCGACAGCCAGCGAGCAACCGGAGGTAGAGCAGGAGCGGGAAGCACTAGACTTGTGGGAGAAGGAACAGCAAGAGCCGCTGCCGAGCGCAGCAACAGAAAGCGAAATCGGTGGTCACCGGATTCTGCTTGTGGACGATGATGTCCGTAACCTTCTCTCACTTACGCCCCTGCTGGAACAGTGGGGCCTGGAGGTTACCGCAGCAGGGGATGTGAACGAGGCCCTGGAAGTCCTGGAGGAAGACGATGAATTCTCCATTGTTTTGATAGACATCATGATGCCTGATCAAGACGGCTATGATACGATCAGACGCATCCGGCAAGACGAACGGTTTCAAAATCTAGCAGTCATCGCGCTTGTCGCCAACTCAGGCGACAGAGACCGGGAAAACTGTGTGGAAGCCGGTGCCGACGATTTTATCATCCAGCCGGTTGACAGCAAGGAATTGGAACAGACCATAGCCCGGCATCTGCCGTTCAAACTGACATGAAACGTTACTCCGGTTTCAAGCTTATGATCGTGGACGATCACGAGCATAATCTCTTCACTCTACGCACCCTGGTGCAGCAGTACATGGACGTAGAGATCCTGGAAGCAACCTCCGGCCAGCAAGCGCTGGATATCGCCCTCAAGCAGCCCGGAATCGATCTCATTATCCTGGATGTACAGATGCCGGAAATGGATGGGTTTCAAACCGCCTCCATGCTCAAGATCCGCAAGAAGACCAGGGATATCCCGATCATTTTCCTGACCGCAGCTTTAAAGACCGAGGAATTTCAGCAGAAGGGGTATGAGGTCGGCGGTGTGGACTACCTGCTAAAACCCATCGACGATAACCAGCTGATTAACAAAATCAGCACTTACTTTCGCCTGATCGAGAAAGAGCGAAAAATGAACCAGTTGCTGGAACAGAAGGTGGCCGAACGCACCGCTGAACTGTTCCAGGCCAAGACCCACCTGGAAAACATCATCAACAACATGGGCGAGGCCTTGCTGGTACTGGATCCGGAAGGCAGGATCAGGGAGGCCAACCCCACCTGCTGCCGCATGCTTGACTATACGGAAGAGGCGTTGAAAGAACTCTCCATCGGCGACGTATTCGAGGAGGAAGAGGATGAGCAGGCCGGCGCCTTCATGGGCACCTGGCTGGAAGCACTGATTCGAGTGGGCGCACTGAGTAAGATCGAGGCCCGCTTTATCGCCCGCGACGAGCGCCGGGTGCCGATACTTTTTTCCCGAACCGCGGTAAAAGACAGTGAAGGAAAAATCACACATATCATTTGCATTGCCAAAGACATGACGGGCTATGTCCGACAGGAACAACAGCCAACGGAGAAAGCGGCCGCGCTAGGCGATACCTCCGGGTAAACATCTTTGTTGCAGCACAGGAGTAGACATGACTGACCCCATCGAGCCTCCCCGATCGGAAGAAGACACCGCGCTCACAGCCAATGCGCTCAAGGCCATGGCCCACCCGCTGCGCTGGAAGATTCTCTGTTCCCTGGGTGATGACGAACTCTCTGTCGGCGAGATCGTGGAGAAAACCGGCACCTCCCAGAGCAACATCTCCCAGCATCTGGAACAGTTGCGCAACAAAAACATCGTCGTATCCCGCAAAGAGGCCAATCGGATCTACTATCGTATCCGAAACAGCCAACTGCTTACCCTGATAGGTACCATGCGCGCGGTGCTCTGCCCGGCCAACCTGGATGACCGCTACCCCCGATAACGAAAAGGCAGCCACTGCTAACCTGCGCCTTTCACCGGGATCCCAGCGATATGGTCTGCAAACGACAGATCCGCAGACCTCCGCTGGCAGTGTCTGGGCAACCCGGTAAAATGCTCCGTTTCCCGGCTATCTGAATGCCCTAATGACGCTGGAGCAGCTCTACCAGTCGCAGATCGATGCCGGGTTGCTGCAACGGGATCCGGCCCAGCTCAGAGTGGTGGAGCAGCTGCAGGTGCTGCAGCAGTGTCTGACCGAATCTCCGGTCGACCACTCCGTCGGAATCTTCGGCCGGCGCGGCCGCAAGCGCCTTCCCGCAGCCCCGCCTAAAGGGCTCTACATCTGGGGAGGGGTAGGTCGTGGCAAGACCTGGCTGCTGGACCTCTTCTACCAGCAACTGCCATTTCAACACAAACGGCGAATTCATTTTCATCGCTTCATGCGCCAGGTGCAGGAGCAGCTGCAGCGACTACAGGGGGAACGCGACCCACTCCAACTGGTCGCTGCTAAACTGCTGAAGCCGGCCAAAGTACTCTGCCTTGACGAGTTTATTGTCAATGACATCGGCGATGCGATGATCCTCGTCCAGCTACTGAAATCCCTGTTGCGACAGGGTGTCACTCTGGTTACCACCTCCAATACCCAGCCGGCAAACCTCTATCAGAACGGAATACAGCGGGCCAGCTTTCTGCCTGCCATTGACCTGCTGCAGACACACATGCGCATCATGGAGCTGGACGGCGGCGTTGACTACCGACTGCGCTATCTGGAACAGGCCAGTGTTTATCACACACCTTTGAACAGTAACCTGCAGCAGTTGCTGGAGCAGGAGTTTCGGCGCCTCGCCTCTGAATCGGGACAAACCGGCGGAAAGATCCGTATCTTTGGCCGGGACATACCGGTAGTGCGGATGGCAAGTGACGTCATCTGGTTCGACTTCATGGCGCTCTGTGGCCCGCCACGCAGCCAGGCCGACTATCTGGAACTGGCCCGCTGTTACCACACGGTTCTGATCTCAGATATCCCGCTGCTGGGCCCGGCCCTGGACGACAGTGCACGACGCTTTCTTTACCTGCTGGACGAATTTTACGATCGCAACGTCAAAATCATCGTCAGTGCTGCGGCCCAGCCCGAGTCACTTTATCAGGGCGAACGCCTCGCCTTCGATTTTCAACGAGCGGTGAGCCGACTGCGCGAAATGCAATCCAGCACCTATATGGCCGGGGAGCACCGCCCCTGATCCTGTGCGGGCGCTCCCCACTGACGGTGGAGACGGGACCCAGGTATCGGCTAGAATTCCGGATCCCCCAGCTGGTTTTCCGCACGCCCCTTCTATGACGACCCAGATTTTACTGCCGCTTTCACTCGCCTTGATCATGTTCTCCATGGGCCTGACCCTGATGGTGGACGATTTCAGGCGCGTGTTCAGCCATCCGTTGGCCATGGCCTTCGGTCTTTTCAGTCAATTGTTACTGTTGCCAGCCATTGCCTTTGCCCTCGCCGCCTTGCTCTCCCTGAGCCCGGGCATCGCAGTCGGGTTGCTGATTCTGGCCGCATGTCCTGGCGGCATCACATCCAATCTATTGACCCATATCGCACGCGGTGACACCGCACTCTCGGTTTCCCTGACGGCAGTGACCAGCCTGGCGGGAGTCATCTGGGCCCCAGTCGTCGTGAATCTTGGGCTTGCCTGGTTTACCGGCGCAACCGAGATGGTGCCACTGCCGTTGGAAAAAATGGTGATCGGGATCTTCCTCATCTCCACCCTCCCCCTGCTGCTTGGAATGACAATGCGCGCTTACTGCGCACAGTGGGCTGAGTGGCTCGAAGCAAAAACGAAAAGACTGGCCATCTTTGTTTTTCTACTGATCGTGGTGGCAACCTTTCTGGGTCACTGGGGAAATATCGCCGATCACTTCAGTGGCGCGGGCGTTGCAGTTGTTGCGCTGAATATTGTCACTATGACGCTCGCCTTCCTCGGTGCGCGATTGCTGCGTCTCGATCACCGGCAGGGTGTTGCTATCACACTCGAATGCGGTCTGCAGAATGCCGCCATGGGAATTTTTATCGCTGCAACGCTGCTTGCCGATACGACCATGGTCATACCCAGCCTCATTTACGCACTGGTGATGAATATAAGCGCCGCTTTTGTCATAGTCGTCAACATCCGACCCATCCGAGAACTGCTGTATTCGCGCTAGCCCGGGGAGAGTAATGGAACAACAACTGATCGAACTACAGACCAGGCTGGCATTTCAGGAAGACGCCATTCAGGCATTGACCAGCACCGTGGCGCGGCAGCAGCTCGAGCTGCACGAATTGAGACTGGATCTAGCTGAGTTGCAGCAGCAGGTCCGGACATTGAGTCCGACACAGGCGGCCAGCGTCGAGGAAAAACCGCCACCCCACTATTGAGGGCACCTCGAAAAATGTGGGGTGCCCGTGTGGTGCAGGTATGCGTCACTGTTTTCGTGCGCGTAAGCGCATGAAAATGAAGGCGATCGGAAATCAGGGATGGTAGGTAGCGCTCAATTCGTGGACGGCTTCCACCAGTGCCGAAGCGTGCTCGGGATTTACATCGGGATGAATTCCGTGACCCAGATTGAAGACATGACCCGGCCCCCGACCATAGCTCTCGAGCACCCGTCCCACCTCCTGGCGAATACGCGCCGGGGAGGCGTAGAGAATGCAGGGGTCGAGGTTGCCCTGTAATGCCACCCGGTCCCGCACCCGCAACCGGGCGTCCGCAAGATTGGTGGTCCAGTCGACACCCAAGGCATCGCAGCCGGTCTCTGACATGCGCTCCAACCACTGGCCGCCGCCCTTGGTGAAGAGGATGACCGGCACCGTCCGCTGTTCGCTCTCCCGCACCAGCCCCTGGATGATGCGTTGCATATAGGTCAGCGAAAAATCCTCATAGTCCCGTGGGGTCAGTACGCCACCCCAGGTGTCGAAGATCATCACCGCCTGGGCGCCGGCGGCAACTTGAGCATTGAGGTAGGCAATGACCGCATCCGCCACCGTTGTCAGTAAGCGATGCATCAACTCCGGACGGTCAAACATCATCCCCTTGGTCCGGGCGAAGTTTTTGGTGCCGCCCCCTTCCACCATATAGGTAGCCAGGGTCCAGGGACTACCGGAAAAACCGATCAACGGAACCCGGCCGTTCAACTCCCGCCGAATAGTGCGCACCGCATCCATTACATAGCCGAGATCCTGTTCGGGATCGGGGACCCCCAGGGACCGGACCGCCGCCTCGTCCCGCACCGGCCGCTCAAAGCGGGGGCCTTCTCCCTCGGTGAAATAGAGCCCTAGACCCATGGCGTCCGGGATTGTCAGGATATCCGAAAAGAGGATGGCAGCATCCAGCGGAAAACGCTCCAGTGGCTGCAGGGTCACCTCGCAGGCCAGCTCCGGATTCTTACACAGATCCAGGAAACTGCCGGCCCGGGCCCGGGTCGCCCGATATTCGGGGAGATAGCGTCCGGCCTGTCGCATCATCCAGACGGGAGTAATATCTACCGGTTGGCGCAGCAGCGCACGCAACAAACGATCGTTCTTCAACGGGGGCAAGGACAGGCTCCTTTTTTCAATTTGACAGGCAGCTGCTGATGCGTCATCTCGGCAGTTCCGATACTCCCATCAGATATTCATCCACCGCCCGGGCACACTGGCGCCCTTCGCGGATAGCCCAGACAACGAGTGACTGACCACGGCGCATGTCCCCGGCCGCAAAGACCCCGTCGAGGGACGTTTTGTAGGCGTCACTGCCCTCGGTCTCGCCGCGGACATTACCACGTCCATCCAGCTCCACGCCGAGTTCTAGCAGCATCCCCTCATGCACCGGGTGGACGAAACCCATGGCCAGGGTCGCCAACTCCGTCGGCAGCTCGAATTCGGACCCCGCTACTTCAGACATCTTCCAACCGCCCGATTCATCGCGATTCCACTCCACTTTAATGCAGCGCACGGCGCGAAGGTTGCCATTGCCGTCATCCAGAAATTCCTTGGTGGCGACAGACCACATACGCTCACACCCCTCCTCCTGGGAGCTGGAGGTACGCATCTTATTCGGCCAGTGAGGCCAGGTGAGACCCTTCTCCTCTTTCTCCGGTGGCCGGGGAAGAATCTCCAGCTGAGTGACCGACGCAGCGCCATGGCGGGTGGAGGTGCCGATACAGTCGGATCCGGTATCTCCTCCGCCGATCACCACCACGTGCTTGTTCTTGGCGGATATAAATTTCTCATCGGACACGTTGTCGCCCTGCACCCGATGGCTGTTGCTGCGCAGAAAATCCATCGCGAAGTGGACTCCGTTCAATTCCCGCCCCGGGATCGGCAGATCACGAGGTTGCTCAGACCCCCCGGCCAATACCACGGCATCGAAATTTTCCATCAGCTTGGCGGCCTGAAGATCCACACCAACGTGAGTGTTGGCATGAAAACTGATACCTTCCGCGCGCATCTGAGCCATACGGCGGTCGATTACCTTCTTGTTTAATTTGAAGTCGGGAATACCGTAACGCAACAGCCCCCCGATCCGATTCTGTTTTTCGTATACGGTTACGCCGTGACCAACCCTGGCCAACTGCTGGGCACAGGCCAGACCGGCCGGGCCGGAGCCGACCACCGCTACCCGCCGGCCGCTCTTGTGGCGGGCAATCTGAGGCTGAATCCAGCCCCCCTCCCAGGCCTTTTCGACGATACTGAACTCGATGGTCTTGATCGTGACCGGGGCTTCGTCAAGGTTCAGGGTACAGGCCGCTTCGCAAGGCGCCGGACAGATACGGCCGGTAAATTCCGGGAAGTTGTTGGTCGAGTGCAGCGCATCGCTGGCTGCCCGCCAATCGGCCCGGTACACCAGATCATTCCAATCCGGAATCAAGTTGTTCACCGGGCAACCGCTATGGCAGTAAGGAATGCCGCAATCCATGCAGCGGGCGCCCTGGACACTCAGATCCTCATCGCTAAGGGGAATGACAAACTCATTGAAATGGGTTACGCGATCGGCGGCCGGCGCATAAGTCCGATCCTGCCGCGCATACTCCATGAAACCCGTCGGCTTACCCATGGGCTGCCCCCCCCTTGCTCACTTCACGGCCCTCGACCTGCTGCTGCTCCTGCTGTAACTCCTGCAGCGCACGACGGTAGTCTACTGGCATCACCTTGACAAAATTCGGAAGATACTTCTCCCAGTTATCGAGTATCCGACCGGCCACCGCACTTTTGGTGTAGTGCAGATGGCGCTTTATAAGTTGACGCAGGCGGATGGCATCGAACCGGGTCATGTCATGACTGACATCCACCCTGCCATGGGTCTCCAGATCACCGCCCTGATGATCCAGCGCCTCCAGTGCGTCATCCTCCTCCTTGATCGGTTCCAGTTCGACCATGGCAAGATTGCAGTGCTGCTCGAAGCTGCCCTCCTCGTCCAGCACATAGGCGATACCACCCGACATGCCCGCCGCGAAGTTGCGCCCGGTGGGACCCAGGCAGACCACGACACCACCGGTCATGTACTCACAGCCGTGATCGCCCACCCCTTCGATGACTGCAGTAGCGCCCGAGTTGCGGACACCGAATCGTTCACCCGCGACACCTCGGAAATAACATTCTCCGCTGATTGCGCCGTAAAGCACGGTGTTGCCGACGATAATGTTCTCTTCCGCCTTCTCGATACCCGATTCTGCCGGCGGGTAGATCACCAGACGACCACCGGACAGACCCTTGCCGACATAGTCGTTGCCTTCGCCCGCCAGTTCGATGGTGACACCCTTGGCGGCCCAGGCACCGAAAGACTGACCGGCGGTGCCTTTTGCCTTGATATAAATGGTGTCATCCGGCAGTCCGGCGAAACCGTACCGCTCCGCTACACGACCCGATAGCATAGTGCCAAACGTGCGGTTGTAGTTGTGGATATCGATCTCAATCCGTACCGCCTCACCACGCTCCAGGGCCGGCTGGGCCTGCTCGATCAGCTGGTGATCGATTGCTGCAGCCAAGCCGTGATCCTGCTGCTCTATATTGCGGATGGCAACGCTCTCGTCCACCTCTGGCTTGGTCAGGATACGGCTGAAATCCAATCCCTGGGCCTTCCAGTGATCGATTGCCTTGCGCATGTCGAGGCGATCCGTCTGGCCGATCATATCTCCCAACTTGCGAAAGCCGAGTTTTGCCATCAGGCGGCGCACTTCTTCCGCCACGAAAAAGAAATAGTTGACCACGTGCTCAGGCTTGCCAGTAAAGCGCTTGCGCAGCTCCGGGTCCTGGGTGGCCACCCCTACGGGACAGGTATTGAGGTGACACTTACGCATCATGATGCACCCCTCCACGATCAACGGCGCGGTGGCGAAGCCGAATTCGTCGGCGCCCAGGAGGGCACCCACAACCACGTCACGGCCGGTCCGCAGGCCGCCGTCCACCTGCACCGCGATGCGTCCGCGCAGGCGATTCAGCACCAGGGTTTGATGGGTCTCGGCCAGACCTATCTCCCAGGGTGAGCCGGCATGCTTGATCGAGGTAAGCGGGCTGGCGCCGGTGCCACCATCATAGCCGGAGATGGTCACATGATCGGCATGGGCCTTGGATACCCCGGCCGCCACGGTGCCCACGCCCACCTCGGAAACCAGCTTGACCGAGATTCGTGCCCTGGGATTAACGTTCTTCAGGTCGTGGATCAACTGGGCCAGATCCTCGATGGAATAGATATCATGATGCGGCGGAGGCGAAATCAACCCCACACCCGGAGTAGAGTGGCGCACCCGCGCGATCTGGGCGTTTACCTTGTGTCCCGGCAACTGGCCACCCTCTCCTGGCTTAGCGCCCTGGGCCATCTTGATCTGGATATCGTCCGAATTGACCAGGTACTCCACGGTGACGCCGAAACGACCCGAAGCGACCTGCTTGATAGCGGAGCGTTGCGGATTGCTGGAACCATCGGGCAGGGGGTTGAACCGCTCCGGTTCCTCACCGCCCTCCCCGGTGTTGGATTTGCCACCCAGCCGATTCATCGCTACCGCCAGCGTCGAGTGTGCCTCGTAGGAAATGCTGCCGAACGACATGGCCCCGGTGGCAAAGCGTTTTACGATCTCCGCGGCCGGCTCCACCTCCTCCAGAGGTATCTCGCTATCCGCCCAGTTGAAATCGAACAGGCCACGGAAGGTGAGCAACCGCTCCTCCTGCTCATTTATCGTCCGGGCAAACCCCTCGTATGTCTTCCAATCATTAGCGCGGGTTGCATGTTGAATCTTGGCGATGGTGTCCGGCGTCCAGGCATGATCTTCGCCGCGCAGCCGAAACGCATAATCACCGCCCGCATCCAGGTGCGTGCGATAAACCGGGTTGTTGCCGTAGGCGTCGGTGTGCCAGCGCACCGCTTCCTGCGCGATCTGCTCTAGGTCAGCGCCCTCCACGGTGGTCGCGGTACCGGTGAAATAGCGCTCCACAAACGGGGTCGACAACCCGACCGCATCGAAGATCTGGGCCCCGCAGTAGGACTGGTAGGTGGAGATGCCCATCTTGGACATCACCTTTTTCAACCCTTTACCAATCGCCTTGATATAGCGCTTCTGGGCCTCTTCAAAGGTCATATCCTCCGGCAGCCCGGGCAGCATCGCCTGCACCGTATCGAATGCAACGTAGGGATTCACCGCCTCAGCACCATAACCCGCCAGGGTGGCAAAGTGGTGCACCTCGAGAGCGGCCCCGGTCTCCACTACCAGACCGGACTCGGTGCGCAACCCCTTGCGGATCAAGTGATGGTGCACGGCGGAGGTGGCAAGCAGGGCTGGTATAGTCACGGTGTCCGCGTTCATGCTGCGGTCCGACAGGATAAGGATATTGTAGCCCTCGGATACCGCCGCTTCGGCCCGTTCGCACAGAGCGTCCAGGGCCGGCCTCATACCCCATGATCCCTGTTCCACCGGGAAGCAGATATCCAGGGTACGGGTACGAAAGGCCCCGCCACTGTTGTACTCGATGTTGCGGATACGTTCCAGGTCAGTGTTAGTCAGAACCGGCTGGTGCACCACCAGTCGCATGTTGGTGCCGCCATCCGCCATCCCCAGCAGATTAGGCCGGGGTCCGATCAAGGAGACCAGGGACATCACAATCTCCTCCCGAATGGGATCGATGGGTGGATTGGTCACCTGGGCGAAATTCTGCTTGAAATAGGTCGAAAGATGCTTGGCCCGTCGAGACAACACCGACGGTGGATTGTCTGCGCCCATGGAGCCAGTCCCTTCCTGGCCGGTCACGACCATAGGGGTAAGCAGAAATTTCAAATCTTCCTGTGTGTATCCAAAGGCCTGCTGGGCATCCAGCAGGGTCTCTGAGTCCGGGGACATGGCCCCCACCACCTCCGGAAGCTGTTCCAGACTGATCTGCGTCTCGTCCAGCCACTGCTGGTAGGGCATGGCCGAGGACAACTCCTCTTTGAGTTCGGCGTCGTCGATAATCCGACCCTGCTCCATATCGATCAGAAACATTTTGCCCGGCTGCAGACGCCACTTTTTGATGATGTTTTGTTCCGGGATGTCCAGCACTCCCATCTCCGAGGCCATCACCACCATGTCATCATCGGTAATCAGATAGCGGGCGGGCCGCAGACCGTTGCGATCAAGGGTGGCACCAATCTGGCGACCATCGGTAAAGGCCACGGCCGCAGGACCATCCCAGGGCTCCATCAGGGCGGCATGGTACTCATAAAAAGCTCGCCGCTTTTGATCCATCAGAGGATTGCCCGACCAGGCCTCCGGAATCAGCATCATCATGGCGTGGGCCAGGGAGTAGCCTCCCTGAAGCAGCAGTTCCAGGGCATTGTCGAAACAGGCAGAGTCAGACTGACCCTCTGGAATCAGGGGCCATACCTTGTCCAGGTCTTCACCCAGGATCTCGGAAGCCATGGAGTTCTTCCGTGCCGCCATCCAGTTGACGTTGCCGCGCAGGGTATTGATCTCGCCATTATGGGCTATCATCCGAAACGGCTGCGCCAGATCCCAGGTGGGGAAGGTATTGGTGGAGAAGCGTTGATGTACCAGGGCCAGTGCGGAGGTCATCCGCTCGTCTCCCAGATCCGGGTAATACTCGCCCACCTGCCCGGCCAGCAGCATGCCTTTGTAGGTAATGGTGCGGGAGGAGAAAGAGGTAAAATAAAAAGATTCGCTCTGCTTCAGGCCCGATTCCCGTATTACCTTATCGATCTGCTTGCGGATCACGAACAGTTTTCGCTCGAAGCCATCCTGATCGGAGCAGTTTGCCCCGCAGCCGACGAATACCTGCCGCACCACCGGCTCCGTGGGCTTGACACTGTAGCCCAGACCCTCGTTGCAGACGGGCACGTCGCGCCAGCCGATCACCCGCTGGCCTTCGGCCTCCACAAACCTGCCCACTGTTGACTCCGCCTGCGTGCGGGACTCTTTGTCGCGCGGCAGAAACAGCATACCGACAGCATACGCCCCAAACGGGGGCAGTTCGAAATCCACCACCGCGCGGAACATTTCATCCGGCAGTTGGAGCAGGATCCCTGCCCCGTCCCCGGCCCTGGGGTCTGCGCCCACAGCGCCCCGATGAGTGAGCCGATCAAGGATGTTCAGCCCCTTTTCAATGATTTTATGGCTTTTTCTCCCTTTTATATCCGCCACAAAACCAACGCCACAGGCATCATGTTCGTTTCGAGGGTCGTACAACCCTTGCTTCGAAGGAAAAGCTGATAGGCTCATCGCAAACCTCTTATCACCGCCCGGAAAACCATCCACCAAGAAGGCTGCCGGCCAGTTTAATTTCGTTAAGCACCGCACCCCGAGAGGGTTAATATCCCGGACCAAATCTATGTCGACCCACCCACCGGGCAGTCGAAGGAACCGCGTAGGATACTTGAGAATTACTTGGCAGGCCAGTTTTGGCTGGCCAGAGAAACCGCAAATTGAATCAGGGATTCGTTTTTAAATTTTCCTGAATAGCCTGTTGCACGGATGCCAGACTGCGTGGCCAAATGCCGGCGCCACGGAGACTGGCCGACAACCGGGCACGGCCAGCTACAGCCGTCTCCCTGTCCGGGTAGATACCATAAACCACTGAAAACCAGGCACTGCCGTCTCTAAGGCTGCGGAAATAAGCGACCGGCCCAGTCAACTGGTTGCTGCGGAGAAAACGCTGAACCGCCTCTTCCTCCTGCACCCCAACCAGTTGCAGCGTATATGCGGATGGATTCTGATTCAGCAACCAGGCTTCGCGCCTTAGACCGGAATCTGCAACCGGTACGCGCCGCTCCTTTTCAGCTGATATTTTAGGTGCCTGCTCTAAAACACCAGTTTTGGACACTGATTGCGGTTCTTCGACTTTCACCGCGGGATTAGGAACTGGGACCAGACTGGCTGATCGCTGCTCTGGAGCCTTCTGCGAGGGTAGCGTCTCTTCTGCTGCCTGAGCCCGCGACTCCTGTTTCATCGTCTGCGGTTCTGAAACAGTGTCATCGTCGTCTTCAGCAAACCTTGTCGGGGACACTTCCGTCGACGGCCTGACCACCAGAGGGTCTGCAAATTTCGAGTCCAACGGCACTGCCAATGACCAACGATCCCGTTCCGTGGCTGTACCTGGAGCACCTTCCATCGCAGTTGTCGATTCAGTTATCGAGGGCAAGGGATCCACCTCCCTGGCCATCGGCTCGCCCAATTCCGGCCCTTGATCGAGTGTCACCGCAACCTGTGTCGGCTCGATCAAGCCATCTTCAGGCACCACCTGATTGGTCTTGATCTCCGGCAGATTGAACTTCGACTCCTTCCCGGAACTAGCGGCCGTTTCAGATTCTCCCTCGGTGAGAAACACTTCTCTCTCCTTAAGCGTCGGATTGGATTCCGGTAATTTCAATGGGACCAGGGTTTCCTGCGCCAAAGGAGGCAGCGATACTATCTCTTCAGCTGGCCCTTCACCCTGAAACAGCGCGTTGAACTCGTCCTGGTACCACAACACCAACAGCAACGTTATTGCCACCAATATGGCACCCACCAGAGTCGGCACGGACAAACCTGGCAGCCGAGCCCGATGCGCCGATGGTGGTGGCGAAGGCTCTCTAGTTAACAGTCGATCCAGCTGAAGTATGATTTCTCCGGGAAGACCTGCTGTGTCACGGTATATCTTTTCCAGTTGACCACGGCTTAATTCCCGCGGCTCTGTCATACCGTGCGTTGACAGCATCTGGCGGATCATCTGTTCCGTCTGTTTCTGGTTAAGTGGAGACAATTCAAGGCGTTGCAGCAACTGCAGATTCATCGCCTGTATCTGGGGAGTATTCAGCAGTTCATCGATCTGCGGGCTGGCAAACAGAATGACCCTGATCAGGGCATGACTATCCGGATGACGTTCATGAACCCGGAGCAAACTGATGATGGTGGCAACGGGAAGCAGGTGTGCGTCATCGATCAGAATCACCGGCAACTGACCGTCCTGGTGTAGATCCTCGAAGCGGTGTATGAGCCTTTCGATCACGCGCTCATCATTCACCTCCACACCGAATCCCTTGGCCAATAAGGAGACCAACTGTTCCGGTTGCAACATCAAATTTGCATCAATCCGGCATAGTATCCAATTGTCAGGTGCCTGGGATTGAAATTGTTTGAGAATGCTACTCTTTCCGACTCCTGCCTGACCTAGCAGCAGCGGGATCCGCTCGCTGTTGACCGTTAGGTGTCTGATTAAATCCAGCAGCTGGTTGAGTTCCTGGCTGGCAAAGAAATATGCATTCCCTTTTTCAGCGGATGCTGATGTGGATCCCAGGAGCCGGTCGCTGGCGTTGATCTGTTCCCTATCCATCTAGTGTTTCGTTCAACTTCTCCGGATCGTAGTTTGCGGTAACCAGGGAATTTCCCAGCCCTTGCGGCAATACTAACCGGATCTTATCGTTCAGCACTTTTTTATCCAACGCCATCAAGCTGAGAAATTTCTCCCGATCCAGCTGCTGCGGAGGCGTATCAGGCAGCTTTGCCAGACGTATCAGGCGGACGATACGCTCCTGCTCCTGCGCGTTCAACCAACCCTGGCGCCGGGAAAGATCTACCGCCATACAGATACCTGCGGCGACCGCCTCTCCGTGCAACCAATCGCCATACCCGACGCCTGTCTCTATGGCGTGTCCAAAGGTATGACCGAGATTCAAAAGGGCACGCTGTCCCGCTTCCTTTTCGTCTGTAGCAACTACCTTTGCCTTGTCTTTACATGATCTATCTATCGCATAAGCTAGAGCTTCGGGATCACGCCGCAGCAGACTGTTCATATTCTTCTCCAGCCAGCAGAAAAACTCCAGATCACCGATCAAACCGTATTTTATCACTTCAGCGATCCCAGCCGAGAGTTGGCGGTCGTCCAGCGTGTTGAGTGTTTTGGTGTCGGCGATCACGCACCGGGGCTGATAGAAGGCACCGATCATGTTTTTCCCGAGCGGGTGGTTTACACCTGTTTTCCCTCCCACCGAGGAATCCACCTGGGCCAGGAGGGTTGTCGGGATCTGTATGAAATGTACCCCACGCTGGTAACAAGCTGCGGCAAAGCCCGCCATATCGCCAATGACGCCGCCACCTAGAGCGAGCACGGTACACTGGCGGTCAAAACGCTGCTCTAGCAGAGCATCAACGATCCGTTGCCAGACATCCAGATTTTTATACTGCTCACCATCCGGCAGAATCACGCTCTCTACCCGGTATCCCTGCAGCGCCTCCAATACTCGCTTCAGATAGAGCGGAGCAACGGTGACATTTGAAACCACCAGCACCTGCCGGCCCGGAATATGGCGTTGGTAGATCTCAACCTGATCGAGCAGACCGGGACCTATGTAGATCGGATAAGACCGATCTCCGAGCTCAACATTTAGTGTTCTTAAAACGGCATCCACGGGACGATATATCAAATTAGCCTGAATGAAGATCAATCAGCTGTCTGCCGCAGGCGGTGCAGCTTAACGCTGATTTTTCCAAACCGGCGAGGAAATGTCCAAATTAGTTCTCAGCCAGCTTGCGAACAATCTCTTTGGCCACCGACGAAGCACTGCGGTTTTCCGTAGTAACCACCAGATCTGCCGTAGTGCGGTAAAGTGGGTCCCGTTCATCCATCAGCGTTCCCAAACGACCTAAGGGATCATCGGTTTGTAACAGAGGTCGGTTGCGGTCTCGCATCGTCCGCTGATACTGCTGATCTACGCCACAATAGAGATAGATCACGAACCCACGGCTGGAGAGATTTCTCCGGTTTTCAGGATCAAGCACGGAGCCGCCCCCAGTGGCCAGCACCTGCCCCTCCTTGTGGGTGAGTTCATCAATTACCGCCTTCTCTCGCCGGCGGAACCCCTCCTCACCCTCAAAATCGAAGATTGTAGGTATATCCACTCCAGTACGATTCTGGATCTCGTGATCACTATCCACGAAATCCAAGCGTAGAAGAGATGCGATCTGTCGACCTATTGTGCTCTTTCCTGTGCCCATCGGGCCAATCAGAAATATGTTGTTCACATGCGTCATCATTTCGAGAGAGATATGCCAGATTTTTTTCCTGTGGACAAGGCGCTATGCTTCAACAGGAAAATTCGTGGCACTGCCACCAAAAGGCTGCCGGATCAAGAAAAAGGGGCCTATCTATCATAGGCCCCTGGAGATTGTGCGGTCGGGTGTGTATCGGGGCGGAGTGACAGAGCCAGAATGATCAGAATACCACAGACTTGGGCCCTTTCCTTAATTCTGCCAGTTTTCCGTTTTCCCAGGGGGTAGCCAGGCTGACTTTTTCCAGTGTGAAAGATGATCAGCCATAGCTACGCCCTGCCCGGTGGTATGGAAATCCGATCTAACGAACACCCAGTGTTTCCTTCAGTATCTTAGGAGTAATGAAGATCAACAACTCGTTATTGTTGTCCTTGACCAGTTCCTCATTGAAGAGAAATCCAACATAAGGTAAGTCTCCGAAAAATGGGATCTTTTCGTTATCTTCCGATTTTTCTCTTTCAAACACACCGCCAAGAACTACTGTCTCTCCGTTGTCTACCAGCACATTTGTCTCGACTGAACGGGTGTCGATGGGCGGTGTACCAAGTACCGAACGAGAGAAGTCTGCGCGGTCTTTAGTGATCACAAGGTCCATGATAATGCGGTCATCAGGGGTAATATTCGGGGTCACCTCCAACATCAGCACCGCCTCCTTGAAGGATACCGAGGTGGCTCCACTGGAGGCAGCTTCCTGATACGGTATTTCCATACCCTGCTTGATCACCGCCTTGTGCTTGTCAGATGTAATAACCCGCGGGGCTGAAACCACCTCGCCCTTACCTTCTTCCTGCATCGCGGACAACTGGAGTTGCAGCAGGAAAGAACCTACCTTGCCGATCAGCATATTAAAGGAGCCCCCACGCTCACCACCCAGGGTAGCGGGCAGATTGACCAACAGGTTTTCTTTGGAGTCAACCGAATAACCGGGGGCAATGAACGCAGTGTTATCAAGGAAACCTTCCTTACCGCCTCCGACGAGTACGTCAGTATCACCGATACCTCTTTTTGAGTTGAAACCAAACCGAACACCCAGATCCCTAGAGAAGTCGTTGTTCGCGATAACAACCCGGGATTCAATCAAAACTTGACGCACCGGCACATCCAGTTTCTTCACCAGGCGGCGGATATCCTCCAGTTTGGCGGCGGTATCCCTGACTAACAGGGTATTGGTCCGCGGGTCGACAGTCACGTTGCCGCGGTCCGGAGTAAGGAGTTCGTTACCTTTGGTCTTCAGCAGTTTCTGTAGGTCTTCCGCTTTTGCGTAGTTGATCTGGATGTACTCCGAGTGGAGCGGTGCCAGCTCTTCTATCTGTCTTTGAGACTCCAGCTCAAGTTTTTCCCTTGCCGCAATCTCTTCGGTCGGCGCAATCATTATCACATTGCCATTCTGGCGCATGGACAGTCCCCGTGCCTTGAGGATAATATCCAGCGACTGGTCCCAGGGAACATTCTGCAAGCGCAGGGTAATCCTTCCTTGCACCGTATCACTGGTTACGAGATTGAGGCCGGTAAAGTCTGCCAACAACTGGAGAACCGCCCGTACCTCGATGTCCTGAAAGTTCAGCGAGAGTCGTTCCCCGGTAAAAGTCTTCTTACGGCGCTGGATCTCTTCCTTTTCCGCTTTGGTCAAGGGTCGGAATTCGACGGTAAATAGGTCGTCGGTCTGGTAGGCGAGATTCTCGTACTCACCTGCTGTAGTTATATTCACCTGGACCTGGTTGCCCCGGGAGGCCAATGAAAACATCCGAACCGGTGTCGCGAAATCGCCTACGTCAAACTGTCTCCTGAGTCGCTCGGGGAGGGTTGTATCCTGAATTTCCAGTATCACCCGACCTCCCTCATCACGCATATTAACGGTAGCTGCGGGATCTGTAAGCTGCAGTATCACCCTACCCTCACCGGAATCACCGCGACGGAAGTCGACATTTGCAATACTGTTCCCTGCACTCGAGGTAACCATCCCACTGCTTGTCGTTTTGGATCCCGATTGGGCCAACAGTGAGCCCTGCTCGCCCCCCAAGGTTATCTGAACCTGGTTTCCAACTACTTTGATTTCATGGTCTGCCTGACCCACCAGATTTACCACCACACGAGTGCGTCCTCCGGCCTCAATCGCTGTAACGCTGCGCGCCATGCCGATTCCGATAGGCAATGTTTTTTGTGACAATCCATTTGTCATTCCCATGAAATCCATTGCGATTCGGGCAGGATTCTCAGTGGAGAAGGTTTTCGGCTCATTGACCGAGTTTGCGGCGGTCAATGTAATTTTGACACGATTGCCTGGCAACGCCGAGTAGGTTACATCCTTGAGGGTGTTCTCGGCAGCATAGGCGGGAGGCTGGCCAATAAATACCCAGAGCGTGAAAACCCCGCAAAGCAGCAATGTTAAATGCTGAACAAGCACCCTGCCATCTCCAAACCGACACCAGTGCCTGGTTTCATTTGGTTTGCTAATCATCTCTGTACCCCTGAAAATTATTCTTGCAACGCCAGCGAGGCCTGACGTTCACGATAGCCGCCCTGCCCATCCGATATGATTTCTGTAAGCTCTACCGCCTTTTCATCGATCAATGTAATCTGTCCATGATTTTGTCCTAAATAGTTCCCAGCCTTCACGCGATAGATCGTTTTATCCTTAGTTTCCACCAAGGCCCACATGGTATTGGTCTGTTCAAGAGTACCGACCATACGCAATGAATCCAAAGAGTAATTCTCAAGCTCTTCCTTGCGACGATCCCGATTAGGCGAAATACCATTGCTCTTCGCCTGCTGGGCCTCTTCTTCACCCTGATCCATCGGCGTGAAGGGACTTCTCCGACCATCTTCCTTATAGACGAAGGTCTCGATTTGCTTAATCTCAGGCAGTGGTTCGATATGCCCACCCTTGCGGGCTTTTACCTGATCGACATATTGGTTCAGATCACGCATGTTGTTGTTGACACAACCGGCGACTGACAGCCCCAACAGGACCATGAGTGGCGATTTCAACCATGCCAGTACCTTCCTGGTCATTTCGCGGTCTCCTCGTCTAGATAGCGATAGGTTTTAGCCACAGCCTCCATCACGAGAGCATCATCTGCCGTCCTGGTATTTGGCGGACTGATAGTGACATTGTGTATGGTTACGATCCGTGGAAGCGCTGCCAGGCCACTGGTAAATTCACCAAACTGGTGGTATTCACCTTTGACTTTTATCTTTATAGGCAATTCGGCATAGAACTCTTTTCGATTTTCACCCTGCGGCTCGAACAACTCAAACTCCAGGCCGGCCGCCAATCCAGTTTGCGAAACATCGACCAGAAGTTCCGCAACCTCGGTTTTATCGGGAAGCTGGCGTAGCATGGCGCCAAACGATTGCCGCATCTCATCTAGTTGTTTTTTATATTTTTCAAGATTAACCGCCTTGGCCTGCTTTTCCTCAAACTCTTCTCGCAGCTCGAGTTCTATCTGTTCAACTTTTTGCAATGCAATCAGCTGATCTTCGGTATTGTAGTAATACCAGCCGACACCGATCGCCGCGCAAAGCACCAGTACCAGAACCGCCTTAACCGGTGTAGGCCACAGGCCGATGTTGCTTAAATCAAGGTCATTAAGTTCCTGCAGGTTCATCCCTCACCTCCTTTACCCTTACTGCCCTGATCCTGTTCGCTGTCTTTGGCTTTGGAGACCTGCTGGGCATTCAATTTAAAGGCACTCAATTCCTCGTCGTTCTCGTTCTTATTGGATATTACCTTCAGACTCGGATTTCCCAACCACGCCGAAGCCTCGATATTTCGCATGTAGGCGGAAACGCGGGCGTTCGACTGGGCTCGCCCATCCATGGTCAAACCGGAGCCTTTCTGCTCGAGTTTGGTGAGAAAGGCGCCGTCCGGAATAGTTTCGACGAGTTCGTCAAACAGGTGGACCACCTGGGGTCGGCTTCCCTGCAGTTCCTGAATGACATTCATTCGCGCGATCAGCTTGGCCTTAGTTTTCTCTAACTCCTCTATTTCTTTGATTTTTTGATCCATTTGAGCAATTTCCTTTTGCAGGAAACTGTTCCTTTTCTTCTGGTGGTTTATCATCCCTTCTATGTAGAAGTGAGCAGCGGCACAGCCCACTGCCACCACCAAGACCGAGACAAGCGCCGCAATGCCAAAATCACGCTGTCGCTTTTTGCGAAGATTCTCACGCCAGGGTAATAGGTTAATACGTGCCATCTTAGTCGAAACTCCTTAAGGCCAGGCCGCAGGCAATCATGAGCGAAGGAGCGTCATTGCTCAGACTCTGCAACTTGACACTGGAAGACACCGACATATTGGCAAACGGGTTTGCAACAATCGTCGATGTTCCGCTCTTTTCCTCAATCAGCTCATCAACTCCTGGAATCGACGAACAACCCCCTGCCAATACAATATTGTCAACACTGTTATAGGCACTGGAAGAGAAAAAGAACTGCAAAGACCGGCTGACCTGCTGGGCCATAGCCTCCCTGAAAGGCTCCAGCACCTCCGGTGCGTAGTTGTCGGGGAGACCGCCCTGACGCTTTGCCATCCCCGCCTCTTCATGGGACAACCCGTAGCGACGCTGGATCTCCTCGGTCAGCTGCCGCCCGCCGAAGTTCTGTTCACGGGTGTAAATTATCTTGTTATTGTGCAGAACATTGAGCGTCGTGATGGTGGCACCGATATCAGCGATCGCCACCGTCTGTTCATTACCATAATCGGGCAGTTGTTCGCCAAGCAGTGAAAAGGCATTCTCCATCGCGTAGGCTTCTACATCCACCACCCCTGCGGTCAGACCGGCGATTTCCAGAGCAGCAACCCGGTCGTCCACATTTTCGCTACGGGACGCGGCAAGCAGCACATCGGCCATTTCTGGGTTCTTTTCCGATATCCCCAGCACCTCGAAATCGATGTTGACCTCTTCCAGGGGATAGGGAATATATTGGTCTGCCTCCAACTGGATCTGACTCTCCATTTCCTGATCCGAGAGTGAGACAGGCATCGCAATGACCTTGGTTATTACCGCTGAGCCTGAAACCGCCACTGCCGCCTGCTTGACCTTACTGCCCGATCGTTTGACGACATTCTTGATCGCCAGACCAACGGCATCCACATCGGCGATGTTCTTCTCTACCACGGCATTGGGCGACAATGGTTCAACTGCGTAGGATTCCACTCGATAAGAGGAACCACTTCGCCCGTTTGATGTGCTAAGCTCCAACAGCTTCACTGCCGTGGAACTGATATCTAAACCGAGCATTGCCTGCTTCTTGGAACGAAACATCTGGTTTCCTTAATTGGCAATAAAATTGCAACCTTGGGTGAAATGTAAAGATTTTTCTTTAATATCAAATCTTAACTATTTAGCAGTTAATAAATTTTACATGAAGTCTTTTTCTGTCTCGCTGAACCAAGTACTTCATGTTTGCTAGTATAACGGCACCCCTTTGGGAATATTTAGCGATGAATTTACTGATTAACGTGAACTAGCGCATGAAGTGGTTACGCCTACTCCTAAGACTAATTTTATGGTCCATAACGATCTCCGCAGTGGTCAGCGCCATCGCTGTGACAGGAATATACTTCTACCTCGAACCGAAACTCCCGTCCACAAGAAATCTCAAAGAGGTCGAATTCCAGGTGCCTCTTCGTATCTATTCTCGAGACCACAAGCTGCTGGCTGAATTTGGCGAAAAACGACGCATACCCCTGTCCTACGCTGAACTACCCGATATGGCCATACAAGCTTTTCTGGCCGCGGAAGACAGCCGCTTTTTTGAACATCCAGGCGTTGATTATCAAGGTATCCTGCGAGCCGCCATCCAATTGCTCCTAACCGGCGAAAAACGCCAGGGTGGCAGCACCATCACCATGCAGGTCGCCAGGAACTTCTTCCTAAGCCGGGAAAAAACCTACACCCGGAAGCTGAACGAAATACTTCTTGCCCTGAAAATTGAGCGGAACCTGAGCAAACAAGAGATCCTGGAACTCTACCTCAACAAAATCTACATGGGGCACAGGGCCTATGGCGTTGGTGCCGCGGCTCAAGTCTACTATGGCAAGAGCGTCGACCAACTGGATCTTCCCCAGTTCGCGATGATTGCCGGATTGCCGAAGGCCCCTTCCCGCTTCAATCCGATCACCGATCCGGAGCGCGCGCGCGATCGTCGCAATTATGTTTTGGAACGGATGCAAAAACTCGGTTTCATCACCCCAGACGAATATCAGCAAGCCAGACTGATCCCTGTGAGTGCACGCCTCCATGCCGCCAATCTGGAAGTTGAGGCGCCCTATATGGCCGAGATGGTGAGGGCCGAAATGATGGAGCGCTTCGGTGACAACACCTACACAAATGGCTACTCCGTATTTACGACGCTTGACAGCAGATTGCAGACAAGCGCCAACGCTGCCGTCAGAAAGGCCCTGCGGGAATATGAGCAGCGCCACGGCTACCGGGGGCCGGAAAAACACCTGGCCGTAAACAGCCTCGACTCCGACCAGGAACTGACCACCCTGCTCGCAGAGCAAAAAACCATTGGCGATCTGCTTCCCGCCATCGTAACTGAGGTCCACGAGAAATCAATCGAGGCCTACCTCGGCCAGGGGCAGCGGATAGAGATCGATTGGGATGGGCTCAACTGGGCCCAGCCATACATAAATGAGAATCGTAAAGGCAGTGCACCGAAACAGGCAGAATCGATCGTAACTGCCGGGGACTTGATCCGGGTGGTGGAGCAACAGAAGGGAGACAAGCCCTCCTGGCGCCTGTCCCAGATACCAACCGTGGCCGGTGCACTGATCTCCATGGATCCCGACAATGGCGGACTGGTCGCGGTGGTCGGCGGCTACGATTTTTACAGCAGCAAATTCAACCGCGCGATCCAGGCCAAACGCCAACCGGGATCCGGCTTTAAGGCCTTCATCTACTCAGCTGCCCTGGAGGCAGGATTCACCGCAGCAAGCCTGATAAATGATGCCCCGGTAGTGTTTGACGACCCAAGCCTCGAAAGGGCATGGCGACCGGAAAACTACAGTGGAAAGTTCTATGGGCCAACACGCCTGCGCTACGCCCTCATCAAGTCCCGAAACCTGGTTTCGATCCGTCTGCTGCGCTCCATGGGTATCGACCATGCCCTGAAACACATCGCGCTCTTTGGTTTCGACCCGGACTTATTGCCCCATAACCTTTCTCTTGCACTGGGTAGCGGCGCGGTAACCCTGCTGCAGATGGCGACCGGGTATTCGATCCTGGCAAATGGCGGATTCCGAGTCGAACCCTACTTCATCGAACGAATAGAAGACAGCCAGCATGACATCCTGTTTCAAGCCAACCCGATGCAGGTGTGCGAGGGCTGTGGCGAGATTCCTTCGAGCACGGAGGAGGACGAGGAGCCAACCGTGCCAATTCGTATCGCACCACGGGTAATCAGCCCCCAGAACCATTATCTGATGAACTCCATGATGCGGGATGTCATTACCCAGGGGACCGCGCGCAAGGCGCTGGAACTCGGGCGCCAGGATTTGGCAGGTAAAACCGGAACGACAAATGACCAGAAGGACGCCTGGTTCTGCGGGTTCAACCGCTCCCTGGTCGCCGTAACCTGGGTCGGCTTTGATACTGCCAAACCCTTGGGCAGGGGCGAGGTCGGAGGAAAAGCGGCTCTCCCCGCCTGGATGGCCTATATGAAAGATGCTCTCCAGGATATAGAGGAGATACCCCTGAAAATGCCCAGCGACATGATCACAGTGCGCATCGACCCAGGCACGGGAAAACGGGCCCGCATCAATCAAAAAAACGCCATTTTCGAGGTCTTCCGTGAAGAAAACGCACTTCCGGAGTTAGGCCAAGGCGAGGCATCGACGACCGCCGGCGCCGACATCGATCATGGCGGAGGTGAAGACGAGGATCCTTTCTGACATGGTCCGCAGGGGCAGGCAGAGCGAAATACGCAGGCACATCGCCCATCATGCGGCACGTATGCTGGCTGAGCAGGAGTGCCTCGATTTCCAGGATGCCCGGCGCAAGGCATCAGCCAGACTGGGCTGCAGGGATCAACGGCAGTTACCGGACAACCGGGAAATCGAGCAGGCCCTGCGTGAATACCAGCAGTTATACCTCCGAGACAGCCAATCCGCTGCGTTGAAACAACTCCGCGAGGTCGCGATACAGGCCATGAGGAGTCTAGGGGCATTCGATCCACACCTTACTGGCCCCGTTCTTGATGGCACGGCGAACGCAAATTGCCCGGTCAGGCTGCACCTGTTTGCGGATACATCAGAGGAAGTAACCCTGCATCTGCTGCAAAGGCACATCCCCGCGGAACAAAGGGAGATCCGACTGACGTATGCGCGCGGCGTAAAGGTTAACCGTCCCATCTATCACTTCTGGGCGGGTGACGCGCGTATCGAGCTGATCGTGCTGCCACTGACAGACCGCAGCAATCCACCAATCAACAGCCTGAATGAACGCCCGGATAGAGGAGCCTCGCTAGCCCGGGTGGAGACTTTGTTGGAACAGGACTAACCCCAATGCATCAACACTCGGACCAGAAAAACGATACCTGATGTATTTGAGAATTCTGCTGAGCTAACGCTCTTCCAGGGGGATAAAATCCCGGCGGGTCGCACCGGTATAGATCTGGCGGGGGCGGCCGATGCGCTGCATGGGATCGTCCATCATCTCCATCCAGTGCGCTACCCAACCCACGGTACGAGCGATGGCAAACATCACCGTGAACATGTTGTTGGGTATCCCCAAGGCGCGGTAAATAATTCCGGAATAAAAATCAACGTTGGGATATAGCTTGCGTTCGATGAAATAGTCGTCCTGCAACGCCACTTCCTCCAGCCGCAGTGCCAGTTCAAACAACGGATTATCATTGTTGGCTACGGTATCCAGTACTTCATGACACACCTGCCTGATAATAGTCGCCCGTGGATCGTGATTCTTATATACGCGGTGGCCGAAGCCCATAAGCCGGAAAGGGTCTTCTTTGTCTTTTGCCTTGTCCAGATATTGGTCGATATTGGCTACATCCCCGATCTCCTGCAGCATATCCAGCACCGCCTCATTGGCACCGCCGTGGGCCGGGCCCCAGAGAGAGGCAATCCCCGATGCGATACAGGCAAAAGGATTCGCTTGTGAACTTCCGGCCAGTCTTACGGTTGAAGTACTGGCATTCTGCTCATGATCCGCGTGCAGGATGAACAGCAAATTAACTGCTTTGACCGCAATCGGGTCTGGTTCGTACTCCTCACAGGGTGTGGCAAACATCATGTGCAGGAAATTGGCGCAGTAATCCAGATCATTGCGTGGATAGATAAATGGCTCTCCCACGTTATGCTTGTAGCTGGCAGCAGCAATAGTCGGCATTTTTGCGATCATGCGATGAGCTGAAATCTCCCGATGACGGGAATCGTGAATATCGAGGGAATCGTGATAAAAAGCCGACAGCGAACCCACCACTCCCACCATCACAGCCATGGGGTGGGCATCGTAATGAAAACCGCCAAAGAAGTTCTTCAGGGTTTCGTTGATCATGGTGTGGTAGCGAATGACGCGTCCGAACGCATGCAGCTCCCTTGCGTTGGGTAGTTCGCCGTACAAGAGGAGATGGGCCACCTCCAGAAAACTGCTCTTCTGAGCCAACTGTTCTATCGGATATCCCCGATACCAGAGCTTGCCTTCATCGCCATCGATAAAGGTGATCGCACTGCGGCAACTTGCGGTAGAGACGAATCCAGGATCATAGGTGAAGATACCCATTTCCCGATACAGGGTGGAAATATCCAATACTTCCGGGCCTTCAGTGCCCTCATGGATCGGCAGTTCTGCCGAGCGTCCACCGGAGCTTTCGGACAGTGTCATTGTTTTTGTGGACATGAATACTACATCTCCTGACATAAGCCCTAAGGGAAAAAATTACTGCTTGGTTATAACAGACAGGGCAAACGGTAACAAGATTGGCAAAAAACTGGAGGCTATTTGTCCTATCTTTTTGCACTCTTTTTGGAACCTTCTCAGGTTACCGAGAATAGCCGCCGTCGACTCCCTTATCCCGTGCCTTGATCAGACCTACAACGAGGAAAGGCACCCGAGCAAAGGTGCCTTCCAGATAGAATCCGGGCCAAAGGCCGCTATATTACGATTGTTCAGCCGCGGGAATAGCGTTTACGGAATTTGTCGACTCGGCCAGCCGTATCCACCATCTTCTGCTTACCCGTGAAAAAGGGGTGGCAGGCAGAGCACACTTCCACATGCAGATCTTCGCCCAATGTGGATCGGGTAGTGAACTCGTTTCCGCAACTGCAGACCACTTTTATGTCGCTGTATTTGGGATGGATATTAGGTTTCATGTTCGCCTCTGCCAAAAACTCTGTTTTCGCCGCCCTTCAAAGGCAGGTGGTAAACCATCGGATCCTAATCGTTTTTATCAGAATATACAAGACCTGACCGGGCCCTGCAGTCCCTGATTGGTACCGAACGCGAAATTGCACCCATCCGGCGCAAATTTTTCTGAACATCATGGCATCATGAGTCAAGCCAACCACCTACTGAAGTAGGTGGCTTGAATTAGGCACTGTAAGTGCCGCTCAGGCTAAAGCCAGCTACAAGCCCACCGCCCCAAGGCGGCTGAAGGGCTCGACTGGAAGTCCTACTCAACATGAAAATCGTCATCTTGATCTCCATGACTTTCGATATAGTCCTCGATCATTTCATCCGTTACGTTCCCTGTGCTACAAGCAAAATATCCGCGTGCCCACATCCTTTGTCCCCAGTACTCCTTTCTTAAGGATTCAAACTCCCTTTGCAATTTGCAAGATGATTTTCCCTTGAGCTTCTGGATCAGCTTACTCACCGATACTTGTGGTGGGATAGAGACCAATACGTGCACATGATCTTTTGCAACCACCCCAGAGTATATTTCTACCCCCATATCCGAGCATATCTGCCGACACAGTTCACGCAGTCGCTTACCAACATCTTTTGTCAGCACTTTTTTCCTATACTTGGTACACCACACCATGTGTATATGGATCTCAAATACCGAATGACTTCCTCTTCTATACTCCTTCATACATCTCAGGATAATGCTTCATGCTGAAAGCTGCCAGCTGAAGCTGGGGGTTTTAACCCTCCCAAATGGTGACAATAAATCGGAGCTCCCCCCACTGCCGCCGTTCCTGAGTTTGATTATTTTCATGTACCTCACAGTGGGATTTTGGCCTGCGGATGGCAACTGCTTCCGCAGCATTGATTCTACTGCTCCTCCGGCAGAAACAGCGCCAACAGATCGTTGAGATAACGACGCCCCAGTTCGGTGGGCCGGATCGCCCCCCCTTCCTCCTGTGATAGCAGCCCCCTGTCCACTGCAGTCTCAATGCGGTCATGGACCTGGACAAAAGAAACCCCGGTGCGGGATTCAAACAGATTGCGAGAAAAGCCCCGATTCAGTCGACAACCATTCAACAGAAATTCCAGTTCCAGGTCTCCTTGATCCAGTGTCCGTTGCCCGGAAACAGCCCCTTTCGTACCTGCCTGCTCTAGATAGCGCTGAGGATCCCGTACACGCCAGCGGCGCACAACACGCTGTTTTGCCAAGTCGGTTAACTTGCCGTGGGCACCGGCACCTATGCCGATATAGTCGCCAAACAGCCAGTAATTCAGATTGTGCCGGCACTCCTCTCCGGGGCGGGAAAATGCGGAGATTTCGTACTGTTGATAACCCGCGTCTATCAGTTGCCGATGCCCCTGGCACTGCATCTGCCAGATAATCTCTTCCGACGGCAGTGGAGGCGGGGAGTGATAAAAAGGGGTGTTGGGCTCCAGGGTGAGCTGGTAATAGGAGATGTGATTTGGTCTCAGCGCAATCGCCTGTTTGACGTCGGCTAGGGCCATCTCCCGTGTCTGTTGCGGCAGACCGAACATGAGATCCAGGTTGATTCGTTCAAAACCACCCCGACGGGCCGAATCCGCGGCCGCAAGTGCCTGCTCCCCGCAGTGGATACGGTCGAGCGCGCGGAGGGAACCAGAATCAAAACTCTGCACTCCAATGGACAGTCGGTTGACTCCAGCCGCCCGATACCCGGCGTAGTATCCTGCCTCGAGGGTTCCCGGATTGGCCTCCAGCGTCACCTCCAGATCTGCCACAGTTGACAAGCGTTCCCTCACGCCCTGCAGCAAGGCCGAGATCTCCCGGGGAGGAAACAGACTGGGGGTTCCACCACCGATAAAGATCGAGGCGATACTGCGACCCGCCGCCAGTGGCTTTTCGAGGTCCAGATCCGCCAGCAGTGCCCGCCGATAACCCTCGGTATCCGGTTCTTCTCTCGTCGCATGAGAGTTGAAATCACAATAGGGGCACTTGCGCAAACACCATGGCAAATGAATATAAAGGGTTAGTGGCGGTGGTATGCTGAACGCCATAGCGAAGCCGAAGTCCTTGCAAAATGGAGGGCACAGATACCCCTTGATGTTCCTGATCCATGTATAAGCCGGGTGGTTTCTGTAATAATCCCGGATATTCTAAGTAAAAAATGATCTAAAAACCGGGATGAATGCAAGCGACCACCGCGGACTCGCGCGCCTGACCCACTGGGCAAATCAATTGAATGAAGGCGTTGGCCAGGCAATCTCCTGGCTGACACTGGGCATGGTAGTGGTGACTTTTACCGTCGTAGTGCTCCGTTATCTGTTCAATATGGGCTGGATTGCGATGCAGGAATCCGTGATCTACATGCACGCAACGGTCTTCATGCTGGGCGCCGCGTATACCCTGAAAAATGCCGGTCACGTCCGGGTAGACCTGATCTATCGAAGCCGCAGCAAACGGACCCAGGCCTGGATTGATCTATGGGGCTCGCTGCTGCTGCTGCTGCCGGTCTGCCTCTTTATCACTTGGATCAGCTGGGAATATATCGCCGCCTCCTGGTCGGTCAAAGAGACTTCCCAGGAGGCGGGCGGCATCCCGGGCGTCTATCTGCTGAAAACGGTGATTCCGGTCATGGCTTCTCTGCTGGTGCTGCAAGGCCTCTCCCAGTTCCTGACCAATCTGCTTTACCTGCTGGATGGCGAGACCGAAACCGCCGGCCAGGAAGGGAATTAGACCATGGCCACCATGCCCCTACTGCTGTTTCTGACAGTGTTCATTGTACTGCTGGCGGGCTATCCGGTGGCCTTCTCGCTGGCTGGTACGGCCTTGGGGTTCGCCCTGATCGGCACCCTGACCGGCACCTTCGATCCCTCCTTCCTGGAGGCCATTCCCAACCGCCTGTACGGCATCATGATCAACGAGACCCTGATTGCGGTCCCCCTGTTCGTGTTCATGGGCGTCATGCTGGAGCGCTCCAAGGTGGCGGAGCAGCTGCTGGATACCATGGCACTGCTGTTCGGCCCGCTGCGGGGTGGACTGGGGATCTCGGTGATGATAGTGGGCATGCTGCTGGCGGCCAGCACCGGGATCGTCGGTGCCACCGTGGTGACCATGGGACTGCTGTCGCTGCCGACCATGATGAAGCGGGGATATGACCCTAAGGTGGCGACCGGAACTATCTGTGCCTCAGGGACCCTCGGTCAGATTATCCCACCGTCTATCGTGCTGGTGCTGCTGGGCGATGTCATGTCGTCGGCCTATCAGCAGGCCCAGCTGAACATGGGCATGTACTCACCAGACACCGTCTCGGTTGGCGATCTGTTCATCGGTGCCCTGCTGCCAGGGCTGCTGCTGGTGTGTCTCTATATCCTCTATATCGTGGGCGTGGCGGTATTCCGGCCAGACGCGGTGCCGCCCATTCCGGAGGAGGAGCGCGACGCGATCGATCGACGACAGTTGATGATACGCACGCTGAAGATCCTGGTGCCCCCCCTGTTTCTGATTGTGGCGGTGCTGGGCTCTATCATTGGTGGGCTGGCCACTCCGACAGAAGCCGCCTCGGTCGGGGCGATGGGCGCCATCCTGCTCGCCGCCGGCCAGCGCAAGCTGAATCTGGCCATTCTGCGGGAAGTGATGCGCAGCACCACACTGGTAACCAGCATGGTGTTCCTGATCCTGATCGGCGCCTCCGTGTTCTCCCTGGTGTTTCGGGGATTTGGCGGCGACGAGGTGGTGCAGGAGATCCTGGGCAACCTGCCTGGCGGGGTGTTCGGCGCGGTTTTCGTGGTCATGCTGATGATGTTTCTGCTCGGTTTCATCCTTGATTTTATCGAGATCACATTCGTCATCGTCCCCATCGTCGGCCCGATCCTGCTGGCCATGGACCTGAACCCGGTATGGCTCGGGGTGATGATCGCCCTTAACCTGCAGACCTCCTTCCTGACACCGCCTTTCGGATTCTCGCTCTTCTATCTGCGAGGCGTCGCCCCCCCCGAGATCACCACCATGCACATCTACCGCGGCGTGATGCCGTTTATCGTCATCCAGGTGGTCACCCTGGGCCTGCTGGCCGTCTGGCCGCAGCTGGCGACCTGGCTGCCGAAGCTGGTCTACGGCTGAGATAAAAAAAGCCCGGCGGAACCTCCGCCGGGCTTTAACCTAACAAATTTCCCGGGTTACAGGGAACGGGCGTTGAGATAGGCCTGCTCGGATACCCGGTGCCAGGCAACCGCCTGAGCGCGGAACTTCAGGAACGACTCGTACACTTTCTTCGACATGGGGTCTTTCTCTGCGGTCTCTGCCACCACTTCGTCGGACAACCCTTTCAATTTGATCAACACCTCGTCCGGGAATTGCCGGAGATTCACCTTGTGTTCTGTCACCAGGGTCTGCAGGGCTGCATTGTTGCGCGCCGTGTATTCGGACAGCATTTCCAGGTTGGCCACCTTGGCGGCGTTCAACACAATGGATTGAAGATCCTTCGGCAGGGCCTCAAACGCCTCCTTGTTGATAAAACACTCCAGGGTGGTGCCTGGCTCATGCCAACCCGGATAGTAGTAATACTTGGCCGCCTTGTAGAGGCCAAAGGCCATATCATTGTAAGGCCCGACCCACTCGGTGGCATCGATGGCACCGGACTGCAGGGAGGGGAAAATCTCCCCCCCGGCAGCAGCACGGGGGTGCCGCCGGCGCGCTTCAGCACCTCGCCACCCAGGCCGGGGATGCGCATCTTCAATCCCTTGAGATCGCCTACGCTGTTGATCTCCTTGTTGAACCAGCCGCCCATCTGCACACCGGTGTTACCCGCGGCGGTAGGGATCAGACCGAAAGGCGCGTAAACCTCCTGCCAGAGCTCCATGCCACCGCCATTGTAGAGCCAGCCATTCATCTCCTGGGCGGTCAGTCCATAAGGCACAGCCGCAAAAAACTGCGCCGCTTCGCTCTTCCCCTTCCAGTAATAGGAGGCGCCATGCCCCATCTCCGCGGTGCCGCGGGAGACGGCGTCGAAGATCTCCAGGGCGCCCACCAGCTCCTTGGCGCCATACACCTTCACCTCTATCCGCCCGCCACTCATTTCGTTCACCAGCCGGGCCAGATTGTTGGCTCCGGTACCCAGACCCGGAAAATTCTTTGGCCAGGTGGTAACCATCTTCCACTTGATCTGCTGCTGCGCATGGACGACGGGGGCCCCCGCAACAGCGGCACCAACCGCCAAGGATCCCGCACCCAAAGACTTTACAAATTCACGACGCTTCATGTTGCCTCCTCTTGGATAATTTTTGTTAAGGCCTGAGAATCACTTAGGGCCTCTCAACAACAGGCCGATATTAGACCAGCCCTCTGTCAAGAGCAATTTGAAACCAGCAGGGCACCCTGGATCAAAGCGGCTGCAGATTAGCGTACCCCACCACCAGCCACTTGGCCCCCACCGACTCGAAGTTGACGTGCACCCGGGCGCTGTCGCCCTGACCCTCCGCGTTGAGCACTACCCCTTCGCCGAATTTGGGATGCGCCACCCGCTGACCCAACCGATATCCAGCCTCGGAATCTGTAAAACGGGTTCCGGAGGAGGGCGCATAAACCGGTCGCGTGACCTGGGGGCGCACCCGCACTTCCTGAATCAACTCGGCCGGTATTTCCCGCAGAAAACGCGACGGCAGGGGATAATTCTCGCTGCCATGCAGCCGCCGGCTCTCGGCATAGCAGAGATAGAGCTGCTCCATGGCGCGGGTCATGCCGACATAACAGAGCCGGCGCTCCTCCTCCAGCCGTTCCGGGTCCTCGCTGGACATACTGTGGGGAAACAGTCCCTCCTCCAATCCACCAATGAAAACCAGCGGAAACTCCAGCCCCTTCGCCGAATGAAGGGTCATCAACTGCACGCAGTCCTCGAAGGCATCCCCCTGGGCGTCGCCCGCCTCCAGCGCTGCATGGGCGAGAAAGGCTGAGAGATCATCCAGCTCTTCATCTTCCGACTCAAAGCTGAACTGGCGGGTGGCATTGACCAGTTCCTCCAGGTTTTCCACCCGATCCACGCCCTTGCCGTCTCTGCTCTTCTCGAAGTGCGTCGGCAGACCGGAAGCCGAGATCACCTGATTCACCAGCTCAGGCAACTCCAGTTCCCGGGTCTCTGTCCTCTGATGCTCGATCAATTCCAGAAAACCGGTCAGCGCAGTGGCCGCCCGTCTGGTCATGACACCGCCCTTGATCAGATCCCGGGCGGCCTGCCACAGGGAGCAGCCAAAGTCCCGGGCGTGGGCGCGCACGGCATCCAGGGTTCGCGCCCCTATCCCCCGGGGGGGCATGTTTACCGCCCGCTCGAACGAAGGATCGTCCTCTGGATTGGCGATCAGCCGCAGGTAAGCGAGGGCATCCTTGATCTCCGCCCGCTCAAAAAAGCGAAGACCACCGTAGACTCGATAGGGGATCTGGGCCTGGATCAAGGCCTCTTCAAATAACCGGGACTGGGCATTGGAGCGATAGAGGATGGCGCTGTCAGAGCGGCTGTGCCCCTCTTCAAGATAACGACGGATACGTTCGATCACGAACCGAGCCTCGTCCACCTCGTTGAAGGCGGCGTAGAGACTGACCGGTTCACCCTCATTACCATGGGTCCAAAGATTCTTGCCCAGGCGCGAGGGGTTGTTTGCGATTACCGCGTTGGATGCCTTCAGGATGGTCCCGGTCGATCGATAGTTCTGCTCCAGCCGCAGCAGGGGCGCCCCAGGGAAGTCCTTCTGAAAATCCCGGATATTCTCCACCCGCGCTCCGCGCCAGCCGTAGATGGACTGGTCGTCATCGCCCACTACGAAGAGATTTTCCCGCTCCCCGGCCAGCAACCGCAGCCAGGCGTACTGGATGGTGTTGGTATCCTGAAATTCGTCAACCAGAATATGCTGAAACCGCTCCCGGTAGTGGTGCAGAATATCGGCGCGATCCCGCAACAATTCATGGGCGCGCAGCAGCAACTCGGCAAAATCGACCATCCCTCCCCTATCACAGGCGGTCTGATATTCACTGTAGATGCGGATCATCTGCCGCTGAAAGGGATCTCCGCCGTCGTCCAGGTGCTTCGGCCGGCGGCCCTCGTCCTTCTGGCTGTTGATAAACCACTGAGCCTGCCGGGGCGGCCAGCGCGCCTCGTCCAGATCGAGGCTTTTGAGCAGGCGTTTGAGCAGTCGGAACTGATCGTCTGAATCCAGGATCTGAAAACTCTGGGGCAGCCTGGCATCCTGCCAGTGGGACCGCAGCAGACGGTGGGCCAGACCATGAAAGGTGCCGACCCACATACCACCGACCGGCTGCTCCAGAATCCCCTCGATACGCCCCTTCATCTCCCGTGCCGCCTTGTTGGTGAAGGTAACGGCGAGGATATTCCAGGGCGAGGCCCCGATCACCTGTATCAACCAGGCAATCCGGTGTACCAGGACCCGGGTCTTACCACTTCCGGCCCCCGCCAGTACCAGCATACCCCCGGGAGGCGCAGAAACCGCCTGGCGCTGCGCGTCGTTCAGATTGTCCAGAATACGGGAGACATCCATCTGCTGATATTAGGCGTATTTCTGCCGCAGCTTCGGTTTTTCGATCTTGCCGGTGGCATTGCGCGGTACTTGGTCGAAGTAGATCAGGCGGGGCCGTTTATAGCGGGGCAGACCGGCGGCAAATACCAGCGCCTCCTGCTCGCTTAATTTATGCCCGGACTTCAGCTGGATGATTGCGGTAATCAGTTCCCCCAGCCGCAAGTCGGGTGTGCCAATCACAGCGACATCCTGAACCGCCTGGTGGTTCATAAAAAAATTCTCCACCTCTACCGGCGAGACGTTTTCGCCACCGGTGATAATCAGATCCTTCTTACGGTCAACAAGCCAGAGGAAACCGGCATCATCCCGGCGAACGATGTCTCCGGTGTGCAACCAACCGTCTAGCAGGGCCTCTGCGGTAGCCTGAGGGTCCCGGTAGTACTCTTTCATCATTCCAGGCCCTTTCACCAATAGTTCACCCCGCTCCCCATCGGGCATGTCACTACCGTCGATATCGACAACGCGGCATTCCCAGTCAAAACCGGGAATCCCGATGGCGCCGATCTTATGGCCGTTCTCCAGTCCCAGATGGACGCAGCCAGGGCCGGTAGACTCGGTCAGCCCGTAGTTCGTGTCATAGTCGTGATTCGGAAAAAGTGCCTTCCAGTCCCGGATCAAACTCGGTGGTACCGGTTGAGCGCCTATGTGCATAAGGCGCCACTGGTCGAGGTGATAGCAGCTCGGATCGAGTTCACCGCTCTCCAAGGCTATCAGGATATCATGGGCCCAGGGCACCAGCAGCCAGACAATGGTCACCTGCTCCTCCGAGATCGCCTGCAGGATCCACTCGGGACGAATCCCTCGAAGGATCACCGCCCGGGCGCCGACCATAAAATTGCCGAACCAGTGCATCTTGGCCCCGGTGTGATAAAGCGGAGGTATGCAGAGAAAATTGTCTCTGTGGGTCTGCCCATGGTGAAAATTTTCCACGTAACAGGCGTGTTCCAGATTGCGATGGGTCAGGCGCACACCTTTTGGCAGTCCCGTGGTACCGGAGGTGAAATACAGCCCGGCATCGTCTGTGATCTCCAGCGGCACCCGAGGATCCATATCCGAGGCATCACTGACAAACTCCGCATAGCTTTGTGCAAAATCGGGTCGCAGTTCCTCCGGCCCCAAAAAAACATAGTGAAGCACGCTGCTGTCCAACCCCGGCTTCACTGCAGTGATCCGTTCGACAAACTCCTCGCCAAACAGAAATACCTTGGGTTCGGCCAGTTGCGAGCAGGCCAGGATCAAGTCCGCTTCAAAACGAAAATTGAGAGGAACCGCCCAGCACCCGGCCCGCAGTATGCCAAAATAGGCAGGTAACCACTCGATGCAGTTCATCATCAGATGGACCACCCGCTCACCTTTGCCGATACCTCGGGCAAGCAGGGCATTGGCGAAACGGCTGGCCTGGCGGTCGAATTCCGACCAGCTGATTTCCACCCTTCGATCAGCCGCGGGGTCCCGCTCGACCAGGGCAACTTCGTCGCCATAGACCCGGGCGTTGCGGGCAAGTATCTCTGTAATCTGCATAATACCAACAACCTGGCATAAATCGTGCGCAGTCGCCGGCTCAGGGTGCCAGAAGGATGGTTGCCACCTCTCCCAGTGCCTCCTTCGTCTCCGCCAGAGTGGGTGATTTCGCCTGCCATAGATCGGCCAGCGCACCGCGGCAGGTAAGTCGCATCACCTGAGGCTGCCGCTCCGACTCTAGCCGGTAGTGATAGTAGCGGTGAACCATGGGTGGCCCGCCGCCCAAATCAAAAGACCAACCCAGCCCCGCCAGCTTTATCCCGTCCCAGGCGACGACGGATTCCTTGCCCTGACGGGTATGGACGATGGCGAAACTATCCGGTTCGATCAACTGGACCTCGGTCTTCAAGTCTCGGACCTCGAGGTTGCAACTCGGATAGTAGAGATCGATACCCTGCTTTCCCAAGACCGCGCCGCGTTGGAAAAAAATACGTGTCCGTTCCGCCGGCATTTCGAGCTGTTGGTTGAGTTCCACCACCGTACCGACTGGAAGACGAAAATAAGGCGAATCCGTATCGCGGATCTGCTGCTCACTACACCCCATTAAGAGTGCTGCTGCCAAAAAGACCAGTTTCCTCATTTCATCCACCACTGTAGTCAGGACAAAACCGTTGTTCAATATCATCAACGGCCATCGGCAATCTGCGACGACAGTATAATAAACCCTCCGAAGGCTTCAACCGAAAGCAACGATAGCTGACAAGGAACAGAGGCTGCCTCGCAGCTGCAAAATGACTGAGCGCCTTTGCATCGCCTGGCGCGAACGGTCAGGTTGCGGAATCAGCGCCTCAGCAAAGAAGGAAAGTAGAGTGTGATTTTAGTCCAGTTACAGTCTACCGTTGCACCAATTACGGCCACCAACGGTCCAGATCAAAATAGCCCGCTCAACCAGCCTACTGGCGCCGCCTGCAGAAACACAATCTACGGCAGTTTTTTCCTTAGCAGTCGGAGTAACTGTTTGATAGTTCCTGCTGCGGCAAGGCCTCATTCGGCAACGGCGAAGCGATTGGAACCTCACCGCTCTCATGCTCGGCATCCACCCAAAGAAATTCCTTTCGGAACAAGACTGGAAGCACCGCATAGAAGGAGACGACGGTGATTCCGGCAAGGGTGAGGTGATCGAAGAACATGAGATACCTTCCAAAGCATGAGGCCCGCTGGCACCTGCGACAGGACACCTACAAGCTAATATCGTATTAGGTAATATTATTATATGTATCTAATGCAGAAAAACAACTATGGTGGCTGGCGCAACCTGTTACACCTGTGGCAATGAAAGGAGGTTGGTTTCGCTGATCTACAAGTCGGCTTGACGCTTGGGTATAACCGCTTCTTTCTTGAGTGATCAGGCATTGTAAACTACGCTTAACATTATAAAGAATAGGAAAATTCTCGCGGGATGGGTCGGAGCGCGGAAGATCGAAGCAACTCGAAGCTGTGTGCAGCGTGAACAGTTGCTACCCGATCCGCCACCGAACTTTAAGAAAGCGCGCGCAGGCCAAATTCCCCCGCTCGGATGGCTTCCAAGATCCTGGGATCGGGCGAAGTTTCATCGAGCCGGCGTTCTCGCTGTTCAGGTAGTCTTGGGATGCTGTACCGGCAAGTCTAACCTCGCCCCGTTTCTGGGTGTTTACCTGTAGCGCACAGCTGAATGTGCTGGAAGGGGTAACCAGATCAATGGACGAGAACAGCGGCCACACACCGGAAAACAACGATTCCGATCCCGCGCTGGGAAGAACACCCCATCCTGCCACCGGACTCGCCGGGCGTATTGCCCGCGCCTTCATCAACACTCCCGTTACCCCGATGCTCCTGATCGGCGCCCTTTGTGTCGGTCTGCTTGGTCTTTTGTTCACGCCGCGGCAGGAAGATCCCCAAATCTCGGTGCCTATGATCGATCTGTTCGTCCAATATCCCGGGGCAACCGCACAGCAGGTCGAGAGTCTAGTCACCGAACCCCTGGAAAGGATCATGAAGGAGATCCCCGGGGTGCGTCACGTCTATTCCGCGACCATGCGCGGCAACGCCATCGTAACGGTCAGATTCCTGGTCGGCGAAGACATGGGTGACTCCATCGTCAAGGTCCATGACAAACTGCAGTCCAACATGGACAAGGTCCCGCCCGACGTCAAGATGCCGCTGGTCAAACCGGTGGGGGTGGATGATGTACCAGTGGTCACGGTCACCCTTTGGTCGAAAGAAGTGGACGACAGCCAGTTGCGAACCCTTGCACTCGATGTGTTGCAGGAACTCGGCTCGGTTCCGAATACCGGCAAAGGTTTCGTTGTGGGCGGGCGCAGAGACCAGATCCGTGTTGAAGTACAGATGGAGCGGCTGGCAGGCTATGGCATCAGCCTTGGCCAAATCGCCCGCACTATCCAAACTGCCAACTCCGAGCTTGCCACCGGCGCCACGGAGACCGGCGGCTCCTCCTTCAATGTCTATTCCGGCTCATTCCTGAAAACCGCCCAGGACATCACCCGGCTGGTGGTCGGCATCCACAATGGACGACCCATCTACGTTGAGGACGTCGCGAAGGTACAACACCTGCCGGAGGACACCGCCCGCGTAGTGACGCACTTCAGCGGGCCGGCCTATGAGGGCGCCCTCAACGCAGACGGCGAACAGGCGGTCACCATTGCCATCGCCAAGAAGGAGGGGACCAATGGGGTCACCGTGGCCCGCGCGGTAGTCAATAAGCTGGAAAAGCTGAAGGGCGCCCTAATCCCTGCGAACGTGCACATGGAGATCACACGCGACTATGGAAAAACCGCCAATGACAAGGTCAATGAGCTGCTGCAGGCGATGTTCGAGGCCGCCTTCATCGTCTCCATTCTCTGCCTCATCGGCCTTGGGGCACGCGCCGCTTTCGTCGTTATCTCAGTAATCCCGGTCGTCATCCTGCTCACCATCTGGTGGGCCTGGATGGTGGATTACACCATCGACCGAGTCAGCCTGTTCGCCTTGATTTTTGCCATCGGCATCCTGGTCGACGACGCAACTGTGGTGGTGGAGAACATCTTTCGCCACTGGCTCGAAGTGGGTAAAACCTCCATCGCCCACGCGGTTCGCGCCGTGGACGAGGTCGGTAATCCCACCATCCTCGCCACTTTCACCATTATCGCCGCCCTGCTGCCCATGGGCTGGGTCAGCGGCCTGATGGGGCCCTACATGCGCCCAATCCCTGTGCTCGGCGCCTCGGCCATGTTTTTCTCTCTGATCGCCGCCTTTGTTTTCACCCCCTGGTTCGCCCTGCGTGTACGCCCTCGCATGGCCGCATTGCAGAAGGCAGAAAGGCGAGAGGAGAAATCACGACGCTTCGTAAGCCGGCTCTATCGACCGCTGATACTGCCACTGATCGAACATCGTAAACTGGGCATCCTTTTTCTGATCAGCACCATCGTACTTACCGCGCTTGTCTGCGTGTTGTTCTACACCAAAACAGTTCCGGTCAAGATGCTGCCCTTCGACAACAAACCCGAGTTCAGCATCGTCGTCAATATGCCCGAGGGCACCGCTCTGCCGAAGACGGTCAACGTAATCCGGCAACTGGCACGCAAAGTGAGGGAAATACCCGAGGTCACCGCAGTTCAGACCTATTCCGGCACGGCACAGCCGTTTAACTTCAACGGCATGGTGCGCCACTACTACCTGCGAGAGCGACCCTGGGAAGGCGATTTGCTGGTGATGCTAAAAGACAAAAAAGAGCGGGAGCGGGGCAGTCACGAAATCGCAGTTGCAGCACGCCATCTGCTGATGCCCCTGGCGCAAAGACTGGGCGCGAAAATCGCAATCGTCGAGATGCCTCCCGGCCCGCCGGTCCTGCAAACGGTCGTCGCCGAAGTATACGGGCCGGACGAAGAGACGCGGCGCACGGTGGCGGCTGACCTGACCCGGATGTTCGAGCAGGTGGACAATATTGTCGATGCTGACAATTACATGGCCGAGACTTACCAATACTGGCGATTCGAGGTAGACACCGAAAAGACCGTACGCCGCGGTATTTCCGTGGACACCATCAACCAGAACCTGGCGATGGCGATGGGCGGCTTTCAGATCGGTGATGTCAAACGGGGCACCGTGCTGGAGCCCACCTATATCGTGATTCAGATTCCCCTCGCCTCGCGTTCCCATGTCCACACCCTGGCGAGCCTGCCGATACGCTCCGAAGGCGGCGGGATGGTACCCCTGGCCGAGCTTGGCAGGTTCGTCAAAATGAACGAAGACCCCATCATCTACCACAAGGATCTCCGCCCTATGGAGTATGTGGTCGGGGAAATGGAGGGCCGCCTGGGGGCACCTATTTACGGCATGTTCGGGGTGGAGGACCTGCTGGAAAACTACACCACTCCGGACGGAGTCCAGATCAGCGGTATGCCCTGGGGACTGATCGCCCCCCCGGCTGAGGACTCGGTCTCCGGATTCGAATGGACCGGTGAGTGGACCGTCACCTACGAGACATTCCGCGACATGGGGCTCGCCTTCATGGCCGCCCTGGTGTTGATCTACGGCCTGATTGTATGGGAATTCCGCAATTTTGCCCTGGCCGGGCTTATCATGTCGCCAATTCCCCTGACCCTCATTGGCATCATCCCCGGACACCTAATCATGGGCGCGGAATTTACCGCCACCTCCATGATTGGAATGATCGCACTCGGGGGCATCATAGTGCGCCAGTCAATCCTGATCGTGGAGTTTGTGAAGATCGAGGTGGCTAAAGGCAAGAGCGTTAGGGAGGCTGCAGTCGCCGGTGCCGAAATCCGCATGCGGCCCATATTCATTACCTCCCTGACTTTGATGGCCGGGGCCTGGGCCATTATCAATGACCCGATTTTCCAGGGAATGGCAGTCAGTCTCCTGTTCGGCGCCGGTGTTGCCACGATAATGGCCGTGATAGTAATCCCCCTGGGCTGCATCAGCGCACGCAAGCAATTCTATCTGGAAGAGACAGAGAACGGCGAGATAGAACTGTCCGGTCGTTTTGCCGAAGTGGAGGTGGTGGTAGCCAATAGCACTCCCGCTGCCGCGGTTACACCCCTGTGGATGAGAATATGGGGCATTCTGTTTACCCTAGGCAGCTGGGCTTATCGAATCCTGCGCGCCCTGCTGTTGCTGGTATGGCACCCATTACGCGCGCTGCTGCAACGATTTCGTAGACCGACACCTCTCCCTCCCACAGGTACGCCCCCGCGTAATCCAGGGGGCGGCGCTCCGAACGGAGGCCCGGCAGCACCTGCTGCCGGAGGAGAGGGAGGCCAGAGGGGACCGACGCCCGCCTATGGTGCTCCGGCCGTGGCCAGTGCGGCCACGGCCGCAACCCCAGGCGTCTTCGAAAAAGCAGCAGAGACCGAGCAACCGCTAGAGGCGAAGAGCAAGCGCAGAACCACCGCTGACAGGCCGAACATCAACACCAAAAACAAGGGAAAGGGTCGTTCGGGCACTGCAAAAAGGCGCACAGCCAGAAAGAAAGCCGGCGCCTCCTCCAGGGGGAATGGAGCAGGAGTAGAGGAAAGCGATGGAACGTCGATAGCGAGTACAGGCCCCGCCTACGACACGGCGCCAACTGATCGACAGGGGGGGCAAGTAAAGAGCACAGCTCGGAAAAAGCGAACTACCAAGAAAACCCAGGCCATAGATAGAAACGAACAAACGCAAACACAACAGGTGAAGCCCCCACGAACAGAAAGTCATACGGCCCATACGGATTTACAAACCGCCACTGCCACACCCGACCAGGCGCTGACCCAAAGTAAAAACCGATCGCGACCGACTCGCCTGGGAATTCGTTTGAAAAAAGGGGAGCATCTGTGATCGAAATCAGACACAAAGAGACAGGACAGATCTTGCGAACGGTAGAAGGAGACAGCCTGATCGGTGCCGACCTGCGAGACGACATCCTCGACGGCGCCGACCTGCGCAATGCCGATCTCACTAATGCCTGGCTGCAGGAAGCCGACCTTCGGGGGGCAGACTTGTCGGGGGCCCGATTCAAGGCAACGATACTGATTCGTACCCACCTCGATGGAGCCAATCTCAACGGAGCGATCTTTGAGGAGGCAAAGCTGAGCGACGGCTCGCCGGGCAGTGGCGCCGTCGCAACCAATTGTGCTATGCAGGGGGTCCGTCTGGAGTCATGCGACATGCGCTATGTGGATCTTCATGGCTCCAATCTTTCGGACGCGATTGTGATAAGAACTGATCTGACCGATGCCTGCTTCCAGGAGGCAAAACTGTCGCGAACCAATATTCAGGGTTCACTCCTGATTGAAGCGCGCCTTCGCGGAGCGGATCTGAGCGATGCGATCATTTGCAACACTCACATGAATGGCGCCAATCTGGTACAGGCCCGGATGGACCGGGTAATACTCGGTGGTGACGACTGTTTCCCCTCTGTTTTGAATCTTGCCAATATGCGGGAGGCAAGCCTGATCGGCGCTGATGCACGGGGCGTTGCGCTGCGGGACGTCAACTTCCATCGCGCGGACCTCGCTGAAGCGAATTTCTCGGGCTCACAGATGATGGGGGCCGTGCTGCGCCACGCCAACGTTGCCGGCGCCAATTTCGAAGGCGTGTCTTTAGTCACGGTAAATATCACCTTCGCTAATTTTTCCCAGGCCAGGAACGCGCAGGTCCCCGCTTTCAAGCAGAACGTGAGATAAGGAGGGGCCTCGGGTTCACACTTTTCTAAACGAACTTTCCGCCCGCCCAGCTCCGATTTGATGATCACATCGCTGAATTTTTCATGGTGCTCCGCAGCTTAACAAACATTATTTCCAATTCACTACAAAGGCCCGTTACCAGAAAAGATCACATGATTGACCTCAACGACATGATTATTTTTGCCAGAGTAGTGGATGCAGGATCCATTTCCGGTGCCGCACGAGAAATGGGAGAACCCAAATCTACGATTAGCCGACGGATGAAACATCTGGAAGAGGCGCTCGCCGTGCGACTACTGCAACGAACCACGCGCTCACTCAAACTAACAGAGCTTGGGGCGATTTTTTATGAACGTTGTAAACGGATACAGACAGAGGTGGAAGAGGCCGAGCGTTCGGTGAGTCTTGGCCAGGATATTCCCCAAGGTATATTGAGGCTGACCGCGCCGGTTGAAACCGGGTTTACCCATCTGGGCAGTGTGATTGCGGAGTATTCAAAAATACATCCAGGAGTGCAAATTGAGTTGGATCTATCCAACCGCTTTGTCGACCTTATTGAAGAGGGATATGATTTGGCCATCCGTGCAGGACAGCTATCCGATTCCACGCTGGTGGCCCGACGTTTAGGTAACAGCCGTATGCTGGTCTGTACCAGCCCTGAATATATAGCGCAGCATGGGGCTCCCCAAACACCGGATGAATTGAAACAGCATACTCTGGTGCTCTATGGCAATTCACTAAAGAAGAGTGCCTTAACCTTTACCGGTGGCCACGGCGTAAAAAGTGTTCAACTTGAACCGCAACATTGTGCCAATAGTATTGTCCTACTGAGGGAAATGGTGAAGTCAGGCTACGGCATCACCCTGCTGCCCGACGCCCATGTCCGCGGAGATGTGGCCGAAGGCAAACTGGTATTGCTAATGGAAGATTGGAAACTCCCTGAAGACGGCGTCTACGCGGTTTATCCCTCCCCCAGGCACCTCGCTCCCAAAGTGAAGAGCTTTATCGATTTTTTGATTAACCATTCAGACTTTATGATTTAAACCATCGTTCCATTTATGGAACAGTATTTTCAGCAATGATCATCTAGTCTCCCGCCAAGCAAGACTCTAAACTTTTATCCAACTGTTTAACCCGGAAATTGCACAGGGGAACGCGACATTGCTTTCGCGTGCCTAAGCGCATAAAAATAACTCTTAAAAGATAGCTTCGGAGGAAGCGGCGTGGCCAAAAGATTCTGGTTATCGATTCCAGCATGAGCAGCGATGCTTACGAACAATGCCCTCTGGACCACCAGATAACCCATCTTGGTGTTTTGTTCCGTTTTCTGGAGATGAAAGATATTCAGATGCTTCAGGCCGACAACTTATACCAGGTCCTGGAACTGCATGAACACAGCCTTGCTCTAACGGATACGCATGTTCAGCGGATGCTCTCAAGCTATTGGCCTGCAACCCGGGGATAAGACGATGGTCATACAGGTGAGAAACACCGACCAAAGCTGGGGGGTGATCTCCATAGGAATTCATTGGCTGGTTGCAATAATCGTCATAGGTCTGTTTGGACTGGGGCTCTGGATGACGAGCCTCAGCTACTACGATGCCTGGTATACACAAGGCCCCTACGTGCACAAGAGCATTGGCGTTCTTCTGTTTGCTCTAATGGTGGTCCGCCTGCTTTGGCGACTGGTGAACACGCCAACGATGCCTCTGCCCAATCACGCCACCTGGGAGAAAACAGTGGCTCATGTGGTCCATCTGGCCCTTTACGTCCTGTTGTTCGCCACCATGATCAGCGGCTACCTCATCTCTACCGCCGATGGGCGTGAAATTGAAGTGTTCCATTGGTTTGAGGTACCGGCTTTTACTCTGGGTATTGAACAGCAAGCAGACATTGCCGGGACTATCCACTTCTACCTGGCAGTAAGCCTGACCAGCCTGGTTGTGCTGCATGCCGCCGGGGCTTTGAAACATCACTTTTTAGACAAGGATGACACTTTAAAACGGATGCTTCGCACCAACTAGAGCCTATTTACCAAATCGGATTACAGTATAGGAAACATGAAAATGAAAAAATTATTTATAACTGCAGTCATCGCATCATCGCTCTTCTGTGCTAACTCTGTCAGCGCGGATGACTACACGATCGATACCGCGCACACCTCTATTCAGTTTAAGATTGCCCACTTGGGTTACTCCTGGCTCTATGGCCGTTTCAACACCTTCGACGGTGAGTTCAGCTATGATGAAAAAAACCCGGCAGCAGCCAAGGTGTCGGTTTCGATCGATACCGCAAGCGTTTATTCAAACCACGCCGAACGTGACAAGCATCTGCGCGGCGATGATTTTTTAGATGTTAAAAAATATCCGCAGGCTACATTTGTCAGTACCGGCTTTACAGACAATGGCAGCGGCACAGGCATACTGCAAGGTAACTTCACGCTGCATGGTGTCACCAAACCGCTCAGCATCGATGTAAAACAGGTCGGTGCGGGTAAGGACCCTTGGGGTGGTTATCGTCGCGGCTTCGAGGGCACCACCAGACTGGCTCTGAAAGACTACGACATCGATTTTGACCTTGGGCCTGCCTCTACCGAGGTCGAGCTGATTATCAATGTGGAAGGTATTCGCAAATAAATCCCAGACACGGCCCTCTCGTTAGGGGGATACCTGGCGGACCAAGCCTGGCGAAGAACCGGAACCTGGAATCCTGTATCCGAACTTCAGATCGATACTGAATTCCCGTTTTCGCCTAGTACTCCTTCAAGGTAATATTTCAGGATTCAGAGCCACCCTAATGGGTCAAAACAAGGCGCAGTCCGATGGGAATGGCATGCCCTTTTCAAGGACTGCAACACAGGATTGACCGATTGGGGCGGCTCCCTACGGGCCAGCCTATTCGACCGTGACGGATTTGGCCAGATTGCGCGGCTGATCGACATCGGTGCCTTTGAGTATCGCCACATGGTAGGCAAGCAGCTGCAGCGGGACGGTATAGACAATAGGCGCAGTGCTGGGACAGATGTCGTCCAGGGTAAGATTCTGGTAGTTGTCCAGATCGATCTTCACCTTCTGATCACTGAACAGGAACAACTCTCCCTCCCGTGCCCTCACCTCCTGCAGGTTTGAAAGCACCTTATCCAGCAAGGGGTCGTCGGGCAGGGCACAGACCACCGGCATCTCCGCATCCACCAACGCCAGGGGACCATGCTTCAACTCCCCTGCAGGGTAAGCCTCGGCGTGAATATAGGAGATCTCCTTCAACTTCAGCGCTCCCTCCATGGCAATCGGATAGAACGGGCCACGCCCAAGGAACAGTGCATGCTGCTTCTCGGCAAAGGCCTCCGCCATCTTCTGGATCTTGTCACTCAATTTGAGCGCCACTTCCATCTGCCGGGGCAGGGCGTGCAGTTCCTCCACAAGCATCCGCTGCCGCTCTTCCGACAACCCTTTGCGGCGCGCCAGGGCAAGCACAAGCAACCGCAACGCCACCAGCTGGGTTGTGAAGGCCTTGGTAGAGGCAACCCCGATCTCTGGTCCCGCCCGGGTCATCAACGCCACATCTGACTCGCGCACCAGCGAGCTTTCCGGGACATTGCAGACGGTGAGGCTGCCGAGATAGCCCATGCTCCGTGAACCGCGCAGGGCGGCCAGGGTGTCCGCTGTCTCCCCAGACTGGGAAATAGTAATAAACAGTGTTCCGGGTGGAACCACCACCTTGCGGTAGCGGTATTCGCTGGCCACCTCCACGCTGCAGGGGATACCGCTCTCTTCGAGCCAGTATTTTGTCACCATGCCCGCGTGATAACTGGTACCGCAGGCGATAATGTGCACACACTGGGTATCGTCAAGCAGACCTTTGGCCTCATGGCCGAAACTCTCTTCTAGAAGACGCCCCTTATAGATGCGGCCTTCCAGGGTCTCTGCGATCACAGCCGGCTGCTCGAAGATCTCCTTCAGCATGTAATGCCGATACGGGCCCTTGTCGGCAGCCGACGCAGCCAGCTGGGAGGCGCGCAGCGGCCGCTCCACTGAATTGCCTTCCGCATCGAGTACATTGATGCGGTCGCGCCGGATCTCCGCCATATCCCCTTCTTCGAGGAAGATAAAACTCTGTGTAACGGGCAACAGGGCAAATACATCCGAGGCAATGAAATTCTCACCGACACCGACGCCGATCACCAGCGGGCTACCGGCCCTTGCCACCACCAGCCGATCCGGGTCATCCGGGCTCACGACCGCCAGGGCATAGGCACCAACCAGTCGGGAAAGGGTCTCCCGCACTGCCTCCATCAAGTCACTACCACCTTTCAGCAGAGAGGCCAGCAGGTGCGCGATAACCTCGGTATCTGTCTCGGATGAGAAGCTGTAGCCCTCGGCCACCAGCCCCCTGCGCAGTTCGGCATGATTCTCGATTATCCCATTGTGTACCACAGCAACCTTCTCGCCACTCATATGAGGGTGTGCGTTGCGGGCAGCCGGCATGCCGTGGGTGGCCCAGCGAGTGTGGGCGATACCCAGGTTGCCTGATATCTCGGTTTGATCCAATCGTTCCTGCAGACAGGATACCTTGCCCACCGAACGAATCCGCTGCAGATGGGCGGAGCTGTCGCGGATGGCGATGCCGGCCGAATCGTAACCCCGGTATTCCAGGCGCCTCAGCCCCTCCATCAGGATGGGCATCACCTCACGCTGCGCAATGGCGCCGACGATTCCACACATGTTGAATCAATCCTTTGGTTTTGACTGTTTAACCGGGCGTTTCCAGCCCTGGTGACTGGTCTGTTTCACCCGGCTCAGGGTCAACGCGTCTGCCGGGGCATCTCGCGTTATAGTGGAGCCCGCGCCGATGGTAGCGCCGGCTCCCACCTCCACCGGTGCCACCAGCTGGGTGTCGGAACCGATGAAGGCGCCATCGCCGATCACGGTGCGGTATTTGTTGGCGCCGTCGTAGTTACAGGTGATGGTACCGGCACCAATATTCACCGATTTGCCGACGCTGGTATCGCCCACATAACTCAAGTGATTGATCTTACTGCCCCGAGCGACGGACGATTTCTTGATCTCTACAAAATTTCCCACATGGACCTGGGCCGCCAGTTTTGTTTCCGGCCGAATCCGGGAGAAAGGGCCGATCCGGCTCTCCTCACCAATGCTGGCATCCTCGATGACGCAGTTTTCCAGAATTACAACGCCGTCGCTGATGTGGCTGTTGCGAATCACCGTATTTGCGCCAATCCGAACACGGTCGCCCAGACTCACCTCTCCTTCGATCAGGACATTGATGTCGATCTCCACATCATCTCCCACCGACAGGGAACCGCGCAGATCAAAACGTGCGGGATCCCGCAATGTAACTCCCTGCCGCATCAGCCGGTCCGCCTGCGCCCGCTGGTAGTGCCGTTCCAGCTCGGCCAGCTGCAGCCGGTCGTTGACACCCATCACCTCATGCCTGTCCGCGGGCCGGGTTGAGTTGACCTCAACGCCTTCGGCCACCGCCATGGCGACGATATCGGTAAGATAGAACTCACCCTGAGCGTTATCGTTGTCCAGCCGGTCCAGCCAGGTCTCCAGTCTCGGCCTTTCTGCCACCAGGATGCCGGTGTTGATCTCATCGATCACCAGCTCCTGATCGGTCGCATCCTTCTGCTCTACAATGCGTTGCACCCGGCCCTGACCGTCGCGGACAATCCGCCCGTATCCTGCCGGGTCCGTCAGGGTCACCGTGAGCAGGGCCAAGGCGGTATCATCCACGGCCCGAATCAGGGCGGCGAGGGTGGTCATCGAGGTCAAAGGCACATCGCCATAGAGCACCAGTACCCGGTCCATTCCCGCCATCGCGGGCAGCGCCTGTTCCACTGCATGACCGGTGCCCAGCTGTTCGGCCTGCTCCACCCATACTAAGTCGGCATCGGAAATAGTGTCCGGAACCTGCTCTCCACCGTGCCCGTAGACTACCGCGATCCGCAATGCACCAAGCCGCCGGGCAGTTGCGATCACATGGGCTAGCAGCGGGCGATCGGCCAGGGGATGGAGCACCTTGGGCAGATTGGATTTCATCCGTGTGCCCTGGCCGGCGGCAAGAATAACCACTCCTAGTTTCATTCGCTCTCTCGATTGCTCTATCTGTTTCTCTAAACTACGGGAAATAGCGACCCATGGGCCGGTTATCTTGACCCCTCTGACCACACTGCATCCAACTCAGTTCAGAGAGCAGCTACCTGCCGCCGGGTTCACGTCCTCGATAGTGGCATCCCGCACCTCGAGAATCTTCACCTGCACCTTGAGCGTCTTTCCCGCCAGTGGATGATTCCCGTCCACGGTGAGTTTTTCATCCTCGATCTTGGTAACGTAAAAGGTCTGGGTTTCACCCGCCTCATTCTGCATCTGAACCTCGGCTCCCAGGTGACGAAACTGGGGCGGAACATTCGCCAGATCATCGGTAAATGTCAGGTCAGGGTCATGGGGGCCGAAGCCATCCTCCGGCGATACCAACATCTCGACCCGGTCACCCGGACCCTTACCGACCACGGCCCGATCCATACCGCCGATCAATTCGGTCTCGCCGCCGTGGACATAGTTGACCGGAATATCGTTCTGTTCGAGCAGATTCCCTTCCCAATCTGCAATGGTGTAGGTGAGAGAGACGTATTTTCCGGTTTTAATCACTTCTCTGGCCATGATGGTATGCTCCAACTGGTGTCGTCCCTGTCCGGGGAAAAGGCCACGTATTGTATCAAGTTGCGTGGCTGGAGGGGTAAATCGCCTCTTCTCCCCAGATTCCTTGCCAAACCGAAAGCTGCTTACGCCATCAACTTATCCGGGCCCGAGCCGCCACCAGGGCAGTCAGGTTGAGCAGATCATGTACAGAACTGGAAGGGGTTACGATGTTGACCGGCCTTTCCGCCCCCACCAGAATCGGACCAATGGCGATGCCATCTCCCAGCACCCGCAACATATTAAAGGCGATATTGGCCGCATCCTGATTGGGCATGACCAACAGATTGGCCGCTCCTTTCAGATGGGAGTCCGGGAAACGCCTTTGTCGCATTGCCTCGGACAGAGCCAGCTCAGCATGCATTTCCCCCTCCACCTCAAGTTCCGGCTGTTGGCCTCGAATAATCCGCAGGGCTTCCCGCATTTTGCGGGAAGAGACGGAATCATGACTGCCGAAATTGGAGTGCGAGAGCAGGGCCACCTTGGGCTCGATGCCGAACCGGCGTACCTCATCAGCGGCCAACCGGACGATCTCTGCGATATCTTCTGCCGCAGGGTCCTCCTGTACATGGGTGTCGGTAATGAAAATGGTACCGCTGTGCAGCACCAGGGCACTCAACGCCGTTAGCTTCTGCACCCCGTTGGCCGGGCCGATTACCTGGCCTATGTGATGGAGGTGATTCTTATAACGGCCCAGCAGGCCGCACAGCATGGCGTCTGCATGCCCCTGCCGTACCATCATTGCCGCCAGCACAGAAGAGTTTGTGCGTACCAGGGAGCGGGCCTCTATTGGCGAACATCCCTTGCGGGATACCAGCCGGAAAAAGGCCTCGCAATACTCCTTGTAGCGATCATGATTCTGGGGGTCCACCAATTCGAAGTCCCTATCTACCGCGATAGTAAGACCCATCTCGGCAATCCGCCTGGATACCACCTGGCGCCGGCCGATCAGGATCGGACGAGCAATCCCCTGATCCAGCACCTGCTGTGTCAACTGCAACACACGTTCTTCCTCGCCTGCCGCGTAAACAACCCGAGGCGGATGTTCGCGGGCCCGGTCGAAAATGGGTTTCATGGTCATACCGGTGCGAAAAACCGTGTGGTGCAGATGGCTGCGGTAGGCCTCCAGATCGGGCAATGGCCGTTGCGCCACGCCGCTCTCCATCGCCGCCTGGGCCACCGCCGGGGCCACGCTCTCCATCAAGCGGGGATCGAAGGGCTTGGGAATCAGGTAATCGGGCCCGAACTGCAGGTGCTGGCCGCCATAGGCGGAACGTACTATATCGGAGGCCTGTTCCAGCGCTAGATCGGCGATCGCCCGTACTGCAGCCATCTTCATCCGTTCGTTGATCTGAGTCGCCCCGACATCCAGTGCACCGCGGAACAGAAAGGGGAAACAGAGGACATTATTGACCTGGTTGGGAAAATCGGAGCGGCCAGTGGCGACGATCGCGTCTGGACGGACCTCTCTAGCCAGCTCAGGCATGATCTCGGGAGTCGGGTTGGCCAGGGCGAGGATCAGCGGTCGAGCCGCCATCTGCGTGAGATATTCCGGCTTTAAAACACCGGCAGCGGAGAGCCCGAGAAAGATGTCCGCCCCAGGCAACGCCTCCTGCAGGGTCCGTTTGTCGGTATCCACCGCATAGCGTGCCTTGTAGGGATCCATCTCCTCCAACCGCCCCTGATACACCACGCCGGCGATATCGGTGACCAGGACATGCTCTTTTTTCAGCCCCATCTCGACCAGCAGATCGAGACAGGCGAGGGCGGCGGCACCGGCGCCGCACACTACCACTCTCACCTCTTCGATCTTTTTTTGCACAACTCGCAGGCCATTGTAGAGTGCCGCCGCCACCACGATTGCGGTTCCGTGCTGATCGTCGTGAAACACCGGAATATTCATCCGCTGCTTCAAACCCTGTTCGATTACGAAGCATTCGGGGGCCTTGATATCTTCCAGGTTGATGCCGCCGAAAGAGGGCTCCAAGCGGGCCACGGTTTCGATAAATTTATCCGGATCCCGCTCTTCCACTTCGAGATCGAACACATCGATATTCGCGAACTCCTTGAACAGGACGGCCTTACCCTCCATCACCGGCTTGGATGCCAGGCCACCGATAGCGCCCAGGCCAAGCACTGCCGTGCCATTGGTGATTACCGCCACCAGATTGCCGCGGGCCGTATAGTCAAAAGCAGTGACCGGATCCCGCTCGATTTCCTTGCAGGCGAAAGCCACGCCCGGAGAATAGGCCAGCCCAAGATCCCGCTGGTTGGCCAGCGGCTTGGTAGCCTTGATCTCCAGCTTGCCGGGTCGGGGGTAGCGATGATAATGGAGGGCGCTTTTCCGCAGGTCCTCGGACATGGATACAGGTTCTCCTCGGCTGCTGGTTCTTGCGACTGGGTCCGGTCTCAAGAACGCGATCGTCCGGCTCCACAGGAGAGGCGGCCGGATGACATGAAAAAGAGTCTATATTAGAGAAAAAGAGAAGCTGTCGGTACCGAATTTTTTTGATTCATTCTCGCGGCTCTGCCAGGACCCAGCTATCCGCCTCATCCAGGAAGCTGAACCACCATGACCGGCACCTTGCAGCGCCGAATTACCCGCCGTGCGGTGTCCCCCGTCACTGCCTCCTTCAAACCACCGTGGCCATGCTTGCCCATGACCACCAGATCGTAGCCGCCCTGCTTAACCTCTTCCAGAATCTTTTCCACCGGATCCCCGATCTGCACTTGTATTTCATAAGCCATCAAGGGCTTGCCATCCTGCTGCGACAGAGTTTCCTGACAGAATTGATCCACGCTGCTTTTGATCGCTGTATCGTTGCGCTTTCGATTGATCAGTATCCGCTTGGCCGCCTCCAGGTCCCGGGTCTTGATCTCCGCCCACAGATCCTCGCTCATATAGCCCACCAGATACTTCTCGAACTCCCGCGACTCCACGACGTGAAACACCGTCAATTGCGCGGCATAACGGGAGGCGATACTTGCCGCATAAGGGAAGGCGAAGCGCCCGGCCTCTGAAAGATCCGTGGTATAGAGAATTTTTTTATACTCAACCGTCGGCAGATTCTTCACACTCTCCATAGCTACACTTCCTCGGGCTGGCATCGGACGCGGCGCCTCATTTCGCCTTCTCTCCCCGGAAATAGGACAACCAGATCCCGCTTAACAGCCAGGAGTATCCCCAGGTACCAAAAAAGATGAGCACGAAGGCCACAATAATGTCACTTGCGCTTCCGTTCAGCGAAAAGGCCGGCACATAACCGAACAGAAAGGGTCCCAGATAAAGGAATTTAGCGAATTTGAAGGCGGTAAAGGCGGTCTTCCACATGTTGGCCTTGGCGATGGTGGCCCCGGCGAATGCGGCAATACAGACCGGCGGTGTGATATTGGAGTCCTGGGAGAGCCAGTAGACGATCATGTGCGCGGCAATCTCATTGACCCCCAGATGGGTCAGGGCGGGGACTGCAACCACGGCAGTGATCAGGTAGGCGGCGGTGACCGGGACCCCCATACCCAGCACCAGCGAAGCCAGTGCGATCAGGAGAATAGTAAGGAAGAGACGCCCATCGGCCAGTTCTATCACGATGTCGGCAAAGGTGAGCACCAGACCACTGTAGGTCAGCACCCCTATAATGATACCGATGACACCGACCGTAGCCCCAATCTTCAGGCTGCTCATCGCTCCCGCCCGCGAGGCCTCCAGGAAGCCCCTCAGACCGATGCGTGTATCGACGCGGACCCAACTGACGGCGATGCAAGTGAGCACACCGAGGATGGCCGAATAACCCGGAGAATAACCAGCCAGCATAAAAATAGTGATGGCAACCAGCGGCAGGATATAAAACCATTCGCGCCGCAAAATCTCCATGGCGCTGACTTCCGACTTCTCACCCACGATGTTGTGCATCTTGGCTTCGTAGTGGACCATGACGAAGACGCTGAAGAAATACATCAAGGCAGGGAACACGGCGACCAGCATAATCTGCGAGTAGGGAACACCCGTCAGCTCGGCCATGATGAACCCCCCGGCGCCCATGATCGGGGGCATGAACATGCCGCCGATGGACGCAGCCGGCTCAATGCCGCCAGCGACGTGGGGCCTGAAGCCTGCCTTCTTCATCATCGGGATGGTGAAGGCGCCTGTGGATACCGTGTTGGCAATGGCGCTGCCGGAGATGGAGCCGAACAGGCCGCTGGCAATCACCGATACCTTACCGGGGCCGCCAATCTTGTGGCCAACGGCGGCCAGTGGAAAATCTATGAAGAAACGCTGGGCGCCGCTCTTCTCCAGAAAGGCGCCGAAGATCACGAACAGGATGATATAGGTGGCCAATACATTGGCCATGATGCCGAAAACCCCGTCGCTCTTGTAAAAGATACTGGTACAGAGGTCAGGAAAGGTGTCACCGGCGTGGGAAATGAGCTCGGGCGCGTAGTCGCCGTAGACGCCATAGAGCAACATGATGGCACCGATAACCACAAATACGCTACCGACCACCCGCCTGGCCAGTTCCACGCCGATCAGCACCCCAACCACGGCTATCGCCTTGTCCAGGGTTGTCTCCGCACCGGCGCGGTAGTTGATCACCTCGAAGTTCACCATCCAATAACCGATAGTGATAATCGACAGGATGATCAGCAAATAATCGATCAGCCTTCCAAACCGCGACTTGGACTGATACAGCAGGAACACCAGCACATAGGTGACGATGACGTAGATACCGCGATGAAACTGGGTCGCAGCGGGCTCCAGGACCGCTGAATAGGAGTAGAAGAGAACGAGGAAAACAGCCAGCAGATCGAAAATGTGTTGTTCTATTTTGTGCAATTTATCGAACATGGCGCTCCTGCCCGAAAGAGTGCTGCGGCGCGATAGAAACCGGGTGAAAAAGGAACTCCTTCTCCTTTTTCACCTGGGTATGCTCCTCTGAACGAATACTGCCGTCAAACTGCCTTCAATAGGCGCATCGGGCGATACTCACCAGAAAGGCCTAGACTAGAGCATACCCTTCTCTTTCCAGAAACGCTCCGCCCCGGGATGCATGGGGGTGACGATACCGTTGGTACCTGTCTCTATGGCCATCTCCTTGAAGGTCTTCTTCTGGCCGCGCATGTGGGCCAGCCCCTCTTCCGTGTAGATCTTGGAAAGCAGATCATAGACCACTTCGTCCGATACCTTGGAGTTGGCTACCCAAAGGGCGGAATCCTGAAACGAGGGGGTCTCGTAGTCGACTCCTTTATAGGTACCAGCCGGGACCGAAAGCTTTGAAAAATAGGGATAGGTCTCGAAGAACTTGCTCGCTTCCGCATCTTTCTCCAAGTTAATCAGATCGATGTCGTTGGTCTGTGCAGCCATGATTACCGCGCCGCTGGGGAATGCGGTAAACAACCAGAAGGCGTCCAGTTGATTGTTGCCGAAGGCCGCCGCGGCATCATTGTAGCCCATGGCGTTGCGCTCGATCTTATCCCAGACACCCATGTGCGTGAAAAACAACTCACAGTTGGCAAAGGCACCGGAACCCGCGTTGCCAACCCCTACCTTCTTGCCGATTAGGTCCTTGGTACTCTTGATGCCGGAGCCCTTGCGCACCACCAACTGGGCCGGGGCCCCATAGAGATAGGAGACGGCCATCACGTCTTCATATTGTTTGGTGTCCTTTTTCAGTTTTCCGTTGCGCCCCAGGTAGACATGCCCGGAGTAGACGACACCGAAATCCATCTTGCCGGAGTTCACTTTACGCAGGTTCTCCACCGAACCGGCCGATGACTGCGCCTGGACCTTGTACTCTTTGGATTCTTTAACCGGATCGTAGACCTGGATGGCGTTGGCCACTACCTGGAAGGTGCCCCCTGCCGGTCCACCTCCGAACACGATCCGCTCGGCGGCAAGGGCCATCGAGGGAATCGCTGAGGCCACCGACAGCATGGCGATAGCAGCAACAAGAAAGCATCTATGCGTACATTTCATTTGGAAACCTCCGACCATTCTAGATAGTTATCGCCCTTATCCTGCCCTAAAGCAGAGCAAAGATAGGGCTCGTAAACCCAGTGACAGAATCCTGGAGTCGGCTTGCTCTCCGCCTGGACAGACTATCCTTGGTTGCGAGTAGTGACTGAAAACACAGGGCTACGAAATCGCCTGCGATACGTAGTCGTTAGAGTCCTGATGTCACGTCCTGTCTTAGTGCAGGGTGATGCCTATGTGCCGATCCGATAACGGAAATGTCCGATCACTGAATCCTGACAATAGTTCAAAACCGCCCGGATTGCCAGCGATCAGGATACTCAGGCCTTTGACGGTGTCTACCATGTAGCTGACCTCAGTCAGCTCCTGTCGGTGATGCAAGACGGTGCCAACAGTATGTCGATACGTCGTGACGCTGGATCTGGTCTACAGAAAAAACCCCCTTACTGAATATTAAAGGGGGTTTTCCGGGAAAAGCAGGATGAAATTATCCCCGCTTGATTTTGCGTAGCCGTTCAATCGCCCGAAGCTGGGCAACCGCCTCGGCCAGTTCTGCTTGAGCCCGGGCATATTCGAAGTCCGCCTGTTGACCCGCCAGCGCCTCTTCCGCCCGCCGCTTGGCATCCATCGCCGCCGCCTCATCCAGATCGGAGGCCCGCACGGCGGTGTCCGCCAATACCGTCACCACGTGAGGCTGGACCTCCAGAATACCGCCGGAAACATAGAAATGTTTCATCTCGCCGGATCCGCTATCCACCCGAATTTCACCGGGTTTCAGCCGGGTCACCAGCGGCGTATGCCGTGGAGCAATACCCACCTCACCCATCACCGCAGGGGCGTATACCATTTCGGCCAGGCCGGAATGGATCTCGCCTTCAGCGCTGACGATATCCACGTGGAATGTCATGGCCATTTAACTATCACCTCGCTAAATCAATCTCCGCCGGCCCGTTCGGCCGCTTCATCGATAGAGCCGACCATGTAGAATGCCTGTTCCGGCAGGTGGTCGTACTCGCCTTCAACAATTGCCTTGAAGCCGGTGATGGTATCCTTCAACGAGACATATTTGCCGGGAGATCCGGTGAACACCTCCGCCACGAAGAAAGGCTGTGACAGGAAGCGCTGAATCTTGCGGGCTCGGGACACGATCAGTTTGTCTTCCTCTGCCAGCTCGTCCATACCCAGAATGGCGATGATGTCCTTCAGCTCCTTGTAGCGCTGCAGCGTACTCTGGACTGCGCGGGCCACGTCGTAGTGCTCCTGACCCACGATATTAGGATCCAGGATGCGGCTGGTGGAATCCAGCGGATCCACTGCCGGGTAGATACCCAGCTCCGCAATCTGCCGGGACAGCACCAGAGTGGCGTCCAGGTGGGCAAAGGTGGTGGCAGGGGAGGGGTCGGTCAAATCGTCTGCCGGCACATAAACCGCCTGAAAGGAGGTAATTGAGCCGGTCTTGGTGGAGGTAATTCGCTCCTGCAAGCGCCCCATCTCCTCCGCCAGGGTCGGCTGATAACCCACCGCCGAGGGCATACGGCCGAGCAGGGCCGACACCTCGGTACCTGCCAGGGTGTAACGGTAGATGTTGTCCACGAACATCAGCACATCACGCCCCTCATCCCGGAAATTCTCGGCGATGGTCAGTCCAGTCAAGGCAACGCGAAGCCGGTTGCCCGGGGGTTCGTTCATCTGGCCGTAGACCAAGGCAACCTTATCCAGTACCCCGCCTTCCTGCATTTCATAATAGAAATCGTTGCCTTCACGGGTTCGCTCGCCGACCCCGGCAAACACCGAGTAGCCTGAGTGGGCCACCGCGATGTTGCGGATCAGTTCCATCAGGGTCACCGTCTTGCCGACCCCGGCACCGCCGAACAGCCCGATCTTGCCGCCCTTGGCAATGGGCATGATCAGATCGATTACCTTGATCCCGGTCTCCAGAATTTCGGTCGTGCTCGACTGCTCTTCGAACAGGGGAGGATTTCGATGGATCGGCATCAGCTTTTCTGCTTCCACCGGACCGAGCTCGTCAATCGGTTTGCCCAGCACATCCATGACCCGACCGAGAGTTGCCTCGCCGACCGGAACCGAGATGGCAGCGCCGGTACCAACTGCTTCGACCCCGCGCTTCAGGCCGTCAGTCGATCCCATGGCGATGCAGCGAGCCACGCCATCGCCCAGCTGCTGCTGGACTTCCAGTGTCATGCCGCTCTCTTCGATCATGAGTGCATCGTAGACCTTCGGTATCTCGCCCATGGGGAATTGAACATCCACCACGGCGCCGATGATTTCCACCACTTTACCCGAACTCATTTCTGGTTCCTCGTTAACTCAATATTCCAGCGTAGGTCAGCTCAACGGCCGACAGACCCGTCGGGCGGAAACCCGACCTAGCAATCATTTCAGACCGCGGCGGCGCCACCCACGATCTCGGAGATCTCCTGGGTAATGGCTGCCTGGCGCGCCTTGTTATACACCAGTTGTAATTCGTCGATCAGGCCACCTGCGTTGTCGGTGGCGGCCTTCATCGCCACCATCCGGGCCGACTGCTCACAGGCGCCGTTTTCCACCACTGCCTGGTACACCAGCGACTCGATATAACGGCCCAGCAGATTGTCCAGCACATCCTTGGAGTCAGGCTCGTAGATGTAATCCCAGTGATGCTGCAGTTCCTTGTCACCTTCGGAGGCAATGGGTACCAGCTGCACCAGCGTCGGATTCTGGGTCATGGTGTTCACGAACTCGTTGTAGGCCACATAGACGCGGTCGATCTCGCCGTTCTCATAGGCGTCGAGCATCACCTTGACCGTGCCGATCAGATCCTCAATGTGGGGGGTAGGGCCAAGCTGTGTGATCTGGCCGCGCACCTTACCGCCAACGCGGCGGAAGAAGCCGAGGGCCTTGGTGCCGATGATGCAGAAATCGGCTTCTATCCCGCCCTCTGAATGGGCCTTGATCTCCTTTACCAGTTTACGAAACAGGTTGTTATTCAACCCGCCGCAAAGCCCCCGGTCAGAGGATACAACGATATAGCCGACGCGCCTGACCTCGCGCTCCTGCATGATACTGTGCTTATACTCCGGATGGGCATGATGGAGATGACCGATTACCCTGCGGATCTTTTCGGCGTAGGGGCGGGTGGACGCCATTCGATCCTGCGCCTTGCGCATCTTGGCGGCCGCGACCATCTGCATCGCAGAGGTAATCTTCTGCGTATTCTTGATGCTGGCGATCTGGGTGCGGATCTCTTTTGCGCCTGCCATATTTATCCCTTCTGTCTAGAACTCAACGATTCCGTTACCAGGTATTGTTGGCCTTGAAATCCTTGAGGGCCTGGTGCAATGCCTGCGCTATCTCATCGTTGTAGTCGGTGGTGTCATTGATCTTGTCCATCAGCGGCTGCTGGCTGCTCTGCATATAGCCGTTCAGCGCCGACTCAAAATCAACGATTTTGTCCACCTCCACGTCATCCAGATAACCTTCGTTGGCGGCAAACAGGGAGACCGCCATCTCGGCAATGCTCAGAGGGCTGTACTGCCCCTGCTTCATCAGCTCGGTGACGCGTTCGCCACGCTGGAGCTGTTTGCGGGTCGCCTCGTCAAGATCGGAAGCGAACTGGGAGAAGGCAGCCAACTCACGAAACTGGGCCAGCGCCAAACGAACCCCTCCCCCCAGTTTCTTGATGATCTTGGTCTGGGCGGCGCCGCCGACTCGGGATACCGAGAGACCGGCGTTGATCGCCGGGCGCACACCGGCATTAAACAGATCCGCTTCCAGGAAAATCTGGCCGTCGGTGATGGAGATCACGTTGGTCGGAACGAAAGCAGATACGTCACCGGCCTGGGTCTCGATAATTGGCAGGGCGGTGAGAGAGCCGGTCTTGCCGGTCACGGCGCCATTGGTGCTCTTTTCGACGAAACTCTGGTTGACCCGGGCGGCACGCTCCAGCAAACGCGAGTGCAGATAGAAGACGTCACCCGGATAGGCCTCACGTCCCGGCGGGCGCCGCAGCAACAGAGAGACCTGCCGATAGGCCCAGGCCTGCTTGGTCAGGTCGTCATAGATAATCAGGGCATCTTCGCCGCGGTCGCGAAAGTACTCACCCATGGTGCAACCGGCAGTAGGGGGCGATATATTGCATGGCCGCAGAATCGGCGGCAGGCGCTGCAACAATAATCGTATGCTCCATGGCGCCATGCTCTTCCAGCTTACGCATCACCTGGGCGATAGAAGAGTTTTTCTGGCCGACGGCCACGTAGACACACTTAATCCCCGTCCCTTTCTGGTTGATGATAGTATCTATGGCAATCGCACTCTTGCCGGTCTGGCGGTCACCAATGATCAGCTCTCGCTGCCCGCGACCGATGGGGACCATCGAATCGATGGACTTGAGGCCTGTCTGTAGCGGCTGATCTACCGATTTACGGGTAATGACGCCAGGCGCCACCTTCTCGATCGGGGAGGTTTCGCTGGCATCAACCGGGCCCTTGCCGTCGATGGGATTGCCCAGGGCATCCACCACCCGACCCAGCAATCCCTCTCCCACCGGCACCTCCAGCACGCGGCCGGTACATTTCACCGGATCGCCTTCGGTCAGGTGTTTGTAGTCGCCCAGCACCACGGCGCCCACCGAATCGCGCTCCAGGTTCAGGGCCAGGCCAAAGGTGTTGCCGGGGAACTCCAGCATCTCGTAAGACATCACGTCTTCCAGGCCGTGGACACGGGTGATGCCGTCGGTCAGGCTGATGATCGTGCCTTCGTTGCGGGCCTCGGTCTTGAGATCGAAGTGCTCGATCTTGCTCTTGATCAGTTCGCTGATCTCGGATGGATTGAGTTGCATAGTGGCTTCTCGCTTAGATTCCCAATTCGTTCGCCAGTTGCTGCAGATGCCCGCGGATGGAACCGTCGATCACCAGATCACCTGCGCGGATGTGGATCCCACCAATCAGTTCGGGATCGTTTTCGGTGGTAATGGTGATATCCCGTCCCAGCTTGGCCTTGAGGGCAGCGGCAATCATTTTTTGCTGGGCCGGCTGCAGCGGATAGGCGCTGCGCACATGCGCAGTCAGCACCCGCTGATGATCGGCCTTCAGCTGTTGGTACAGCTCCAGCATCTCTGGCAACACCGGCAGGCGATCTTTCTGCACCAGCAGCTTGACCAGATTCTGGCCCTCTTCATTCAGCTGGTCCCCACCGATCTGCAGGATCAGATCGGTGAGATCCTCTCGTTTCAATAGCGGATTGCCGATGGCGCCGACCATGATAGGGTCTTCTACCAAACCAGCCAACAAGTTCAGCACATCGGACCAGCGGTCCAGATCCCCGAACTCCTCCGCGCGGGCGAATACCGCTTCCGCGTAGGGACGGGCGATTGTTGTTGCGTCTCCTGCCATAACCTTGCCTTAGATCTCTTTGCCCAGGGCGAGGACGATGTCGGAGTGTGCCGCGACGTCGATCTCTTTGCGCAGGATCTTCTCGGCACCGGCGACCGCCAGTTCTGCCACCTTCTCGCGCAACTGTTCGCGGGCGCGGTTGGTCTCCTGCTCGATCTCGGCCTCTGCCGCGCTGATAAGCCGCTGGCCTTCAACACGCGCATGGCCCTTCGCCTCGTCCACGATCTCGGAGGCCCGTTTCTGGGCCTGGGCTACAATGTCCGTGGCGTGGGCTTTTGCGTCCTGAAGCACCTCTTTGACACGCTCTTTGGCGAGTTCCTGTTCGTGTTGGCCTCGCTCCCCAGCCGCTAGACCGTCGGCGATACCTGCGCGTCGCTTCTCCAGGGCCCCCATGATCGGGGTCCAGACAAATTTCATCGTGAACCACACGAACACCACGAAGGTGAGAAGCTGACCAATTAGAGTCAGATTAATATTCATCCCGGAAATACCTCGCTATTAGACGAGATGAGAGTCGGTTGCTGGTCAACCGGCAACGGCGAATAGAACATACATGGCCAGACCCACGGCGATCATTGGCACGGCGTCCACCAGACCCATGACAATAAAAAACTGGGTGCGCAGCATGGGGATGAGTTCAGGCTGCCGAGCAGCCCCTTCCAGGAAGCGGCCGCCAAGAACACCGATACCTACAGCCGCACCCAGGGCGCCAAGGCCCATCATGATTGCGCCGGCAATATACAGCAGTGCTTGTTCCATTTCGGTCTCCAGTTAGTTGAGTGTTGGTTACTTTAAAACAGAAATCTGCTCAGTGCTCGTGGTGAGCCATATCCAGATAGACAATGGTCAGGGTCATAAAGATAAACGCCTGCAGCGTGATGATCAGGATATGAAAAATCGCCCAGCCCAGCTGCAGCACCCCGCCAAACAGTCCCATCGCGGCACCTGTACTGTACATGATGGCGATCAGAATAAAGATCATCTCACCCGCGTACATGTTTCCGAAGAGTCGCAGCGAGAGCGATACCGGCTTGGCGACGAGACTGACGAATTCGAGCACGAAGTTGATCGGGATAAACAACACCTTCACTACCGGGTTCTTGGCCGAGAAAGGCTGCAGGGTGAGTTCTCCGACAAATCCCCCTATCCCTTTGATCTTGATTGAGTAATAGAGCACCAGGACAAACACCCCGATGGCCATGCCAAAAGTAGCGTTGGGATCGGTAGTCGGCACCACCTTCATGAAGTGGATACCCATCAGATTCGAAACCCAGGGGATGAGATCAACTGGCACCAGATCCATCAGGTTCATCAGAAAGATCCAGATGAAAATGGTCAGGGCCAGAGGTGCCACCAGATCGTTCTTTCCAGTAAAAGAACCCCGGACGCTTTCGTTTATGAAATCCACCACCCATTCTACGAAATTCTGCAATCCCCCCGGCACGCCGGTGGTCGCCGCATCTGCAGCCTTCTTAAACAGGTAGAGAAACAGGACACCGGTGAGAAGGGACCAGAACATGGTATCCAGGTGGATGGCCCAGAATCCCATCTCCTTGGCCTGCGCCGCGTCATGGGCTATGCCCCAGGCGCCATCCGGCAGCTTGCCGAAGGTGAGATTGGTCAGATGATGTCTGATGTATTCGCTGGAAGTCAGAGTATCGGCAGCCATTGTTCTGTTATAGATCCAATACGTCGTTAATCGAGAAAATATGAAACCAGTATCGGCACCAACTGCACCAGCAGGTAGACGCCGAACAAGGCAACTGCACTCAACGGACTAATCCAGATGATGGCTCCCGCAAACAGAAATGCGGTCAAAATGAGCTTCTGGAACTCCGCCCCGTAAAAACGCCCCAGCAGTCTTTCGGGTTCCTGGGCCCGGTAACGCGCAAAAACCCTGACCGCGAAAACGCCATTCGCCAGGGCTGCGATCAGCCCCCCGATCAGTCCGGAATAGGCATGAATCCAATCGACAGCCAGCAACATGAGCGCCGCCAGCAAGCCTATTGCCAACTGCCCCAGAACGATCCAATAGGCCTGCCTTCTGTTGGCCAGCATCACTCTCGCCGGCTTCCCCGTTAGAACACAAGAAGTATAAGGGTCTTAGAATATAGGGTCAAACGATAGGCTAATAAAATATCTTATAGGCCTGCCTAGCGCGATCAATGACACCTCACTTTCACTGTATGTGCTCCAGAATGCCCTCAAGTTCATCCAGGCTGTTATAGCTGATCACCATTCGACCCTTACCGCTAGCACTCGCCTGGATCTTAACCCGCGCGCCAAGTTTCTCCGTCAACCCATTTTCCAGACTGCGGATATTTGGATCCTCTTTCGGCGTCTCCTTCACCCTGTCCTCAGCCGGCTCCTCCCCCTGTAACCGGCGCACCAGCTTTTCCGTCTCCCGGACCGAAAGCCCTTGAGCCACGACCCGGCGGGCTGCATCACTCTGGGCCTGGTCTTTCAGTCCTAGCAAGGCACGGGCATGACCCATCTCCAGGCGCCGCTCTTCGATGTGGCGTTTGACATCATCATTGAGATCCAGCAGGCGCAACAGATTGGTCACTGTGGTGCGGGATTTGCCGACCGCCTGGGCGATCTGCTGGTGCGTCAGTTCAAACTCGTTCAGAAGACGGTGCAGGGCGGAGGCCTCCTCCAAAGGGTTCAGATCGTCCCGCTGGATATTCTCGATCAGGCCCATGGCCATGGCCATCTGGTCCGGCACATCACGGACCACCACCGGGATGGTGCTCAGACCCGCCTGCTGGGATGCCCGCCAACGCCTCTCCCCGGCGATGATCTCGTAACGCCCGTCATTGACAGGGCGGACGACGATCGGCTGAACCACGCCCTGAGCGGCGATAGAGTCGGCAAGTTCCTGCAGGCTTTCAGGATTGAAATCCCGTCGCGGCTGAAACCGGCCGCGCTGTATTAAATCGAGCGGAAGCTCCGCCATCCCCGCCCCCGGGGCAGCGCTTTGCGCCTCCTCATTATCTGATTCGGAGGCGCTGCCCAAAAGGGCATCCAGTCCTCGTCCAAGCCCGCGTTTTTTTGCTGCCATTGTTTTCCGTATTGATCAGGCTGAGTGGTGTCTTTCTTCTTGCCGCCGCAGGAATTCACTGGCCAAGGCCAGATAGGAGACCGCCCCGCGGGAGGACTTATCATACAGTAAAATCGGCAGACCGTGGCTCGGCGCCTCCGCCAGGCGGACATTACGGGGGATGATGGTGCGGAATACCTGGTCGCTGAAGTACTGGATCAACTGCGCGGAGACCTCGTTGGTAAGTCGGTTTCGAGGGTCATGCATGGTGCGCAGGATACCCTCGATTTTCAGATCCGCATTCCGGCTCGCCTGTATCTGGCGTATGGTGCTGACCAGGGCGGAGAGCCCCTCCAGAGCATAATATTCGCACTGAATCGGTATCAAGACCCCATCGGCAGCCACCAGGGCGTTAACTGTCAACATGTTAAGGGAGGGCGGACAATCGATAACGACATACTCGTACCGCTCCCTGGCACCGCTCAGGGCCAGGCTCAATCGCTTCTCCTTCAGAGCGGCATTCATCAGCCCCACCTCCGCCGCTGTCAGATCGGAATTGGCGGGTAGCACATCGAAGTTCGCCGCTGGCGATCTGACCACCGCCTCGTGCAACTGGGTTTCACCGAGGATCACGTCACAGCTGGATTTTTCCAGGCCATGCTTATCGACACCGCAGCCCATGGTGGCGTTGCCCTGGGGATCGAGATCGACCAGCAGCACCTTTCTCTGCAATGCGGCAAGAGATGCCACCAGATTGACCGCGGTAGTGGTCTTTCCGACCCCACCTTTCTGGTTGGCGACACAGACGATTCGACCCATGGAGCAGATCCTGATAATGCTTAACGACAGCAGAGTGCCGAGAATATCAGAAACCGAAGGGGGTTAATATTTGAACAGCTCTTGCGCCGCCTTTTGGAGGTCCAGTTCCTTCGAGTCGCTGCCTTTCCCGGCCACATTGGACGTCGGCTCGAAATAGCCGCAGAAATTGGCCCGCTCCTTCTCCATCAACCGCTCGGCCATGGGTTCCTCACAGTCATTGGCCCGGCCCGGGGCGAACCAGCGGCAGTTCCGGCAGACCCTTGTCGGCTTACGGCATCCGAGGCAGCTCTCTTCCCGGCCGTAATCGTGGGGACCAAGCGCCAGACCACAATTCCAGCATTTACCCTGAATTTCCGCACCCATCACTATCCCTACTGACCCAATTGATAGGGAATCATCCGACGGCTCGAAACAAATCGAGGGCCCATCCTGTATTCAACGCTCTGACCAGGGCTTGAACGGAAATCTCACCTTATTGCGGGCGAAATTTTCCGGCAACACCAGACGCCGGCGACCATCCTGCCACTGCATCAGGTAGATTGACTTGTCTAGCTGCATGCCCCGCTCATCCACCCGGTAACGACCCATCAGAGAACGAAACTTGAGCCCGCCAAGCTCCTCCCTGATCCGGTCCTTGTCCAGGGAGCCGGCCAGCCGCACCCCCGCCTCCAGCACCTGTCCCGCCGCGTAACCATAGACCGCGTGCATCCCCGCGTTGTGGCCAAACTTCTCCTTGTAGCGATAGGAGAAGTCCTGCGCCATGGGCAGAGCGGCGCCCCGCATCCAGGCCACCGCCCCCGTCACCCCTTCCGCATCGGCACCCAGCGCCTCTCCGAACTCAGGCAGGGCAGGGCCGACGGTAAAGGCGATCAACTTGGGGGATAGCCCGGATTTTTTCGCCTGACGCATGAAGGCGACGGAGTCATCAAGATAGGTGCCGCCAAGCACCACCTCAGGCTCGGTCCCTCGCATCCGTCCGATGATATCAGCGAACTCGGTCGCTCCCTCGGCGTACGCCTCATCGAACACAATGCTCATGCCCAGGGCTGCCGCCGCTCTGCGCGCCCCCGCCGCAACCTCGTTGGGAAATTCGGATTCCGCATGGATCAAAGCGACGCGGCTCAGCCCCTGCTCCTTGGCAAAATTGAGTGGGAGATCCATGTAGATTCCGGCGCCGGCGTCAATCTGAAAGATGTTTTTATACCCACGCTCCCAGATGGCGCTGGAAGCGGCGCCGGCCGCGACCATGGGGAATGCATGCTGCTCGGCGACGCTGCTCGCCTCCATGGTCAGTTCCGAGGAGTAGGGTCCCACCAGCAGATCCACCTTGTCCTGGGTGATCAGCCGCTCATACAACTCGGCACTCATCTGGGCATCCGACTGGTCGTCGTGGTAGACAATCTCCACCTTACGCCCCAACAGGGCACCGCGGGTATTGACGTCATAGGCCCACATCTGCAGCCCTTCCAGTTCCGCCCTGCCAGGTTGTTCGTACTTGCCGACGAGGGATACCGTCACACCCACTCTGATCGGACCCTTTCCCTCCGCCTCCGCCGCCGCCGCAACCCCAGGAACGATGCAACAGGAGAGACTCAGCCAGGCGGTAAGAAAAACCCATACGCTCATTGATATTCTCCGCATGCTCTTGGCCCTATCGCTCAATGTCCATCTGACGTTTGGTGGTAAACAGCCAGCGAATATACTCGTACTCGAAAGGCGAACCTGTCTCGTAGTAGCGGAAGGAGATATTGGCCCGCTCGTCGATGGCCTTCAGGCCGGTCAGTGTCCAGTCCTGCCAGGCCTCAAGATCGGTCATCCCCTCCCAGATGGTCTTGCTCACATACCAGTCCACGCCGGTGCCGATACCATCGCGCACATTGGAAGGGCCGAGAATGGGCAACATCAAGAAGGGCCCGGTCCCCGCGCCCCAGTAACCCAGGGTTTGACCGAAATCCTCCTGGTGCCGCGGGATCTCCATGCCGCTGGCCACATCGATAAAACCGAGCAGCCCGAGGGTGGTGTTCCATATCATCCGCGCACCCGTCTCGGCGGTCTTCTTCGCATTCAGCTGCAGTATCGAGTTGAATAGAGTCGGGATCTCTCGGATGTTATTGAAAAAGTTGTGAATCCCTTTTTCCGCCACGTCCGGTGTTACCGTCTCATAGGCATTTACTACCGGCAGAAAGATGTACTTGTCGAAGCGGTAATTGAAGCGGTAGATGGTGCGGTTGAAGCCCTCCCAGGGATCGGAAATCACCTGTCCTACCGTCTCCTGATCGTCGATCAGCACCTTATCGGCGGGAAACTCAGGGGCGACCGGCTCGCCCACCTCGATCGGCGCTGTACTGCACCCCGCCACCCCCAACAGAGCAATCAGCGCAATAATGCCGGATCTAACCCTATCTAAGCTGATTAGCATATCGATATCCCGCTCACTGCTTTAAAACACTGATCAGTCGGCCAATGTTGTCCCGGAACTCCATGTTACCCAGGTGCCCACCTTTCGGATAAATCCGGGCTCGCGCGCCGAAGACCCGGCGAAAATTATCGATCTCTCCCGGTGCCAGTATCAGGTCATTCTCGTTGTGCATCACCTCGATCTTTTCATTTTCCCGGAGATACTCTTCGATGGTCGCGAGGCTCATCAGCTCAATCAGCTGCTCCCGCGTGACCGAGGGATCCAGTGCCTTGTAATAGGGGTAGAAATAGTCGTGGAAATAATCGGTAAAACCGAGGCGCACACCCACCTGGTTGTACTTTGCCAGCGACGTGTTCTTAGTCAAGCGGAGGTTTTTCGGCTTGATATAACCAAAATTTGTCATCACATCCGATGTAAAAGCCATGTTGGAGGAGGCGATGCGAAAAACCACGCCAATCAGGGCCGCCAACTGCTCGTCTTTGAGATCGAGCGCCTCATAGGCGGCGTAGAGGGCATCCTCACCCAAGTCGACCCGGTCGGCCTTCTTGTAGACCTCGGTAAGGCCGCGCACCAGCTTTTGGAAGAAGCGGGGGAAATTATCCACGCCGCCAGGGATGTTCTCGATCATCCGATCGAGCAGCGAGAGCGAACTGTAGAGCCGCCAGGGCGGATTGATCAGCAGCGCCTTGCGAAAGTTGAAAATCTGCTTCTGCTCATCAAGCCAGGTGACGAACGCGGCGTTGAAACCGCCGAGGCTGTAGCCGGTGACGTAAAAACCGGTCACCTCTGTATCCCCTTTCAGCTCACCCCAGATCCGCTCCATCGCCCGGTAGAGGTCCTCCGCATCGCCAAAGGCATGACCGGGTATCGAGGTGCTCGAAGCGGAAACGACAAAATTCTCGTAGGTGGGGGAGGACAGGGCGACAATATGAAAGCCGGCCTGGTAGAAGGCCCGGGCCAGCATCTGGGTTGAACTGCCGGCATGGGAGCCGCCGGTCCCGGCGATGATGAACACCAGGGGCGCCGGCCCGTCCTGGACCGCATAGGAGTACTTGAACTCGTCCGTGTACCAGAATATCTCCGGTACCTCTCGATCCTCGAAGATGGTCAGGCTGTCTGTTTTGACTGGAATCTTGTCCGGCAGCTCGGCCCGAAACGGGCTAGGCGTTCCGACCACGGTAGCGACAAAGGTATCGTCGAACGGGTAGTCGTAGGTCCCGTCATTCGCCGCCCAGGGGCTCGACACCCAGAAGACGAGCAACATAAAGACTGTCGCGCTTCGCATGCGCATTTCTCCCCTTTTGCGGCAGGCATATTGGTGTGGGAGTATAGTCAAGACGTCCGGATAAAACCAATTTGGGGCTGCAGATCAACCCCGAACGCAACAAACTGGCCCTAACTCTGCTACAGCACGCCCAGTACGCCCAGCTTGGCCAGGGATCAGACCGTGAGTGTTAAGCAGTTGCTAGGCCGTCGATAGGCCTATACCCTATTCGGTCAAGACTGGACGAGCCAGGGCCTGATAGTGGTGCATCATCAGGATTAATCGATCGTCAGCGACACCCAGCCGACGAGTACCGTTCCGCCCTAATCTTCTGTCGCATACCTTAATAAATGAGCTGAACTAAATAACAGCGGAGAGCACATCAGATGAAGTTTCCACTGCTAACACTCGTCCTGCTAGCCACTCTGCTTGCCGGCTGCGGCCAGAAAAACGAGTATGCCGAGCCGCCGCCGCCCAAGGTCACGGTGGCCGAGCCGCTGGTGAAGGAGGTGACCGACTATCTGGAGTTCACCGGCACCACGGAAGCAATGGAGACAGTGGAGATACGGGCGCGGGTCAAGGGGTTTCTGCAAAGCGTGCAATTCACCGCCGGGGAGCGGGTCAAACAGGGCGATTTGCTGTACGTGATAGACCCGAGGGAATACGAAGCAGAGCTTGCTGCCACCGAAGCCGAACTGGCTAGCGCGAAGGCGGAGCTTAAACGGGCGAAGACCGAGACCAACCGGGCCCGGCGACTCTACCAGCAGAAGGCGGGCTCCGAATCGGACATGGTGAAATGGCAGGGCGAACAGGGCATCGCCGACGCGGCCATCCTGCGAGCCGAGGCCAAAATCGTGGAGGCGGCGTTGAACCTGAGCTACACCCAGGTGGTGGCGCCGATCGACGGGCGGGTCAGCCGCACCCTGGTCGACCCGGGAAACCTGGTGGGTAACAGCGAGGAGCAATTCATGG
>CAWGCA010000039.1:0-82562 GCA_963820955.1 uncultured Gammaproteobacteria bacterium | reverse complement strand
CGATTGCAGAAAAGTACCTGCGCGGTAGTTCCGCAGGTATGATGTTTGATAGTGATTTTTTCATCTGCCACGCTGAGATTCATTTACTCCAATCATTTATTTCCAGTTCGGCCCAGCAACTGTCACCATCTTCAGTTCGGCTTTCCACTTGTAGTTGATCTAGCCACATCAATCCGCATGTAATACCTGTTCCGGTGTTTTCCTTTTCCAAATCGTATCCTTGTTCGAGCCAGCCGCTTTCCCCGGGCATGAAAAAGTACTGAAACAGTGTCGGAACATCCATTCCGACTCCGTTATCCTTAACACTTAAACGCCGACCTACAACTTCAATGGCGATTTCTGGAGAATTAACTTTTGATACTGCGATCAGACTGTTTTCTATTAGCTCGAAAACTATCCTAACCGTCGGTGATTGCGATAAACGTGCCCAACGAGCTCTCCGTTAGCCGCTTCGGGAATTCGCTTCGGATCCCAGTTCCCAATATCGGTAAGCAGCCGAAACGCCTGTTCGAAATTCCTTTGCGGCAGAAGATCGAAGATTTGTTTTGCTTCTGACGGTATCCATTTCAAAAGTACAAAACGCAAATAATCGGTGCGGTAGGTTCGAACGAGGGCTAGCTGCTAATACACTTGGCTGTATCATAGCGAGCATACAATTCACTGAGGTCCTGAAGGTCTTGAGGATCTAGGAATGTGACTGGTTCATACCTCTCCAATACATCAAATACTTCAGCCAGACTGCTGAATGGTGCGAAAGGACTCTTTTTATATCTCAGATAAGCTTGGGCCAAATCGAACAACAGTTTTAACTCTTCGTCATCTTCCACCTCGGGAGGCAACATGGACTTGGTGTTGGTAGAAGATCGGAACTTTTCAATTAATGCTTTAAGTGCATCATAGGATGCATTACCTATTACGCCGGCTGCGACCGCAGAGGCAAGAAAGCCAAGCACCAATACGGGATCAATCGAGTATCGGGATTGTATACTTCCTGACTCACGAAGTTCACGGAAGAATGAACGACCATATTGCCATCCCCAGTAAAACACTCCTTTGGACACTCGCGCGAGGAGTTCTAGCTGCTCAGTTGTGGGATGACATCCACACTGTTCACATACGCCACGATTGATCTCCAAAGGAGATAGGCATTGAGGGCATGCGATGGTTAAGTTATCAGACTCATTCATTCCGATTCTTTGCGAGTGCTAACGCCTGAGTTCAGCGGCATTTGAGGCGACGCCTGCTTTTGCGGCAGCAAAAGTAGGTGGCGGGTCAAATGTCCGCTGCAACGACTTGTTGGGCGTCAACTGCACCACGCTCAATCGCCAGATTCCGGGGATGCAACCGGCACCAGAATTTCATTGCGACGAAGGAACCAAGGCATGAACGGTGGGTTGTACCGTGCCCAAATCGGTTCGCCTAACGGAGTCAAGCGATTATTCGCTATCCAATCCTGTAATTTTGCCAAGTTGCGACGGTAACTCTTTTCGCTCCAAAAACCCGAATAACGTACCGCAGCAATGAGACGTGCCGGAACCTCGCGAATAGACACGTTTGGATCCTTTGGCTCAGGAGTCGTTTCCAGCGTGAATGACGCTGGCATCATGAAGCTGACAACCCATTTTCCATCCTGCTTCTGCTGGCCTACCGGCGATGTCATCTCAATCTTCTGACTCGATGGCTCTTGCCCAACAGGCGATGTCATCGCCACTTTCTGTTGCTGTTTGTTGTTGCCAGAAATGTACTTGAACAGGCGGCCGAATGCTTCGTTACCCGCATCTTCAAACTCTCCATCTACCGTGGTCTCAGCGAGAATATGGGACTCGTACTCCCGAAGTTCGAACCCGTCTTCTTCACGAAGTACGTTGTATTTCGCTTCCTCAACGGCCATAGCATTTCCCACCAATAGTAACGTGGCAATTGTGACCCAACTGACCCGGGCTATCCGCAACATTCTTGAGATTTCCTGTTTAGACTCAGCCATTCTGGACCTGAACCGAAGCTCACCGCCTTTCCCGGCACAGCAGCCAGATATGAAGGCATCACTTTTGAAGCCCAACGATTAAGCTGTGCGGCGCGACGTAAGGAGCGTCCGAACGAGCGCCTTGTTAGGTGCTTTTTGATTGTTTCACTCATAGTTTAACTTTGGCATTAACCCAAAGAATTGTTCACATTTGTTTTCCACGTTTTCAATTAGCTCAGCCCGAAATACTTCTGTATGCAGTTGCTCACAACCTTCAGTTACACACTCAATTGCAGTTTTTTCCCAAAGCCTTCGACAGGGCCAGGTTTTTAAAACCTCGGAAAATGGTGCAGAGCACCGGTGTTGCCTCAACCGTTCGTTTAAATTACTAGCAAAGCCTACTTTGAACCGGCTTGGGTCGTGCTCGGGCTCTAATTGAATTAAATAAAAAACACCAACATCATATAAAGCAGCCTCAGTTACTGCACCTTCATTTTGATTATTGGAACTTTTCCCCGCGGCTATTACCTCTAATATCTGATTTGCTTCATTTTCTGTGATGTAGGAGATCATTTGTCCGCGGCTTTCGCTACCGCCACGGGTTTTTTCAGGCTCAATGCCAAGGCGCTTTATCACCTTAAAAACAGTTTGTTTATTTAAGCCGTGTTTATCTGACAGATCTTTTACTGATATTCGTTTATCACTCATATTTATTCTTGCGCCTCTCGCGGTAGGAACGCCCGTTACCGAGCGCCCCCCGCACAGACCCCGGCGTGCGGTTTTCTCGCACCGGGTTCCTCGGTCATACTCGCTTTCGCGGCAGACGCGCCTTTATGCAAATACCACATGCTCTCGCTGTTTCTCCACTATCCGGGGAGTAGCCACATTCAACTTCTTCATGGCAGCATTGAATTCTGACCAGTTAAAACTTCTTCGTTTTCCGCCACGTCGATTGAGCCACTTGAAGGCACACTCAATGGCGTGTGTGAAGAAGCTACCCATCGCCTTTTCATTGCTGCGAATCCCAAAGTAGTTGTAGTGACCCACCAGTTTTCGGTTCAATTCTTTAACGAACTGACGTCCCGGCAAATGACGGTTAGCTCTGATCCATTGCTTCATCCGCTTCTTGGCTTCTTGAAGTTTCTTACGCGCCGTGCGCTTCATCACTCGCAGATCACCCCGCCGGTCCCGATTCCAGTAAAGCTCGAAACCGAGAAAGGCAAAGCGCCGGCTCGGGCCGGGATGAAAGCGACTGAATCGCATAATACGGGTCTTCTCAGGCGCAACCTGTAAACCAAATTTCTCCAGTCGTCTAGGCATAACACGATAGAACCCATGGGCCTCTTCCTGATACTGAAAGGCGCAGACATAATCATCGGCGTACCTAACCAATAGCGCCTGTCCCTTGCAACGCGCCTTGACCACTCGCTCAAACCAAAGGTCGAGTCCGTAGTGCAAATAGACGTTGGCCAATATCGGGGAAACAATACCGCCCTGCGGACTTCCGGTGACCGGGTGCACTATCTGCCCATCGATCTCCAGTATACCCGCCTTCAGCCATTGACGAATCAGTCCAAGAAAAGCTTTGTCGTCAATCCGTAGGCTCAGCATCTCCAGCAACCAGTCATGGTCTATATTATCAAAGAAGCCTTTAATATCAGCTTCTACAATGTAACCAAACTTGCCGAATTGAAGATTGAACCCGAGATCTGCGACCGCCTCTTTGGCACTCCGTCCTGGTCGGTACCCATAACTAACCCTCAGAAAATCCTCTTCGTAAATAGCTTTGAGGATCCTGGCGCATCCCAGCTGAACCAGCTTGTCTTCCAGAGCAGGGATGCCCAATGGGCGCTCCCCACCCCCTTCCTTGGGTATATAACAACGCCGAACCAATTTCGCTCGGTAGCATTTCGTCTTCAGTCGCTCCGTCAAGTCCAAGATGTTGGCAATGAGGTCCTGCTCATACGCCTGCGCCGTTACCCCGTCGACTCCACTGGCCGCTTTCTTGTTCAGATCGTCCCAGCAGCTCAGCAACAGGTTGGCGTCCAGGCACCGATAGAGGTCCTGAAAACGATGGTCTTTGCAGGCTGACGCCCGCTTGGCTATTCCCCACAGTGAGGTTGTCTCATGTTGATCCAGCCCTACCGTGTCCGGCATGAGTTTCCTTTGCGGGCTACGTACTTCCGTCAAGTCCTTTCCCCTGTAGTGGGCTTTCCCCACCGCTGAGTACTATGCTTGATAAGACATCCCGAGGACATATAGCCACCTTGCGGTAACCCACCTGTATCATGGTTCGGTTTCATCAGTTTAGGTTTCAGTCTACCTCTGTATCCGGATTTCTCTTTCGTGTCTCAATAACTGCATTCCTTGCCGATGACCTCTCCACGCCAGGAGTACAACGGGACTTCCCGAGTTCTACGACGTATCTCTCTCTGCATGCCACGGCCTGAGGACTCCGCCGGACCTCCACATCCTCGCCTTCAACGGATGCTTCTGTTTCGCCTTCGGTGCGCGTTAAAACCCTCGGCGTCCGGAACTGACGTTGTCGAAGCTGTACCAGCACTTCAGGGTGCGCGACCACCCCTACGGCCTACAGAATTCTCTGTCTACGCTTAACCTGCTTTGTTCGTGACTCCGCACTCCGCCGCAGGTCCAAGACTCGATATGGGTGGGTGGCTAACCCTTACCCAACGGGGACTTCCACCCCGTAAGATACGCCGAGCTTTCCTCGGCGCGATAACGCTGAGTTAAACGGCGAGCTGCTTTTTGCTCGTCCGAGCTGTGCGCTTTTTTGCACAGCGATTTAAACGACTTGTTATGCGCTTTAAACAACTTGGATGCCACCGAATAAGAGGAACACCCCTAAACCTGCTACTAATGTAGCTAAACTGATTTTGCTTGCGATGTCTGTCCTTGAATCAGCTGTTCCTACAGGCTGAACTGCTTCGTTAAAGCTTGTTTTAAATAGATTGACTATTTCTTCCTGATACTTTGGATCTTTGGAGTCTAGTGCTCTAACTTTTTTTTCTAAATTGTCTTTTTGATTAAAGTAACGAGGATAAAATAAATATAGTTGGCTAGATAGCCAAATTGCTATAACGCTGGATATAAGTGAAATAAATAACAAGCCCCATGCAATATAAAGAAGACTTAGGCATTGAGTGGTATTGCCTGAGCCTACAAATGATGAAGAAAATGTAACAGTGCCTGCTATGACTGCTGTGTTAATTGTTATTAATAGTTTTAAAAAATCATTTCGTGCAGCCCAGTAAGGGCCATGAACACGATCAATTCTTTCTGTAACCTGATCGATCGTTAACTGCTGAGCAGCAATTACCTCGTCAGGCTGTGGATTGTTTTCCATTTCTTCTTTTCCTTTTTACGCATAACGCTCCGCATCACCGGGAATTTGCGGCGCGCAGCAGAGCAAATTTTCCGAGTGTATGCGCTTGTTAACTGCTAACTTTATTGCCACTGTAGCTTAAGATCTCGATGAGCCTGAGCACAATCACGAAGATATAGATTAATCAAACTTTGATAAGGAATACCTTTCTCTTCGGCCATACTTTTGAAGTAAGCGATTGTATCTTCATCTAGGCGGATAGTGATTTGCTTCTTTAATTTCTGGGCATACGGGTTAGGCACAGAATCAGAAAAATCGTAGTGTTTACGCATTGCGATAACCCTCATAAATTTCACGTTCTTGTTTGTCAGCTTTCCGGGCTGAAATAATGCGGATTGAATCACTCACCCTTATACAGTGGCAAACTACCAATAACCTGGAATGGATGCTTGTGCCAAGCAGGATGAAGCGATCTTCGTCGTCGGAATGGTCAGGATCGGATATTAAACGTGCAAACTGGTCAGTAAATACTGATTTGGCCTCGTCAAATGAAACACCATGCTTCTTTTTATTCGAAGCATTTTTCTTTTCATCCCATTCAAACGACAGATAACTCATATGGACACTATAACTACATTGTAATTATAGTCAAGATCGCGATTATTTTGAGCAGTTCTCGCGGTAGGAACGCCCGTTACCGGGCGCCCCCCGCACAGACCCCGGCGTGCGGTTTTCCCGCATCCGGTTCCTCGGTTGTACTCGCTTTCGCGACGGACGGGCCTTTATGCAAAGACCACATGCTCTCGCTGTTTCTCCACTATCCGGGGAGTAGCCACATTCAACTTCTTCAACGCAACTTTGAATTCTGACCAGTTAAAGCTTCTTCGTTTTCCGCCACGTCGATTGAGCCATTTGAAGGCGCAACCGATGGCGTGTGTGAAGAAGCTACCCATCGCCTTTTCATTGCTGCGAACCCCGAAGTAGTTGTAGTGTCCCACCAGTTTGCGGTTCAGTTCCTTAATGAACTGCCGTCCCGGCAAATGGCGGTTGGCTCTGATCCACTGCTTCATCCGCTGCTTGGCTTGTTGCAGTTTCTTACGCGCCGTGCGCTTCATCACCCGCAGGTCACCTCGCCGGTCCCGATTCCAGTAAAGCTCGAAACCGAGAAAGGCGAAACGCCGGCTCAGGCCGGGATGAAAGCGGCTGAAGCGCATGATGCGGGTCTTCTCGGGCGCAACCTGTAAACCAAATTTCTCCAGTCGTCCAGGCATGACCCGATAGAACCGCATGGGCCTCTTCCCGATACTGGAAGGCGCAGACATAATCATCGGCGTACCGAATCAATATGGCCTGTCCCTTGCAACGCGGCTTGACCACTCGCTCAAACCACAGGTCGAGTGCGTAGTGCAGGTAGACGTTGGCCAGTATCGGCGAAACGATACCGCCCTGCGGACTTCCGGTCACCGGGTGCAGTATCTGCCCGTCGATGTCCAGTATGCCCGCTTTCAGCCATTGGCGAATGAGTTGAAGAAAGGCCGGTCATCAATCCGCAGGCTCAACATCTCCAGCAGCCAGTCATGGTCCAGATTGTCGAAGAAGCCTTTAATATCCGCTTCTACGACGTAACCAAACTTGCCGTATTGAAGATTGAACCCCAGATCTGCGACCGCCTCTTTGGCGCTCCGCCTGGTCGGTATCCATAGCTGACGGTCCAGAAAATCCTGCTCGTAGATGGCTTTGAGGATCTTGGCGCAAGCCAGCTGCACCAGCTTGTCTTCCAGGGCGGGGATGCCCAACGGGCGTTCTCCGCCATCGTCCTTGGGTATGTAACAACGCCGAACCAATTTCGCTCGGTAGCGTTTCGTTTTCAGTCGCTCCGCCAGGTCCAGGATATTGGCAATGAGGTCCTGCTCATACGCCTGCGCCGTTACCTCATCTACACCGCTGGCGGCTTTCTTGTTCAGATCGTCCCAGCAGCTCAGCAACAGGTTGGCGTCCAGGAACCGATAGAGATCCTGAAAACGATGGTCTTTGCAGGCTGTCGCCCGCTTGGCTATTCCCCACAGTGAGGTTGGCTCATGTTGCTCCAGCCCGACTGTGTCCGGCATGAGTTTCCTTTGCGGGCTACGTACTTCCGTCAAGTCCTTCCCCCTGTGGTGGGCTTTCCCCACCTCTGAGTACTATGCTTGATAAGACACCCCGAGGCATATAGCCACCTTGCGGTGCCCACCTGATCTGGTTCGGTTTCATCGGTTTAGGTTTCAGTCTACTCCGTTTCCGGATTTCCCTTTCGTGTCCCAATAACTGCATATCCTTGCCGATGACCTCTCCACGCCAGGAGCCTACGGGGCTTCCCGAGTTCTCGACGTATCTCTTCCTGCATGCCACGGCCTGAGGACTCCGCCGGACCTCCACATCCTCGCCTTCAACGGATGCTTCTGTGTTGCCTTCGGTGCACGTTAAAACCCTCGGCGTCCGGAACTGACCTTGTCGAAGCTGTACCAGCACTTCAGGGAGCGCGACCTCCCCTACGGCCTACAGAATTCTCTGTCTACGCTTAACCTGCTTTGTTCGTGACTCCGCACTCCGCCATAGATCCAAGACTCGATACGGGTGGGTGGCTAACCCTTACCCGACGGGGACTTTCACCCCGCAAGATACGCCGAGCTTTGCTCGGCGCGATAACGCTGAAGTTCACCGGCGGCAATGAAGCGCAGCGGAATTGCCGTCCGGTGCAGCGACTGGTTATGCATTTTACAAAACCCTAATTTCCATCTTTTCCATTTCAATTTGATCAGCAGGCCTAAATACTGAAAAATTAGGAAAATTATTTTCAAACCACAAAATACTCATTGCCATACTCCTCAAATTTTTTGTGTACTCGTTAATGCTTGGGTATTTCATCGATAGCAACATTATGCGCAATTTTATTTCTTATTTTGATACATTCTGAAACAAATTTTGTAACTGGCATTCCATTAATTGTTTCTGGGGATGTTACTTGTTTTGCAAACGAAGCAAACGCACTGCTAAAAGACTGCTCTTTCAGATACCGTAATGAACCTGATAATGATTTCTTTTCTGCCTTAGGTAATTCCGAGTTATTTGTTAACTGAATAAATTGATCGATTAACTCTTGAGCAGCTTTCACTGCGCATTTTTCTTTCAATAATTTGCTCCATTGCTAAATATGTAGCTAAATATTTTACTTTTGGTGAAACTTCCCGAACTGAAATATTTAATATTTCAATTACTTCAGCTGCCTTTTCGTTTAATTCAAAAGTATTGTCCCATGAATCTTTTAACCCTTTTAATACATAGTATGGGTCACTAGGAAAAACATTCATTTTTCCAGAGGCAACATGTTCAAAATGTTTTTCGTCATCTGGATACACGTGCAAACCGACAATAGTGTCTAATAATTCTCCACCATCCTGCCGTATTTTATTTTTTATTTCTTCGCTTACACTACCGCTTTTTCCATCAACGCTTGGAATTGACAAGCCAAGGTCCAGCATACAATTCAACATTCTTAGGTGAGTTCGCAATTTTTCTCCACAATTTTGTGCATCTTGAGATGAAGGAAAACCGCTGCATTCAATATGGTATTTCGATGCATCTTGGAGATTATCAGAGTCACGAGGAACAACCTGAACTACTAAATCTTGATTTAACGGATAATCTAATGATTTTTTATCGATACGAAAGAAGCCTGGTCTTGAGTGAAAAATAACCAAACGAAATTTATATTTCATATCAACACGACCTTAATGCATAACGTTAGAATTCAGCGGAGTTTGACAGCGGACGACTGAAGCGGTAGCGAAAGGAGGTCGCTGTCAAACATCCGCTGGAATGAATTGTTATGCGGCATTGTCATCATCGGGGAATAATTCCTCGTAAGTTGGGTCCGCAAACTCAAAATTTAGATTCTCCTTTTTTAGATATTCGCTTATTGCTTCGAATTCAATTTCCGGCGGAATATCAACGCATATGTAGGACGAATTGGCGCCTTCATAGCTGCAGCCCATTTGAACCAATCCCTTAAGCTTTAGCATTGATTCGTTACCATCCTTTACGGCAGGATCGAAACTTATTCGAACAGTACGATGACCCGACTTTTCTACTACCTTTTGAAAAGTTGGTCTTTCCTCCTCCTCGGAATATGGGGCGTATACAATATCAAGCCATGACATTGAATAGGCGTAAAATGGAGAGTTTTCTATTCGATACAAGTCTTCGCCCACTTTAGTCGCCCAAGGTGTTTCAATGTTCACCGATCCGTCATCTGCGGTCACTCGAACCACGACTTTGCACATGTCTGAATTATTTATCATGCCGCATAACGTCTGGGCTCAGGGGCAGCAAAAAGTGAAGTGAGGAACGAACGCAGCTTTTTGATGTCCCTTGGAGCCCATTGTTATGTCATAGTTCTAATTCAACTAGTCGGTTTTCCATCTCGACAAGTTTTGACTCAAGCTTTGCGACAAGAATTCTGTAATCCGAAACCCAAGATGCCATTTCTTCTTTTGATTTTGCAGGCCCATCCAGTATTGGCGAAAGCATTGCCGCACGCTGCATTAAGATACCAAAAACATCGTCTGCTGCAGGGCTCATCGACTGCAAAACTGGATCGTTAACATCAAGCGCTGAACGAATACCGAGCTTCACCAACCCATAAACATTGCGTGACCACTCAGCAATCTCTTCCCACCGTTCAGAATTTGGTGAGTCTACGTATTCGTCAATTGCCGGAAGTAGAAAATAACGCTGCGTTTGCAATAGTTCCTTAAGTTTAGAGACTAGTGTTCTAAGATTCTTAATTGCTGCGTATTTTTTTGACGTTTCACTCAGACCGCACAAAATGATTGTTCGTTTAACATCTTCTGACACAGCTGCATTGTCTGCGCCGCTGTTGGTTAGAATTGGCGTACAGCTAGCATGTTCGTACAGGAGGTTTTCAAGTTGTTCAATATTTTCGATCTCCGCCAATTGCTTGGAAATTTCGTGAATCTCTGAAATAGTCGGATCATTCTCTGAAATATACTTGATGATCGCTTCTTTGGCATCGTCAAGAAGTATTGGACTACCGCTTATCATTTTATTCTTATTTTCCAAATCCGCCCCTATCCATCTAGGGCCAAAGTTATAAACTGCGCCATACATTAACTTTGCTTTTATGGGACTTACGCCATTGGCCCTCATGCCATTGTAAAATACCAAATGTACGTTTTCCCACGTATCGGTCTTTTCGACGCAATAATGATCGTGAATTACGCTTGCCTCTCTATATTTTCCAGAAAATGGGCCGCCTGTGATGCTCCAAAAACCCTGAGGTATCGAAGCGCCGTCCACTACTACATTTGCAGGCACTCCCCACAATTTACCAACTGCATCCTCAAACGCGAACGGCTGGATCAATTTCAATCGTCGGCCATCATCTAATGCTTTTATGATTAGGTCGCCCTTAAAGGATCCATAATAATCGCTAGCAAGCACAACCTCCTCTATAGCGAGCATGGAGAAGATGCAAGCAAGAGTTGTTTTTGCCCAGCGACTCATTCCATGAACTGAGAATAAATTTGAGACCCTGTATTTTATAACCGTTCTCATCGAATCATATGACCAATCTCTGTAATTGAAAGTGTTATCTCCATCGTATCTTCAATCATCTTCGTAACGTCTGCCTTTTAGACATAACGCCGCAAATAACCGGCAGGTTACGGCGCGCAGCGACGAAACCTGTCCGAGTCAATTTGCCTTGTTATACGTTTTATAGAGAATCATGTACGGATCGCGCGATCTTCTTGAGACGCCGTTTGCGGAGCTCCAATGTCTTTAACGCTTCGTCTGAATCGATCAGGAACTTCTTCTTTGACTTGCTTGCCGACGTACGAAGCCCGTTGAGCAAAGGACCAACTTCATCAATTATCATCCGTTCATCGCTTTCCAATTCATATAGCAATTGCGTAACTTTGTCGATGTTTTCGCGACGGACAGCTGCCTTAGCGGGATGGAAGACTTGCTTGAAGTGATCACGTTTCTCGCGAAGGCCGCGGCAGATCTTGAATTCACTGAAGGCTTCAAACAGTTTGCCGACGTTTTCGTCGAGATAAATAACAAGCTCTTTCTTCGCGCCCTTTTCTTTTGATAACGCAATGCGTCTTGCCCCTTCGATTCTTTGAGCTACGAGATCCAATCCGCGTGTCAATTCGTCAGAGATACCGCCAACAACATCACGTACCTCTTGCCGCTGATCGGCGTTGAGCTTGACCAATTTTGGAACAAGAAGAACCCAATCTGCTAGTGCTTTGAAGGTGTCTAGTATACCCATGGTAGTCTCCTATCCTTTCCCTTGTACGTATAACGCCGCGCTTCAGCGGCGCGGAGGGAGCCTGCGACCTTAGCGTCCGGCTGCAAGCGTCTTGTTAGATTTCATTTTCTTAGCTTCTCCAAGATTGAACTAGCTTCACACCCTATTTTATCTATTTCAGCAATTATTTTCTTAACCTCGGAGCTCGGCCATTTCATATCTGGTAGTGGTTTTGATGGTTGAGTTTGATAAGACAGGATTTGAGATCCATCACTGTCAGTGACGGGGTGAGCATGAATTAATGCGTTTCTTTTGACAATTAAGTCAGAAAAATTATTTAGGCACTCTCTTAGTTCATTTTCGGTAACACCGTTCGGAATGGTGTGTAGGCTATCGATTGTTTTTTTAAATCTGTTTTTTACACTTCCCGAGGTCATTGTCCTTTCACGGCTATATTCTCGTACAAATCCAGATTCTAGAAATTCAATAATCCAAATGATAGTCCATTCATAATAGGCGAATACATATACAGCTTTTCCAACAAGAGCGGCATATTCATCATTTACTGGGATTCTAGTTGTTGTGTGGTGATTCATACTGTCCCTCAGAAACCTAACATTGTGTGGACGGAAAGGTTCCTTGTTTTAAAACGGAATGTATCGTCCTATCCACGTAAACCTTTCTCCCGTTTTTCTGCATCACGCAGTTCCTTCTGCTGAAAAAGTGATAACCAATCAATCCGGTATAGTATTTCGCAGGAATAATCGACTACGTCGTATAGGATTCTTTATAAAAGAAAATAGGGATAATTTCCACTTTATCCCGGTTGTCTGAGACATCTGAATGTAATAATGTAAATCAAGTCAGCATATGCAGGGAGGCCCATGATGACTGCGCAATATCGTTCACCGTTTCTTAAGGAAATCCGTCACGCCATTCGGGTGCGCCATTACAGTGTCCGAACCGAAGAGACGTACGTCGACTGGATCAAGCGATTTATTCTGTTCAATGGTAAGAGACACCCACGCGACATGGGTGAGTTGGAGGTGGGAAGGTTTCTGACCTACCTGGCCGTGCAGCGGAAAGTCGCCGCCAGCACCCAGAACCAGGCACTCAACGCACTGGTGTTTTTGTATAAGAGGGTTCTGAATCGACCGCTCGGGGAGATCGAAGGTGTGGTCAGGGCGAAGCGACCGCAACGCCTGCCGGTGGTGCTTTCCCGGCAGGAAGTAAAGCGTCTGCTGCGGAATCTAAACGGTGCGCACTGGTTGGCGGCCTGTCTGATGTACGGCTCAGGATTACGACTGATGGAGTGTGTGCGCCTACGGGTGAAGGATATAGACTTCGATCACCGGGCAATCCTCGTGCGCAGCGGTAAAGGGGACAAAGACCGGGTGGTGACCCTGCCAGACGAGTTGATCCCGGTGCTGCGGCGGCAACTGGAGGCAGTGCGTAACATCCACGAGAAGGACCTTGCGGATGGTTTTGGCGCGGTGTACCTGCCACATGCCCTCGCGCGAAAGTATCCGAACGCACCCAGCCAGTGGGCCTGGCAGTATGTCTTCCCTGCTTCGAGGCGGAGCATCGATCCACGCTCGGGTTTCGAGCGCAGGCATCATATCGATGAAAGCAGCATACAGAAAGCGATAAAGCTGGCGGTACGAAAGTCAGAAATACACAAGCCGGCGAGTTGCCATACGCTGCGCCACTCCTTCGCAACCCATCTGTTGGAATCCGGGTCCGATATCCGCACGGTGCAGGAACAGCTCGGCCACAAGGATGTCAGGACGACACAGATTTATACCCATGTGATCAATCGCGGGGGAAGCGCTGTGATCAGTCCACTCACCGGACTTCTGGGGATTTCCACGGACGAGATGAAGTAACCCACCCAGAGATTGAATGTCATTGAAAGAGTAATAAGGGATCAGTGCTGTCCCATTAAGTTGCGTTACATATAACTGGAACGCATTGATACGACAGCTCTTTCATAGTGATTAGTTGCGGCATAGACATGAATTTGAACACTGATGTTCGTCATTCCGGAAAGTGCGAAGCACTTGTCCGGAATCCAGGTTTTTCAATGCGTTCACTGGATGCCGGATCAAGTCCGGCATGACGGTTGGAGGTTAATGGGACAGCACTGATAAGGGATAGTTCGTGGGCCTCCACACCTCGCCATATCGACGCTATTCCCAGCCGATCACATCGTAGCCACGTTCCTTGAGACAACGCTGCACGAAACTCTGGAAAGTCGGGCTGATACGGGTCGAATCGACGCCCCCCTTCACAGCTCCGGTGGCACCACCGGCCAACACACCAGCCAGGGCGCTCTCGACGGCGTCGCCGCGCACAATTCCCCACGCACCCGCGCCAACACCGCCTATCAACGCGCCAGAGGTGGTTTTGGTGGCAACTTCACCGTCTTTGGTACGACTCACACCGTAGTTGTCCGCGAGCGCCATGCACTCATTGGTATCCCGTTGCGCCTGGGTTTGACCGACCTGCTGCAGGTGGCTGTTGGGATAGAGCACCGGGCGTTTGGCGCTACTGGAACAACCGGCAGCCAGGACTAGCAGACCAAGTGAAAGTCCGGCGAAGGTGTGGATTTTGGTTCGAATAACCATCTGTTCTAACTTGAAATACAGTTGCCGCAGATTAAAGTAACAGCATAGCACAGGTGGTAGGGTCGAGGATTGGCGCAGTCGCCTGAAAACCACTCTCGGCCGGCTGCAAACCGTCATCGTTTATCCAAATATCCCGTCTCTGCAGCCATTCTGGGCCGGCTTGTTATTGCCAATTCCTGCCGGGGACCGGGTCTTGGTTGAATCCTGCTGAACGAGTGCCTGGGCATCCTCTGTCCAGGCACGCAAAAAGATTTGGTGGACCACCGCAGGCCGGACCGATGGATTTCAGGCCGCGGGCTGCCAGGCTGCCGTGATCACCGGCAGCAGGGGTTGTTCCAGTTGCGGTGATAGGTCCAATTCGCCCATAGCCGGCGGATCGAACGCGGCCATGGCGTCCACCAGTCGCTGCACCTGGGTTTCCAGCAGCACCCGGTCCGGTCCGGCCTCGAAACGCTCCACCGGATGAGCATCGCCGCCATACCAATCATCGATTGTAATTCCGTCTGTGCTGCCGATCAGGGAGACGAGGAGATCATCTTCCATGCGTTGAAACCACACCTGTTCCGCGCTGATCTCCGAACCAAAGCGTAGCGTGTCGCTGCCCCCGTGCTCGGCCAGCCTGTCCTGACCATCGCCTCGGCCAAAGAGATAGAGATCGTCACCGTCCCAGCCTTGCAGCAGATCGTTTCCGGCGTTGCCGACCAGGTGATCACTACCCCAGCCGCCAAACAACTGGTCGTCGCCCGGCCCTCCGAACAGCCGATCATCCCCGGCGCTGGACCAGAGCACGTCATCACCCGCCCCACCCTCGATCGCCACCGGACCGAGTTGAAAAAGGGAACTGGTCAGATCGACAATATCGTTGCCTTCCCCCATGCGGAACGCCTCTATGCCCGTCAGACGCGGGGCATGCCCCTGGGGAAAGGGACTGAAGCGGTCATCCAGAAACAGCGCATCGGCGTGTTCGGTGCCCAGTACCCTATCCACCCCCGCGCCTCCATCCAGCACGTCATGACTGCTCTGCATACCTGCAATCGGTAGCGTCTGCCCGGTGCCTGGATGACCCGGGCTGCCGGCGTTGTAGGCAAGAAAACGGCTCGACCATGCCCCGTCGGATGACAGCAGCAGGGTGTCGTCACCGGGCCCGCCCTGGAGCAGATCGCTGCCGTAGCCCCCTTCAAGAAGATCATCCCCCGCGTTCCCCTGGAGTATATCGTTGCCGCCACCGCCGATGATTTCATCCGGATGGATGCTACCGTAGAGGAAATCCTGACCCTCTCCACCGGTCAGAGGCGGGTTGCTGTCCTGCACCCGCAGTTCAAATACCGATGCCATCGATAATCCGCCCCGATCGGTCGCGGTGACTGTCAGATGGTATTGGCCGGCGGCATCCAATGTCGGTGTTCCGCTGAAACCGGATGACTGCGGATCGAAAGCCAGCCAGTCAGGGAGTTCGGATCCATCGGCAAAGCGGGCGGAGTAAGTCAGCTTGTCGCCCTGGTCCGGGTCGGAAAAGAATTCCGGCGGCAGCTGGAAGGAGAAAAACACCCCTTCCTCGACTGATTGGGGGGCCAAAGCCGCCGTAACCACCGGGGGCCGATTGGAAGAGGCGGCAGCAAGCCGTTCGATCCCCTCCCTGCCCCAACGAGTGCCATCGAAAAAGGTAACGAGATCGAGTTGATTCACATCCGCCTTGAACCAGTTGCGGAACCTGACTTCGTCCTGACCGTTGACGTGGCAGAACACCAGATCGCTGAATCTCGGTTCCATCCGCCCGTGGACGGGCGACCATTCGGGCATGCTGTCCTCGCGTTGCACCCGAATGTCGGCGGGTTGGATTCCTGCTCCAAAGTGCAGGCTGTCGCTGCCGGACAGGAGTTGTTGCCAGTGCCCCGATTCCCTGGCAGCGACGTCCTGCCAGCCCGGCAATGCCCGATTCAGCGCCTCGCTCCCGAGCTTCTCCCCATGCCCGTCCCGGCGCCAGAAGAACACCGGGTCGTGCAGCAGATCAGTGATCATATCCCGCCCGTCCCCCAGATCGAATTCGATGGCATCGTCCCCGGCAGTCAACCAGATCTCGTCCTGACCCGCGCCGCCTTGGTAACGATTACCCGAATCCCATAATCCGCTCAACAGCCGTTCGTAATCCAGATTCCAGTCACTGACGACCCTGCCCCCCAGCAGGAGATCGTTGGCTGAACTGCCCTCCAAGCGGTCTCTGCCTTCCCCACCGACCAGCACGCCGGCGATACGCTGTGTGATGGAGGAATCGAAGCCAGGAAACAAGGACTCGTCATCGATCCCGGCCAACGAGGGTCCGGTTGCAGTCACCAGATCATCTCCCGCCCCGCCGAACAACCTCCCGAAGCCGGTCAGGACATTGTCGCCTTGATGAGGATCGACACCGGTGCCTGCGCCGTCTTGACCCATCAACTCGCTGATCGCAATCCGGGTGCCATCGCCGAACTGTACAAAGTCGATCCCTGTTCCAGCCTTCTGCTCCGAGTGGGGGAGAATGACGGAAACGCCGGCATCAGCCGACCAGGAAAGATTCAGCGTCGTATGGGCCGACTTCAGACGCCCCCACCAGTCACTGCCCAGGTGAAGACTGTCGGCCAATGTCTCTCCCCAGTGGAGCGACAGGTCGGTTGATAGAATACCCGCTGGCAGGATCAGGATATCGGCTTGATTGTCCTCTCCGGCTGCCCAACCGTCATCGAATACCCGGTCCCAGCCGTCGGGGCTCAGAATATGGTAGCTGTCGTTGCCCACGCCGCCAGCCATATCATCATCGCCTGAGCCACCGATCAGTACGTCTTCGAAGGCGCCACCGATCAGGATATCGTCACCGGCATTTCCGTACAGCAGGCTGCCCGGCGCCTGATGCGTTCGTACACTCATCTGATGTGGCAGCCAGACCCAGTCTCCCTCCTCATAGGCCTCTCTCCCGGACTCTCCCCTGGCGTCGAGGATGTCATCGCCCTCCCCTCCATCGACCAGATTGAGCCTGCCGTTGGCTAAGGTGATCCTGTTATGCTCCGCACCCGCATGCATGATTGCGAGATTGGCCTCCGCAGCGTATTGGAAAGAGCGATGATCCCGGGTGACTGCAACCTGCCGGGGTACGGGTGGCGTTTGCGGAAATACCCAGTAGCCCTGGAGCTCTTTTTCCAACGTTCCGGTCAAGGGGTTCCAGGTCTCGTTTTCCCCATATTGCGCCACCCATACACCATTGGTATCCGGATCGGCACCCGCCAACCCAACATCCGCCGGGTTCACATATCCGGTGGCAGGGGTTTTGGCTGCGACAAAGCTGGCCCCATTCGTGTCCAGCCGGGACTCATCACCGGACACGGTCCCGGTCCGGCTCGCCACCAGTCGCGATTGGCCGTCACCGAGTACCCGGGCAGCCTCCGGTTGCTCCACCCCAACCTCCAGCGAGGCCAGCGTCAAGCGATAATCATACTCGACCCGCTGATGAGGACTCTGCTGGGTATAGCTTCTTTCGAATACCTCTGTCCCGGTTTCCCGATAACCGTTGGTCTTCACAAGCGCTTCGAAATGACTCGAAACCCGGGCGAAATAATCGTTCCACACCACCTCGATCTCCGCCGGGCTGCTCACCGAATGCTCGAGTTGCAGACCTGTCTTTTCAAGCGTCTTCTCTCCACCTTCTGAATCCTTGATCTGCCACACCTGATCCTGATTGAAAAATGAGTGGATGGAGACACCGTCCCAATGCTGTTTCAACTGCACCAGCAGGTGATCCCCCTCACGTCGAAAGACCAGGTCGTCAACGTTAGTCCCTGGCAGAAGCCGCAGGGTGTTTGCACCGCTCGGCTCTTCTTCGATCCTGTCCCTGCCGGTGCCTAATCCGATCAGATAAGTGTCGTTTCCCGATCCTCCCAGCAAACGGTCATCCCCAACCGACCCGGCCAGGGTGTCATCGCCCCCTTGACCGATCAGGACATCGCTTCCGACACTTCCCACCAGGGTATCGTCCTCGCGACCTCCCAGTGCCATACCCGGGTTGTCCAGATGATAGGTAATCGATTGGTCCAGCTTCTCCCGGATCAGCTCGGAGGCGGTAAGCTGGACATCTCCTCCCAACTCATACCGCTGCACCGCCCCCTCAAAGCCACCGTTTATCAACACCCAATCCGAATCCCCATAGCCCAGCGCCAGATACCTGGCGCCGTCCGTTCCCGCCACCAGAGTGACCCGGATCTGCGCCAGGGTTTCAAGGTCGATGGCTATTCGGTTTGCGCCGATCTGATCGTCCACCCGATCGATCCCGTCACCGGGATGAAAGACAAACAGATCGTTGCCCTCTCCCCCCGACAACTGATCCCTGCCTTTACCCCCCAGCAGCAAATCATCTCCCTCCCCGCCGGACAGGTTGTCATCGTCTTCCCCGCCGGAGAGCAGATCGTCCCCCGACTCTCCGTAGAGTTGGTCGGAGCCGGTGCCGCCGTTCAACCGGTCGCCTCCGGCGCCACCCTGCAACTGGTCTGCGCCCGCGTCACCGAAGAGCAGATCGTCACCTTCGCCACCTGTCAGGTTGTCGCTGCCGTCACCGCCATACAAGCGGTCGTCACCGGTCTCGCCAAACAGATCATCGTTGTCCGCTCCACCCAGGAGATAGTCCGAACCTGCACCCCCATAGAGCCAGTCGAAACCTTCTCCACCCTCCAGATAATCCGCCCCCTGATTGCCGTACAGCCAATCCGAACCGGCACCGCCGTTCAGGCTGTCATCGCCATGGGCAGATCCGTCCACCAGGATGTCGGAAATCGGATCATGGTCGCCGAATAGATGATCATCCCCGTCGCCGCCGTCAAGAAAATCATCGCCCCCCATGCCAATCAGAAAGTCGTCACCGTTTTCCCCGTACAACTGATCGTCGCCGGCGATATCCGGATTACCGCTTTCGATCCTGATCGATGTGGTCAGTGACCCGTCCAGCGCCGCCTGTGCCAACTGCTGCTCCGAGTACTCGATAGTCGCCGCCCCATCCCCCCACAGGGTATCGCTGCCCTCACCGCCGATCAGCAGATCGTTGCCTCCACCGCCAACCAGTTGATCCACCCCGGCACCACCGTATAACTGATCATCGGCATACTCTCCCTGTTCCTGCCCGGCGCTGATCACGTTGGGAAGATGGATGCCACCGATCTGCGGCCATTCCCGATCGGTTATGGCGGTATCCGCCAGCAGCCAGTCATCTCCGGCACCGCCGAAAAGCCGATCCGCATGGGCACCTGAGAGCAACAGGTCGTCACCCTCTTCTCCACTCAGAGTATCTTCACCATAGTGGCTGATGAGTCGATCGTTGCCGGCCCCGCCAAACAGCCGATCGTCGCTGGAGCTGCCCGGCATATTCCACCAATGATCGTCAGTGAAACTCAGCCCCGGGCTGTCGAGCAGTAAATCATTGCCATCGCCGCCAAAAAGCCAGTCATCGCCACCGTGGGAAAAGAGCCAGTCGTCGCCACCTCCGCCCCACAGCACATCGTTGCCGACCTGATAGCCGAGGGAAAAATAGGCCCCGTTGCGCAGTATTGGATCCCAAACCGGATCGCCGAGCAGCCAATCAAAGGTCGTCGGTTCCGCGCCGAATCCCCCGCTCCACTGCAGATCGTCGATCAGCCAGTTGAAGCCGGCGTCCCCCGTGATATAGCTGTCACCCATGCCCCCGGCAACACGCCCGGCGTAGGCCGTTCCGATGGTTCCATCGGCCAGTGGCAGCGGGGCCCCGGCGGCCTGAATAAACTCTGGATCGAAGTGTTTTAACTCTTCCACCGAAGGGGCCAGCAGCGGGCTGTCGCCGGTACTGAGATCGTACGTGGGATTCGCCTGATGAACACCGAGTCGGTAGTTTAGCGCGTCGGGAGGAGTGGACGGTGGCTGTGGCATCTCCCCTGGCTGCAGATGAATGCCCAGCATCCCGTTCTTGAACCCGTCAACTATGATCTTTCCGCCGTCCACCGGGGTGATATGAAGATCGTCACCGGTCATTTGATAGCGGATGCCGTGATCGTCCTGGAACAGACCGTCGGCGCCGGCCACACCTTCGACCACACCCGACAGCGTCAGGAGATTGCCTCCCGCATGCACTTCAATCTGTCCGCTGCCGTCGGCATCCCGTATCCGGACCTGCTCGTCGCCGGCGTTGAAGCGATAGCGGTCAAAACCAACGCCACCGTCCAGCAGATCGCCCCTGCCGGAACCACCGCGCAGGAGGTCATTGCCCGGTCCAGCCTCCAGATAGTCGTCCCCCCCTGCCCCATCGAGTTCATCATCCCCCGCACCGCCATAGAGATGATCAGCCCGCGAACCACCGATAAGCGGCAGGTTCTTTTCCCCATCGAATAGGATCGCCCGGTAGTCCATCGGGCCGATCAAGGTAGTATTCAGCAGCAGTCCACTCTCCCGGTCGTGATACTCGATGCGATCGGCACCCCTGACGCTGCCGCTGCCCAGATCACCGATATATATCCGATTCTGAAGCGCAAGCATGGCCGCCCTGTCTGTCAGATACCCGTCGGTGAGTATCCCCGTTCCACTGACCGGCTCGAACAGATCGAGTTCACCCTGGGAGTTGTGCGAGGCATAGAGTCCTGTGTCCCCCAGGACGACGAATGGGACGAGATGACGCAGGGCATACCGATAGGCGATCCCTTCCGCGCTGTTGGAACGGGCCGCTGAAGCGATGGCATCCTGACCCATATCCGCAAGGGACCGGATCTGCACCAGGCCAGTCGCCTGATTGAACAGGACACTGCCGCGGATTGCCTCAATCCCTTGATACAATTGATCCCGGTTGTCGATGCCAACCCGGTTTCCCACATGGAACAACGCACCGAGGGAATTTACGATGGATTCCAGGCTGTTCTGAACCTGATTGGAACCCGCTTCCAGGAGTCGTTCCACCGCTGCCGCGCTCAGGTTGGGATCAAGCTCGGATAGAAGATCGTAGACGGCCAGGGCATCCGTAACTCCCGCGATGAAGTGGGCGGACACCCAGCCAACGGGGGGCTCAGGCACTTCGTCGAAATGGAATATCCGACCACCGGGAACGGTGCCAATATCCGATATGAGATCCAGGGGAACGGCCAGATTGTGGAATTTTTCTTCGGAAAAGCCGTTGACCGCGACGCTTGTTCCACCAGTGACAGCAACCTGCGCCTGGGAAAGCTTATCGAAAAATCGGTCGCTGTTGTTGTTGCCGAAGATCAGGCCGGTATCGAAACCGGGCGCATTATAGGTATAGACAGCATCGACATAGGCCGGGGCCAATCGCTGCATGATCATCGCCAGATGCCCGCCCAGGGAATGCCCGGTCACTGTGAAGTGCTGATCCGCCAGAACACCATCGGATCCGGCAATGGAGACCGGTGTTGCAACGATCCATCCGAATCCGTCCAGGGGGATCGAATTCGGGCCGGGCTGTTCAGCCAGCCTGTAGCTGTAGATGGTCTGACCCTGCCGGGCGGTCAGAAATTGATAGTAGCTGAACAGGTCCAGTGCCTGAGAGACGGCGATGCCGTCGGCACCGATGTCGGCAATATCGGCCCGGCCAATGTCGTTGATCAGATCGGAAACGGCGCTGGTTTCTGTCCCACGGATCGCAAGGGTGTACGCCCCGGTGTTCCGATTCTGAAACACAGTGGCGGAGAACCCTTCGGCGGTATTGGGTTGTTGGTGGGTGATTTGGTAGGTTTGAGTAAAAAGGATTGCTTGGGTTATTCGACATATTGTCGCGCCGCGATAAGAGCGTCAGATATACGCGTCTGGATTGCTGACTTAAGTTTGAGTCAAGAAGTGCGTATGCCGCTTGTGATAATTGTGCATTACTAGCGTAATCGCCAAATTTTTTTGACATCCTGGACTCTCCCTGTCAGATGCTCTGAATTTATTTAGGTAATCTCTGGTTTATTCGTCATTCCGGACGAAGCGCAGCGTAGATCCGGAATCCATCTTTAAAGTAATCAATAAGTTACTGGATCCCGGCCTGCGCCGGGATGACGGAGTGCGAATAGATTAGAGGTTCCTTAGAAATATAGAACTTAGAATATCCCTATACGAACCACTTCCAGCCCCTCTTGAATATCCATAACATCGCACCCCTCTACGTTGAAACCCGTATACTTGAAAAACCAACCTCCAAAATAAACATAAGAAACTTTCTCTCCCAACACCTCACCGGTTTTTAAATCAACTAACTCGTCTGGATATTTCCCAATATTCAATGTCGTGTTGAAGTTTCGCTTATCTTCCATTTCAAACTTATATTTCCTTCAAACACATCATCATCAAACCAACCATCTTCCGTTATAAACTTCGGACTCCCATCGGGATTCCAATACTCCGGTCCAAGCTCAACGGTCTGATAGACATGCACTCCACCCTGGGTTGCGCACAGGTAGTGGAAATAGGCGCGTCCCAGAATCACGTCCCAACCCAGGGGAAGGTAGAAGAGAAAAGCCAGAAAGAGAAACATGAGCCATCGCTTTCTTCGGCCTTCGATCTGTTTGAGGATCCAGCGGATAACGAAAAAGACGATCAGTAAATAAAAAGGAAGCAGCAGTAGGGTCATCGACCAATTCCTGTATACGCAAACGATGTGTCTGTCTGGGTGTATTCGACTTGTAAACGAATAACTGAAACGACGGTGAGAGGGGGGTGGGAGTCAGGCAAACTGCTAATTCCCGCTCTGGATGGGAATACTTGAGTGGAGGACGAGACAACCTGCAGGATCGCGCCAGTGTCTGCGACCTCTCTATCGACCGGACCGGATATAGCGGGGCTCCTGTGTCTCATCCCTGATCATGCTGGAGACTTATGCTGTATCTTCGATTTTATGAATAGGATTCCTGTTTTGCAACCGGTTCTTTGCTACGAAGACCTTGGCGGCTTGCATGGACATTTCGAAGCGATGCTCTATTATTCGGCTTTCCCCAATCAAAATCCAAGGAACCCGCCATGCAGGTCAGAGAAGCCCTGAAAAAACGTAAATCGACCCGTGCCTTCCTGTCCCGTGATGTTGAAAGAGAGAAGATCGTACGTATCCTGGATGCTGCTCGCCACGCCCCCTCCGGCACCAACACCCAGCCCTGGCAGGTGGCGGTGGTCCGGGGTGAAAAAAAACGGGAGTTGCAGGGATTGATGGAGACGGCCTTCCGGGGGGAGAAAAGGGCAAGATGGATTATCAGTACTACCCGGTAGATTGGCAGCCTCCCTACAAAGAGCGGCGCAAGGCCTGCGGCCTTCAACTTTACAGCACCCTCCAGATCAGCCGCGAGGACAAACAGCGCCAGATGGATCAATGGGCCGCTAACTACCGCGCCTTCGATGCCCCGGTGGCGCTGTTCTTTTTTATGGATGGGATTATGGAGACCGGCTCTTTTCTCGACTACGGGATGTTTCTGCAATCGCTCATGCTGAGCGCCGTGGAAGAGGGTCTCGCCGTCTGCCCTCAGGCCGCGCTGGGCGAATACCCGAAGATCATCAAGCCGTTCCTCGGCTATCCGGACGACACTGTTTTACTGTGTGGCATGTCACTGGGCTACGAAGACCCGGATGCACTGGTCAACAGCTATCGTACCCCGCGCGAGGAGGTCGAGAGTTTCACCCGCTTCTTCGACTGACGCCCAGCACCGAACTGCTATGGCACACCTGCGGCCGTCAGCGCCCCAAAGCGACTCAGGTATAAATTACTATCGGCCACTTCAATGAATAAAATCCCATATATTACTTTTTAATTATATTGACAATTATCAACGACTTTAATCGGCGATCAGAGTCTAATAGTCCCTAAGGTTCGGAGGGGACCAGCCAAAGGCAGTATCGCAGTAGTGTTGGTCTCCGCCGGACTTCCTCATCAGTCTCATCCTCCTTATGGTGGTTTTACTTTTTCCCGGCCTGACTGGCCGGGTTTTTGTTTGTCCCTTTATCGCGCAAAATATTCTATGTATTTACATTAAATATATATCTTTACCTATTGTTTTTATTTATTTTTATGTGTTTGATAATAAAGATTAAATCCTACTTAACTCTCATACAATCCCCCATCTCCTTGAGGCCCGACACACACTGAAACGCTATTCTACTCAGCACCCTGCGTAGCCTGTTGTTTCCCAGGCGCATAAAATACGGTTTTTCTCACGAAAAGCATCCATGCATCCCGACGACCAAAAAGACAGGATCTACGCTGAACCGCTGGAATCTGTTGGCGACTTCTGTTTCGACCAGCGGGTGGCACAGGTTTTCCCTGACATGATCCGCCGCTCGGTGCCCGGCTATGCCACGGTGATCAATATGATCGGCGTCCTGGCCGCGGAGTATGTCCAGCCCCGCAGCCGTTGCTACGACCTGGGCTGCTCTCTGGGCGCCTCGTCCCTCGCCCTGCAGCGGGGTATAACGGCACCCGGCTGCCGGATCATCGGGGTGGACAACTCTGCGGATATGTTGAACCAAGCCAGGCAACTGCTGCCGAGCGAGGGATCCAAGCCCCCTATCGAGCTGGTCTGTGCCGATATCCTTGAGCTGAAAATCCGGGACGCCTCCCTGGTGGTGCTCAACTTCACCCTGCAATTCGTGCCCCCCGAACGCCGTCTCGGATTGTTGCAGACCATCCACCGGGGCCTACGCCCGGGGGGTATCCTGGTGGTGTCGGAGAAGATCAGTTTCCCGGATCCCGAACAGGAGCTGCAACAGAACCGGATGCACCACGCCTTCAAACGGACCAACGGCTACAACGACCTGGAGATCAGCCAGAAGCGCAGCGCATTGGAGCAGGTACTCATCCCGGAGACCCTGGAGCGCCACCGGCAGCGCCTGTCCGAGGCCGGATTCCGGCGGACCGATCTCTGGTTCCAGTGTTTCAATTTCATTTCCCTGATCGCCTACCGATGATCGACTACTCCCCCCTCCTCCGCCAGCTTCGGGGCACTCAGCTGGAGCGATGGGCAGATCTCCTGCCTGACCAGCTGGAGCAGGCCTTCCGGCAACGGCTGCACGGCGATTTTCCCCGCTGGATGGAGTGCGTGCGACAACTGCCGATGATCCCGGCAGACCAGATCGACCTGAACTCAGGCACCGTTGCGGTGCGTTCGAACCAGCCGCCGAACGCCCAAATCCAGCGCCAGACCGAAGATTTGCTGCGCCAGCTTCACCCCTGGCGCAAGGGCCCTTACGACATCCACGGCATCCGCATCGACACGGAGTGGCGATCCGACTGGAAGTGGGACCGACTGGCCCCTCACATCGCTCCACTGGAGGGAAGAAGGGTCCTGGATGTAGGCTGCGGCAACGGTTATCACTGCTGGCGCATGGCCGGCGCCGGTGCAGGGCTGGTCATCGGTATCGATCCGACCCAGCTTTTCCTGGCCCAGTTTCTCGCGCTGCGATGGTTTCTCGGTGACGAGTGGCCGGTCCACCTGCTCCCGCTGGGCGTGGAGGCGGTCCCCGAAAACCTGGAAGGTTTCGACACAGTCTTTTCCATGGGCGTCCTCTATCACCGGCGTTCCCCTCTCGATCATCTGTTCGAGTTAAAGGGCTGCCTGCGGGCGGGGGGGGAACTGGTGCTGGAGACCCTGGTGGTGGATGGCGAAGAGGATCGGGTGCTGGTGCCGAAGGGACGCTACGCCAAAATGCGCAATGTCTGGTTTATTCCCTCGCCCGCCACCCTGGCGCAGTGGCTGCAACGCTGCGGTTTCCATCATATCCGAATCGTGGATGTCACAACCACCCGCATCGACGAGCAGCGTTCGACCGACTGGATGCGGTTCGAATCTCTGCCGGACTATCTGGACAGCGACGATCGATCCAGGACGGTGGAAGGCTATCCCGCCCCCCGCCGGGCCATACTCATAGCGAACGCTCCGGGAACAGAACACCAGCCTATAGCGGGAGACTGATGATGAACCTCGCCCCAGCCCCGGGGGTCGACTCCACCCGCATCGAACCCTGGTGATTTTCCGTAATAATGAAATAGGAGATCGATAGTCCCAGGCCGGTGCCGACACCCACTTCTTTGGTGGTATAAAAAGGTTCAAAGATCCGGCGGCGGGTTGCGGCATCCAATCCCGGCCCATTGTCTTCGATCTCGACGACGACCGTTCTATCCCCGGGTTTGATCCGCAGATAAAAGCGGGGCCCGCTGCCCTTTACCCCCAGGGCCATCGCCTGCGCGCCATTCTTCAATAGATTGAGAAACACCTGCTGTATCTGGTTGCCTTCACAGCAAACCGGCGGAGTGTCCGGAGCATACTCCCGAATGATTTCGACGCTGCGGAAATCGTATTTCTTTTTCAGGTCGTAATCATTGCTGGCCAGTTCCACCGCGTCGTCGAGCAGCGTAGACAGATCGTGCTCCTCCAGACCTACCTCACTCTTGCGCGAGAAGCTGAGCATATTGTCGACAATCTTCGCCGCCCTGGCGCCACTCTCCATAATGGCATCCATTATGCGATTGATCTCCCTTGCCTCCAGATAAGGCTGCATCGCCTCCATCGACAGGTCGCAGGATTCGGCAACCTGTCGGTTCTTCTCGAGATCCGGAGAGAAGCGTCCCCTCAGCACCTGGATATTCTGTAGTATACCCGCCAGCGGATTATTGATCTCATGAGCCATTCCGGCGGCAAGCCCGCCGACCGATAGCATCTTTTCGGACTGGACCATCATCTCCTCGAGACGCACCCGCTCGGTCACGTCGTCCAGTCGAATCACAGCCCCCGGAAAGGTGTGTGACGTCAAGGGATAGATGGTGATGTCCTTGTACCTCCGCTGCCCGTTTTCGTCGACGCCGATACGGCTTTCCTGTTGCGCCTTATGCTCACGCAACGCAACCTGAATCCGCTCTGTCTGTTCTGCCAGTTGCGGAAACACTCGCCCCAGCCTCTCACCCATCGCCTCCGCGTCAGACAGCCCGGTGACCCGCTCAGCTTCCTGATTCCACTGCACCACCCGACTCTCTTCGTTAACCGCGATCAGCACAGAAGGCATTGAGTCGACCACGCTCTGCAGCAGATCCCGCAACCGTGCCGTTTCTTCCTCCAACAGTCTGCGTTTGTCGACCATAATGTTGGCCGCCCGAGCCAGGGCCCGGAATTCGGTGAACCCCAACCGCGTCTCGTCGATCGGTTCCATATCATGAGCGGCACGGCCGAAAAACCGCATAAAGGTCTCGTAACTGGCGGTCAATCGGCTTCTCAGAAAAACAAAGGCAATATATGTCAGGATCAGCAGCAGAGTCAGTGCCGCCACGATCGAGATCAAATAGGTACTGGTAAGCTGCTGGTGCCACTTCATGCTTTCCTGCAGCTTCTGGTCGATATCGGGTTCATAGTCACCGGCCCCGAGATACCATTGCCAAGCCGGTATTCCCATCACGTAGCTCATCTTGGGGGCTGATCTTCTGCCGTCCAATTCAGGCATCACATAATTGACAAAGCCATCCCCTTTTTTTGCCTGTGCAATCAATTGCTGGACGATCTTTACGCCGTTTACATCCTGCAGGTCGTACATGTTTTTTCCTTTGGCCGGACCGGAAAGGCTCTTCCCGTTCCAGTCGCCGACAAACACATACCCATCATCTCCAAAACGAATATTTTCTATCCGGGCGATCATCTCCTGCTGTATCTTCCGCTCCGTATCGCCCGGATATCCACCGGTCCCGATCAGCCAGTCGAGGGGAGGAAAGTACTTTATGTAAGAGAGCTTCCGAAAATCGGATCCGGTGTGACCCGGTTTGCTCCAGGTATACTCGTAAAAACCCTCCCCTTTGGTGCGGGCGATATCGATCATATCCCTGACCACCCAGCGACCCTGGGAGTCCTTGATCCCGCTAAAATCCTTTCCCTCCATCTCCGGTCTATCAGCAAAGAGCTGTTCGATACCATCCATCCCGGTGGCGAAAAAATACCCCCGCCCATCGTCGTAACGTATGGAACGAAGCACGGACTTGATCTCTTTGGCGATCTGCTCCGGGCTGTGTGAATCGGCGTAGGCGTGAAACAGGCTGCTGGCGACCTTGTAGGCCTCCTGAGTCCGGTTTCGGATGTTTTCTTTCAGTCTGTCTTCGGCCAGGGATTTCTCGTGCTCGAGAACCTGCACTATCTGCTCTACCTGGTGTCTTAAGCGTTCTCGTTGATTTTCGATAAACCCCGCTTTCAAACCCGCCGCCTCGTGTTTCATTTCCAGGTAACTGGAAGAAAACCAGAGATAGCCGAGCAGCGCGATCACCAGGAGCAAACTGGCAAGAAAGGTCACCAGGAAGATCGTGGTGATGCTGTGTGTTCTAGCCATCAGGGAGTAAGGGTCCGCTGGGTATCATCGGCTTTCATAGAAGGTTCTGTACGTTCTGCATGTCTCCTTCATAAAGTAGCAAAGGAGAAGGCTGAATTGGTGATATTTTTAAATTAGCTGAACTTAACGTCCCCGCAGGATAAAATTATTCCCATGGACCCTCAAATCTGGTTTGCTTTTTTCCTAGCGTCGGTGCTCATTTCCGTATCCCCGGGGGCAGGGGCCGTCAATACTATGAGTAACGGTATGCGATACGGCGTACGTAACACCCTGCCGGCGATATTCGGCCTGCAACTCGGGTACGGCGCCCAGATCCTGCTGGTGGGGATAGGTCTCGGTGCCATCCTGGCTTCATCCAACCTGGCGTTCAACCTGGTGAAATGGATGGGCGTAGCCTACCTGGTCTGGTTGGGATACAGCAAGTGGACCCAACCTCCACTGGCACTCGAGGAAGCCGACAACAACAGGGAGAGTGTCCAGCGCCGGTTCTGGCAGGCGGCGTTCGTCAATATCACCAATCCCAAGGCGACGGTTTTTCTGCTCGCCCTCTTTCCCCAGTTTATCGATATCCATGCCCCCCAGGCCTCCCAGTTCGGCATCATGGGAAGCACTCTCATCCTGGTCGACATCGCCGTGATGATCGGCTACGCCACACTGGCCTCACAGCTTTCGCGGTGGATGAAGAGTGAACACCACCAACGATGGCAGAACCGTATCTTTGGCTCGATGTTTGTGGGGGCGGCAGCCCTGATAGCGAGTTATCGCAACAGCTGAAGCGAGAGAATTTATGCTACGCCGCTTTGCTGATCCGATCTCCGGAATCAGGCGTATTCGTCGACGCCCAGCAACCGGCTGATTCTGTCTCTCTGTTCGTTGCTTGCAAGTGACTGATATGCACGAACGGCATAGAAGGACCGGCTGCTAGCACCGTTAGTGTTGACTACCCGCTGCAACAGTTGCAGCTGGATCTCCAGGTCTCCCGCTGACGGCGCCGCCGCCACTACCCTTATCGGCGCTTTACCTGGCTGGTGCTGGTGGGTAGAACCTTGAGCTTTTCCCGGGGGGAGAACCGGCACCACCGCTCTCGAAATCGATGTACCTATCTGACGTCCATGGAAAGAATCAATGGGCGTCATTATCTCTCTTTAATTCCCAGCATCAGGCAGAATAATAGACGATTTCCCGCTAAGTGTTAGGTTTTATCAAAAATATTTCCAGCTTTGCTGAAAATCATATCATTTTTTTTCAATTTCAACCCGGCGGCCAGGTCATGCGGCGGCCACCCATCACATGCAGATGGATATGGAACACCTCCTGACCGCCATCCGCATTGCAGTTTACCAGGGTGCGATACCCGGTTTCGGCGATACCCTCCTGCTGCGCGATGTTTTTCGCCACCAGAAAGAGTTTACCCATCAGTGCGGCATCATCGGCCTGCAGGTCGTTGAGGGTACTGATATGACGCCTGGGAATCACCAGGGCATGGGTCGGCGCCTGAGGATTGATATCCCGAAAGGCCAGCACCTGATCGTCCTCGTAGATAACGTCAGGCTTGATCTCACCCGAGGCCATTTTGCAGAACAGACAGTTATCCATACTTATCACCTCTGTTTTCATCTTCTTTCGGCCGACAACCAGACTGCCCGGCGGGCACTGTTAACCCGGCAGTCGCATACAACATTATTCTCAGTCCGGTAGCCGACGACATTTAAATTGATTGCAAGATCAATTGTAATCCCGTCTCCCGCTGAAGGCATGGGAGAGCGTACCACCGTCCACGTACTCCAATTCACCGCCCAGGGGTACCCCGTGTGCGATGCGTGTTACACGGATATTCAGTTGCCGTGCCATGTCGCCGATATAGTGGGCCGTCGCTTCGCCTTCTACGGTTGGGTTGGTGGCCAGGATAAGCTCGCCGACCCCCCCCTCATCCAGCCGCTGCTTCAACTGATCCAGGCCGATCTCCCGCGGGCCTATACCGTCCAGGGGGGAGAGCCTTCCTCCCAGCACGAAATAATGCCCTCGATAGCCGGTTGCCTGTTCTATCGCCACCACTTCGGCGGGTGTTTCCACCACGCAGATCTGACTGCCGTCCCGCTTGGGGTTGGCACAGAGGGTGCAAAGTTCGGTTTCACTCAGGGTTCGGCAGCGCTGACAGTGACCAATTCGCTCCATGGCGTCCGCCATCACCTGCGCCAGGCGGCGCCCACCGTCCCGGTCCCTCTCCAACAGGTGGAATGCCATGCGCTGAGATGACTTCGGACCCACCCCCGGCAGGCAGCGCAGGGCTTCCATCAGTTCATCCAGCAGCGGTCGCTTGGCCACCATTCAGAACGGCAACTTCAGGCCCGGCGGCAGGCCCATCCCGGAGGTGAGACCAGCCATGCTCTCCTGTGTCTTGTCGGCCACCCGGTGCACTGCATCATTGATTGCGGCGGCCACCAGATCCTCCAGCATCTCCCGGTCGTCCCCCAGCAGGGCTTCATCGATCTCCACCCGGCGTACCTCGTGTTTACCGTTCATGGTGACCTTCACCATGCCGCCACCGGACTCCCCGACAACCTCTTCCTGCGCCAGTCGCTCCTGGGCCTTCTGGAGATCGGCCTGTACCTTCTGGGCCTGCTTCATCAGATTACCTAGTCCACCTTTCATCCGCTGTTCCTCATATCGTAAAATTCATTGACGTCTGCAGTCACTCCACCGTTTTGCAGCCGACTGTTTTCCTGCAGATCCATCGGGAAACAATCCGTATAGGGACAAATTCCCGGAATCACTTCTTTATCGGTTGGATCGACCCTGGGACCAGTTTGGCGCCAAACCGTTCCTCCATCGACTTAACCAGGGGATCTTCGGCCAGAGATGCAGCGGCCTCCTGCTGCTGAGCCTCCCGTTCCTTCGCCTCAATCTGGGCAGGCGTTGCCCGAACCGGGACCCCCGCCCTGATACGCAGCCGGATTGGACTGCCGAACATGGCCTCAAGGGCCTTGTGCAGTCGCTGTTCCGCACTCTCTACCTGCAGGTGGCTATGACTGGGATCGAGTCGCAGTTCCAGGGCAGTCCCGTCCCAGCTATGGTAAACACAGTTATTGGCCAGTTGCATGGCAATTCCACCCAACTTCAGCGATGAGACCACCTGATTCCACTGGCTGAGATCAACCTTTGCTTCCGGGTTTACAGGGTTGGCAACCGCTTGCACATCGACTGGTGAAGACTCCGCCACCGACCCTGCCGCAGCACTTTTTTGCTTTAACGGAGTTGGTGTGTTCGCGGTTCTCGCAGTCACCGAAGGCGCAACAGTGGCTACTGGACCTTGCTCAGGACGAAACGTCAGCATGCGCAGCAGCACCATCTCAAAACCGGTCCGGGGATCCGGCGCCAATGACAGATCCCGCTGGCCGATCAGACCGATCTGATAGAACAATTGCACATCCTCGGCGGCGATCTTATCTGCCAGTGCCCGCACCTGTTCCCGATCCCCCGCGCTGTCATCCAATGCCTCCGGCACCGACTGTATCAGGGCGATCCGGTGCAGCAGCGAGAGCAATTCCTGAAGTACACCTGAAAAGTCAGGGGCAAGCTCCGACAGCGCCACCACCTGCTCCATCATTCCCCCGGGATCCTGATCGGCCAGCGCATGCAGCAGATTGTGAATCCGGTCCTGGGTAATGACCCCCAACATAGAGCGAACTTCCGACTCGCAGCACCCGCCCCCCTCCGAATGCGATAGCCTGGTCCATGAGGCTGAGGGCATCACGCATACTGCCGTCGGCCCCCCGTGCAAGCAGTGCCATGGCAGGCAGATCATGTTCGACACCCTCCCGTTCCAGGATTTGATTCAGGTGATCCCGGATCTGCTCGAACCCTAACCGCTTCAGGTTGAACTGCAGGCAGCGGGACAGGACCGTCATCGGCACCTTCTGAGGGTCGGTGGTGGCGAGCAGAAACTTCACATGGGGCGGCGGTTCCTCGAGAGTTTTCAGCAGCGCATTGAAGCTGCTATCGGAAAACATGTGCACTTCGTCGATCAGGTAGACCTTGTAACGCCCCCGGACCGGCGCATAAGGGACGTTTTCCAGCAATTCCCTGGTCTGGTCCACCTTGGTCCGAGAGGCCGCGTCGACCTCGAGCAGATCGACAAAGCGCCCTTCATCGATCTCCCGGCAGGCAGAGCACTGTCCACACGGCGTCGAGCCGACGCCGTGCTCACAATTGCAGGGACTTGGAGAAATATCCGCGCCAGGGTGGTCTTGCCGACCCCACGGGTACCGGTGAAAAGGTAGGCATGATGCAGTCGATCGTGGTCCAGCGCGTTACTCAGGGCGCGCACCACGTGCTCCTGACCGACCATCTCGCTGAAAATACGGGGACGCCACTTACGCGCCAGAACCTGGTAACTCATAATCGGCAGAAAAAGCCTTTCCAAAGTTGGCAGGCAGTCATTCTAACCCCCTTTGGAAACACCTCCAAAAGGAGGTGGCCCATACCAGCCACACCCCGGCACACGAGACCACTGCTGCGGCTGCTCCCTTCCGGGCCTGACCGGGTTCACAGTTTTTCGTTGCGAGGGGACCGATACGGGCCACCATAACAGAATGCACCCCGGCCGGCCGGGGGCGGAGAGATCCGCGCAGTGTTGACAGGCCCTAATACAATCTGTGGATTATGCGGTCCGGCCATGGATGGGTCAACCTCGCCTTGCCCCGGACCCCGCCGCTGCGCTATTACAGAAAGCGCTCTCAGAATTCCCAGGCCAACGGAACCAGGAACACGGTCACCACCCCAACCAGTAGGGTGAGCGGCAGCCCCACCCGCAGAAAGTCCGAGAAACGGTAACCGCCGGCATTGAAGACCATCAGATTGGTCTGGTAGCCAATGGGTGTAGCGAAACTTGCCGAGGCGGCCACCATAATGGTGATGACGAATGGCAGCAGACTGACCTGCATCTCCTGCGCCGCCGCCAATGCGATAGGAAACATAAGCACGGCTGCCACATTGTTACTGGCCAACGCGGTAAACAACGCCGTCACCAGAAACACCAGCGCAAGAGTCAGCCAGGGCTCACCCTGGGCCATGGCGATGAGTGTCTGTGCCAAAAACGCGGCTGATCCGGTCTTCTGCAGGGCGGCGCCTATGCCGAAGGAGGTGGCAATCACCACCAGCACTTGCCAATCCGGGGCCTGGCGCGCGATGCGACCATCGGTGCAGCGGGTGATGATCATCAGTCCCGCCGCCAGCAATCCCGCCTTGAGCATGCTCAGCCAACCGAACGCGACTGACAGCACCATGGCCGCGGTAATGGATAACGCGATCAAGGCACGCTCGTGATTGAGCGGATGGGAATCGCCAATCCGGCTCACCAGAAAAAAGTCCCGGGAGTTGCGCTGTTGATCCAGAAAGGCCGGTCTGCTCTCCAGCAGCAGGGTGTCACCCGGCCGCAGCACAATGTCGCCAATCTTCCGGTTCAGCCGTTCCCCGTTTCGGGCCAGCGCAATAATGACCGCGTTGTAACGGCTGCGGAAACGTCCCGCGCGCACTGACTTGCCGACCAGGGGATTGCTGTTGGAGACCACCGCTTCCAGAAAGCAGCGCTCCTGGCGTGCCTGACCCAGCTTGAATAACTGATTGGTGGCAGGTGTCAGGCCACGTATCTTCTGCAGGTCCACCACCGAATCACGCAGACCGACAAACACCAGCCGATCCTTCCCCTGGAGGCGTTCCCGGGGAGAGACCGCTGGCAGGATTTGACCCGCCCGGTCGATCTCCACCAGATAAAGCCCCGGCAACTGACGCAACTCTGCCTCATCGATGCGCTTGCCCACCAGCGGGCTGCCATCTTCGACCAGCATCTCGACGGTATAGGAACGCACATCCTCCAGGTCTTCCAGCATCGGGGCTCGGGCGGGCAACAGCCAGCGACCAAAAAGGAGGAGAAACAAGAACACTGTCACCACCACCGGCAACCCGATCCAAAGCAGGTCGAACATTCCCAGCCCGGGATTATCGGTCTCTGTCGTCAGCAGGCCGTTTACTACCAGGTTGGTGCTGGTGCCGATCAGGGTGCAGGTGCCCCCGGCAATGCTGGCAAAGCTGAGCGGAATCAGTAGACGGGAGAGCATCAGGCGATGGCGACGGCTCCAGTCCTGGACCGCCGGGATAAAGATAGCCACCACCGGTGTGTTATTGAGAAAGGCGCTGAGAGCTGCCACCGGCAGCATCAGTTTGACCTGGGCATGAGTGTCCGAACGTGGTCGTCCCAGCAGGGTCTGGACGATCCAGCCGACGGCGCCGGTCTCAGTCAGCCCGGTGACGACCACATAGAGAACGGCCACCGTCAGCATACCCTCGTTGGCGAAGCCGGCCAGGGCCTCCTGGGGGGTCAGAACACCCAGTACCAGCAGCAGGGTCAATCCCCCAGAGGTCACTATATCCGGCGACACCCGGGTAAACGCCAGCATACCGAAACAGAAGGCGACGATACCCAGGCTGAACCAGCTATCCCAGCCCATGACCTCCATCGGTCAAACGCTGCGAGCGAATGCCCGGCCGTTGCGGACGCAGTCCGACAGGGAGATGCCATCCAGCCAGTTGGCGCGGACGTGCAGGCCCGGTTGTTGAGCAAGGCCTTCCCTGACTCTCCCCAGCAGCTCATTGTAACCGAGTCGATACTGGGGTATGGCCCTGGCCCAGTAGCTTACTTTCTGGAGTGAGGGTACACCGTGTATTCCAAGTAGAGGTGTGATATCGGCGAGCACTTTATCGATCAGAACCACATGCTCCATGTCAGCAATGCCCGGATTACGGGCCCCACCGATGAACGAGGTAAGGAGCACATGGTCATCGGGTGCACGGCCGGGAAACAAGGTGGAAGAGAAGAGTGTTCCCAGTGTTTCCCGCCCCTCCCGGCGCGGGATCAGAAAACCGAATCCGTCCAGGGGGTGTCTGATCTGATCGCGCCGAAATCCCATGGCGACCGACGCCACCGGCGGATACTCGATACTGCGCAATTCCTCAGCCACTTCGGGCAGCAACGGCTCCAGGAGTTCGGCTGTCCGGTAAGCGGGGGCCGCCAGCACGACCTGTCGCGCGTTGAAAGGGTCGGTACGCCCCTCGATCCGAATCTGCCAGCCCCTGGCGTCCCTTTCCAAGGCGCTGACCGGGGAACCGGTTACAACCGCCTCCCCCAGGCTGGCAGCCACGGCCAGTGGGAAGGTCTGCATACCCTTGGCAAAATTGATCATGCGCCCGGAGGGGGCCGGCCCGGATCTGCGTCCCTGAAGCATCCGGCGGACGGCACCGATAAACAGGGAACGATACTCCGCCTCCAGGGCATAGATCTTGCGCGTGGCAGCCTGCACGGAGAGCTGCTCCGGGTCACCCGCGTAGACACCTGAAATAAAGGGATCGATGGCCCAATCCAGAAACTCACTGCCCAGACGCCGACGCACGAAGTCGGCGATCGACTCTTCGCGGCCCTTGGCCCGGCCAATGAAGGGTTCCGCCAGCAGGCGCAGTTTGCCCCGACCGGAAAACAGCCGGGTTTTGAGAAACGCCAGCGGATCACCGGGCAGCGGCAGCAGCTCTCCCTGTTTCAGGATATAGCGCCGCTTGGCCGCGGGATTGGCCTCACGCAACTGCTGATCCAGACCCACCCCGGCAATCAGCTCGCCCAGGGCATCGGTGTTCTCCAGAGTGGAGTTGGGTCCCGCCTCCAGCAGGAAACCCGCAGTCTCAAAAGAGCGAATACTGCCTCCCACCTGGTCGGCAGCCTCGAAAAGCTGTACCGAATGCCCTCGCTGCTGCAGGAACCAGGCAACGGAAAGACCGGAGATGCCGGCGCCAATGATCGCAAAATCAGTCATATTTTCAGGGATCAAACCTTCTTCAAATAACAGAACCTGTCTTAAACGCGAAGCGGATACGCATAGAACATACCCGCTTAGCGATGCGCTAATGATAACTCAGATTTACGGTAAGAACCCTGTACCAGTTCCGGTCCGATTCAGCTATCGCATCTTGTGCTGTCTTCAGTTTGGGGCTACGCGCAAATTACATCGATGCGGCCCGGCCAATAGCAACTGCCCTCCCCCCGCAGCAAACGATAAAACCATCGAACTGCCATCGAGCCGCTGAACTCATTCACCGGTTGTCGTCTCCGATTCACTACCAGGGCCTTGTCCGGTAAACTAAGGCCACTATGACGGATAAAGAAAATTTCGAAAGCCTCCTCAACCAGTTTGAGCAGGAACACCCAGGCTCCAGCCGGAATGATCCAAAGGTCGGTGAAAAGGTCCGTGGTAAAGTCGTATCGATCGGACGCGACCATATCCTGGTAGACCTGGGCGGCAAGACTGAGGGAGCCATCGAGATCGAGGGATTGACTGATGCCGAGGGCAACCTGACCCTGAACATCGGCGACCCCATCGAAGCCATCGTCACCAACAGAGACGAGCAGACCGGGACCTTGCTGCTCGGCAGCAAACATGGCCGCCGCATGCATGGTGGCGCCGAACTCGAGCAGGCCTTCCAACTCCATCTCCCGGTGGAAGGGCTGGTCTCCGGGGTTACCAAGGGAGGCGTCGAGGTGCAGATCGCCGGGATCCGGGGATTCTGCCCCGCTTCCCAGCTCGATCTGCGTTTTATCGAAGAGATGGAATCATTCGTCGGCCAGCATCTTTCCTTCTACGTCACGCGCTTTGAGGGCGGCAGACACACTAATCTGGTGTTGTCCCGCCGTGCCCTGCTCGAAGAGGAGCAGGCAACCCTGGCGGAAGCAACGCGGACCCAACTCGAAGTCGGCGCGGTACTGCCGGGCACCGTTACCTCCCTCAAGGAGTTTGGCGCCTTCATCGACCTTGGCGGAGTCGAGGGAATGGTGCATATCAGCGAACTGGCGTTAGGGCGTGTGAAGCACCCGCAAGAGGTGCTGTCCGTGGGACAACAGGTGGAGGTTGCGGTGCTGCGTATTGAAAAGACCGACAATCCCAGGCACCCCGAAAAAATAGCGCTGTCGATCCGTGCGCTCAGTCCAGATCCCTGGCAGGATGTTGACCAGCAGTTCCCGGTTGATTCCAGGGTCAAGGGAACCGTTACCCGTCTGCAGCCGTTCGGCGCCTTCGTAGAACTCGCACCAGGGATCGAGGGCATGGTTCATGTCAGCGAACTTGGTTCGGACCGCCGCGTGAGCCATCCACACGAAATCCTGAATGTCGGAGACCAGGTTGAAGTAAGGGTGCTCAGTGTCGACAAGGAGAAACGCCGCGTTGGACTGTCGCTGAAGACCGACCAACAGGCCGATATGAAGAGCATTGAAACCAACGAATTCCGCCAGTACCAGGAGCCCAAGCAAAGCTTTGGGACCTTGGGCGATCTGCTCAGGGAGAGTATGGAAAAGAAAAAATAGGGTATTTCTGCAGCCTAACTTTTTTCTCACTGCCAGCGTCGGGACAGACGGTGGAGCTGGAATAAAACTAAATACACGGAAGAATTGCAGGACAAGTGTAGAACGGATCTGGCAGTTCTCCAGACAGAAATAAGTCCGGTTCAAGTCTCGAAAGTCTGGGCTAATCGCTGTCAACACCTGATTCTTAGGGCCTAAAATTTTTTACCTTCCTTCCTCGACTACTAAAAAAGTCTCTACTATCCTTAAGAAAAACTATTTTGTTCACTTTATTCCTCAACTTATATTGGCTGTGAGAAAGCACATTAGAAGCATGTTACCGAATTCGATCTCCGGGGCCGCTGTTGGCTGCCCGATAAGTTATTCCCTTTCCATTGCTACTTCCGTGTCGATCCCGGGGACTGGCCAATCTGGGCCAGCTGGATCTGCTATCTGACCCGGACAATCTCAGCCCATGAGTGACAAAGCTATTTTTAGTCTGGCCAGATCCAAAACCCAGAAACTGTTCAATCAGGCCAGGCGCCACTACGGGATAGCGCTGCCGGAAGTGGAAATAGAATTCAACCTGCGGGGAAAGTCCGCCGGTGTGGTTCGTTTCCCTGAGGCGGGTAAACCGATCATCCGATACAATAGCCTTTTGCTTTGCGAAAACCGTGAAACCTTCCTGGCCCAGACGGTGCCGCACGAAGTAGCCCACGTGGTGGCCCGAGCACTCTTTGGTCCCCTGATCAGCCCTCATGGTATGGAGTGGAAAAGCGTGATGCATTTTTTCGGTGCCGAAGGAAGACGCTGCCACCAGTATGACACCAGCCGCGCGATGGCCCGGCGACTGCGGCTGTTCAACTATCGATGCGACTGTTCAGAACACACGCTCACCAGTATCCGCCATAATCGGATACGAACGGGACAGATCTATTGTTGCCGAAGTTGCGGTCAACCGGTCAGGTTCAACTCCACCGCCTCCCGCCGGCGGGCATAGAGCAAGGGACTATGCAGTACTCGGGACAGACTTCGACCGATAAGATCTCCACCCGTTGATGGAAAAACTGAAACTCAAGGGTATGGCCGAAGAGGATATCTACTTTGCCAAGCGCGACCGGGAACTGATCGAGGCACTCCGCCAGAAGAGACTGAAGGAACAGGTAACATGCCCTTCAGACGGAAATAAAAAAATAAAAGCCAAGTCTTACGAGAAGAAGTTTCAAAAGATCACCCGAAAACACAGGAAACGGCCCAAACGGCTGGTCGAGGGGTATCGGAAGCTGATCGAAAAAATCAAAAAGAAATGCCGCTTTCTCTTATATTTTTAATCTCTGTTCCCTTTGGCCTGTTAATGCATTTTCAGTAGACAGAACAGCCAGCTGCCCCTCTAGGCGTAATTCAATACCCCCTGATCTGCATCTGATCACGGAGAAAAGTGGCTTCGCGCAAACTTGAACCACACTTCCGGTATTCCTCTGTGCCCGATTCGGCGCCCTGCTCTGTGCAGTATTTATGGATATATTCGCCTACACAGTTATTGTATTCCTCGGTGCCATCATTGATGCCCTGGGAACTGCAATACTCAAAGGGGTTCTGACCGGACCCATCCGACGGGGCGGTACTGCACGCCGACAATACAGACACCAGAATAACCAGCATACCTATCCTGAATAACATCATTCTGCTCTCCTGCTGAGCAAGCTCTTGCGATCAATTCATCCAGCCTGGTGACGATAAGGCCTGTACGACTAGAATAGCCCGAATGTGGTGGGTAAGCGCACTGTCAATTGAAAATCCTGTGCATCCTCCGTGGCGCCGACACCTACGGATAGATTCAAATTTGTATTGCGGCTCAGCCGATAAGAATATCCCAAGGAGACCTCGCCGATATCAAGATCGGAACCCTTCAGATTGTTGCCGTTCTGAGTGGTTTCGTCCACGTGCTTGTAGGAGAAGCCGAGACTGAACGACGAACGCTCATTGATGCCGAATCCCATCCCACCGCTCAAACCGATAGTATCTCCCGGATCGATTTCCCCAACATCATTGCCAAAGTCATCCTCGATACTCCAGGTGTAGCTCAGGGTACCAAAAAACACCGCCGGATCCGTTGGAAAGAGGAAAGTGAGGCTTGGCTGTATACTCCAGAATCCCGACCCCGTCGCCAATTCAGTGGGGAAACGCTCTATCGTGTCGCCATTGGCGTCCGTGAAATCAACGGTCTCGACCTCGAACGGATCCGTGCCAGTAGGCGCCGAAACCCTGACGCCGCCGATAAAGAAGGGCCAGCCATTCAGCCCCCGGTTTAACTGATAGTCCAAAGCGAACTCGACATCACCCAGACCGGAACCGTCTACCTCGTAAACCTTGTCACCGAACAGGTTAGTCACAAATGGCCGCGAGCGTATACTGTCCTCGCGCCAAACGTATGGCACCTTGACCTCGAACTGCATGCGGCTCGTTATGCCGTAGCGCGCTGCAAGGGAAGCAATCCACAAGTCCCGATCCACCTCACGAATATCAAGCAACCCCAGGAACAGACTCGGAAGCACGAGCGGCCCGAAGCCTTCGACAAACACCCGGTTGTTGGAACTATGCGCATACTTGAGCGATGGATCCAGCACCAGTTTTCCCCTCGGCGTGAGCACGCCCCGGACCTCGTCGCTGATACTCGCGATGGCCTCCACCGCCTCCACCTTCCGCCTGTTGTCTGTCGGCGGCTTGCCCACCTGTTGTGTCTGCGCCGATTTCTGTTTTGGCTGTTCCGTTTTGGGTGAAGCAACCTTCTGTTCCTGCCTCGAAGGCACTGGTTCTTTTTTAACCGTTGCCGCTGGTTTTGCTCCGACCTCCTTGCCGGTAAGGCGCTCCAGCCGCTGTTCAAGCTCCTTCATCTGCCGGCTTCGCTGCTCCATTTGCTGCCTTTGTTGCTCCAGCATCTTTTTCTGCTCGGCCAGCATCCGTCTGAGCTCTTCCAACTCATCAGACTGTGCAGCAGTCGGCGCAACCTGAAGAGCGAGCAGCAAACCTAGCGTGAAACAAAACAGGTTTTTTGCCCGCCACAACACCTTTTTAGTCTGTACCATTTTCTACCCGTCCGGAGAGGATATTTTGTCCCTGATTTTTGGACATAAACGGATCAATCCAGCTTGTTGGAAATCTCAACTTGCTGGAAAAATGACCTGCCCCTTTTATGTTATCGATACTTCAAACATCCCTTTGGTTGAATTATTCGATACGGCGATCGAAAAGCACGATTGCCGATCGCCTTCATTGTCATGCGCTACGCACTCGAGAATATTGGTGTGTCCCTGCACCACGCGGGCATCTCTAATTTTTCGAGCTGCCCTTATTTAAAAGAAAGCAGCCCTCGTCAGTATGGGCAAGCTCAAACATCGCTGCGGCACTCATCTTCCGGCCGCTTGCCGTGGCGCGTTCTTCCATCTTGCCCATGCCGGAGATTGCAGTATGCTCAGCGGGTAAGACCGGGAATGGCAAAATCCCGGATGGCCGGGAAAGCCGAAACGGGTAGCTGCCGCAACGCGCTATCCAGATTCCTTATACGTACATCCACCACAGTAAAATTACCGAGCAATTGATTGTCCAGTGTATTCTGTATGAAGGTAGAGCCGCTCGTTATTTCCATGGCACTCAGCGCATTGCCCGTCCCCACCTGCAGCACAGAATTCGCATCACCGAACATCCTGCTCCGCATTCTTTCCGAAACGTTGGCATATGTTCGGAACTGTTTAAAGCTATTTCGGAACTCTTCGAAACCATTAATAAATGCAGCCTTCTTGATCCCTATATCCACCTGCACCCCGTTACTGAACATAAAACCGCCCCGCACAGCATTCAGTTCCTCATCGCCGACAACCTGCCAGGCAGGAAAGTCTGCATCTGCCCATTCACCGCTCCATGCAGCCGCCTGACTCAACAACAGTCCCAATATGATTGAAAGCGCAAATTGCGCAACGCGCTGGCGGCCGGATGTGAATCCTGTTTTATGTACACGCATCATGACATTCCTTGTTGCACACGCGATCTAAAAATCAGAACGCGCAGGAAGCATCAGGTTAAAGTCCGCCAGATACTCCCGATACAAAGACATATCCATAGGTGCCCTTGCACTCAGCTTCCATTCTGGCTCGGCATTGAAATGCTCACGTGCCGTATCGAGATTGTTATGGATTATAAAAAGGATATGACCTTCCCACATTGACTCGAACTGGCTTCTGGGTATGACTTTTACCCCTAACGACGGATCTCCCACCAGTACTTCCTGATCGGTCACCCCCTTGATCAGCACAAAATGCATATAACCCTTGTTTTTTATCAAGGTGATTGCGGGAACACCCACCTTCAACAGCTTGTCGAGGCCAATGCGAAAGCCATCTGCCCGGAAGCCCCGGCTTTCTGCATAGTGTTTCATATCGAGCAGGGAAAACCCCTGTTTCTGGATTTTCTCCTGGTCTCCCTGCTCGTACATTGTCTTGAAAACGGATTGTTCTGAAACTTTATTGCCGTAATGGTAGGTCAGCAGCGACGCCAGCGCCGCCGACCCACAGCTGTAATCATACTTCTGCTCATACACCGTTTTAAATTTTGCTTCTCTGAAACTGGTAACGTCAACAGTGTAGATACCAGCTCCGCCTGGTAGCACCATGGAACCTGCCACCAAGGGCAACGCAGACACCAGGGCAAAGCATACCAGTACACTGCAAACCAGCCTCCTTTGCATGGCATACGGCAATTTCATTGGACAGCAGAGCTTTCTATCACCACATTAACTATGGTGGAGTTTTGAATTAAAACATTGTTACCCGAATTCTGGATTGCAGTACTGAGGCCGGATGCATCGGCAAAAGCACCGTTACTAATGAGGTTAGACCCGGTAACACTGTTAATCGCCGTGTTCCCATCGAGGGTAGCGTCCAGCTCGGCTTTATTTATGGCCTGGACGTCAATACCTTCGCCTCTATAGGCATCCAGTTCACCGTCACTGACCGCAATCGCTTCTAAAAAATCTTCGGGTAGTGATGTACCAGGTTGGTCAGCCTGGAGCTGCATGGGTATAACCAGCGCGCACGTCACCAAACCCCAGTAAACAGATCGTTTCATCTGTTCCTCCTCCCTGTACAGCATAATTTCAAGGGATACCGACGGGTGAATGCTGCTCACCCGCCGGCATCTTTCACAACGTTATTATTGGTTTACGTTGAGATTACCCTGGAAATTAACCTGCTGCTGCACCAGGCTGTTGGCTCCGTTGTTCTGGACATTCTGGTTGAGTCCAGAGGCACCGGCAAATGCGCCATTGTCGACGATATTCGAGGTATCGTAATTGTAATCACCATCGCCAAAGTCAACGGTGTTGCCAGTCACTTCACCGCTCAGTGTCGCGTAATTTTCAGCTATTGAACCGATGGAGTTATCGGAGTTGTCGTTGTACGAATCAGTGGTATTACCTTGATTCGAATTGTCCACCATCGAGTTATCGGAATTGTCAGAATTATCCGAGTTGTCGGAATTATCCGAGTTGTCGTCGGTGTTGTTGGAATCGGCTGTATTGATCGAATTATCCGTCACCGAATTGTCGTTGTTGGAGTCAGCGGTGTTATTGGAATCAGCCGTGTTGGTCGAATTATCCGAGTTGTCGTCGGTGTTGTTGGAATCGGCTGTATTGATCGAATTATCCGTGTTGTTGGAATCAGCCGTATCGACCGAATTATCCGTCGCCGAGTTGTCGTTGTTGGAATCGGCCGTATCGACCGAGTTATCCGTTGCCGAGTTGTCGTCGGTGTTGTTGGAATCGGCTGTATTGACCGAGTTATCCGTCGCCGAGTTGTCGTCGGTGTTGTTGGAATCGGCTGTATTGATGGAATTATCCGTGTTGTTGGAATCAGCCGTATCGACTGAGTTATCCGTCGCCGAGTTGTCGTTGTTGGAATCAGCCGTATCGACTGAGTTATCCGTCGCCGAGTTGTCGTTGTTGGAATCAGCCGTATCGACTGAGTTATCCGTCGCCGAGTTGTCGGAGTTGTCAGAGTTGTTCGACGCATCCGAGTTGTCAGAGTTATCGGAATTGTTCGACGCATCCGAGTTGTCAGAATTGTCGGTCGCTGAGTTGTCGTTGTTGGAATCAGCCGTATCGATTGAATTATCCGTTGCTGAGTTGTCGGAGTTATCGGAATTGTTCGACGCATCCGAGTTGTCAGAGTTATCGGAATTATTCGAAGCATCCGAGTTGTCGGAGTTGTCGGAGTTGTTCGAATTATCCGTCGCTGAGTTGTCAGAGTTGTCGGAGTTATTCGAAGCATCCGAGTTGTCGGAGTTGTCGGAGTTATTGGAATTGTCTGTATTGGTTGAATTATCCGAGTTGTCGGAAGTTGAAGTCGAACCTTCACTTGCGGCTGCTGAGCCATCTCCCGTGGAATCGGCAGTAACCGAAGCCGATTGTGAATCGACTACTTCAGAGGCTGTATTAGTGGGGTTTGCGAAAGCGCCCCCAACAGTCAAGCCAAGGATCAGTGCAATGCTCGCCGAGATAATGGTTAATTTGTGGGTTTTCATGAACGAATCTCTCCCTGTTTACTTTATTAGGTTTGGTGCGTACGTTCCGGCACACTTAATTTTCATAAGCAATAAGGCGATACCATCCGTAGCACCCATACTAGATGTGCGATAGGAATCGCAGAAACATCTAATGTTAAGTAAGGCCCGCTTACTGCGGGAACTCACTTAAAGCGCTAAGAATGCAAATAATATGCCGAAATGATAACTGTATGTTTTATATAAAAAATAAAAATCCCGAAAAAATCACTTGTAAAATTTATTGACAGTTTGGAATACGGGATTTCCCTCAGCCTTTACTCCCCTGGGGGCCTATCGTTTCGAGCGCGGCTAGTACCTTCCGGTCTTTACTTAACGCTACAGGATGGGGCTGGGTACACAGGTACGCCATCGTTGATCGACCCATTTCTGTGTCCGCAACAAAAGGATTTTCCAGCTAGGAAGGCGGAACAGAATATAAAAAACAGGGCCGGGAGGAAAAAACGAACTTTATTAAGGTTCACCCCCTATTCCCTTCTCATGAAATGTAACAAAAGAAATCATCGTCCCGAGAGTCACAAGCAGCAACCCATCCCAAAATCAGCGCCTTTTCTGAATGGAATCGACGGAAAAACCCCAGACGCCCCGATTGTTGTGACGGGCGATTCTCTCCGATGCATGGTATTCGAACGGGCCATCCGGCAGGGCCAGGGCCCAACCATGCTCAATAAGATAAGTCGCAAGATCCAGCCCATCGCTAAACGTCGATCGTCCCAGGTAACAAATGGCGTTCACGCTGCGGTCGCGATTTTTTTCCTGTACGAAACAGCGCACGAAGCCCTGTATCTTGAAATCCAACGCCAGGGCGGCGCGGGAGGCACATCGCACCGGGCGGATGTTGGAGCGGCATTTTCGCCCTGTGTCCGGGATGTGGATGCCGTAGAGATGCACTGTTCGCCCACTGACCTGAAGGCTTGCATCGTCATTTATCAAGGCGTAGCCGTGCAGCTCCTGGCCCTGGGCTGCTGCTGGCAACAACCATCCTAACCCGACGATCAGACAGATTATCAGCCTCAAGCGAGAATGCGTTTTCAACATGGCATTTACCTGCAAAGCTCTAAGTGGTGTTTCCAGCCAGGAGGAACGGCGATCACTCACCCTTGGGACTGACGGTCTGTCCACAGATTCCAGCCGACTCCGCGTGTTCGCGTAATCCCTCCGCATCCAGGATTTCGACACGTGCCCCCTGCACCATCACCAGTCCCTGATCGATAAAATTGTGCAGGATACGGGAAAAGGTTTCGGGTTTTACTGACAGACGGGAGGCCAGCACACCTTTCGGCATATCCAGCTCGAACACCCCCCGAGTCTCCCCTTTGTAGACATATTCACCGAACAGAAAACCAGCCACCCGGCCAGTGGCCGTCTGCAGTGTCAGGTCATCGATCTCCTTGATCAAGTGCCGCAGCCGCAGGCTCATATCGGCCATCAAGCGGAAGCAGGTATCCACAGACTCCCGCAACAACGCCTTGAACGCCTCACTGTCGAAACCCATGACCAGGGTATTTCCGATTGCCGAGGCGCGGACCGGATAACGGGGTCTATCTGCGAACATCAGCGCTTCTGCGAAGGTAAAACCGGAGGAAATAACCTCAATCACCTTCTCGTTACCGTTCAACGCCAATCGGGAAAGCTTCATTTTGCCATCCGTCACCAGGAAGAAACGTTTGGCCTCGTCACCGGCGTGGAACAGGGTCTGACCGTCTTCCAAAAGGGTCTCCTGGGCCATGGCCTGGACCCGGATCAGCTGTTCTTCATCCAGATTTGAGAAGAGATAAGCGTCTTTCAGTGCGACTGGCATAGTGTGGCCGGAACTCCCCTAGGGATCAACCTGAACTATTCGTAATCCGTCATCCTGGCGAAAGCCGGGATCCAGTGAGTTACTGTATACTAGAAGCTGAACTCCAAGCTTAACAACAGGCGCCGCTGAGGTATTATATTGGCGGCGGTACAGGGGGTCTGTCAAACCCAGCCTGAGCGATTTTTCAGAGTTCCGCTGCGGGCGTGCAGAGATCCGAGCGACGGCACTTCGCACCGTCGGATCAGGATCCAACGCCGCCGCTTCAAGATAGGCCCGTGCCTCCTTGGTATCCGACTGCGTCAAGGCACGGGCAGCGATTAGTCGCATCCTTCAATCCGGGTTATTCAGTCGAACCTGGCCAATTACCTCGGTTGCCCGCTCCCCCCTTAGGGTCAAAATACTCATGCAGCCTCTCGATGGTAGTACTTGAGGAGTCCGCCTAACCGTTCACGGCAGCGGACAGATCGATCTGCGCTGGACGCAGAGTGGCGATTCGATAGAAACAGAAGCACATTGCCTTTTCCTTGATGGTTACACTCCCGGTGAAAATAAATCAGGTGCTCGCGAAGTACACGCCTCAGGGAAGCCTCACCAAATAGTATCAGCTTCGATAGCGCTCCCTCTTTTACCGATCTTACCCAGCGCTCGGCGTAGGCATTCAGATTCGGACTCCGGGCTGGTAGCTTCAGCGGCTTCACATGACCCGATTTGACAATTGCGCGAAACGAATCCGTGAACTTCGTATCGCGGTCATGGATAAGGTACCGGCAGTCTTCGAGGAAGCCCCATTCCTCCATTGTGATATTTCTGGCGACCTTTTTCATCCAGGCTTCATTGGGATGTGTAGTGACCCCAGCGATCTCAACGCGACGACTCTCTAGATAATGGATAAAGAACAGCACGTAGTAGGTGGCCAACCCGCGCAGCGTCAGTACCTCTACCGAGAAAAGTCGGTACCCGCAAGGACAGACAGGTGCGCGCGGATAAAGTCTGCCCAAGTCGTAGTGCGCTTGCGCTCCTGCGCCGGTGGAATACCATGGCGCTGTAGAATATGTCGCCGAGATTCGCCATGGCGCCCGCAATGCGATCATAGCCCCAATCCGAGTTCTCCTTGGCCATACGCACCACTAATTGTTCGATCTCAGTATCGATTCTGGGGCGACCCGGGTAGCGTCGCGACTTGGATCCGTCGAACTTACGGGCTATCAAGCCTCCGGTACCAACCCATAAGAGTGTCTGGCTTCACAATATTGGCCACATCCTCAAGCGCTTTACGGCCAAGGCGATGAGCGATTTCAGCGAGAGTCACTCGCTCTGCGTCTGTTAGCCGTAACGAGGTCTTGAGTTGAGCTTTGAGAATCTGGTTTTCAGCGGCAAGATACTCATTTCGCAAAAGGAGTTCCTGGTCTACTGTCCCAGTGATGTAGGCCAGAACACGCACCCAATCCATAGTAATCCCCACCATCAACTCGAACCTATCGGCCAATTGTAAGCCTGGATTGAGACAAGACACAAAGGTTTTGCTGAGCCCGGAATCGAACCGAGGCCCACGGCTTTGCAGGCCGCTGCACTACCATATATTTCAATAAGTTAGTGGTTATGCCACTCGCTATGCCACTCAAAAAGGCATTAAATTTATAATTTGTTTACTGCTGATTACTCTAACAAATAGATATTATTGCGTTTTATATGAAAAAACCGATGCGACCTCAACTACGGAGAGTATAGCCAGATTGCAATCTAACCGAATAAGCCCCCAAACCTATAAATTGAGGTTCCATAACTTCCGTTGGCAGACTTATCGCTGAGGACTCTATCAGCTTCCCGTAGTAGCTTGACTATCATTTCGCCACGCACACGTTCCGCCAGGCCTGCCCAAAGTTCTATGCTGATCCCTCTCCAGGTGCCGTCGGATTGTTTCATGGCAAAAGGGGGCGCCTCCTTGGTGCCTATCAGCCAATGACGGGGCGTCTCCTGTGCAGTCGCGGCGGCGTGGCTGATCAGCAATATCAGACTAATCAGGATCGCAGGAAGTTTTGTGTGTCGTCGAAAAACCTGATGCATTGTGACCTTCTCCCGTGTAAATCGATTCCATACTGGATGATGCAGCGCGGAATATTCTTGTCTTCTCTTTATGTATCGGTGGTGAGAACGATCAACTCATCCCCGTGGGACAGCTGAAGCTGTTGCCCCCGCAGCGGATTGAGTTGAACCCCGCTACCTTTTTCCCCTTCTGCGCGGCGTATACCGATGGCTGTCTCCCCGCGTGAATTCACCGCCCGCTGCAATTCGGCAAAGCGATGAGTGCCGCTTGCGAGGCCATAGTCCTCGAAGGGGCGAAAGAAGATTTCGCTGCCGCCAGAGCTGAACAGCTCGTCTATTACCGCCCGCAATTCCCGCCGCAGGGCCACGCGGGCCAGCATGTGACTGATGATTACAGGACTGACGATGATCTCGCCGGCCCGATTCTCCAGGAGTGGAATATTGTCCGGATCGGTCAATTCCACCAGGAGCTGGGGAGCCTCCGCGCCGGACGGCACCAAGCCACCAAGCAGCAGATAGCCGAGAACGGTCCGGGCATCCGACTCGTCCCCGGGTTTCAGCCGTTCGCTGGCCAGCAGGACAACGTTGTCGTAACCGGCCGGGTCGAGGCTTTCCAGTTGCAGAGGTATGGCATAGTCCAACTCCAGCTGCCTGACCTGGAGACTCTCTATCGGTGCCTCGTGAGCCTTGATCAGGCCATTGCGTTTAGCTGCAGAAACCATGGAGACCACATCTATTGCGAACTGCTCGTTTGCATAGGAGGCGAACTCGCCAAGCAAGGCGGGCACACGGTGATTCCAGCCCAGCAACAGGACTCTTCGGAGTCTCGGCGTCGCTACCTTGGGCGCCGCGATTTCCTCCGGCAAGGTCTCCATGCTGTCAACCGTCTCGGGTGGCGCCGCATCATCGTAGCTGCGAGCTAACAATACCAGTCGATCGTCGGCCTTCAGCCGGAGGTCGCCGGGGGGGTTAAGCATGGCCCGGTAGCTGCCGGCGTCGAGACGAGCGACCCCAAGCAGCACGGCTTCAGCGAACGCGCTCGCTACCTGCTGGACCGACTCCCCAGCCAGACTTGACCCGTCACGAACGTATATCTGGCTGCCTGTCTTGTCGCTCAGAAGCTCGTCATAGATTTGCGAAAGTCCGGGGTGGCGCACGTTCTGGGCAACCAGGCGGTTGATCACCTGGTCTCCGGCGATAATCTCCAGCGGGCCTCGGTAGAGAGTGTGCATGCGGCTGGCAAGGCTAAAATCCTGCATCTCCACGATGACGATGGGCAGTTCTTCATCCGCCTGTTGGTCGAGCGCGGCACCCAGCGTCATCAGTGCCTTGACGGTGCGCGCGTCGGCCTGAATAGCGCCTGCGTCGACGGCATCCGCGGCTGGGATGAGAATCGCCGCAGCATGCGCGAAATCCACCCTCTCCAGGTGGTCGAGGCGCAGGGGGGACCCGTTGCGCAGAATGATCTGGCGGGCGTTCCAGTGTTCGCCAAGCCGGTCTCTGATCTCCTGCATGAGGACGGCATCCGCCTGCTCCGCAAGCAAAGCCAGGCGCAGGTGCCGCGCACCGCGCCGGCGCAGGAAGCGGAGTACCCGGCCCTGAGAGGCCATGATTTCTTTCAGGATGATCGGCGTGCGGCTGCTCCAGCCGAGCACCACGAAGTGCTCCTGCAGAGCGACCGGCGTCAGACCAAGCTCCAGACGTTGCATGGTCTCCACCAGCCATTGTGTCAGGATCGCTATCAGAGAGCCGGTGAACAGAATAAAGCCCAGCAACGTGATAACTGCCGAGACCATGCGCTTGGCGGCACCCGCGTCCTCGCCGAGATAGCCCGGATCCGTCAGACGCAGGAAAGCCCACCAGACCGCATCCCCCATGGACCCGAATTCGGGCGCCAGCAGGCGAATCAAAAGCCCCCCTCCCAGGGAGACAAGCAAAACCATGAGTGCGATAACCGCGAACCGCGAGAGAGGCCCTCTCACCAACGCCCGTTCCAACCGAAATATGAGCCAATCTTTTAGCCGTGAAAACATGTCGTTCGCTTCCGCGCCTCCTAGAAACGTGATCGGCTTCATATAGCTGGGCCAAATGATTACCCGCTGGGCGATCCCAGGACACCGCTGTAACAGATTGTTCAGTTAGATCACAGATCTTAATCTGATCGGTTTTATGGGCCCAGTCCTCGTCAACTAGTGTAGGTCGCCAAACAGTTTGTAACTTATAAACGCAGTGTTTTCGGCTATCAAATCGCTGAAACCCAGTAAAACAGGGATATTCAACTGTTACGTTATTTGTGACGACCTACACTAGTCACTGGAATCGAGTATTGAGACCGGTTCTGCAGGTGGGTGCCACCGCTGTATAAGAATTTTTATCGATGGGTATGAGCCGTTACGGATATATTCACGCTTGTTCGTTCCCATTATAGTAGTCCACTTAATTACTTTGCAGAAACTTGCCTGATTCTGCCGCTCTTGCCACCAAGAATCGATTTTCTTTACCTCCACATTCCGGCGATACAGACCCCACGGCGCAGGAAGCGTAGTTCCTCAGGTTCAGCCATGGTCAGGTCATCTTCTCGCTGGCCTCTATCCGGGTCTCACTGCCAAAACCCAATTGCGTATCACCTGCGCTGAGTATTCGAACAGACACCCAGGTTCACCGGGCGTTCAAACGGTGCAGACCGGCTCTGTCTTCTGTTACCGAAACTCCGGTGGATAAACTGAAACTAATCTTGGCAGTGTGCACACTTCCTATACTTTAGGGTAGTATTTTCTTTTTGAAATCTTGGTGAATCCATGAAATACGCAAGCGCCCAAGAACTCCGGCGCAGACTTTCACGAGCGGTCTGGAGCCCGGATCTCACCTGCTTACCCTGGTGGAGAGGCGGATTTTTAAGATGGGTCCGCCTGATTTATCTGGTGGGCCGCGACCTGATGGACGGCCAGTTGAGCCTGCAGGCAATGAGTCTCGTTTATACTACACTGCTCTCACTGGTCCCGCTGCTGGCGGTCAGCTTTTCGGTGCTGAAGGCCTTTGACGTACACAATCAGATTGAGCCCATAATGCTCAATTTCATGATGCCCCTGGGGAACAGGGGCGCAGAGATCACAGCCAGTGTGATCGGCTTCGTCGACAACATCAAAGTAGGGGTCCTCGGTGCGGTTGGTCTCGGTTTGCTCATTTATACAGTAATTTCGCTGGTCCAAAAGATCGAGCGCGCCTTCAACTATACCTGGCACATCAGGCAGGGGCGTTCTTTCGTCGAGCGATTCAGGGATTATCTGAGTGTCATTATGGTCGGTCCGGTCCTGCTCTTCTCTGCGTTGGGGGCAACCGCATCACTCATGAGCAACTCGGTAGTACAATCACTCGTCAAGTTACCTATCCTCGCCTGGATGGTCGAATCTATCGGGACCTTTTTACCCTACCTGTTCGTAATAGCGGCATTCACATTCGTCTACAAGTTTGTTCCCAATACACGGGTGCGCTTAGTTTCCGCCGCCATCGGGGCATTGGTTGCGGGTTTCCTCTGGCAGACGGTTGGCTGGGGCTTTGCTTCGTTCGTTGTTACCTCGACCAAGTACGCCGCCATCTACTCCGGGTTCGCGATCCTGATCTTATTCATGATTTGGCTTTACGTGGCATGGCTTATCCTGCTGGTAGGTGCCAGCATCGCTTTTTATCACCAACACCCCGAGTACCTGACCGTGCGCAGCCGTGATACGGGTCTGAGCAACCGGTTGAAGGAACGTCTGGCCCTGTCGGCGATGTGTTTAATCACCCAAAGCCACTTTCGCGGCACCAGGCCATGGACCCTGGAGGCTCTGGCGAAACATCTGGCAGTACCGACGGATGCTGTGATAAGCATCATCGATCCTCTGGAAGCCCGCGGACTGGTGATCGCGGCGGGCGAGGATCCGTTTATCTATGTGCCCGCGCAGGCCCCGGAAGGGATTGCGGTGAAAACCCTTCTCGACACGGTCCGCAGCGGCGGTGAAGGATCCGATCCAGGCACTCAACACCCGTGCCGGGAGCGGGCCGTGGATGACATCATCAGCCGCGTAGATCAGGCCGTGGATAACGCCCTGGCGGGCATCACGCTGCGCGAGCTGTGCGTGGGTACTTCGCTGCTGGTGGCACCGTCCGATACACAAGACCAGAAGCCCCCAACAGCTGTAACCGTCCGCAGCGAGTGAAAACGGCAGCACGTCCCAGTGCTGCGGAAAGACCTGGATCGGTCAGGAACGGTGGTGCAGCTCGAAAGCGAAAATATCAGTATCGGGACAGCCGTGAACAATGGCCTGTGAAGAATGGATTTTTGCACATTGCCCACCTCGGCGTCGTCCTGCTGTTGCTTTCCTTGGGGCTGAAGCTGCGGCTGAAGAACGTGCTGCCGCCCCAGGTCTGGGTCGGTGGCCTGGCCCATCTCGTCGTCTCCGTCCTGCTGCTGGCCCCTGGTATCCATGTCCTCACGGGGCGTGACTGGAAGGTATCGATAGTCCTCGGCACCGCCCTGGGTTTTTCCAGCACAGTGGTCACCACCAAGATACTGGAAGAAAAGGGCGAGCTGCGCGCTTTTCACGGCCGTGTGGCCATCGGTATCCTGATTATTCCGGATCTCGTGGCAGTGGTCTTAAGGTCAAAATACTCATGCAGCTTCTCGATGGTAGTACTTGAGGAGTCCGCCTAACCGTTCACGACAGCGGACAGATCGATCTGCGCTGGACGCAGAGTGGCGATTCGATGGGAACAGAAGCACATTAGCTTTTCCTTGATGGTTACGCTCCCGGTGAAAATAAATCAGGTACTCGCGAAGGACACGCCTCAGGGAAGCCTCACCAAATAGTATCAGCTTCGATAGCGCTTCCTCTTTTACCGATCTTACCCAGCGCTTGGCGACTGACTGAGCGCGCGCCAGTAGTCGCGGAATCAGGTCGTCACGGTCCTGGGCTGGACAAAGTACAGCGCGGCGCGCCAGTCCGCCCATAATTTCGCTATGAAGCACCAGAGCAGCCGGTCAGCAGGCCTAATTTTTGGCCTTTGTCCTGATCTCCGATACAGAATAAACTGGATTAGCCGTACCATGGATCCAAGGATCAAACATCATCCAGATATATACAATAGATTTAATAGGATCCTATTTTCGGGACCCACAGCAGACAGACACAGTCACACCCCTGATCATGAATCCCGTCTTATGAACACAGTTCGGGTTGGGTAGGCAAACTCGATTTGCGCCTGCTCGAACTTTTCATGGATACCCAGGTTCACCCTTTGATGTATATCCATATACACATTGTAGTCCGGAGTGTCGACATAGTAGACGGTTTCGAAAACGAGTGAATAATCACCATACGATTTGAAATGCGCACGATCGAACCGGGTCCGAGACTGTTGCTCGATAACCTCCTGCAACATCTGAGGTATGCGTTCCAATTTTTCCCTTGGCGTCTGGTAGGTCACGCCGATCTCGAATGCCACACGCCGCTCTTTCATCCTTCCATAGTTCTGGATACGACTGCCGAGCAGGTCAGAATTCGAGAACACCAGCTGCTCTCCAGTCAGGCTCCGCAGGCGCGTTGTTTTTAGGCCTACATGCTCAACGCTGCCCACGTACTTGTCGACGGCCAGAAAATCACCGACCACAAACGGTTTGTCAAAGATGATCGAGAAAGAGGCGAACAGATCCCCCAGGATATTCTGCACCGCCAGTGCCACCGCAACACCGCCTACTCCCAAGCTTGCGACAAGCGCAGTGACATTCACACCGAGGTTGTCGAGTATCAGGAGTAACACGATCGACCAGATGACTATTCGACCGACGATCCCGATGACATAGAGACCCGTGGCCGCAGCGGCCGACTTGGCCAGGCTGCGCTTACGTGAGTTCTCAACCCATACTGCGATCATCCGGCTGATCCAAATGCCGGTCTGGAGGAAGAGTGCAACCGCGACGGCTCCCTCAATCCAGTTGCTTAGACGTTCCGGCAACTCGAGCAAGCAAGTGGCTGCATAGACGCCAACAATTGCAAGCATCCACCATTTAGTCTGACTCATTAGTTCGACCAGGGCATCGTCCAGCTTGGTCTCGGTATGCTGCGTAAACTCGACCAAGCGTCTGGCTAGGAAGCGCAGCAATAGACGTAGACCTACTGCGGTTAAGAAAAACGCGAGCCCCGCATAAAGCCAGGATAACAGGGGGTTGCCAAGGAATTGCAGCTGCAGCAGCTCCTCAATGCTCATAAATCAAATAACCTCGCCAACTTTCAAGTTTCAACAGGTTCCGGATTCTACACAGAATTGGTTGTCCTTTTAAACGTTGTTGCAATATTCGGAACCGACGCGATGAATCCCTATACTCTTTTAAAAAGAGGCAGATCAAACCACTGGAATGCGTTTGGACTTAGGCATTTCTAGCGCCGCCATCCGATTCAGAACTCGGCATTTGACCATGGCCTCTACTACCTGCTGCGTGTCAAACCTTCGTGACATCAGTTGCACACCAACCAAAGCCTTGAAACGGGAAACCGCGTTCTCTGCCAGGCTCTGACGCGCAGCCCCACTTGAAGTCCGCCACGGGTAGCGTCCCTTACTCTTGATGCAGCACAACACCGCATCTCGCACGGCCTTGAACGATGGCGGATCTTTGACTGCGCTCAGCCTCGCATTGCGCCGCGGTGGAATCGTCGGAACCGCCCCACGCGCCAGAATCGCCTGATAACATCTCCAGGTGTCGTACCCCCGGTCACCAGACACCTGATCTACTTCGCCTATCACCTGGTCCAGCATGACTGGCAGGTGTGAGCTATCGTGAATGTTGCTCGGGGTCAGATCGACGGCGACAATCTCCTTCGTTTCCTCGTCTACCCCCAGATGAAGCTTTCTCCAGGTACGACGGCGATCGCGTCCCATGCCATGCTTGCGGACATACCATTCACCCGCACCGAATACCTTCAACCCGGTGGTGTCTATGACCACGTGCCGCGCTTGCTTCGTCGGTGCAGTCTGATTTCCGCATCAGCTCAGTATAGCGAAGGGTGATGAACTCGGGCTGCCTGATTTATGCAACAACGCCGCTTTTAACCATTATTAACGGACACAAAAAAGGCGCTCATAATCGCATTATCTATCTGATTTTTTTAATTTATTTAGATGGAGGCTGAGCCCGGAATCGAACCGCGGCCCACGGCTTTACAGGCCGCTGCAATCTCGGTATATCAATAACTTACGGTCAATGCCACTCGTTTTGCCATTCAACTAAGCACAAATTTCGCAATTTCCATTGACCCCATGTTGTTCAACCGTTCGCATGCTTTCTACTGCGCCGAAACTTCGCGCTCAATTGCCCGCTTTACTAGCTCGTTTAGATTGATGTCCTTTTGTTTTGCTGCTATCGCTGCTGCCCGGTGTAGATCCCGACCGATTCGAACGTTAAATGTGCCCCGGTAAGACTTCTGAGGCTCAACACTCAACTCTTCGCAAGTTTCTAAATAGTCATTCACGGCTTCGTGAAACGCCGCCTCTATCTCCTGCACCGTGTCTCCCTCATAGTTCACCAGGGGATCGATAAATTCCAACTTACCGAACAGGCACCCGTCCTCTACACTGGCCTCGACGGACCCGTAAAAACCTTTGTACTCCATGAGTTTCATATCAATCCACCCTGTTCCAGTTTCTCGATCAGTTGCCGGCGTGCATAGCGTTATACGATATTTTCAGGATGAGGTTTGTGCAGATTGATCATCTGATCTGCTTTACCGCTATCGAACTTCACCCGCGAACCGCTTCCCTGTACTTCCTTACAGCCCAATGCTTTTAACAAGACATTTAATTCCTGCCAGGTGAAGTCTGCCGGGACAGTCTTTAAGTCTGGCAATCAGTTTTTCGCGCTTTCCCAACTGCAACTCCATTTCAGTTGCAAACAGTATAGCAATTTTCCATATTGACGCAACTGTTTATTAGTTGCTAATTTTCGAGTAGCGTCTTGTATGAACTGTGGAGGGTCGCAGCTATGCTGTCCTAAGAATTTCAAGAGCGAGCCGGCACCGATACCAGAAATCCGAATGAAGCCTAAGTCATTGTTTTTCGAGGCGGATGAGTTTTGTGGAGCGACAGGGAACCCACTCCTTAAACCCACTCAGCATACACAAAGCCGATTTCTTCCCTGTCACCCTAGATTTCAGCGCAGAAGACGGATGTCTAGATCTAGTTTCAATTGCTTCCACGCTCGGTCCGCAGTCAGTACAGGCAGAGACATCTCTTTTGCCAGAGCAAGACAGGCGCGGTCACCCAAGGACATGCCGTGCTTTCGAGTCGAACTCCAGAGGCGACCGGTAATTTCAGCCTGAGAGGCGTCGAAAGGTTCGATCGATAAACCGAGAGCCACAAACTCCTCACGCATACCGTCGATATTAACCTTTCTAGTCAGCGACTTCTGCACTACCTCGGACCAATTCACGCTGGATATGCATGATTCGGGCAGATGATTACCGACCTGTTCGCCTCCCGGCTCATCGTGCAACCACGCAAGCACGGCCGAAGCATCCAGCACCAGTTTCACTCACCCGCCTCCCGGTGAGCCTCTGCCCGGCGCTCCGCGATCAGTTCGTCAGCAAGATACTCACCCTCTGGGATATGATCGAAACGTTGTTTAAGGCGGCGTTCGATGGTGCTGCTTTTCTCCAACACCAACCTACCATCTTCCTGGTAGGCAATCAGCTTGTCTCCAGGCTTGAAACCCAGTGCCCGACGCAAGGCTGCGGGAATCACCAGCCTACCCTGAGCACTAAGTTGAATCTCATTATGACTTTCCATCGGGCGTATAGTCTGCTTTATGTGCCATATACGATAGTATTATGGCACACTGTAGTGAAGTATGACACAAGCGGCAGGGATCAAGTTACTAGATCCCTTCCACCCCAGAGTTGAGGCTATCTCCAGATAAGGCGGCCTCGCTTGTTTCGTCGGTGCAGTCTGTCATTGCGTATCTAGTGCACTCTAACACCGGCCCACCGTCGTGTAGTCCGGGTACCGGAAGTACGGTGTCCATCAGCTGTACGAACGATTATAGGAATCCTTGGGTCGCATGCAGGCTGAGATGTAAAACGGCCTTGGCGACCCGTGCGCATTCGGTGGCGCTATCCGCTTAGATCCGAGGTCGACCGCGCCCCCCCTGGGTTCTGTCTGATTACTCCAGGCCGACAGCGCATTCTCGTCGCCCCAGAAGGTAATACTACCGCGGCGCACCAATGTGCGGCTCTAGGTCGAACAGTTTCGAGCGCGATACCTGAAGATAAAGTCTGATTTCCGAATTAGCCCAGTATACTGAAGGGTAACGAAGCTAGCCGGGTGGATATATGCAACAACGCTCTGCGATCGGACAGATGTCGTCAGCAACGTCAGCATGAACTGGATCAGCCGTACCATGGATTCCATGGATCGGCATTATCCAGAAATATGCAATAGAATCAACAGGCTCCTATTTTTAGGGACCCACAACAGATGTGAGACAAGCTGCATGCGAGGTGACGCAATCTCATCAGTTATGCTTTAATTTTTTCGTTGCCTGATCGCTTGTAAACCCAGCTGCCTCGGCAAGCGCCTCCATGGTGCGTTGGCGAAGATTGAGTTTACCGCCGGCATTCTCCCAGTTGATGACAGTCGGCTGGCTTACACCAAGCAGTTTTGCAAACTGGGATTGATTCATCCCGAATCGTTTGCGTAAGCGGGCAACTGCGGCTGAGGTGGGGATAAATTCTTTCCTGCGGACTACCGCTGCCGATTTGGTCACTGTACCTTTCCTGCTGCGCGCCGTTGCTTTTTTCCCGTTTCGGGCAGCGTTGCTTTTCTTTTTCGTTTCATCGATTCCTTTTTTCGTCACCTTTTTTGTGACAGATCTCTTTCTACTTCCTGGCTTCAGGAGACTCTTCGATCTCTACTCCAAATACATCAGAAAGATCCTGGCTTGCCAGACGACGTCGCTTTCCTTTTCCGGAAGTCGCTGTCTGCAGTTCCAATTCAGCAGTGATCAACTCGTCGTGGTCGACATTTCTCAGCAGAAAAAGCAACTCAGGTTGATGGTCCAGTCGGGCACCTATCCCGTAGAGGGCAGCGGCGACATGTTTGCACATCCCCGCCCAGTCCGGGCAGTCGCAGGAGAATTTGATTTCACTTGGCTTGGGAAACAGTCCTTGGTTACGATCGGTCACAATCTCCATAACATGATTGGAGAGACGTCCCTGCAATAACTCCAGCATGGAGCCGATTTGGCCGGCACACTGTTTACGTACTTTTTTCCACCTGTTTTCGGCAAGCGGTGTGATCCTGATGTCGATATTATAGAGTTCGGAGCCGCTGACGATGGCCTCAATTTTTCCCTTTGAGATAGCGAGATGGCAAACCGAACCGTTACGCACATAGGTCCGCCCGCGCGGCAAGCGGTTAGCATAGTCGCTGAATTGTTCCAGGTGTTTGCACCAGGCATCTCCCCAGAAAGTACGTGCAATCTTACGGCCTTCCAACTCCACCGGTTCGATCTTCTTTCCCTTCTTGCGCAGTTTCTGCATCTCCCGTAATGCCTTGGCACGCCGTTGGGCAACCGACACATAAGGTCTCCATTCATAATAAGCCATTCTCTTTTTTCCTATCCAACCTGGCTTTTTTCGATATCGAGTGAAACCAGGTTAAGCAACGCTTCATTATCCATCTCAGTCAGCAGCATCTCCCCTCCCCCTTCCAACAGATCATTGGCGAGTGCACTCTTCTCTTTGATCAAGGCATCGATTTTCTCCTCTACCGTTCCCTGGCAGACGAATTTATGCACCAGTACATTTCTTTTCTGACCAATGCGGAAGGCTCGATCGGTTGCCTGATTTTCCACTGCCGGGTTCCACCAGCGATCGAAGTGGATTACGTGGGATGCCTGTGTCAGGTTGAGGCCAGTGCCTCCTGCCTTGAGCGATAGAATAAAGAAGGGTGGCCCCTCTTCGCACTGAAAACGCTCAACGAGTTTTTGCCGTTGCCCGACCGGCGTACCACCATGCAAAATCAGACCCGGCTGGTCAAATTGCTGCGCCAGGAACGAGGCCAGCGGTCCGGTCATCTCGCGGAACTGGGTGAAAACAAGAAGCTTCTCCTGACGTGAGGCGATCTCTTCGCAAAGCTCGACCATGCGTAGAAACTTACCGCTCTTTTTCGGCTCATACAGGCCATCGCCCAACAATTGTGACGGATGATTACAGATCTGCTTGAACCGCAGTAGGTAAGAGAGCACCAGGCCACGCCGTTTCATGCCATCCAGTGTCTCCAGCGATTCGGCTAACTCAGCCACCGCCTTTTGATACTGAGCCGCCTGAATTTTACTCAGACCACAGTATGCCGCCACTTCAGTCTTCTCCGGCAGGTCGCTGATGATCGACCGGTCGGTCTTGAGGCGGCGCAGGATGTAGGGACTTACAAGATTGCGCAGCGGTGCATATTGTTTGACGCTTTGCTCCGACAGAGACTTGACGAAACTTTTGAACCGCATAGCCGATCCGAGCAGACCGGGATTCAGGAAATCGAATAGCGACCAGAGATCGGAAATTCGATTTTCGACTGGCGTTCCGGTCAGCGCAATACGGGATACAGCCTTTATCTGCTTGACGGCTTTCGTCTGGCGGGCAACCGGGTTCTTGATCGCTTGCGCTTCGTCAAGCACTAACAGTTGCCACTCCCGGTCCTGTAGCCAGCTTTGGCGCATGAGCGTGCCATAGGTGGTCAACACCAGATCGACGTGATTCAAAACAGGATTATCGTCGGCAACCAAGGCATCGATTTCATCCTTACCCATCTGGGATCGGTGTATGAAAAGGCACTTCAGAGACGGAGCGAAGCGATCGAGTTCTGTTTTCCAATTGGCGAGTAGGGATGCCGGAAGTACCAGCAACGACGGCTTGTTACAGCGATTCTTCTTCAATACAAGCAGAAGCGCAATGATCTGCATGGTCTTCCCCAGTCCCATGTCATCCGCCAGACAGGCACCCAATCCCAACCGAGAGAGCAACCACAACCAGCTGACCCCACTCTTCTGATAGGGTCGAAGGGTCGCTTTGAGTGATTTCCCCGGGCTGGCGACCTTCTCTTCACCCGGTGATCGTAACTCATCAAGTAGTGACGTCAGCCACTTACCAGGCTGGACAAAAGACCACTCGCGCGTCTCATTCATGGAATCGGCACGGCCCAGGTCGGCAGGCGCACCGGCCAGCAGCCGCATTCCCTCCACAAAGGAGAGGCCATTATCCACCACACCGGCTTCCACTTTTTTCCAGTGCGCAAGGGCCTCACTCAGTTGCACCTGATCGACTTCCACCCACTGTCCCTTGATGAAGACCAGACCATCACCCGCCGCCATCAGCTTATTCAGTTCGGCCTGGCTGAGTGACTCATCACCCAACGCAATCTTCAAGCTGAAATCCAGTAACGAGTCGGCACCGAAGTTCTTTTTCTTGCCCTGACCAATGGTGATGCCAACACGGGGTCTACTGCGTTTTTTCCACCAGTCCGGTATCCGCACAACCACACCGCTCTGCTCGTACAGCGGTATCTCCTTGAGAAATTCGTACGCTTCCGTGGGTGTCCAGGCCAGCGGGTGGTACAGATCGCCCGTCTCTACCAGGTCCCTGATCACCGGGCTGGATTCCGATGCGCGATGCACGGGTGAAAGGAGGCGTATCAATGCCTGTTTGTTCTTTGCGCCGGTATACTCCTGCAGGGCCCGGTTGAGTGGTTGATAACGCACCCTGCCCTGCCCGGAAATTTCGGGCGCATAGGTGGCCATGAAAGCGAAGGGATAGTCCGGATCGTTTTTGTTTTCCGCCAGATGGAAGCAGACACGACCCACCTGATGCCATTTTGGCGCCTTGCTGGCGAGGAAACCGGCAAGGCTGCCGAATACCTGAATCTGTTCGCAGACCCAACGATCTAACAGGGTCCAGATCTCCTGCAACGCCAAGGCGGAGAGATACTCGGCGCCACGCATAGGCGGCGCACTCAGAAGCAAGGGCATCGTATCTGCTGCACAAAGCGGCTCCAGGGGATCAATTCGATCCGGATCCGTTGGTGTCAGCAGGCATCGTGCGCTCAGATATTTTCCGGCGAAATTGCGCCAATAGACGAATGTCGGTGCTAGATCTGCATCCTCTTTCCTTGCCGCTAGAGTAAACAGGCCCTCGCCCGTATGTCGCGAAAACGCCTTGGCAATGCGCGCACTACCGGCGCTCTCATTTGAATCGCTATCAGTTGTCAGCGGGAAGCAATGCAGATGCCCGGAGGGTAACAATCCTAGTTCAAAAGACACATTGGAACTTCGACATTCAAAGGTTTGGCTATCCCCGTATGTAAAAACGTCCAGGGTATGTTTATACCGATAGTATAAATTGATTGCGAATAACTCAACTGTCCCCTACATCCGATGCGGAGCTTTGAGCTGCTGTACGAGTCTTTTGCGGTAGCAATAGCGCTTGGCCTCCGCGGAGTTTGGAGGGCTACTGTTTGTGCTTACCGCGATACAGCATTCTTGCCACTCACCGGAGTAGATTCAGACTTTGTTAGGCGGGATTAGACGAGATTTTGCTGATTCTTCCGCAAAAAAACACAATGAGAAAATACACGTAATTTGCGACCTATATAATTGATTTAATTGATATAATCTGAGCCATGAATCGAACCGAGGTCCACGGCTTTTCAGGCCGATGACGTTTTTTTTCACCTTTCATATCAATCGATTGCAAACGTTGAGTGGTAGCCCACTCCGTCAACCCACTTTGGGAAGATAAACCTGGATTTCTTTATTTTTCCAGTGTACAGATACAGTTACGTATCAAGAAACTATGAGATTGCGGATCCCCGACTTAGTTTCGGCTTCAGTAGCGATTCGCCAATTGCAGGTGGGAAGAGCCGGCTTCTCGTTGGCTTTATAATGGACTCCACGGATTGACGACTTTGACATGGAGGTCATCAAAATGGCGGATATTGCGGGTTGCCAATGTTGCCTTCCTCGCCAGAGCAATGCCAGCAATGAAGGTATCTCGCATATCCACGTTCAAACCCATGTTATGACGCTCTGCAGCAAGCTGCGCTGCCTCTTCCGCTGCTGCCTGATCGAACACTAATACCCTGCCATCCAGGTCTTCTGCTACCAACGCTTCAAACAGTGAGCGCAACCGGTTTTTCCTTTTCCCGTCTGGTAGCAGGGCCAGACCGTAACGCGCTTCAAACAGCGTAATACAGGTTATCCAGATCGACTCGCCAGGCTGCTCGTCTAGCCAGTCGACAACCGCAATCTGTGGTTCGTTCTGCATCAACGCAGAGAGCACATTGGTGTCGAGGATGATCATTTACAGGTCAAGCGGGCAGATATCCTGACCGTGTAATTCCGGCAGCGGCCGTTCCAGACCATGATCCGCAAAACGGCTGGTAATCCTCGACCCCAGACCTTTGGAGGCAGGTTTGCGTTCTTTCAGGGTACTCGCCAGAATCAAACGAATCTCAGCCTCCATGCTGATTCCGTGCTCATCTGCACGCTGCTTCAGACGTTTTTTGATCTCCTCATCCAAATTGCGCACTACAACCTGAGCCATGATTGTCCACCTCTATTTTCATCGGATATGATATCATGATAGCATTATTTCATCTAGCCGCAACCTGGGGAATCAGACAGCAGCTCCGGTGATCAGCCGTTCACGAAAACGCGCACCCAATTTTTCAGTAATCGATCGTTTCTTGCTTGGCTTGTGGTCGTTGTTCCTCAGTCTGCACCATATTCAGTAATCTGCGTTTATTATCAAGCCTTCAACATGGCTGAGATTCCACGAAGCACCCTTAGGGTCGCCGAAAGAATAACTTCCAATTTTACGAGGGGCTGAGGGTGTAGTTCCACTTCGGGAGTTCTGCGCCCTTCTTGATCGGCAACTCGCTCATCAGCGACTTTGGTATCTTGATGCCTTTTTCGTATTGCTTTCGGACAAGATGCGCTCGCAAGCGCAATCCGGTCGTCGTGCGAGTTCTGCGGATATAATTGAGGATGGTCTCATAGCTGTCCAAGGGGCGGCCTGCCCAGTTCTTGCTGATCTCACTAAACAGCCGATGCTCGATAGGATTCCACTTCGAGGCGCCTGATGGGTAGTGAGCGACTGTGACATTAAGCCCATGGCGTTCGCAAAGCTTGCGATGTAAGCCGTATTTCCATGCTCGGCAGCTCGGTCCGTTGCTGCCGCCACAGTCAGCCAGGATGGCGATTTGCTCGGCTTGCCCGTAGCGCCTTTGCCCTTCGTACCGCCACCACTTTTCGATGGAATCTACCGCGAATTCCGGTGTGTCGTAGGAGGTACCGACGAACACCGTACCTTGATTGGCCTGCAAGTCATAGACCCCGTACGGGATAGCGATGCCCTCGGCCTGAGATCGGAAGTCGTGATCGTTGACCAGCACAGGTTGGTGCTCCCAGGTTGCGCCGGTGTTCTTGAACTGTCCGACGAGCTCTTTCTTCTTGGTGTCCACGCTGATCAGTGGCAAGCCTTCGGCAGCACAACGTTCGCGCAACTCGGCGATACAGGAAAACTGCGCGTCGCGGTCCTCGGGAGAGACCCTGGAGAGCTTCTTGTGATTGACGCGCAACGAGTAGTCCATCTGCTTGAGCAGCTTGGCCACCGTTCTGTCGCTGACCTTGATGCCAAGCGCCTGCAACTGACCGGCAATCTTGGCCGTTGTCCTGTGGGTCCACTTCAATCCCGTCATTGGGTCGCCGGCTGTCTCGTGCTGCATCAGCTCTTTGATGCAGGCGATCACTTCCGGTGTTTTTTTTCCACCGGTTTGCGCCCGCCGCCGGTTGCGCGTACCCGTTCGACTTCGATGTCTTGCTCGAGCAACTCGCGCCTGCCTCGTGCAACGGTGCCGACATTGAGACCCAGCAACTCGGCAATGCGCGTGTCGCCGCCATGGCCGCTCTTCAGGGCTTCGAGTCCGGCATACAGACGTCGCTGTTTCTCATCGAGGACGCTGAAAAAGAGCACGATGGCCGCTCGTAGCTCATCAGGGAGAATAGCCGGCTCGGGCAAGGGACCGGCCACCCCCGGCTCGGCAAGAAGCATTCGGCGCGCCACGAGTTGTTGGCGTTTCCGGCCCGAGTCCGCTGCGCAGTATAGGAACCGCCCCGTCACCTCATGGCGAGACAATCGCCCCGCGTGAACGAGTTTTCGGAGTGCGTCCTTGGTTACTACATGGAGTAGATTATCGAGCTCGTCGACGAAGTAGCCTATCTCGCCGGCTTCTATGAACGCGATAATCGTCTCGAGTAGCGTCCCGCAGACCGAAAACCAAACCTCACGGTAGGACCACAGACCCTGCTCATCGAACTCGGCGACGTCATTGAGTGTGTAATACCGGCCACAGTGGGAGTAGCTCGTGAGGCACGATAGTTCCCTCAGTTTTCGGAAAGCGGTCCGCCGCGCATCGGTGCCGAGCACCGCCATCAATTCCGGCAAGGTAGCAATTTTTTGCTTGCGCAGCAGCGCAGCGGCGGCATCGGGGGCAAATTGAGTCGGCCTCATTATGGCATCTTGACGATTCTAAAAGCGTCAATGTGCCATAATAACAGTTATGTGTCAATCGTGTGAATTTGCGGAAAATACTCGAATTCACCGAAAAAACGTCAGCCGCAGCTATAGGATGTATGACCGCGTCTAGGCACAATAGCGATCAATTCACTGGTGTTAATGTTTCGTCGCCCCTTAGTACCTTACCACTGAGATGTTGAACAAAAGTACAAAGAACTATTCATCCCGTATTAGCACAGAGGGTTGGCAGAACGACATATTCACGAAGCTTAAGCGTAGCAGCCAAGACTCTGCGGCCAAACTTTTTGAGGTAATATTTGTAACGATGCCCAATCTTTTTGATCAGCCCGTGAGTACGCAAGCGAGTAAATAGGAAGATTGGCTGGAAGATAGGTCAGGTATGTAGGCCCGTAGATCGACGGCACGAAAGCCGCTGATTGACCATTCGCCACGACTGAGGGTGAGGAAGAGGTGGTAATCCTGTTTCAGGAACAGGTTGAAGCCGCGAAATGATCGGCCCTGGTCTTTGGCTCGATCCGACATTTTATCGATGTCCTTGAGTCCGGCGCCGGGATTGTCGATGGTCGCTATATAGGCGAGATAGCGCTCATTGGCGGCATTCATCAACTTGCGCAAATCCCGCAAGCTGTAGATGTTTTTGCGTAGCGGTGCCAGTTTCCACTGTGTCCAACCGTCACGCTGTTCCACCCATCGGTGGATTTTGAAGAATGAGGCATCGTTGGTGGTGCATTCCACACGGGCCATGATGCCGGCTTTATCATAGAGTTTGATACTGGTCGGCCCCATCTGGTGCCGGATGCGTGTACCCTGGATGCGGGTGCTGAAATCATTGCCTATCTCGCCCTGATAGGCGGTGTTGAGTTTACGGCCGAGGAAGGTGGCGATGTTATCCGCCTTAATGGCATGGACGGCGGTACGGATGATGGCATGGTAAAGCGGCTGGAATTCGGCTTGCTGATGAAAGACGACATCGGTGGCGAACTCCACTTGCATGAGACTCCAGTGGTAACCGGAGTGGAAGTGTTGATGTACCGGGCAGAATTGCTTGGCCCACCGATTGAGATGTTGGTGGAGTTGTTTGGCATCCAGCCGGTTGGCAAACGTCTGTGCCCGCTTGGAATCGGCAATGGAGAGAAAGGCATTGTCCGCCATCTCGAAGGGTATGCCGGCTTTTACCAGCCGCAGAGCCAACCAATTGTGGCCGTTGAAATAGATTTGCAGACGGAACGGTGCCCAGGTGGGGACTCGGACGTAACAGAGCCCAAAAGACTCGTCAATGAAATAGAAGTAGTAATGGAGGCATTTTCCTGATGTTGGTTTCAGCGTGGTATGGCCTTTCTTCTTGTCGTGCCAGGGGCGATAGGCAGTGCAGGATTCCATGGCCGAGAAGATATGGACCAAGCCGGGATGATCACCCCGTTGAGCGATGATGGACTTGATCCGGTCTTCTTTACGAAAGGCTTTGTGGCGCCGAATGAACTCAATCTCGATGCCGGCCTCAATGGCAAGTTGCTCAGCATGGTCTCGCAACTCATTGCGCAGAGGCTCTGCCCATCGGGGGTAATCGAACAGCCGGATCTTGTAGTAACTGAGGTAACTCGCCATGGCGCCCGCATAACAGATATCGGGAAGGGTTCCGGTAATGACAACACGATCGAAGCAGGAAAGTACGCCAGCGATTTTATCCTGGTGGCGTTTGATGAAGGGATTCATGATGGCTATCCATTATTCTCGCTACTGAGGATAAGGATAGGTGATACAAAGAATTTTGGTTCCGGCTATGCCGGGTTAGGGCTGTTCAAGATGGGTAATGTGAGTCTGGACGGTACCAAGGTCAAAGCCAATGCCAGCAAACACAAGGCGATGAGTTGGGGCTATGCGAACAAGCTGGAAGAGCAGCTACGCCGGGAAGTCGAGTTGTTACTGAAGAAAGCTGAACAGGCCGATACCGAAGAAGAGCCGGAGCTGGATATTCCAGAGGAACTCAAACGCCGAGAAGACCGGCTGGCGGCGATAGCCAAAGCCAAGGAGGAGATGGAACGTCGTGCCCGTGAGCGTTTCGAAAAAGAGCAGGCGGAGTACGAAGAGAAGGTAAAGCGGCGTCAGAAGCAAGAGGAAGAGACGGGAAAAAAGGCCCGTGGCCGCACACCCAGGCCACCCCAGGAAGGACCGCAGGAAAAAGACCAGGTTAATTTCACGGATGAGGAGTCACGCATTATGCCTTCATCCGCCGGGTTTGTTCAGGCCTATAACGCCCAGGCGACGGTTGATACTGCTACCCATCTGATCGTAGAGAACCACCTTACCCAGCAACCCAACGACAAACAGGAAGTGGAACCTACTCTTGCGGCGCTCAAAGCCATGGAAGAGCCACTGGGTAAAGCACAGGGTCTTTTGGCTGATACGGGTTACTTCAGTGAAAGCAATGTCAATCGGTGTGAAGCGCAGGAGATTCTGCCTTATATCTGTGATAGCCGAGAACGGCATAACCAGCGGTTGGAAGAGCGACTGAAGCAGCCACCCCCCTGCCCGGAAGATGCCGATGCGCTTGCATTAATGAGGCATCGACTGAGTACCCCTGCAGGTAAAAGTGTTTACGCACAACGTAAATCAACCGTGGAAACCGTTTTCGGTATCATCAAAGAGGTCATGGGATTCCGACAATTTCACCTTCGCGGGCGAGAGGCGGCACAAGGCGAATGGAATCTGGTATGTATGGCATGGAATCTGAAGCGGATACATGCACTGGGAAGCTAAAGGGGCGGTAAGGATACGTAGGTTTGGCTTACTTCTATTGCTCAGTCAGGGAATCTTGTTCCTATGGGCGAAACTTATGCGCCAAATTGTGCGGGATCGGAAAATATTGTTGGCTCAGGGCGTTAAACCCGACAGCCTCCTAGCCGAAGAATAAGAGCATCTTGGGGTGTTAGCTTGCAGTTTCTATTACTTGACAGAATGCTTTTATTGAATCTATATTTCGATATATGTCGAATAAAAGAAGTAATGAATTTCGTGCTGCCCAATTCAAGGCATTGAGTAATCCTCACCGCCTGAGCCTTTTCGAGCGACTGATGTTATGTTGTGCCCCTGGCAGCGTATGCAGTACTGATGAAGCAACAAGCTATTGTGTCGGAGAGTTGGGGGAAAGACTGAGTATTGCGCCTTCGACTGTTTCCCATCACCTGAAGGAACTGAACAGGGCTGGGCTGATAAAAATGAAACGACAGGGCAAGAGTATTCGTTGCTGGGTAGAACCTGAAGTACTCATGGAACTGGCTCTTTTTTTTGGCTTTTGCGAAAACAAATGATAGGACACCGCTGATGAGTTGCTGCACACCCAAATCCAAACTCAATGAACAAGCTAAACATGACGAATACCGTCGAAATGTTCGCGATGCCTATGCCAAGGTTGCTCTGACTGATTCTACTCAAGGCAGCAGTACAGCGAGCAGTTGTTGTGGTGAACCAGACGATGTGGCGATAAACTCTTTGGTATCTAAACGCCTCGGTTACAGCGATGAGGAACTAAGTAATGTTCCCGCAGGTGCTGATATGGGGCTCGGATGCGGTAATCCCAGGGCGATAGCGTCACTCCGGACTGGGGAGGTTGTGGTAGATTTAGGTGCGGGTGGTGGTTTTGATTGTTTTCTGTCTGCACAGGAAGTCGGTGAGACCGGCCACGTCATCGGTGTAGACATGACACCTGATATGGTTTCTAAGGCACGCAGCAACGCTGAAAAAGGAAACTACTACAACGTCGAATTCCGTCTAGGTGAGATTGAGCATTTGCCCATCGCCGACAGTGAAGCCGACGTAATCATCTCTAACTGTGTGATCAACCTCTCACCTGATAAACCGCAGGTATTCAGGGAAGCATTCCGTGTCCTGAAGCCGGGTGGTCGATTGGCGATATCCGATGTCGTAGCCACGGTAGAGCTTCCGGAAGATATGCGAAACGATGCCGCGCTTGTTGCGGGTTGTATGGGGAATGCCTCATTGATAGAAGACGTAGTGTCAATGATAGAAGAGGCCGGATTCATCGATGTTCGCGTTGAGCCCAAGGATGAATCCAAATCCTTTATGCGCGACTGGACGCCTGATAGCAAAGTTCTTGATTATGTTGTATCGGCTACGATAGAAGGAATCAAACCGGAAAACAGTTCTTGCTGTTAAACGAGTTCCTCGGAGTTTGTTCCTGTGCCAGTGCCGGTAAGTTAAACTAAATGTCCTCTGGCCGAACCTGGGCGCAGGGGTGAGTAGTTCCCTATTGTTTTTGTGCGATGACCTAAGTTGACCGACTCCCGCCTATTGTGATGCAACATTTCTAGCTGAGTTGAAGAAGAAACAACCCACCAACATACGCAGATGCACCTCATCGATCCTACTCGAAAGTTTAGCCTTTAGTTATATATCTAAGTCAGGTGTAAGCTCTAAAGGACACCTACCCATCTCTATTTACTCCCGAAGAAATCCAACCGGGTGAATACTATAAAGCAGACCCGTCAACCAGGAATAAAAATAATGTCCTGGCTATAAAACTAGTGACGGATTTACGGAGCGAATCATCATGAATAAATCACGGCTGATAGATGCAATCCCACTATTTTCTTTAAGTAACTTTGCTAATGCTGATCTAACGACAGTTCAATGGACTGTAACTGGTTCTGATGATGCGGGTGGTATATGGGGTGAAACACTGTAATTCTATACTCAGGTCTCCAATGACCTAGACTTTGACCTGACTGGCTTTTTTGATTGGGTAGGCAGTGGCAATCAAACCGGCGTTTTTGGACGCGAAAACTTTACTGGCACTTTGTTTTCAGATAATACAATAGAATTGACCGGGTTTGAGATTGTGACACCATCTAATGGAATCGTATCGGGTATTTACTCAGGTATATTGTCGGCTTCAGGTACTGAAATCATAAATGGTCTCTGGGGGCCGGTCGGAACAGGGATTCCAGGCTCATGGTCTGCCGTACAAACTGTGCCTATACCCGCTGCTGCTTGGCTTTTTGGTAGCGGCTTACTTGGATTAATCGGTGTAGCTGCCTAATTGTTAAAACAATATTTAGGGCACCTCGAAAAATTCGAGGTGCTCGTATGGTGCAGGGACGCACCACTATTTTAATGCGCGTAAGCGCATGAAAATGAAGGTGATCGGAAATCGCGCTTTTCGATCACTGTATCGAAAAATCCCATTAAAGTGATTTTTCGAAGTACCCTTTAAATAGACAGCAGCTTCGGATTGTGCTGAGGGTCTACTTTTGGTCCAGGCTGTGTGAAAACTCTGAGTGACGAAACGACTATGCGTCGCCAGGTGAGTTTGCGGGTAATTCATGTACGGAAGTTCAGTCTAATTCAAGCTCAGACGGGTTTTTCTATGAATTTTCTCTGAGACAAACACAACACTTGAGTTTTCACATAGCCTCGTGTAAACACCCTGGACCCAAAAGTACTCCTTCGGAAAAAAAGGGTAGTTTATGTTGAACAAAAATAACTCCGAGGTGTTAACCTTTGTCAACTCCAATTGAACATAGAGGGCAGCTTGATGAATAGACGAGTAACGCAACGCCTGCTGACAGCGGGCATGATCGGAACCTTGGCGATGGGTGCCGGTCTGGCAACCGCCCATGCGGCCGGGACGTCTCTGCAGGGGGCGGTGGATTTCCGGCAATCAACCATGACCATCTTAAAGTGGTACCTGCAGCCGATGGGTGGCATGGTCAAGGGCAAAATACCTTTCGACGCAGCCACCTTCTCGAACAAGGCGACAGGACTGGCGAAGGCCGCCAGTCTGGATCTGACAGAGGGTTTCCCCAAAGGCTCCCACGAGGATACCGAGGCCAAACCCGAGATCTGGGAGCATTGGGACGAGTTCGTCGAAAAATACAAGGCGCTGCAGATAGAAGCAGATAAACTGCAGAAGGTGGCCGCCACTGGTGATATCGACGCCATCAAGGCGCAGTTCGGGGCAACCGCAAAAACCTGCAAGAGCTGTCACGATGACTTCAGAGAAAAGGATAAGTAGGGGCTCTTGATGCCAACAAGGGATCGGCTCTTGCGAGGGAACACTGAGTAAGTGGCTCAGTACAGGATCTGATCTCTTGTTCTCAACCCCCTACCTCACTCCCTTATTGCAAAGTAGGCTGACGGCGTCGGGTCGCTCCGGAATCGCTCCCGCGTTGTTGAGACCCCGGCGCCGTCGCATGATGTTCAAACAGCCGCCACCCTTGCGCAGTGCGCAAATAGACGTTTGTCGCCACCACAAGGGACGGAGCAGAAGCATGGCTCTGCGAAATGGACTCCTCCACAAGATGCACCGCCAGGTCACCATGCTGTTTGCGGCTGAGTAGGACAACGCGCAGGTTCAGCGGCAAACCACTTCCCAGTATCCGGGCCCAACTCCTCAACACCGCCTCGCGCCCCACCAGGGGCGAAGAGCCGGGATGTATGCAGATCACACCTTTATCGGCCCAGATTTTCTTCATCGCTGGCAGATCGCAATTGACAAACGCGGAGTAAAAAGCCCGTTCGGCAGAGACTGCTGTAGAAAAACCTGGTTTGGAATCGAATCCGCTCACGTCGGCCATACCACAGCGACAGTCCCTGGCAGCGTCAACGAATTTGCGATGACGAGAATAAGGCCGGTCCGGTAATTTATTCTGCCAGTCGTCGTAAAAAGTCCAACTGCTTGATCTTTTTTCAACCATCGGTCGCCAACTGCTGTATTCGTGCGGGAAGAAACACGAGAGAGCACCATCCATGCGAAGGAATAAGTCCTCACGCTGTCCCAATAGGCTCTAAAAGTGGCAATAAACAGGACACCAGTGAGTATGAAGAGAACGTCCATCCTGATCTCCAGGATCAATAGATGTTGAGGGCGTTCGGGTTGATGGTCTCCATGACATCGAAGGAGCGCATGATCACTTCGCTCAGGACTGGCTCTAAATCGTCTTTCGAAAGTCCCGTCACCGACCATACATCTGAATTGATGGCGCGAATGGATATATCCAGATCACCGGTGGTTTTCCAGCTTGGCTCGATGGCGTTGGCGATGTTCGTCGCAATGTGTATGATCGCGGTTTCGACTGGAAAACGGCTTGCCCGCGCCGGTTCATGGTGAAACTCCACCGGCTCCCACAGGCTGTCCGGGAGTTGCCACCAGCGGATCAGCTCCGCACCCACCTGGGCGTGGGTGAAGCCGATAATCTCCTGCTCTGCGCGATAACGATACTTCTCCGGTTCACCCGCTTTATCCAATACCCGGCGGGCAAGATCCGGCAATTGGTCATAAATGGGCAGTTGACCGATATCGTGCAACAGCCCGGCGGTGAAAAGACGTTCCCCATGGACCAGGCGACAACGGCCCGCGAGGACTTGAGCCGCTAGGCCGCAGCAGACGCTGTGATGCCAGAAGTCATCAAAATCCACCAGATCCTCGGGGATCTGTTCGAAAGTACTGGCTGCAACAGTGGCAAATATCATCCCCCGTACATCGGACACGCCGACCTGTTCCAGTGCCTCGCCGACAGATTCGATCGAATCGGAGCCAGCCTCCCTCCTGCTATTGGCTATTTTTAGTATCCGACCGGTGAGCCCCGGATCACATTCGATCACCTGTGCAATGCTTTCGACTGTCGCGGCAGGATCATCCATTAGTATCCGCACTCGCCGGCACACGTCAGGCGGTGAAATCAGGTCAGCGGCTTTCTTCGTCAGACTGCGGTAGTCCACCCTGTCCCGTGCTAGGTTAGAGTCCTCGTCTTGCACTATCGGTTTGCCCTCGGTGATACCCACTTTAAAGATAAAAAAACCAGTAAAATTCCGGTATTTATAATCATTGGCTCGTTGAATCTACAGGTTTAGAATACCGGTAGTTCCTCAATCCCACAATGCACGAGTATATTTACTCTTAAACTGCCTGTTGCTGTTTGTGATGGATAACCGCATACGTATTGGAAACCAGACCGCCTTTTCGGCCTCCCGCTTTATGGACCCGCTGGAGTTCGCAGTGGAACACGGTTTCGGGGCCTTCGAGTGGTTCGCCGACAAGAAACACGAGCCGGATGGCAGCACTGCAGGTTGGGAAGAGACCGATATCGAGGAGAAGAAGCGAAACAAGATCCGGCAGATCGGTGAATCCCACGACATAAGCTACACTGTTCATGCCCCCTGGCAGGCCAATCCCCTGCACCCCCGCGCTGAAAAATTGCTGAAGCGCAGTGTGGATTTCGCCCAAGACATAGGCGCCAATCTGGTCAATCTGCACCTCTACACGGACCGGGGAATCGACGCCTATGTGAATAGCCTGGTTCCCGTCATATCCTATGCCGCCAGCCAGGGTATCCTTCTCAGCATTGAAAATACCCCGCTTACCGGTCCGACTGACTTCAACGATCTGTTCCGCTGTCTCGACAAGCTGAACATCGATACCAGCCATGTTGGTATGTGCCTGGACATCGGCCACGCCAACCTGTTCTCAGGCACCTGGAACGATTACATCCGATATGTCGACGAACTGGAACCCGAGGTTCCCATCATTCACCTTCACCTGCATGAAAACTGGGGAGACAGGGATAGCCATCTACCTTTGTATACCGGCCCTGCCCGGGACAGCGATGCCGGATTGAGGGCCTTGGTTGAACGTCTGCAGCAACGCCGCTACAACGGCGCTATGATTATGGAACAGTGGCCCCAGCCACCTGAACTGCTCACGACAGCCGAACAGCGTTTCCGGGCCCTGCTGTCGACGCCCAAGACAAGCCGGGCCCGGCATGTGCAAAAACAGGGGCAGGGAGTTTCCGGCGAGGAAGAGCCGGAGCCACACCCCCGCAACATCCCCAATCTGTCTCCGTCGGAACAGCAACTGATCGACCGTATCGCGGCGGCACACGCCGAAAATTCCAGTTGGCGCCAGCGCCTCACCTGGATACGGGAACTGGTCCTGGCCTCTAATTTCACCGCCAACCCGGAACAGCTGGCCAGTCTGGCCGTTTATCTGCGCTTTCTCGGTACCGGTGAACTGGCGTGCAACGAGGACGGACGGCACTTTCGTCCCCACCACCACGCCCAGGCGGCCCTGGCCATCGAAACAGAACTGGAAGCACTCACCGCCCCCGAAGACCGATGGATACTGCGCAAAATCCATCCCTGGCTGCCCTCCTATAACAAGGAGTTCCAGCGCAGCGAACCCTTGACCCGGATTCGTGATATCGCCCATCGCAATGACATACCCAAGGCACTCAAAGGGGAGATAAAACATCGACTGCAGAACAAACTGCACCGCTGCGCGGGACCGGAAGACCTGAAAACCGCCAGCGAAATACTCGCACGCATCACTCAGCCGGAAGCCAACTATGCCCCTCAGTTCGTGGCTCAGTTCCGGATCTTCCATCAGGAGCTGAGCGAATTTTTCAATGCCAGTTCTTTGGATCAGCGCCTGGAGGATCTGCTTCCGCTGCTGTCGCCGGAGGATGCCGAGCGGGTCCATGCATTTCAGACCTTGAAAGCGAATCCCGAGCACCAGGACCGGGAACTGCTGGAAATGCTCGAGCTGTTGACACTTGTGCGGGACGACCTGTCCCGATTGCTGCCCGATGCCGACGAACAGAGCGCGCAATCCATGCGTCTGACCGATATTGGCCTGGAGGACTTCGCCTTCGCCCTGCTCAGCGAGGTTACCAACCGTATCGCCCCCGATCGGTGGGATGAACGATTACAGATTCTGGACTTTGCGGTTCGCAATGTACGCCTCTGTTGGATCGAAGCGGCGGAGTGCGGCGCCGTGTCCGCTGAACTCAGCGCCTGGAGGCAAGGATTCGACCCGTCTCAGAGATTTCACCTGCTGCGCCTGAAGGCAACGTTGGACCGTGTACACCGCATCACCGCGGCTTACGCCGATCGCGTTCTGCGGCTGTTCCCCCCCGCGCCGCTGCCCTGGGACATAGCTTGGGGGTTACCTCGCAAGCGATCAGGGTTTACTCGGAAGGCGATATTCGGGGCAATATTATCTTCCAGCTGGCCAGGCTGGCAGAGGGATCCGAAAGCGCGGTCCGCCGCTGTTTGAACAGTCCACCCTGGTCTGCGGTGGCACCGGGAGAGGCGTCCGGCCGACTGATCCGCTGCCCGAGCCTCCGTTCGCTGCCGCCGGAGGAACAGCCGCTGATACTACTGCTGGACAGCGCGCAGGGTGACGAGGAGATCCCGTCAAATGTCGTCGGAATCCTGCTCTGCCATTCCATCCCCCACCTCTCCCACCTGGGTGTACGCGCCCGGCAGGCCGGTATTCCCTTTGCCGCTTCAGAGGAGCGGGGACAACCCCGGGAATTCGACGACTGCCTGGACAGATCCGTTCAACTGCAGGTATCGGCGAGCGGTCTGACCATGAGGGCCGTGGACGAAGCAGTCAGTCAGAATACAACCGCACGAGACAACAGGATGCCATTGATTCCGTTGGCGGATCTTGGGCAGGGTGAACGGGTTGTTCCCTTGCCCAAGGCCACAGCGGCCTGTTGTGGTGCCAAGGCCGCCAGCGCTGCACGGCTGTTGACCCTGGCGCGGGAGTCTGCCGGGCTGTTCACTGCACTCGACGGTCTTGTGGTGCCGTTCGGCGCAATGGAGAGCAGCCTGGCACAAGCGGCAGATGAGGCAGGAATATACCGGGTGCGCCAGACCCAGCTGCAAGGCCATAGCGCTGGATCATCAGCCGGCGCACTGGAGGAGCTGCGGCAGATCCTGCTGGCGCTGCCGCTGGCAGCAGGGGTCTGCCAGGATATTGAGCGCTTTTTCGGCCCCGATACCCTGCTGGCGGTGCGCTCGAGTGCCAATGGCGAAGACCTGGAAGGCCTTGCCAGCGCCGGTCTCTACGACTCGTGCATCGGTGTTTCAGCCGGGGCGTGCGCCGCTGCCATTCGTCAGGTGTGGGCCTCGTTGTGGACCAAACGCGCTTACGCCAGCCGGCTGCAGAATGGTATTCCCCACGCAGATATCCACATGGCGGTGCTGATTCAGAAATTGGTGGCACCCGAATTCTCTTTCATCATGCATACCACCGATCCCATCTCTCCCGCCGGCGGCCAGGCGAGGGTGGAACTGGCGCTGGGTCTCGGTGAAACCCTCGCATCCGCTGCACAGCCAGGCACTCCATACCGCCTGCTGTGTAATCGAGACACCGGAGAGAGCATTCTGACTGCCTGCGCCAGTTACAGTCTGGCCCTTCAAGCTGAGCCGCACGACGGTATCTGCCAGACACGAATCGACTATAGCCGCGTAACCCTGTCCACTGACCCGGCATCAACCGCTATACTAGGCAAACAATTGGCGGAAATCGCTCGCTTTCTCGAAGCGAGGCTGGACGGCCCCCAAGATGTGGAGGGGGTAATTGCCAAAGACAGGATCCACATCGTCCAGACCCGCCCGCAACAGGGAGCTGCCTCTCCCCGCTTAGGATAGACCGAATAATTCGCTGGCTGTCAGCCTTAACCGACCGAGAATAATAACAGGAGACAATCCGATGTCCTCACCCAAACTGCTCGCCATGCTCTCCAAACAGTCACCCATCGAGGGCGACGACGCCCTCATGAGGCTTGCCCAGGTGCGGTTTTCCGAGGCCGGTTTAGGAGGCGAACTCTACGTCGGCAGCCCGGAAGACCTGCAACGGCAGCTCACCTATCGGCCTGAAGCGCTGCCCTGCACGGCCCATCTGCCCCGAAACATCAACCTGCTGCAAAAAACCGGACGAGACACGCTCATGGAGTACGCACGAATAGCGGGCGGAAAGCTGTATGGTCTGGTCGTACACGATCAGCTGGAGTTTGCGCAGAACCCGGACGAGACCCAGGCCGCGATGCGGGAAACGGACTGGTTGTTGTCCCATCTGGACGACAGCCCGCTGCTGTTTATCGAATATGCGGTTGGCCTGGAACCCTCCTACTTCGCGAACCTGTTCGAGCGGTGCAGTGAAACCCGCTATCTCAGCGCGGCGCTCGATGTGGGGCATTTGGGAATACGCGTCTGCCGTACGGCCTATATGGCCCAATACCCGGATCAGGACGTCTGCGTGCTGCGACCCGACAGCCCGGAGTTACCGGAAAAGATCAGTGGCGTTCAGCAGGCGACAAGAATGGCGCTGCCCGCGGTACTCGATCTGATCGAATCCCTGTCACGGCTGGACAAACCCTTGCATTTTCACCTGCACGACGGACACCCCCTGTCCACCCTGAGCCGCTTCGGTGTTTCCGACCACTTGAGTTTCCTGCAACAGATTCGACTGCCCTTCGAGTACCGAGGCCTTTATCTACTGCAGGGAATGTTCGGACTGTCGGGTCTGCGCGCAATTGTCCGCAAGGCAAAAGCCGTACTCCCCGCCGACAAACTCTCGTTCATGATGGAGATGCACCCGTTGGAAGGAGAAACCCCGCTGCGCGAACATGCATCGCTTTTCTCCCACTGGCAACACAAACAAAACGCCGAGATGATGAATTACTGGCTGGACACACTGCTGCAGAACGCGGCCCTGGTGCGGGATGCCTGGGGCGGGTAACTGCGCCGTACCCCTGTGTGCCCCAAACAGAGGCGCTGGCTGGTTACGAATAGGACTCACTGGTAATGAACTCGGGTTAGTCGGAGCCCTGCTCTGCCTCTTCAACCCTCGACCGACAGTAGGGGCAGACATGCTGCCCCTCTTTGCTAACCAGCCATCCATGGTTCGCAACCGCCTCGTCGATCTTCCCATCGAACCACATGCGCCCATCGGTCACCCGACGGCCTTCCCTCACATCCCGTTTTGAAGCGCGTCTCTGCTCCGGGATTCGAACCCCCTGAGGATTGCATATATCGCAAAAGATAAATTTTCGATTAGCCATGACAACCTTTTGTATACACTGCTCCAAGCTTCTTTAGGGAACTGATTCGCTCAAAAACCTAAGCCACGGCTTGCCTGCATACCGACCCGACCGCTACAACAAAAGATCGACACGCGGTTTCGCCGCTGGTTTTTCCAAGTCGATGGCAGGCTCGCACGCAATCAGACGGCCGGCTTTGACACCACCTTGCTTCATCAGATAACCCTTGACTCCGGCCGCCCGCTCCGCGGCAAGCGCCTTGAGCTGTGCACTGCTGACGATGGCAGGCTGGGGATTCTCTTTAATTTTAGATTCTGCAGCGTCTTGTTTCTGGGCCGGTTGTTCCGCTTCTCTGGGCGAAATCAGCTGCCGTCCCACCTCGCCTGCGGCCTCACCCTTGGTCTTCGACTCGACCGAATTCTTCTGCTTGAGGGCCTCGCGATCCCCGTCCACGACAACCCCGCAGACCTTGATATAAATCGCCGGTCGTTCCTTTAGCACCTCAGCGATTTTCTCCAGGTACTCCTTTGACGTCTTATCCAACTCGGTCGAGGCCTCAGCAAAAACCACCGGGTCGAGCCTTACCTGCATCGCAGCCCCACCTGCGATCTCAGCGACTGCCAGCATAGTGCCAAACGGGAACAGGGCTGCGGCGAGATAGACCCTGGCACCCTTTTGCATAGCCTTGCCGATGGCCTGATTGAGGGCGTCATTGATATTGAATTCCGGCTGGCTGATATCACCGGCGACCGGCAGCTCCAGATTGATGGTGTTGTTGCGGTCCCGCAACATGTCCAGACCCGTGTCCAGGGGCACGGTCGTCTGAATCTCGTATTTTTTCAATTGCTCCGCATCCAGCTTGGCCACCTCCAGTTGATGAATGGCCAGGTGGTTGGATCCCGAGATCTGCCCCTGTTTAATCTGTATATCGATATCGGCATCCAATTGTCCGCTTTGCAGTCTGTAGCCAATGGCCGGACCCGAGTAGGAAGACAGCGGCGGCAGCTCCAGCGCCTCGATGCGGCCCTTGATATCGGCGGTGCCCTGTTTATCGAAGAAACGGGCCTTTCCCTCCAAATTGAGTTCGGCGTGTTCCCCGATCTTCGCCTTCAACACGAAGAGACTGTCCTGCTCCGGGTCGCCACTGTCGATATCGGAGAGACTGAATTCGGTGAATTCCAGCCTGGCCAGATAGGGGGGGTCCACGTTGTCATCCGCGTAAAGCAGCGTACTCTCCCCGGTAACCACCACCTTGCCCACCCGGACCGGCAGACCGCCGGATTCAGCCACTGCCGGTTCAGCCTCCGATGATAACCCCTCCTGCTCGACAGAGACGTCCTCTGCGGTGTCGGTTTTTACCTCGCCCGCCAATATTTCGGTGAGAATATCGATAATCCGCACGGCGTTCAGCCCACCCTCTTTATCCCGTCGGATAATCGCATGCAGATCCTGGTGCTCCAGCTGCTCGATATGGAGGCCACTCGGCATACCGAAACGAACTCCGGTCAGGCTGGAACGGGAGGTTTGCAACAGGGCCGGCGCCGCTTCCGCTCCCGCTGTCTCCGCATTATCGCGTCTGGCGAGACGGAGATTTTCTGTGCTGGCCTGTTGTAGATCGAATGCCTTCGGTCCCTTCAGATCGATCCCGTCCAACCGAAGGCTGTCGAAGGCAAGCAATCGAATATCGTGCTTCGGCGCATCGACCAGCAGCTGTCCGGCCGCGAAATCACCCTTTAGCTCCAGCAACAGCTCTCCATCAGACTGGCCATAACGGGCGCTGCCATTCCAGCGCAGGGGTCCCTGTTTCAGATCCAGGTCCCACACCGACAACAGTACCGCCAGTTGTTCGGTCTGTAACTCGCCCTGGGCATCCAGCCGCAGCTTATCACCGACAGAGTTCAGCGCCAGATCCCCCTGCCACTGAATACCCTGCTCGGACAGGTTATCGCCCGCTTGATTTGCACCAAGCCCGCTGATCGACAGTTTTCCCTGATGGGACAGATCGACGGCACCCGAGCCCTTATCCTGCTGGAACTGCAACTGACTGCTGGCGATCTCGATGCGCTGGGCCGTGACTGTTTGCGCGACCTCTCCGGGGTCAATCCGGAGTTGACTCAATTTCAACTCACCACCGGTCTGAACCTTGGTGGTCTGAGGTTCCCCCTCGACACTCAGCTCACCGCTCCAGTTTAACTGGCCGTTCTTCAACCGCATCCCGGTCTCCGACAGGGCAAGATCCAGTGCCTTGTGTTCCAGCCCACCTTTTATTGCCAGCTGGTAGGATTCAGATTGCTGCTTGAGGTTGACCGCACCCTGCCAGGACAGCCCCTGATCCTGGACCTGCAGCCCGGGTTCGGCAAACTTCAGGGCCAGAGGACCCTGTTCCAATCGACCGTCCAAGTCCAGTGTCACCCGGTTTGCGTCCGGTGCAAGATCCAGCACGGTCTTCCCGTCCCAGCCCAACTGCTGCTGATCCAGCTGCAGCGGATCGCTCGCAATCTGCAGCCCCTGTAACCGGATTTTGCCCTGTTGCTGCGCCTGCATTGTGCCGTCCTGCTGCTGGCGTGCCTGCAGGGAGGAGTCGATCGACAGTTTCCCGGCGAGTTGACGGAGCTGGGGGCCTGCCAGTCCGGAAAAGGTTCCCAGCACCAGATCTTCCAGCTGAACCTTGCCGTTGAATTCCGGATTTGCCGAAAAGGGCGTCAGTTGGCCGTCGATCTGCAGCGGCGCCTGGTCGATGGCACCCGCCAGGGCCAGGTCGACGGCCTGCTCCGGTTTCCAGCTGATCAGTTCCGATAGCTGCAATCGCTGTAGACTGACCCGGGTTTCGAGTCTCGGGTCCCGATAGCCGACCTCGCTGTCGCTGATCAGCAGCCGACCGATGCCGAATCCCCATGGCACCCCCTCTTCCGGTGCATCCTCCGGTTCGTCTTCCGGCTCTCCCGCCAATCGGATGCCGCCGATCTGCAGCCCCTCCTCCTCGGTATCGGTCACCGACAGCCGCAGGCCCTGTAACTCCAGGGACCGTACATAGGCCTGCCTGCGCCACAGGGGCATCCAATCCGCAACGACTGACAGGGCGGTTAACTCAAGTGTGCGGTTGCCGTTGGCGGACACCTGCAGCCCTCGCAGGGCCAGGGTCCCGGTAAACGGATTGAAATCCACATCTTCTATCTGGACTTCTTCGGCACCCTGCCCCAGCATCCAGCTCTTTACCCCGTAACCGATACCGACCGGCAGCAACAGCAGGATGACGAAGAACAGAAGGGTCAGGACGAGGAGCGTGATAAACCAGCGGCGCCGATAAAGCGGTGGACTGCTGGAGGATGGATTATTGCTGGCCGTATTCATGGTGAGATCATCACTGTTTTACCCAATTCGCGAGCAGCTTCGCCCGGATCCTCACTGTGCAACAGTCTCAAGACGAAATCCAGACTCTGCGTCAAATTGGCCCGCGCAGGTTCGGACAAGGAGTTGCCAAGTTCAAACGAATAGCCGCGAATGGACAATAGATAACAGGGAGGCAGCGGCGATTGATGCAGCTGTTGGCAGACGTTCAATACCGCGGCGGGACTCAGGGCGTGGCTGGTGTAGCTGACATCTCTCTCCGGCCCGATCCGGCAGAACTCATAAGGCGCGATGGCCGACACACTGGCATCGGCGAACAGCACCAGCTCTCTGCCGCTGAGATCCATGGCGTGTTCCACCTGCAGCTGGAAGTCAGTGAGCAGCTCGACCTGATCCCTCCCAGGCCCATGGTAGAGCGCATCCTCGATCCGCTGCAGCAGCTCCGGGCCCAGGGCATCGTCACCCCGCGACGGATTACCGTAGCCGAAGATCAGTACCGGCTTCATTCATCCCGGACAGGGTTATCGAGCAGCACGGCACCGGAGGTCTGTTTCTCGATGCGCCCGACGACCCTGCCGTTCACATCCAGCAGTTCCACCTCCAACGGCATTTTGCCCAGGGCATGGGTGGCGCAGGAGAGGCAGGGATCATAGGCGCGAATGGCCACTTCGATCTGATTCAGCAGGGGCTCGGTGAGTTGTTGGCCGTCGAGGTAATGACTGGCCACCTGGCGAATGGATTCGTTCATTGCCTGGTTGTTGTTGGTGGTTGAGACAATGAGATTGGCCTTTACAACCAGGCCGTCCTCGTCGATCAGGTAGTGATGAAACAGGGTGCCGCGCGGGGCCTCGATGACGCCTATCCCCTCCCCCTGCATCTCCCCCCGGTTGCGCAGTTCGCTCCCCAGCAGATCGTCATCCAGCAGCAGTTGCTTGATCGCCTCGGCGCAGTACAGCAGCTCGATCATGCGCGCCCAGTGGTAGGCAAGTGACGACTGGTCTAATATCAACGTTCCCTCCCCTGACTGCATTCAATATTTCAGTATAAAAGCGCAACATTTAAATAGGTTGCAATAAATACTGAAAATATATACTTCCCCAAATAACCCAGTAGATTGGTTTCATTCTAGAATCGGTTTTTGTATCTGCATATTCTTTATTGAATTGAACATTCTGACTAGTCGCAGTAACTTGTTTTTTTACCAGAATAGATTTTTCTAAATTGGAATCATTATTATATTTATTATAGAAATAATAACCTGCGGGTAAAATGAAGAGTGAACAAATAAAAAGCACAATGATAAAATTAATGATTGGAAAAAATAACAACACTCTATTTTTACCTAAAATACTAAACGAACTTTTT
>CAWGCA010000038.1:0-13230 GCA_963820955.1 uncultured Gammaproteobacteria bacterium | reverse complement strand
AGGTTTTTTTCAGTTCGCCAGACGCCTGTCGATGCAACACTATGATTATTTTGCCGGGCTCACTTTCAGCGAGGAGCGGACGGCTTTTTTTCAAGATCAGGCGCGGCGATCACATGAGGGTCAGGCTCAACTAGAGGCCTCTGACAAGGTCTCGTTCAGCGAGTTTCTAGAGAACTATTTTTCCCAGTAGCAGCCTCCGATCAAATGTGCCGCAACACCCAGTCCAGGGTTCGAGCCGGTAACAGACGCTTGAGGGTTCCAAACAGGTAGGTGGGAAAGGTGACATAGTAGCGCTCCCTGGGGTGCCGACTCTCCAGGGCATGAATCACCCGTTTCAAGACGGCCTCCGGCGGCAGGGTAAAGGGAACTGCAGGGCCGACCTTTTCCAGCCGTTCCGACATCCGCCGGTAGGCCTCATGGTGGATGCTGTGTTTGGTATCGATATGCTCCTTCCACTTGGCGAGAGAATTGGCCCGGAAGCGGGATTCAATGGGGCCAGGTTCGATCAGGCTGACATGGATAGCGGTGCCTTGGAGCTCCAGACGCAGGGTATCGCTCAGACCTTCCAGGGCGTATTTGCTGGCGGTGTAGGCGCCCCGGTAAGGGAGGGCGATGAAGCCGAGTACCGAGCTGTTCTGGATGATCCGTCCTTTTCCCTGCCGCCGCATGACGGGAAGTACCTTTCGAGTCAGTTCGTGCCAGCCGAAAAGGTTGGTTTCGAACTGAGCCCGAAGCACCTCCGTTTTCAGGTCTTCGACCGCACCGGGCTGGCCGAAGGCGCCGTTGTTGAACAGCGCGTACAGCCTGTTTCCGGTAAGGCTCAGAACCTCTTCCAGGGCAGTGTTGATGCTTGTCGGATCGTCGAGATCGAGTCGAGTGGTTTCGAAACCTTCGGTGGCGAGCCGGTTGTACGTCTTCGGTTTTGCGCGCGGTGGCGAAAACCCGGTAGCCTCGCTCCTTGAGCCCTCGGGCCACTGCGTATCCGATACCGCTGGAGCAACCGGTGATCAGCACAGAATTACCAATTTTATCAGTCATTTGAATCCACCCTGTTTGCCGGCTGCCATCAGAGTATCGAATGATACAAGAGGGAGTATCGAAAAATTACCATCGGAGGAAAAATCTGCGCTCAAGCCCATGGGCGCCCGTATTGTGACGTCATTTTTCTGCGCTTTGAAAACCGATCATAGAATAACTGTCGTACTTCGTTTTCGGACACGCTGGTAAATAACCTTGCCCGTCTGGATTACCTGCCGCCTCGCAATCTGGACACTGAAGGTTTTTTCACTCTGCCTCGAGCCTGCTTCACTCTCGCTGGAAATCGACCGGCCCTGCTTCGCTGATTTCAGTATTAAGAACGACAACTATATGAAAATCAATGAATTCATCAGTCATCGGTGTGACTATCAAAGAGAATGTGTAAACGGTTTACGGGGTCCAGTAAGAACTAAAGTTTTTCTCTGCCGGACCGTTATCAACAACAGCGGGCAGGCGGCGTTCCCTGCTTTTGCAAAACGTTTTTTTGTCGAGCCCCCAGCCGGCGGGGTTAACGGCGTAAGTTTAAGGGATCGTATCTGTGGATATTGCAACACTCGTGGGGTTGCTGGGTGGCTTTGGTATCATCATTGGCGCCATTGCCACCGGTGGTGACATCATCTTGTTTATGAATGTGCCATCGCTCTTGATCGTGGTTGGCGGCACTTTCATGGTGACCCTGATGCAGGTGTCCTTGAAGGACTTCCTCGGTTCCTTTGGCATCGCCCTCAAGGCCTTTTTTTACAAAACGGACAACCCCACAGATTTGATCGAAGAGGCCGTTCAGTTGGCCGATGTGGCGCGCAAGAACGGCCTGCTAGCGCTGGAAGGACAGGAAATCGGGAACGAGTTTCTAAAACAGGGCATCAGCCTGTGTGTGGATGGTCATGATCCCACGCTGGTGCAGAAACTGCTGAACACCGATATCAGTCTCACCATTGAACGCCACGAGGTGGGGCAGACCATGTTCAAAAACATGGCGATTATGGCGCCGGCGATGGGTATGATCGGCACGCTGATCGGCCTGGTACAGATGCTGGCAAATATGTCGGACCCGGCCAGTATCGGCCCGGCTATGGCGGTGGCCCTGTTGACTACGCTGTATGGCGCGGTGATCGCCAACGTTTTTGCGCAGCCGCTTGCAGACAAACTGGCACGGGCCAGCCAGCTGGAAAGGACCAACAAATCCCTGATCCTGGAAACCATCTCCGGCATTCAGGAAGGCATGAATCCGCGAGTGCTGGAACAGATGCTCTCCAGCTACCTGCCGTCGAACAAACGGGCCAAGGGTGAGGAGAGTGGGTAGTTTCTCTAGTGTCTGCCGCTTTGTTTTTTCCCTCTCATCCGTCTGCGCAGCGGCGGAGAATGAATGTATCCTCCAGGCCAGCAGTGGGAATGCCTGATGGATGACTGCCCGAAATGCGAGAAGGGGCTGCCGCCCTGGCTTGCAACTTTCGCCGATCTGATGTCGCTCCTGATGTGTTTTTTCGTGTTGCTGCTCTCCTTTGCGGAAGTCGATGCCATCCGTTTCAAGCGGATGGCGGAGTCCATGAAGGATGCATTTGGTGTGCAACGGGAGATTCCCGCCAATGAAATTGTCAAGGGCACCAGTGTCGTCATGCAGGAGTTCAGCCCATCCTCGGTGCCTGAACCGTCACCCATTAATGAGATTCGGCAGCAGACCGTGGAGGAGGAGAAGGAAAATCTTAAAATCGATGAAGAGAAAGAGGCTCTGGAAGTCGATGAGGCCATGGAGGATGCAGTAACCGAGAAAATCCGAGAGGAGGTGGAACAGCAGGCCGAGGAGTTGCGGGAGGCGTTAAAGAAGGAGATTGAGGAAGGGTTGGTGAGTATCGAGACGGAGGAAACCAAGATCATCGTTCGGATCCAGGAGAAGGGCTCTTTTCCTTCGGGCAGCGCCCGGCTGGATTCCGGATTTTTCGATGTGATGGATCGCATCAGTGCGGCAGTGGTCAATTTTCCGGGCAGGGTTATCGTTGCCGGCCACACAGACGATGTGCCTATATCCACCGCACGGTTCCGCTCCAATTGGGAACTCTCTTCCGCCCGGGCCGTGACAGTGGTGCATGAGCTGCTGAAGAATCCGGCGGTGGATCCGGAGCGGGTGTTGATCGAGGGGCATGCAGATTCCCATCCCCTGGTACCAAACGACAGCCGCGAAGGCAGGGCATTGAACCGGCGGGTGGAGTTGATCCTGGAGCGGGAGGAGGATCAGGATCTGGGTGATCAGATTATCATCAAGGATCTGTTAAACGGGGAAGAGGTAGACGATGAGCAGTGATGAGAAGCAGTCAGGTTTGGAGCAGGACCGGCGTAAATTTTTCAGGATTGAGGACTCCGTCAGCCTGAGCTTCAGACCTGTCGCCCCGGGCGATCTTGCGGCGAAGTTGAGGCGTCTGGAGGGCGATCAGGACAGTGATTTCACGGTCATGAGCAGTCTGGCGTCAATCAGCCAGGAAATGGCCGGGATAATGCACCGTATCGAGGTGGCGTTGCCCGATGTCGGGCGCTATCTGAAGGCACTGGATGGAAAGATCGATCTCCTCGGAAGGGCTTTTCTGGCGGGTAACGCCGATTTGACGAACCAGCGGGCGCGGCCGGTAAATCTCAGCGCCAGTGGCATGGCATTTTCCACTACCGAAGCGATCAGTATCGGCACGATATTGGAGATAAAACTGCTGCTGCTCTCCTCTTTCACCGGCATTCTCACTTATTCCGAAGTGGTAGGTTGCGAACAGCAGCCATCTACGGAAGCGGAGCCTGTGTTTCAGATTCGCGTCAATTTTACCCATCTGCGTGAAAATGACCGGGATGTGCTGATTCGGCATATTCTGAAGCGTCAGAGTGCCCTGTTGCGTGCGCAGCGTGAAAACCGCGATTCGACAGAACAAGAAGTCTGACCTCATTTGGGTCTGTGATACTATCCTTTGAATTTTTCTAGTTATCCCCATTTTAAGGGGAGGGAAAATCAGAGGATTCGAAACATGCCAATCTACGAATACCGTTGTGACGGCTGTGGCCACGAGCTTGAGGCGATGCAGAAGATGAGTGACGCGCCGCTCACCGACTGCCCCTCCTGCGGTGCACCCCGACTGAAGAAGCTGATTTCAGCTGCCGGGTTTCGGCTCAAGGGGGGAGGCTGGTACGAGACCGATTTCAAGGCCAGCGGCAAGAAAAATCTGCACGATACCGGAAAGTCGGAGCCGGCGGGGAAAAAATCGGACACTGTGGGGAAGAAGAAAGAAGCGAAACCAGCCGCCGGCTGCAGTAGCAACAGCTGACCGATTCCCATGGTGTCTTTTGTGCGGCGCTATCTGGTAGCCGGCCTGCTGGTATGGGTGCCGTTGGGCGTGACGGTGTGGGTGGTCCGTTCGCTGATCAATTGGATGGACGGCAGTCTGCTGTTGATTCCAGAGCCCTATCGCCCGGAAAACCTCCTTGGTTTCCCTGTCCCGGGATTGGGGGTGCTGCTGTCGCTGTTGATCCTGTTCGTCACCGGTATACTGGCCGCTAATTTTTTTGGTCGCTCACTGGTCGGTGTCTGGGAGCGGCTGTTGGCGCGCATTCCGCTGGTTCGGTCGGTCTACTCCGGCACCAAGCAATTGGCGGAGACCCTGTTCAGCGGTGGAGGGGAGTCCTTTCGCAAGGTACTGCTGGTGGAGTTCCCCCGACGCGGCCTCTGGACCCTGGCCTTCCAGACCGCAAACGACCTGGGCGAGGCCCAGGAAAAGATCGGGGGGAGTGTCATCAATGTCTATATCCCCACCACACCCAATCCGACCGGCGGCTACTTCGTCATGGTTCGCAGCGAGGATGTAGTCGAGCTGGAGATGTCGGTTGACGACGGTTTGAAGGTGATTCTGTCGATGGGGGCGGTGGTACCTGGCTTGGATAAGGAACGGCCCGAACTTGCGCCATCCGGATCCAAACCTTAACATCTGCGCCTTTCTACAGTCAGCACCGGTCGGATCATCAGGGATTTCCGGTTAACACCCCAGCTTTCCCATCGTTGAATCACGGCGGGCTCGAACAGGATCAGTTTCATGCGCAGCCATTATTGTGGACATCTCAACTCTTCCCATATCGATCAGCAAGTCGAGCTTTGCGGCTGGGTCCATCGCCGGCGAGATCATGGGGGTGTGATCTTTATCGATCTGCGTGACCGCGAAGGCCTGGTGCAGGTGGTCTACGATCCTGACCTGCCTGATGTTTTTTCCATTGCCGAACAGGTCAGAAACGAGTATGTGCTGCGGGTCAGTGGCCGGGTTCGCGCCCGGCCCGATGGCACCATCAATCCGGATCTCCCCACTGGTGAGATCGAGGTACTGGGGCTGGGGTTGGAAGTGCTGAATCCGTCTGAAACCCCGCCCTTCCAGCTGGACGAACACGAACAGGTCTCCGAGGAGGTGCGGTTGCGCTATCGCTACGTCGATCTGCGTCGCCCGGAGATGTTGAACCGCATTCGATTGCGGGCCGAGATTACCCAGAATCTGCGGCGTTACCTGGATGAACAGGGATTTCTAGACATAGAGACGCCGATGCTGACCAAGGCAACGCCGGAAGGGGCTCGTGACTATCTGGTCCCTTCGCGGACCCATCCCGGCCAGTTTTTCGCTCTGCCCCAGTCGCCCCAGCTATTCAAGCAGTTGCTGATGATGGCCGGCATGGATCGCTACTACCAGATCGTGCGCTGCTTTCGCGACGAGGATCTGCGGGCCGATCGCCAGCCTGAATTCACACAGCTGGATGTGGAGACCTCCTTTCTGGACGAAGACGGATTGATGGGCCTGATGGAGGAGATGGTTCGTCGCCTGGTGAAAGATGTGCTGGGTGACGAGTTGCCAAATCCCTTTCCACGCATGAGCTATGCCGAGGCGGTAAAACGTTTTGGTTCTGATCGGCCGGATCTGCGCTGCCCGCTGGAACTGGTGGATGTTGGCGATCTGATGCAGGACGTCGAATTCAAGGTCTTTTCCGGACCTGCAAACGATGCGGATGGGAGGGTGGCGGCCCTGCGGCTACCCAGGGGTTGTGAGTTGACCCGCAAGGAGATCGATGAGTACACCCGCTACGTCAGCATCTATGGTGCCAGGGGATTAGCCTACATCAAGGTCAACCAGGCAAACTCCGGGCGGGAAGGTCTGCAGTCGCCGATTCTGAAGTTTCTGCCGGACGAGGTGGTGGCAAGCATCCTGCGGCGAACCGCCGCTGAAGATGGGGATCTGATTTTCTTCGGCGCCGACAAGGCAACGGTGGTCAACGAGGCCCTGGGCGCGTTGCGGGTAAAGTTGGGCGTGGACCGGGGTCTGATGGAGACCGGCTGGCGTCCACTCTGGGTGGTGGATTTTCCCATGTTCGAGCGGGATGAACAGGCTAACCGCTGGATGGCGCTGCACCATCCCTTCACCTCCCCCCGGGAGGAGCAGCTGGAACTTCTGGAGACGGATCCCGGCGCCTGTCTGTCCCGTGCCTACGACATGGTTTTGAACGGAACGGAATTGGGTGGCGGCTCAATCCGTATCCATCGCGCCGAGGTCCAGGAGCAGGTGTTTCGACTGTTGGGTATCAGTGAGCAGGAGGCCGAACAGAAGTTTGGGTTCTTGCTGACTGCCCTGAAATTCGGTTGTCCTCCCCACGGCGGCATCGCCTTTGGGTTGGATCGCCTGGTGATGCTGCTGGCGGGCGCCGACTCCATTCGAGAGGTAATGGCCTTTCCCAAGACCCAGACCGCGGCCTGTCTTCTCACCTCGGCCCCCTCGGAAGTCAGCGCTGCTCAGCTGCGTGAGCTCTCGATCCGGGTGCGCAAGCCGCAGACCGAAGAGCAGGGTGGGTCCTAAACCCGGTCAGGGGACAGTTGACCTTCGGATAGGGTTCAAACGCCCCGAGTCGGTGCTGGTTCTGGTCGCAACTGTGGGTGGCGAGGTCCTGATGTTGAACCGCAGCCGGCCCAGGGGGTTCTGGCAGTCGGTCACCGGCAGCCTGGAGCCGGGGGAGTCACCGCGGGGCGCCGCCGAGCGGGAACTGTTCGAGGAGACCGGTCTGCGGGCAGGCAGTGGAATGGTTGACTGTCACTACACAGAACGTTTTCCCATCGTCTCTCCCTGGCGTGCCCGCTATGCGCCGGGTGTCCATTACAATCGGGAACACTGGTTTTATTTCGTACTCCCGTTCCGGCGGCAGGTCCGGTTGGAACCGGAAGAGCATGTCGAGCATCGCTGGCTGCCTTTCTGCCAGGCAGCCCGGCTGGCAAGTTCCCGCACCAACAAAAAGGCCATTCTCTGGCTCTTACATCGGCGAATCGCTCCTTAGGAACGCTCTGTCTGAGTCATGGCGGGGTGTCGTCTCCGAGACAGAAACTGCAATCGATAAAAGGGCGCCTCGAAAAATTCGAGGTGCGCGTGTGGTGCAGGGACGAACGACTATTTTCGTGCGCGTAAGTGCATGAAAATGAAGCCGGTCCGAAAACACGCTTTTCGATCGCCATATCGAAAAATCCCATGGAAAGGATTTTTCGAAGTATCCTAAAAATTCTCCGAAGCGAAATCGGCCAGACGCGAGCGTTCTCCCCGTAGCAGGGTTATATGGCCGCTGTGGTCCCAATGCTTGAAGCGGTCCACCACATAGGTCAGGCCGGATGTGGTTTCCGTTAAATAGGGGGTATCGATCTGTGCAACGTTGCCCAGACAGACGATTTTGGTGCCTGGGCCGGCGCGCGTGACGAGCGTCTTCATCTGTTTCGGCGTCAGGTTCTGGGCCTCGTCAAGGATGATGTATTTGTTGAGGAAGGTGCGCCCGCGCATGAAGTTCAGGGAATGGATCCGGATGCGGGAGCGCAGCAGATCGTCGGTGGCGGCCCGACCCCATTCTCCCCCATCGGTCTGAGTCAACACCTCCAGGTTATCCATCAGGGCACCCATCCAGGGGGTCATCTTCTCTTCCTCGGTGCCTGGCAGAAAGCCGATATCTTCGCCTACAGGCACCGTGACCCGGGTCATCACGATCTCTCGGTAGAGGTTCTGATCCAGGGTCTGAGCCAGTCCCGCGGCGAGGGTTAACAGGGTTTTTCCAGTACCGGCGGTGCCCATCAGGGTAACGAAATCCAGCTCCGGGTCCATCAGCATGTTGAGCGCCAGATTCTGCTCCCGGTTGCGGGCTGTTATGCCCCATACTGCGTGTTTCTGGCTGCGGAAGTCCCGCACCAGTTCGATGATCACCACATCGCCTTCCCGTCGGCGGACCATCGCCTCGAAACCGTTATGGCCTGACATGTGAAGGAACTGATTCGGGTACCAGGAACCGACGTCGGGACCGCTGATGCGGTAATAGGTGTGCCCTTGTTCCTGCCAGGAATCCACCTCCTTGCCGTGGGTTTCCCAGAAATCATCTGGCAGCGCCTGCTGACCGCTGTAGAGCAGGCTGACATCGTCCAGTACCTGGTCGTTGTAATAGTCCTCCGCTCGGATCCCCAGCAATGCGGCCTTGATGCGCAGGTTTATGTCCTTGGAGACCACGGTGACAGGGCTTCGCGGGGACTCCTCCTGCAGGGCCAATGCTGCACCCAGGATATTGTTGTCGGGGGTGTTGCCGGGTAGTGATTCCGGCAGCAGGTTGGGCAGATGGCGGGTCTGGAAGAAAAGGCGCCCGTGATTTGATAGCTCTCCGTTTTCCGCGTTTGCTGGAGCAGGGAGCGGCAGGCCGTTGTCGATCTGCTCTTTACTGGCCCCACTCATCAGTTCGTCCAGAAAGCGGGAGGCCTGGCGTACGTTGCGGGCTACTTCTGACATGCCCTTTTTGCCTCTATCCAGCTCCTCCAGCACCACCATGGGCAGGAAGATGTCATGTTCCTGGAAGCGGTGGATCGCGCTGGGGTCGTGCATCAGCACGTTGGTGTCGAGGATAAAGAGCCGGCGGCCATCGGGGCGGTCGATCATTGCTGTTCCTATGAGTGAATCACCGCGCAGGCGAGGGCATGAAAGTCAGGATGGCCTGCTCCGGTGTTACGGGTGTTCGTCTGATTCCGCTTCCAGGCGGTGGTTATATTGCTGATTTTCTCAGTTCCTTGACAGCCTCGAGTACCTGGGCGACATGGTCAGGGACCTTTACCTTGCGCCATTCCTGGCGCAGTACGCCATTGGCGTCGATCAGAAAGGTGCTGCGCTCGATTCCGCGTACCTTTTTGCCGTACATGTTTTTCATTTTAATCACATCAAAGGCCTGACAAAGCAGTTCGTCCGGATCGGACAGGAGATCGAAAGCAAAGCCCTGTTTGGTCTTGAAGTTCTGCTGCGCCTTCAGGCTGTCCCGGGATGCGCCCAGGATAACCGTGGACTGCCGTCGAAACTTGTTGATGGCCTCGCTGAAGTCCAGCCCTTCCTGGGTACAGCCGGGGGTACTGGCCTTGGGATAGAAGTAGAGGACGACGGTTTTTCCTCGGTAGTCCGATAGGCTGATTGTACTGCCTCCGGTGGACTGGAGTTCGATATCCGGAACCTGTTTGCCGATTGCGACCTGGGTCATGGTTTCTCCCTTATCGATTCAACAGAGGCATCTGGCGAAGGCGTAGTTTCGAAATTCGCCAAAGGCGAATGATCAGGGGATATGATAATCGTTCCCGTAGTTTTCTTCACACCCGCTAGGGGGTAGCCATCTGTCGGTAAATTGGCGTGCGCAATTTCAGAGTTTCACCGGCTCCAGCACAGCGTCAAGGTTAAGCGAGTCGCAGAATTCCATGAATTCATCCCGCAGTGTGGCAATGTGCAGATGCGAAGGGATTCCCACTGTCATGTGGACCGAGAACATCGGGGTGCCGGTATGGGCGGCCGCGTAGCTGCTGGTCACCATGTCCTCGATGTTGATGCTACGGCGGGAAAAGAAGCTCGCCAGGTGGTGCACTATACCCGGGTGATCGAGGGAGACCACATCCACACCGTATGGAAGCAGGGCGGTATCAGATGAACGCTCCTTGGTGCGTTTGGCGATGATGGTGAGTTCAAGCTGTTGCTCCAGGGCGGGGATGGCGTCTTCCAGTTTGGCCAGCGTGTTCCAGTTACCCTCGATCAGTAGCAGAATCGCGAATTCACCGCCCAGCACGGTCATCCGGCTGTCGGCCACGTTGCAGTCGTGATCCAGAATGGTCTTCGAGAGCTGATCGACAATGCCGGGTCGGTCTTTGCCCAAGGCTGAAATTACCAGGAAGTTTTTCTTGGCAGGCATATGGCTTTTGGTTCTCCTGAGTGTCTATGAGGGGAGTGTAGCGCTGTTTGCGGTTGTCAGCTATCAGTTATCGGCGGTCGGTGGGTGTTCAAGCTGTACCCAACGCCGGGCGGTTTCACTCCTAATCCAGTTTCACCGAACGAAGCTGCTCCGCCGCCGACTCGGGGCTGATGGTGGAGACAAACAGTCCCGAGCCCAGCTCGAAACCGGTGGGAATACTGGTGCGGGGGCAGATCTCCAGATGCCAGTGAAAACTCTGGTCGCAGTTGTCGTACTCCGTGCCCTGGGGTTTGGAATGGAGGAAGAAGTTATACTGGGCACCGCCAATTACCAGGTCGAGCCGGGCCATGGCCCGTTTCAGCACTCGGGAAAAATCTGCCAGTTCTTCACCTGTTGCCTGAAGGAAGTCGGCTTGATGTTGCAGCGGCAGGATATGAATCTCCCATTCGAAACGGCTGGCGAAGGGTTTGATCGCAACGAAGCGCTCACCGCGCTCGATCACATACTGGCCTACGTTTACCTTGCGCCGGATCTGGCCGGAGTCGCGGTCGTAGATGGTAGCCTCGTAAGTCAGGGCCTCGTCGATCAACGAGCAGTAGACGCAGTGATTGAACTTGTTGAAATAGTTGTGGCTGTGATACACCTCGTTCTGCAGATTTTCCGGCACTACCGGGGTGGCGATAATCTGACTGTGGGTGTGGGGGATACTGGCTCCGGCGGCTGGACCGAAGTTCTTGAACACCAGGACATACTTCAGGCGCGGGTCGGACCGGTAGAGCTCCGACATCCGCTGCTGATAGAGCTTGAACAGATTGGTCAGGTGCTCACGGCTCATTTCATGGATCATAATGCCGTGGTTGGGGTGGTCGATAACCACCTCGTGTCTGCCGTAGCCATCGATGACCTGCTGTAGACCGAAGGCGAGGCTGGTCTCCTTCCGGTCGTCACCTAACACCGGATATAGATTTTCCACCATGCGGATCTCCCATTCTGATTCATTGGGATAGGCGCAGATGGCAGGAGGGGTTTTACCCTCGTTGCCACGGCAGAAGGGACAGGTCTCCACGTGGTTCCGGTTGTCCCGCTGCACTTTCGCTTCCGCGTCCTTGGGTCGCATGCCGCGGGCGGTAGCGACCAGGATTGATTCGGTCGGGACAATCGGGTTGATACGGATTTCACGAACGGATTGGGGTGTGTCGGACATGACGACTCCGGACTATCTGGCGTAAGGGATTTTAACCTGTGTTGTTTATCCGAATTCTGCTTTCGGAACAACAGTGGGAATTTTAATGAGGGCATCAGTATTCGCAAGGGCTGCGATCCTGCGATCTCTGGAATCAACAACTAGAGCGTTGCTCCTTGTCAGCGTCTGGACGAGCGATTTAAAATGCCTGATTAAGTCGGAGATTCCGGGAGATTTGGCATGTTTCAAGGCAGCATGGTTGCGCTGGTTACCCCTATGGCGGGGGACGGCAGCATCAATGAAACCAGTCTGCGCGGGCTGGTAGACTGGCATGTCGAGCAGGGGACGGCGGCAATTGTTGCCGTGGGCACAACCGGAGAGTCCGCCACGCTGGACGAGGAAGAGCACTGCACGGTGATTCGGCAGGTTGTGGAATTCGCCGATGGGCGGATTCCTGTGATCGGTGGCACTGGGGCCAACTCCACTACCGAAGCGATCCGTCTGACGAAATGTGCCCGGGACGACGGATGCGACGCCGCGCTGCTGGTGACGCCCTACTACAACAAACCAACCCAGGAGGGACTCTACCTGCACCATAAGGCGGTGGCCGAGGCGGTTGATATCCCTCAGATTTTATACAATGTGCCGGGGCGGACTGCCTGTGACATGAAGCCGGAGACGGTCGGGCGTCTTGCGCAGATCCCCAATATAGTTGGGGTCAAGGAGGCCACCGGTGAGATTGACAGGGTTGCGGCCATAAGGCACCTTTGCGGTGATGAATTCGATATCTTCAGCGGCGACGATGCAAGCGCCCGGGAATTGGTGTTGAGTGGCGGGCAAGGGGTAATCTCAGTGACTGCCAATATTGCCCCGGCGGCTATGCAGCGGATGATGGCGGCCGTCCTTGCGGGAGATGCTGAAACCGCGGCCGATATCGACCGAGGGCTTGCCCCACTGCACCGCGACCTGTTTTTAGAAGCCAATCCTATTCCGGTCAAGTGGGCGCTGGAACAGATGGGCCGGATCCCCGAAGGTATACGCCTGCCGTTGACCCGGCTTTCAGAACAACATCACGCCGCCTTGCGGCAGTCAATGATCCAGGCCGGAATCCTCTAAAATGAAATCTGCAGTCACATTCTTCCGATGGGTTGCTCTGCCCATGTTCGTTGTGATGGTTGCCGGCTGCGGCAGCCTGTCTGGAAGCGATGGCGTACTGCCCGATCGCAAGGTGGAGTATAAGAAGAGCCGGGAAGTGAGCAGGGATCTTGAAATCCCGCCGGATTTGACCAGCAGCAGCATGACCGACGATCTGGTCATTCCCGGCACTGGGACGGGAGGGGCAGCTACGCTGTCGAAACTGGAATCCCGGGATCAAGCCCGTGGCATAGTGGCAGGGCAAGGCGAAGTCCTGCCGACGATTCAGGGCATCGAGGTGAAACGGGATGGCGAACAGCGCTGGCTTGTAATTCGTTCCGAACCGGAGGATGTCTGGTTCAAAGTGGTGGAGTTCTGGCAGGAGAGTGGAATTCTACTGGAGCAGCAGGACCCGACGGTGGGGATCATGGTAACGGACTGGGTTGAAAACCGGGCCGACATCAAGAGCGACTTTATTAGCGATGCATTCCGCGGATTGCTCGATGGTCTTTATTCCGCCTCCACTCGGGATCAGTTCCGGATCCGGATCGAGCCGGGCGCCGAGCCCGGCACCACGGAACTCTACCTTACCCAAAGGGGCATGCAGGAGACGATTATCCAGGACGGGCAGGGCGATGTAGAGC
>CAWGCA010000037.1:0-142505 GCA_963820955.1 uncultured Gammaproteobacteria bacterium | reverse complement strand
CGCGATTGGAAAGTGGTTGAACGCTGGGGTCATGGATCCGGCGAGGTCCGTCACCCAGACCGGGGGACTCCTCAGGGCGGGGTGGTTTCACCCGTACTCAGTAATCTCTACCTGCATGAAGTGCTCGATTTGTGGTTTGAGCACGAGGTCAAGCCACGGCTTCGGGGACGGGCGTTGGAGATCCGTTTTGCGGACGACGCGGCGCTGGTCTTCGAGCGGGAAGAGGATGCAAGGCGGGTGTTGGCGGTACTGTCGAAGCGATTCGAAAAGTACGGTCTGTGCCTGAATCCGGAGAAGACCCGTTTGGTGGATTTTCGCAGTCCACCGCGAGCAGGGGAGGCGGCTCGCAACGCGAGCGTAGCTTCGGGCTGCTGGGGTTCACTCACTATTGGGGACGCTCCAGGACGGGGCGTTGGGTAGTGCAACGCAAGACGGCGAAAGATCGATTCACCCGTGCCTTACGGGAGATCGGTCGCTGGTGCCGAGCGCATCGTCACTGGCCGGTGGCGGCCCAGCAGGCAGCGTTACATCGCAAGCTTAAGGGCCACTACGCCTACTATGGCATCACCGGCAACGGGCGTGCGCTGGCGCGCCTCCTCTACGAAGTTCGCCGTCTGTGGCGCAAGTGGCTTCATCGCCGCTCGTGGCACGGGCGGATGACGTGGGAAATTTTTGTCCGTTTGACTGCGCGCTACCCGCTCCCTCAACCGCGTGTTGTTCACAGCATCTACCGTCGTGTAGCGACTCCATAGTCCGAGGAGCCGGATGCCCGAATCGGGCAAGTCCGGATCTGTGGGAGCCCTGGGCGAGAAATCGCCCGGGGCGACCCGGCCGATCAATTTCTTAATGCCTTAGAAAGCTTTTGCGGGAGTTTTGCGGGACCTAGCTTACGCTGAGCCGTCGCAGCACTACCAATTCTGGCTTTCCCTGTCCCCGGTCACAGACACTGTCCCCCGCTTCAATGAGCCTCGATAGCTCGGCGGCCGAATAGTGTGTCGTGATCCTTCCCGACCGATGTCCCAACAGGTGTGGTCCGCAAATATTCCCCAACCGCACAGTTTCGCTGGTTTGAGGACGTGAATTAGCCGAGCATTAAACGGTCGGTGTGTGCTGAGGGTATAGAACACGATCATCGTCCCGGGAATTTTCTTTGGCACAGCTTCAGTGGAACAGGTTAGTCCGTTTCTCTTGGTAATCTATGGCACTGAGTGCTATGATTGGAAGCCGAAGAGTTCGGGAGAAGTCATGCAGATCTTTAAAACCAAGCTGTTCAGCCGCTGGGCGGAAAAAGAGGGGCTGGCGGATGAGGCCTTACAGACAGCGGTTGAAGAACTGGAAAACGGCTTGGTGGATGCTGACCTGGGTGGTCATGTCTACAAGAAGCGTGTCAGCTTGGCGGGCCGTGGCAAGCGGGGTGGCGCGCGAACTCTGATCGCTTTCCGCATCGGGGAAAAGGCCTTCTTCCTCTATGGCTTCGTCAAGAATGTCCGCTCCAACATCAGCGATAAGGATCTGAAGGCGTTGCGGTTGTTGGCCGGTGTTCTGTTGAATTATTCAGATGCGGCCCTGACCAAGGCTGTAAAGGCTGGAGAACTGATCGAGGTGGTAAACAATGACGAATAAATCAATCCTGGAAGTAGTGCATGAAACGGCTGATGGGCTGCACAAGGCCGGTGTGATGGATGCCAAGACCATGCGCGAGTTCGATGCTTTGTGTCTGCCTCCGGTAAAGCAGTACACGCCAGCGCAGATCAAGCGTATCCGGGCCAAGAACAAAGCCAGCCAGGCAGTGTTTGCAGCTTACCTCAATACCAGTCCTTCAACGGTGCAGAAATGGGAACAGGGGCAAAAAAAGCCCAACGGGCCTTCTTTGAAACTGTTGAATCTGGTTGATCAGAAGGGATTGGAGACTCTGGCCTGACAGCTTGCAAAAGCCGGCATGTTAAGCGAAAAACCGTGTGTATGACGAATTGCTGTTCTAGATGCCAGTGGTGCTCGGCATAGTTCGTGGCGGTGTCCTGGTCCAGCGAAAGTTTGCACCAACACTTGAATGACAATTGACTAGACGATGCCTATGTCGGTCGGCATTTTTACGGCGCAGGTGCTTCCGGCCCCAATAATAACGCACATCAAGGCGAATGCGAGCGCCACAGTAGCCGTTGACCTGTGCATGCGGAAATGCGCATGGCGCGCGGTGCGGCCATCGCCCGCGCGGTTCATACCGAGAACGCTCACATGCCGGCGTGATTTCATGATACATCTCATACGGCGTCTTGCCATCGAGCGCAGAGTGAGGCCGATGTTGATTGAACCAGCCGATAAAGAACCTAAGCTCCCGATGGAGCGCCTCCCTGCGAAGTGGCACGAGGATTATCCGCGTGCATTCATTCTTTAGTGTTAGGATGAATCGCTCAACCAGGGCAATGCTGCCGTGTTGGCCAACCGCGCCGAAGCGGGGCGTGATTCCCTGGTCATCACACCAGGCCTTGAACGCATCACACCAGAACTGCTGTCCCTGGTCGCAGATTATGTAATTTGGAGCGGCACTTGCGTTGACAATGGTGCTTTCGAGGAAGGACTGAATCGATACCGATGTGGGATTATTCCTGAATATCGCGAAGCCCATAGCGCGTCGGGAGTAGTGATCAATCACAACCCACCCACCAGCAAAACGGCCAGCACTGAGGTAATGCGAACGGCAGCCACGGTGCCCAAAAGCCTACTGATATCGGAACAGCGGTAAGATCAACATGCCATACATGGTTAGGCCGCTTGGCGGTCACAACGCGAGTGGGCGGCGCCGCATCTTCGAGATGAGACCCTGGATCTTCTTTCAGGATCCGTGCGACCGTCGTTACCCCCAGATGAAGTCCTGCTCGGCATAGCGTCTCAGCGATCTTGACCTTGCCCATGCTGGGGCTCAGGTTTTTCAAACGATGAACGATGTAGCGGACGAAGTCCGGGAACTTATTCACCGGCTCACGCAGCTGCAACAGCGCATCGGGTCAATTTTCATCGATGCGTTTCAGCCATGCTGCAATCGTGGTCGGCGTGACGAGGAAGGTGTCGGCCGTTTGTTTGAGCGACCAGCCACGTGCGGCGCGAAGCTCAAGGATCGCCATGCGCTCATGGGGGCCGTAATGCGGCCGCCGCTGAGGCGTGATCTGCGTTATGCGTATGTCTTTGATGCGGAGTTCTTCTCGCAGCAGGGCGCATTCTTCGAGGAATCGGTCGTTCTCCGCCGCAAGTCGCACCCGCGCATTGATGCTATCGGCGGCCCAGGCACGCGCATATACAATGGCGTAGTGGGCCAGAGCGATCGTATGGAGTACTGCCGACTGAACGCAGTCCTGCCAGCTCTTGGGAAGGTGGATCCGCGGTGGCTGCGGATTGCTGGGCATCGTGGCCTCCGAAAACGAGTTCTATAAGAATCAGGCGTCGAAAGATACAATAACGACAATAGATTCAGAGAGCTATGACTCGATCGGCGGGCACAAACATTCGCTGGACTAGGACACCTACTGCGTATTGTTTTTCATGCGTCTTGAAACGCGTTCCGTACACATCGCTGGAGTAACCACGGCACCCAATAGTGCATTCATGCAACAGATGGGTACTGTCAAATTAACTGCCGCTGAGCGACAATTGCTCGATGAATAACTCACCAATTCAATATAAACGCTACCGGTTTCCTCCTGAAATCATTCAGTATGCGGTCTGGCTCTACCATAGGTTCAATCTTAGCCATCGGGACATCGAAGATCTATTGGCTGAACGCGGTATTACGGTAAGCTATGAATCGATTCGTCTATGGTGCAACAAGTTCGGCCCGAAGTATGCCAAAAGATTGAAAAAACGGCATCAAGGCTTTGACGCTAAAAAAACCTGACCCGGAAATGCTCAAAATAATTGACCCACTGGCTGCGCACTTGTTGCGAGCGGGATAAGGAAAGAAGGACAGGAATGGCGAACGGTTGGTTGGAAGAGTCAGGCGTGAGAGATAAATTAGCCAGCAATCTGAGGAAAGGATTTCCCGACTAGAATGGGTTGTCTTCCCAGGGGTTATCAGAAAGCTCATTTCGTTTGGGATTGATCGCCTGCAAATGCCGCCTGATTTGAGCGAAGTAATGTTGCTCGAATGCCAGGCTAAGCACCGCTAGAAATTCAGAGATTTCATAAGCTGCCTCATCGGACATACAAGGGGAAAACAAGAAGCTTAGCATGCGCTGTTCATCCATCGTCTATTCTCACCTTGGTTTGGATTATGAGGGTAGGTCCTGAGTCGGCTGGTCAGCTGTTTGATCCGGCATACGTAGAGAAGGGCCGTCGATGCGCACGGTGATGCAGTGGTGACGCAGTCGATCGAGGAGTGCATCGACCAGTGGTTTACGTTTGAACAGGTCATACCACTCGGGGTAATCCAAGTTCGTAGTCAAGATCGTCGCCTTGCGGGCATAGCGCAGCTCCAAGAGTTTGAAGAAGGCATTGACTTGTTCCGGCCGTAGCGTCAGATATCCGATTTCGTCAATCAAGAGGGCGTCATAATTGCTCAGGCGCCTGAGGAGCCGAGGGGTGCTGCGGTCGGCCAGTGAGGCATAGAGTTCGTCCAGCAAGGCCTGGGCATCGTAGAAGCGGCAGCGATAGCCGTTGAAGCAGGCCTGTCGCAGCAGGCTGCAGGCCAGACCGGATTTGCCGGTACCGGGTGGGCCGATCAGTACCAGATTCTCGGCGCGGCGTATAAAGTCCATGCCGGCGAGTGTTTTGATCTGGGTTTGGTTGACGCCGGGCTGTTGGGCGAAAGGGAAACTCTCCAGGGTCCAGTCCCAAGGCATGCGCGCCTGCTTGAGGCGATTGGCCAGGCTTTTTTCGTGGCGCACCCGCTGCTCTTCGAGGGCCAGGCGATAGAAGACTTCGACCACCGGGGTGGCGTTTTTCTCGGCCTGGTTCAGTACCTTGTCGAGACCCTCAATCATCCCCTGGAGGTGCAGTTCCTGCAGGATCTCTCGGAGTTTCTCACGTATGGCGGCGATCTCCTGTTTCAGGGCATGGGGAGCGGGCGCTCAAAACTCGGGCTCCTCCTCATCCGGGTTGATTTGAAAGAAGTCGCCGGCCACCCGTTCCAGGATGAGATGCTCCAGCCGGTGCAGGTCGTACAGACCGTACTGCAGCGCCGTTTCGACGGCGGCAAAAAAGGCCTGCCGGGGATAGGTGCGGCGCATGAGCAGCAGTCGGCGCAGGCGCGACACCCCGCGGCCGGGGCTGCGTTTTCTCAAACCGCTGACATAGCGGTCCAGTAGCTGCGATTGTCCGCACAGTTGCCGTTCTTCGTCGGAAGGCCCCTGATAGGCTTGGCGTCTTTTGGGTCTGCGGTGCTCCTTCAGCGTGCTTTGCGCATCGCGTTTGCCCACCAGCCGGGGGTGTTCGGCCACCTCCCGGTGACGAAACAGGACCTTCACCTGCTGCGGATATTTGTACACCTCGACTGTTTTTCCGATCAGTCGCTCAGGTACAGAATATCGGTTGGTATCGAGGTAGACATACCCTTCCACATCGACGATGCGGGTGCAGGCTTGATAGACCGGTGGCAGATGCGGCGGTAAGGGCAGTAAGTAGGGTTTTTCCAGGACATAGGCGGCCTCTGGGCTCATGCCGAGGGCGCGTTTGGGTTTTTGATTGGCGATCTGCTCGCACCAGGCCCGGGCCTGGGCGTTCAGGTCGTCCCAGGAAGCGAATTGGCGTCCCGGCAGAAAGTTTCTTTCCGCATAGTAAAAAGAGCGCTCGACATAGGCGCTGCGATTGGCATCGCCGACGGCATGCGCGACGAATGCAAAGCCGAAGATCTGCCCGAAGGCGGCCATCTCCGGGGCGATCAGCGCATCGGGTCCAGTGCCCGATGCCACCACGACATTGGTGTTGTCAACCATACAGCGACGGGCGCTTCCATCCATAAAGTCCAGTGCCTCGCGCAGAAAGGCCTTGGCCTCGAAGCGGGTGAAGCATGGGTAGTATTGGATAAAGTCGCGCCGGGAATAGGCGAGCACCAGGGATGCACACTGGGCCTTGACGGGACGATCGTTCAACTTGAGCTGATGCGGCGAGGTATCGAACTGCATCTCCTCACCCATCCCGAAATGATAACGTCCGGTACGCTGTTTCGGTGACCGCAAATCCGCTTCGCGCACCCAACGGGTCAAGGTGCTGTAGGGGATGGTAATCCCGTGATCCGCCGCGAGGACCTCTTGTACCCGCACCACGTTGCCTTCACAACGTACAAAGGCTTCGCTGATCGGTTCCAGCAGGTGAGCTGGAATCTCCGGTTCCACCATGCCTTGGGGTGGCGGCGGCTGGCGTATCGCCTGACGCACGGTGTTGCGCGAGATCTTCAACAACCGGGCGATCTTGCGTATCCGGGTGCCTTTGCTGTTCAGGGCCAGAATCGCCTCTCTGATTTCCGGGGGGATCATGGGGGGTATACCTCGTCAGTGTTTCGTCTACTGCCTGAACCAGAGTTTTCATCTCCGTCCAGGCCTGCTGCAGCGGCCCCGTTTCCAGGACGCCGGTAAAGACCAACGGCAGCTGCTTGTGCAGGCCACGCAGACGCCGAGTCAAGCGTTTCAACTCCGCCAGCCAGGACCCTTCCGGTCCCGCGCGCAGCTCACTGGCTGCCTGGTCCCGGGTCTGCGCCTGCAAGGCCTGACAGAACAGGCGGGGTTGAGCCAGCATGCGTCCGCGTTTGGGTCGATTGGCCTTCTGGTAATGTTGATACCAGGTGTGCAGCTCGCGGGTGGTCAGCGGTTCGCGCTGCAGGGAGGCGATCAGCGTCTGGGCATGATCGGCGTTGGCGCGCGCCAACGGGGCCAGCACCCGGGTGGCCGCCCAAGTGGAAAACTCTCCCCGGCAGATGGCGCTAAACAAGGCTTCGGGCAGCGCCTGTACCAGGCTCAGGCGCCGGTTCACCCAACTCACATCGCGACCGCTTTGGCGTGCCACTTCGCGCTGGGAAAGGTCAAATCGCGTAATCAACTCGCGGATGATGGCGCCTTCCTCGATCGCCTCCCAGGTGCGCCCTTGCATGCGTACCAGAATAATCAGCAGGGCTTGCGCGAGGGGGCAATCCCATAGCTCCACCCGGGCGGTATCCCGGGACAGGCGGCGTAGGGCCTCGATGCGCAGATAGCCATCGATCAGCACCCACCGCGCCTCCTGCTCGGCTACCGCCACCACCGGGACCAGTTGACCGTTTTGTTCGATCGAGCGAGCCAGACGGTCGACTACCCGGGGTTGGCGCAGCCGCAGGGAGGCAAAGCGCAGTTCCAGGCGGTGCAGATCCGACTCCAGGGTTTGGATGGCAAAGCTCGTCATGCCTCAAACCCTACTCGCCCTCAGGCCCTATGGCGATGAAGTCCTCATTTGCAAGATGACAGTAAAAATCGTTTAACCTCCCGATAATAAAGCGATTTTCACCAGGCACGCATCCTCATTTGCAAGATCCCGCCCAGTCACAGGAATCATGCGATAAGTCCCGGTTTCAAATCGAAAATGAAGGCTTGACGCGTCCTCATTTGCAAGACGAGGCGCTGGTGGCGAACGGGACGGCGGCAACCCCCTGGAGCGATCGCGTTCACGCTGCTTTTCCCGGTTTCGGATGACCGACTGAGGGTGTTTGCGGCGATACGAATGCCAATAGTCGGGATGCCGGCTGCGCCACTGCCGGGTGGCCTGAACATCGTTATCCCGGTAATCCGAGTCGGCAGCTCGCCGGGCCTTCTGCCAGCGACGCTTGCGTTCCCGCTGACAGTCAGCGGCAGCGCAGAACTTCTGACCAGGGGATTGAGGACGGGGGTGAAAGAGTTTGTGACAAGCGGCACAACGTCTCTTTTCCATACCAAGCTTCTCTTCGATGGAAATCGTTTCGGAGAGTCTTGGCCGAGGGAGCTATATCAGCAAATAATAGGAGTTCGTTGTTGAGTTGGGTCAGAAATCGTGGGCAGCGCTATCGCGAATACCGGGGTGGGTCAATTTTGGTGAGTATGGGGGGGTGAATCAGTGTGAGTGTTAAAGATCAAGGCTTCGGCGATACGTTCTTCATCGACGAGGTGTTTGTAAAATAAGTGGCAAGCAGCAGCACTTATGGCGGGCAGTTGACCAGGATGGTGAGGTAGTTGATGTGTTTCTCCAGGCCCGTCGAGATGGTGCTGCTGCAAAGCGATTCTTCAAGCGAATGCTAAAAAACCACCAAGATGAACCGAGAAAGATTGTGATGGACAAGCTGAGAAGCTATGGCGTTGCGCATAGAGAACTCATTCCGGAGGTCATTCACGACACGGCCCAGTATGTCAACAACAGGGCGGAACTTTCTCATCAGCCAACGCGAGTCCGGGAGCGGGGTATGCGATGTTTTAAATCCGCCCGACAAGCGCAACGCTTCTTAAGTGCACACGCGGCTGTGTACAATTTGTTCTTTGTCGTCACTTGGTATCAGCCAAGAATTATCGAATATTTCGAAGGCGGGCCTTTGTGTCCTAGAAATATGCAATGGCAGTGTAGAAAGCAGGTAGCATAGGATATGGAGCGGAGCGTAAGTTAACTTGACGATACCGGCCCGGGGGCTACTTGCAGAGTATGGCGTGGTCGTAGCGCTGGGTGTTCATCGGTTACGTCACGCTCTTCCCTTAATTTTGGAGGATGCTGAAAACGGATTGAGTTCGGATGCACGCGAACTTTTTGCCGAGCTATATGAGCAACTCCTGATCTGCAACACGCGAGTTGAGCATTACGATGAGCGAATCAAGCGAATATTTCAACGCTTACCTTTGTGTCAGAAATTGGCTTGCGTCGAAGGAGTCGGCCCACTAATCGCCACCGCGATGGTAGCAGCGGTGGGTGATGCGGGCACTTTCAAAAATGGCCGACAACTCGCCGCCTGGTTGGGACTTACTCCGCGACAATACTCCAGCGGCGGTAAATCGAAGTTGCTCGGAATCAGCAATCGTGGGGATGCGTATCTGCGCATGCTGTTGATTCATGGGGCGCGTTCCGTCGTTTCGCGAGCCGATAGCAAAGATGATGCTCGCAGTCGCTGGGTCAGCAACATTAAAGCCCGGCGCGGAACAAATTGTGCTTGCGTGGCATTAGCCAACAAGAACGCACGAATACTCTGGGCCTTGATGGCCCGCGAGGAGGCGTATCACAAGGCGGCCTAAAGCGAGGTATTGGCTGACTATACGGTTTTTACGATGACTTAACCCAATCCACGATTGCAGAGGTGGTGTACGAGTGATGGCGCATCAGGTCGGACCGGCTCTTTCGGAACCTGCTGTGCTCCGCGGCCCCCACGAGGCCGGTTTGCGGATGAGGCGAAAGAGCGCACATTCCATCAGGGCCCGGAGAAAATTCTCCAACTTAGAGGCCGAATATAGGTGTGCAGTCGATTCCTGTCGTCATGACTCAAAATTGCCTTGCAAACTGGGACGGGTCCATATAGGAGGACAGGTAACATCGGCGTCGACCGCCCCGAACACGGAAAAATCCGTGACGGACAACGTTCGCCGTGCTACCAATGCTTTGTATGCATGCTTTGTTCGGTCATGATGGGCTGCTCATCGAGTATTCCTCGGGATTCGGTACATGCTAGACTGTACCTAACTTGCTGAGTGTATGTTATTTTTCGTGACGTCTGCAACAGCGTATGAACAAAGCACCAGCTGTTTGCATAATATAGATTTGGTCTCACTGATTGTGGAAGCCAGAGGAAAAGCACGTTACTCGACTATTCCACTACAGCAATTTTACCCTGTCCGTTTTAAGCGCAATAAATTGGTTGTCCCAATCGTAACTACCTATCCCCTAATCCTTGCTGAACAGGATCGAAGCAGAAAGAGTTTCTTATTTAATTATGAATGACACGCTAATACTCGTCTCTTTGCTATTTCTTTCAGGAGCTTTTTCTGGCTCAGAAACAGCTTTAACAGCCGTCACATTAGCTCGTGCGGAAGCTTTGCGGAAAGATGGACAAGGTGGTTCCAAGGCATTACTTCGTTTGAAACAAAATTCTACCAGCATGCTGATTACACTATTGATTGGCAATAATTTAGTCAATATTGGCGCATCTGCTTTCGCTACCGTGGTGGCTACAGAATATCTTGGAGCTTTGGGTCCTGGGGTAGCGGTTGGGGTATTGACCTTTTTGATTCTTGTGTTCGGTGAGATCACCCCTAAAAGTTTAGCTATTCGTCATTCTGTGAAGGTCTCTCTGGCAGTGGCTCCCATAGTGTTGCTTTTAATGCGGATACTGTTTCCTCTGGTGTGGGTGTTTGAGCATTTGATAACTCTTGTTCACAAAATGACCGATATTAAGGAATCCCCCACCGTAACAGAATCGGAATTAGTGCATTTGTTAATGTTCGGAACTCAAGAAGGCACTATTGAAAAGCATGAGGCAAAGATTATTGAACGAGTGTTTGCTTTTAACGATTTGGTAGTGGCGGATGTGATGACCAGTCGTCATAAAATGTTTACCCTGAATGAAGAGATGACCATTAAGGAAGCCTTGCCTAGAATCGTAGAAGTCGGCTTTTCCCGTGTGCCCGTTTATTCAGAGTCTGTCGAAAATATCTCTCATATTGTTCATTGGCATGATATCGCCACTGCCATTGCCAATAATCAAATAGACAAACCTCTCAAACAGATTGGTGTCGATCCAATATATGCACTAGTCAACCAACCTATTGACCATCTGTTTGCTGATCTTAAGCGCCAAAAGCGTCTTCTTGCCATTGTTGTTGATGAGCATGGCGACCTGAGAGGTCTGGTTACGATGGAAAACCTGTTAGAGGAACTGGTGGGTGAAATATACGATGAATCAGACGGGAAACGCGCTTCCGGGATCACAACACTGGATGACGGCATTGAGGTCGATGGGGGCGTGGAATTGGGAAAGATCAAGGAGTTTTTCAAGGCGGATCTACGGGGTAAGAATTCGGACAGTGTAAGTCGTTGGATCGTGAATGATATTGAAAGAATCCCCAGAACAAATGAGAAATTTGAGATTGATGGCCTAATGATTGAAATCAGACAGGCCTCAGGCCGTCGTATTCACAAAGTTAAAATTATATCCTCTTCAACAAAAGAGTTAACGAAACGGGAACATTGATTCAGACAGAGTATTCTCGATTCGAAATCCGGTGGTGGATTGGGCCTGTGGTTCTATCCACCAGCGGCTTAAGGGTTAAATTTTACTAAACCGATGTAAGCCACCTGTTTTGCCGGTGCGACGCGAAAAAGCTCTGCCGTTCCTGGGAACAGGGATGAGGTAGATTCTCCTCTCAACACGCCAAAGTAAAGAGGAGAATCCAAATCAGAGAATGGCAAAGCCAAACTCATGTCAGGTGGTATTGCGGATACCACGATGGTTATCGTACCGAAGTATCGGAAGAAGGCAATATACGGGATATTGCGGTAAGTGATCGGTCGGATTCTAAAAGAAATCTGTGGGCAGTTTGGGGTTGAGTAGGTAGAAGGTCATACGATGTTCGACCATATTCACCTATGTTTAAGCATTCCGCCAAAGCTAAGCGTGGCTTATACGATAGGTATGCTAGAAGGGAAGTCAGCGGTACGGATCCACCGGGACTATGTGGGAGCGGAAAGAAGTACAAACATTGCTGTGGATCCGGACGCACATTGCATTGATCCCACTGCAGGAAATGCATGACTAAAAGAGTCAGTGACCGTCAAATGATTTGGCGCGATAATAATTGCGGAGGACAGTCGGGAAGAGTATCTGCAACGCATTCCGATAGAAGGAAAGTTCGGGCAAGGAAAGAACGTCTACCGGTTGAATTACATCCGGGCGAAGCGGGCAGATACATCGGTGGCGTGGATCAACAGCATCTTCCTGGTAATGAACCTGCTGATCCTGCTGAGGATCTTTTTTGCGCTGTTGAAAACCAGGGCTATCCTGTCATCTTCAGCATTTAAATGGATCCAGGATGCACTTCTCGCCGGTGGAAAGCAAGACGGTCTGTTGATTTCCGTGGTTACGAATTAGTGGCGACCTGACTTAATGAGCAGACTCTACCTAGTGGATTACCGCGCCAGTCCTCGACCCTACCAAGGCTAAGCTTTTTTCTTTCCCTTCCGGCCCTTCCGGCCCTTTTTGGTCTTCTTGGACTTTCTACTGTCCTTGACATTCTTGCCCTTTCCACCCAGTTTTTCTTTTGATGTCTTTTTGCGCTTCTTGCCTTTCTTGGTCTTGTGATTCTTGTTTCCCTGTTGCTCCCGCACCCAATTTTCATGGGCTGTTTCGGCGCCAGACGCAGGAATCACATCCTCACAGGAAATCCTATCCGTCACACTAGGTTTGGCCGAGGGTGTTTCCAACGCCTGACGGAATGTTGAATCTACCGCAGTGGACGTTTTTTGCTTTCGAAGCCGGTCTAGAACGGAACGGTGGCCGCGACCGAACAGGGTTTCTGCCAACGCCTTGAACTCGCGGCTGGCTACACTCCGGGGTTCAAGCTCAAACACCGCCAGGCCCTCGCTGAATGAGTCCCGAAAAACCGCGCGATCTGACAGACGCTCTGACATCAAACGGACACCGGGAAGCGAGTCCAATGCCGCAGCGGCTTCATCAGACGCCTGAATCGATTTGATGGTATCAGCGCGGTTGAGGAAGGTGATCGACTCCGGTGGATTGCCGTGCGTGTTCTTATAGAGGAATCCCAAAAATCGCTGAGTTGACCAGATATCAGCTTGTGACGGAGTGACGGGAACTAGGATGCGGTCGGCAATCATGATCGCCTGTTTGAAGGACCCTAGGTCCGCAGTTCCGACGTCAATGATAATCTCTGCGGCATCCTCCGGGAGAGTCACGTCCGGGAAAGTCCCGGCTTCCACGCGGATGGAAGGTTCTATTCCCTCTTCCATCCGCAGTGCAGCAGCGTCTGAGAGGGTTCTCTGGGGATCAAGATCGATCACTGTTGTCCTGCGACCCGTTGAGCGCAGCCATACCGCCAGATTGAAAGTCACCGTGCTCTTGCCGGTTCCGCCCTTGAGATTTGCAATAACAGTTATCATTGTGTTTGTCCGAATTATTTTGCCATCTCGTGCAGCTGGCCCAGCCTTTGTGTTTCAGTGGAGTCCGGGTGTGCTGGTCCACTGAATCTTTATGCCCGCTAACCTAGCATTCAGATTTTATTGATTTTTTCCAAAGGGTTGGCAGGGTTAGGTTAAGTGGATGGTACTCCATGCGATCACTCTGGCCCGGTGCACTGTTTGAGGTCATTGAATATCACACAGACACGGGAGAGGCACCAGCAAGTTTGCTTAGGCGTTTGTCGAAGGTGTAGAGATCTAGGTTCCTGGCACGGCAATTGGAGAGAATCACGCAGTCTGAATAATCGACATTGGAGGACCGGAAAAGCCCCAGTGAGCGATGGCTGAGATCTTCGTCCTCCAATACGAAAGCTTGATTGACTTCGAGGTGCTCGAACGCCTGGATGACGGTCTCCTTGGATAGTCCGTAACCGCTCTCAAGAACCCAGACTGTCTCCACCTGCACAATGAGCGGCACGAAAACCTGCTGCGACTGGCTGGCCAGGGCGCGGGCTGCATCGACCTGAGCTGGCTGGCCAGGATCTTCCGCCAGAATCCGCACCAGTAGGTTGGTGTCGACAGCGATCATGATTGGGCCCGCTGCTTGATGATCCGTTCCATGTCCTCGAGGTTGACAGAGGTCTCCGTCTTGCAGATACCGAAAGCGGCTTCAATGCGCCTTTCTTTGCGCACTAGACGAACTTCATCTCCGTCGACTATAAACCCGACACGGTCGCCTGGATGCAATCCAAGACGCCTGCGCACCTCGGCAGGAATCGTGACCTGTCCTTTACTAGTGAGGGTTGAGTTCTGCATGTATTACCTATATAAGTATGCCTTACATATTTTGTATTGTATTACATATTCGGCGAACCTCCACCCCCGTATGGTTCAAATTTTCATATCGTGGAAGAGTTTATTTGAGGGCGCACAGGAATGTGAGTTTTATTAAGCAGTGTTCTGCAGCAGGCAACGGGACAAGCCTTGAAATCACAGCGTGACCATATCGTGACCTACTCCTGTCATCTCGTGTCCACTCCTGTCCACTTGTGGCAACTTAGCGCGGAGCCGGCGTGCATAAGTTATTGAAAATAAAGGGACTATAAAAAGCCCCCCCGGTGTCCTGGTCCACCGAATCTTTGTGCCCGCCAAACTAGTCGTAGCGTTCTGAATCTATTGCCTTTATTGTATTCTCGGGTAGAGAATTCTCAAGAATTTGGTTTCGGGCATTCCTTGAGGTCTAGCGAAAGCGTGGTATAAGTTTTCGAGAAGCATGGGCATTGAAAATCACGTGATACTTGAGTTGACCTCTCACAAATGCTGTTCGAAATCCCTGCTTACATGCAGCACACGCACGATCAAAGCGCCTTTCCCAGGACCGTAACGACTTGGCAGAAAAAGCGATTCCGCAACTACTGGCGCGCGCTCAGTCAGTCGGCCAAGCCAGGCCGACCTCGGATTTCGCCAGAGCTCAGAAAGCTCATTGTGCGCATGTAGGAAGCCAATCCGACGTTGGGCTCGCCAAAGATCGTCGCTGAACTCGCGATGCTTGGAATCGACGTTGCCAAGTCAACGGTAGAAAAGTATCAGCCGAAGCGAGCTAGGCCACCGTCACCTACGTGGAGAACATTTCTAGACCAGCATGTTCGAGATCTCGTATCGATCGTCTTTTTCATTGTTCCGACGGCTACGCTTCGGGTGTTGTTCGTCTTCATCGTAATTGCCCACGACCGGCGGCGCATTGTTCACTTCAACTTGACGGAACATCCTACGGCGCAGTGGACGGCGCAACAGATCGTCGAAGCGTTTCCATTTGATACTGCTCCGAGTTATCTGATTCGAGACGGCAATGGAATATACGGTGAACGCGTTACGCGGAGAATTGAAAGTCTGGGTATCGACGAGGTCATTACGGCACCAGCGCCGCCATGGCAAAAGTATTATGTTTCATACTGCACCTCCTGGGTAGGATCGGTATTAAGTGGCTATGGAAAGAGCTTGCTTTTGGGTTTTTTGCCAGGCGTATTTCACCGGCGGATTCTCGCCTAGCGGTTCATAGAGGTAATCTCCTTTGCCGTTCGTGGCGTGAGCTTTAAGCCGGCCGGCTCGGCGCCATACCTTGACGCTGGCAACCGCGATATCAAGTTGTTGAGCGATTTCCTCAGCGGTGAGCATTCCGGCATTGCGCAAGCGCTCATAGCGACTTCTCAAGCCATAGGCCCGGCGCAGCTTGCCGACCACTGCGGAATGGAACGTTTTCACGGTGGCGCACGCCGAACCGGTACGGACAAAGGTGTTGAACAACAACCGTAAAGCCTGCTGCACTTGCTGGTCGGGGTCTAGCACTGGGCAGTCATCGCGGTCATACACTAACCCGACGGGCAATGGGAGACGCAGCTCACCACGTCGCGCTTTATTCAATGCCCCGCCTTGTAAGCGGGCACGCAGGATGTGGAACTCCGCCTCGCTCATGGTCCCTTTTAACCCCAACAGGAGGCGATCATTGAAGTGACTGGGGTCATACACGCCATCTTCGTCCAGAATCAGTGTGCCGCTCAGCGCGCAGATCTCGAGTAGACGATGCCAGTCGGTGGAGTTACGCGCCAGCCGTGACACTTCTAAACCCATGACGATACCCGCGTTGCCCAAGCTGACTTCGGCGACCAGCTGCTGGAAACCGGCTCGATCGCGCTCGGCGCCGGAGTGGCCCAAGTCGCTATCGATCACCACGATCTGCTCCAGGGGCCAGCCGAGTTCCAACGCGCGTTGCTGCAGCGCGTACTGGCGCTCGGTACTTTCGGTGTTCTCAAAGACCTGGCGCATTGAGGATTGACGCACGTAGAGATAGGCATTACGGGCCAGATGACCCGCGGCGATTTTGGCGTGTTGTTCAGAAACCATGAGCCACCTCCTGTTGAACGTGGAGGATCATCCCAGCGAGTACCTGGACCAACGGTGCACTGAGGTGATCGGGGATGGCAGCAACCGGTGGATTCAATGGCACTGCCTGTTGTTTTGGGGCGAGTTCCTGACAAGCCTGGGCCCTGGCGAGAAAGCCAGAACGCATCAATAGCGTCCAGCCCTGGTCGCCACCTCGGCCGGCTTGGAGGACGCACTCGCGCAATGACTCGTAGCCCTCGACAACGCCGGGTGGCAGACTCATGGGTGCACGCCGCGTTTTTTTTTCTGACGTACCAAAGCTCGCTCGATACTGCGCGGATGGACCACAAGGCCAAAGTGCTGATCGAGCTGATGTGCCAACTCGTTGGCAGGTAACTGAGGGTCGTCTTTGAGTATCTTCTGGAGGTAGGCCATGACTGAGGGGGAGAGCTTATGGGCCGCTTTGGGCCCGCGTTTTTGTGGGATCAAACCCGCCAGGCCGCCTTGCTTAAATGCCGATAGCGCCTGATAAAACGCCGGTCGGGAAAAGCCAAATGCGGCGGCCACTTCGGTGACCGAGCAATCGTCGGTTAGCACCCGGCGGAGCATTTCATATTTCACTTGCAACAGGTCATAAGGATCGAAAAAGTCATCGGTCAAAAACAATGATTCGCGAATCTGCTCGGGATGTGGATTGAGGGTGGCGTTCGCTTTGAGGGTCTGGTGTTTGGGTAATGGGGGGTTCATCAGCATATCCCGGCTCAGAGTGTAATAATAATTATGTCTATAATTTATCGAGTGTCAAGTCAAATAGATACAAATATTCATTAAAAAACAAATGATTATTGGATAATAAGGCAAGTTTTTTCAAATAATTGCTAGGTAATCTACCGAATAACCGATATAATTAAATTAACATTTACGGCATAATTCACTTAACACCCCGTCAGACTGAATGATGCACCGTTTCGTTACGTAGAGGTCTGTATCAGCGCCTGGATCAGTCGCGTCAAAGCCAGCACGCCATCGATGTGTAGACGACTCCGTCCATCAGCAGCATTCAGGAAGGGGTCTACTGATGCAAGGCTAGTCCAGCTAGTGGGGAGAGACCTTAGATGGTTCTCAGCGTCGTGATAGTAGACGCGATCATCGCCCCAATTCTGTCGGAGCTCCACCAGTGAATATTCCTGGCCAAAGCGGGGGTGAAAGGGATGAGTAATCTGAAATACTTGTGCGGGATCGTTCCGATTGGGTGTAGTTGTCGACTTAGAAGAATGCTTATGTAGAAAGGGTAATAGGAACGCTACGCCGAGAACTTTTCGATCACGTCATGGTGTTGAACGAGCGGCATCTCAAGCGACTTATGTCGTCGTATCTGGATTACTACCATCCGTGGCGAACACACCAGTCCTTGAACAGCGACGCGCCGGACGGTCGTCCCGTACGAGCAGCGGAACCCTGCAACGTTGTTGAATTCCCAGCTGTCCACGGCCTTCATCATGTCTATCCTCCGAAGGCCGCATGAATATTCGGGACCTACAGGTATCGATGCGCTCAACTCACCCTACACTGGCCAAGCAATCCATCGCCTGAAGGCGAGGGGCTTATGGACCCCCTATGGGGGACTGTAAACTCCTTCGTAAACTCCAGCCCCCCTTTAGCCACTTGTCGTGCTTCCTTCGACTGGTCTGGCAGCTACTCGCCATAGACCTGCAGGCTCACTTTTCGGTAGCGCGGTCCGTCCAGTTCATACAGCATCACCGTTTGATACTGGCCCAAAACAAGTTCGCCTCCAGCCAGAGCAATGACCTCCGAGCTGCCCAGCAGCATGGCCGCCAAGTGCGAATGGGCATTCTCCGGTTCATCCGGTGGGCACTCCCGCAGGGCAATGTCGTTATGCAGGTACGTGTCGGTAGGAGGAATCAACCGGGTGAGAAAGGTTTTCACATCCTCGAGCAGGCGTGGTTCATGTTCATTGATGCCAATAGCCGTTGTGGTGTGTTGGGACGTAACGGTCACAAAGCCGTCTTGGATGCCCGAGGCACGCACGGCCCCACGGATGCCCGCCGTGAGATCATGCAGGGCGATACCTTCCCCGCTTGCCACTTGAATGACGCTGGAATGAATTTTCATACCGCTCATCCGCCTTGTTGTTGTCAGTCACTGCGCCAGACCTCACGTCGCACACCGTGGGATATCGCACCGCCGAATCGCTGCCGGCAGCATCATGGAAGGGCGCTCAAGTCTCCAGATAGTCGATACTGATCCGGTCGTCTGCAATGGGGCGAAACAGCCGGTCCGCAAAATCTACATGGGTAGGGTGTTCGCGATAGCTGCCGATCACCCTCTCGTGCACAAATTCGATAAGCCAACTGAAGCGGTATTTAGCCCCTTCCTGCACCGCCTTGCCGGTAATGACACGGCGTACGCCCGGTATTTGACCCAGTACCCGCTTGCCCTCCTGCATTATGGCTGCAGCCTCTGCGTCGTCCCTGCCATTCACATTGTAGATAATGACGTGATGCACCGGTTTCCATGCCTCGGCAGCGGTGAGCACCGCATCAGCCTGGCCCGCTGAGCCCCATAGCACCATGCAGCGTTCAATTTCAGCGCGCATAGCCTCCTGAATACCGCCAACGATGCCCGTATAACCACAGCGCGCATCTGCCGCGACGTTGACACGCATACGCGCGCCGGCGGCATCGGCCAACGCCGTGTAATAGTTGATCTTGCTAACGCCGTTCGCGATCAGTCGACGGAACTGATCATCCGACAGGCCCGTACCCCCGTGGATGACCAGCGGAATCTGCAAGCGCTCATTGATCGCCTGTAGGCGTTCGAAATCGAGTACCGGTTCACCCTTCATGCGCCCGTGCACAGTGCCTATAGACACGGCGAGCAAATCCACGCCGGTTTGCTGCACATAGGCTTCGGCCTCTTCCACCGAGGTATACACCACTTCGCCCGGGTGTTTCTCAGCATCCTCGCCTTCCGCACCGGCCACGTAACCCAGTTCACCTTCAACAGGCACGCCACATCCGTGCGCCATGTTTACGATCTGTTGCGTGAAGGCAACGTTCGCAGCAAAGGCCTCGTGGGAGGCGTCCACCATAACGCCGGTGCAACCTAGATTGATGGCCTTCGCTGCGGAGTCGAAGGAGGCGCCGTGATCCAGGTGAATTGCCACGGGAACCGTGGCACGCCGGGCTGCGGCTTCACATGCTGCCATAGCAAACTCAAAATCGTAGTACTCAAAATGAGATTCCGCCAACGAGAGGATAACCGGCGCGCGTCGGGCTTCTGCGGCTGAGACTATCGCCTCCAGAAAATCCAGGCTTACCAGGTCGAAGCCACCCACGGCATAACCGTTCCGATAGGCGTGGTTCAACATATCGCGCATATTGACCAGCGGCATGAGTGATTATCCTTTGTTTTGGAATCAGGAAGATTTAGTTGACTCAAAGGATAGAGAATCCAGCATATAAGTAAACTAAGCAATTTTTATAAGTCACATAAGATTTAACTTATTCATGCCCGATGCTGGATTTTCACGCGGACTGAATCGAGGAGTCTCAACGGGAGGTGTGGTGGTCCACCGAATCTTTGTGCCTACCGATCTAGTCGTAGCCTTCTGAATCCATTGTCTTTATTGTATTCTTGGGCAGAGAATTCTCAAGAACTTGTTTTCAGGTATCTACGATGTTCACCAAACCTCAACCGCCAAGAGTCCTGCGGGCACGTAACTGCCCACGGTCACTGTAGGCGAGGGTATCCACGATAATCGATGTGCTCATGATCAAGGTGTCACAATACCCATAAATTAGCCTTGGATTGCTATATACTATTGCGCTATACTTTTTGCTATATATAATATGTATATAGCACATGAAGAGGTGCATTATGTCTACGGGATCAATCTTTGTAAATAATCGAACGCAGTCGGTCAGACTTCCCGCTGATACTCGCTTTCCTGAAGGCGTTAAAAAAGTCACTGTGCGCGTGGTGGGGCACGATCGCGTGCTTTCACCCGTTGATAGTACCTGGGACAGTTTCTTTCTGTCAGGCGAGAGTGTGACCGATGACTATATGACTGAGCGGGCTTCTCAAGAGCAGACGGAAAGAGAAGCATTTTAATGTTGAAATACATGCTGGACACCAACATAGTGATCTATGTGATCAAGCGCCGTCCGATCGAGGCGTTAGAGGTCTTTAACCGCCATACCGGTCAGATGTGCATAAGTTCGATCACCTTGGCTGAGCTTTTGCACGGAGCAGAAAAGAGCGTGAAGCCAGAGCACAACCTGCGGCAGATTGAAGATTTTGTTTCTCGGTTGGACGTGTTGGAGTATGGGCGCAAGGCGGCAGCCCAATATGGTGATATCCGCTCCGACCTCGAACGTAAGGGAACGCCGATTGGTGTAAATGATCTACATATTGCCGGTCATGCGAGAGGTGAAGGGCTTACGCTAGTTACTAATAACCTGCGAGAGTTCGAGCGGATTGAGGCGTTACGCCTCGAAAACTGGGTTTGAATCAGTTTTGCGGGTACCAAAAACCATGGAAATATATCTCTAAGCTGTCGGTTAAGAAAAAGCCATTTAGCGGGTGCATGGCATCGTTCATAGCGGATAATGACCATGGAGTTAATGATCACCACTATGGAGCCATTCCGGGATCGCCTTAATGGCGCCACTTCAGGATCGGCCTAAAGGCGCCACCTGAAGATCGCTCTAATGGTGCCAACCGGCGCCGATTTCACGTTTCAGACTTTCTGCTCTTTTGCCTTATCGTTGCGGATTTCAGCGGAGACAAGGATTAGATAAAAACTTCGAACCTGCCGAGAGAACCGGCAAGGGGATTCCCTACCAGCGGCTCGTGTTCGCTGAACAGTGAAGGTGAATAGGGAAAACTGGGAACTTCGTCTAAACCGTGCTGATTGGCACGGTGGCGCGGATAAAACTCACCGCCGCGGACGCAGGACGCGGCTTAGTTCAAAGATCCTTATGAATATTAACTCATTATGCAAAGTAAATCGGGGATTGTTATCTTCATGACCGCCATGCCAGCCAGAAACTGGCGAACCTGTTCGAGTGTTTCAATGTGAGAATCGTTCATGATGGTTTTCATTCCTCCATCATGGACAGAATCAGGTCACTTCAGGCTCATTTCACGTTGAAATACGCCCTCCCTTCAGGCTCACTTCATAGTGGATGAGACTATCTATCGACTTGGGGGAAAAGAGCATTTATGCTTCCTAAACACCAATGAAACGACCCAGAAGGATCCCATGAAAATTTCCAAACCAACCAGCTTGCTGCTCGGCACCCTGCTTCTGCTGGCCAGCAGCTTGATCACCACCCAGCAGGCATTCGCCCACTGCCAGGTACCCTGCGGCATCTATGACGACCACGCCCGAGTACAATCGATGTTGGAAGATGCCGCCACCGTGGCGAAGGCAACCAAAATGATGGGCGAGCTCGCGGGCAAGACGGATGCGCAGTCGATCAATCAGGCAACCCGTTGGGTGATGAACAAGGAGTCACACGCCCAGAAGATCATCGCCACCATCAGCGACTACTTCCTGACCCAGCGGGTCAAAGCCAGCCAGGAGGACTACACCGAACGACTGGTGAAACATCACACGGTCATTGTCGTCGCGATGCAGGCAAAGCAGAACGCCGATGGTAAATACGCCATGGAACTGGCCAAAGCAATCGAGGCCTTGGCGCCCTACTACCCCGAACACAATCATTGAGCCTGCGGCGCTAGCCACAGCCCGGCTTCGGCCGGGCTTTTTTTATGCCCGGTGGTGGACCAGCACAGCATTCTCTGGTGAATTCAACATCGGTATTTTGTGCTACATTATGTAGGCACAAATATAATCGCGGCCATGCTCTTCTTCGTCGTCTTCTGCGACAACATGGTTCGTTGGATTGAGGGTAGTGAGACATCCCACTGGTTCTGGGTTTTCTCGGGCAAGGGTGAAGTGCTTGTCGTATTCGGAGCACATAGCCTGCTCGCTCTATTCTTGCACTGATCAAGGATTGGGCGGGCCTTGAAAGCTTCGGATTGACCTCATGAAAGAGCAAGATATTTTTTTCTTACGAGAAAGGCCCAATTTCTGCGCCGCAAGCCTTTGTAAAAAAACAAGGAAACAAGGTCACAGGCAAGTTGAAGAGCCCAAGGTTCACGATTAGGGCCTCTCTACCTCCAAAACGCCTCCTGCCGGGAACACCAGTGCTAAAATCTCGACCCATGACTGAAAACAAGAAACATCTGCCGTCCCGATCCAGCCGCTCGGAGGTGGACGCCTTCCTGCGCAAAGCAGCAATCATGCCAGTTCGCAAAGGCGACGAGCGACCAGGACGGTTGATCTTTGCCATGGACGCCACCGCCAGCCGGGAACCAACCTGGGACCGGGCCTGCAGCTTGCAGGGCGAGATGTTCCGCGAAACCGCCGCCCTGGGCGGGTTGGAGATACAGCTTTGCTGGTATCGTGGCTTCGGGGAGTTTCATGCCGATCCCTGGACCCACGACACCGATACCTTGCTGCGCCACATGACCGGGGCGCACTGCCTGGGGGGCAGCACCCAGATCGGCAAGGTACTGGGACACGCCGTCACCGAGACGCGCCGCGACAAGGTGAACGCCCTGGTGTTCGTGGGCGACTGCATGGAGGAAGACGTGGACCGCTTGTGCCGCATCGCCGGCGAACTGGGCATCCTGGGCACCCCTGCCTTCCTGTTCCAGGAGGGCCACGATCGCACCGCCACCAAGGCCTTCGCCCAGATCGCCCGCCTCAGCGGCGGCGCCCACTGCCGCTTCGACACCGGAAGCGCCCAGCAGTTGCGCGACCTGCTCAGCGCCGTAGCGGTGTATGCAGCCGGCGGCCACCGGGCCCTGGAGGAGTTCAGCCGTAAACGCGGTGGAGATGTGCCTCTGCTAACCGGTCAGCTGAACAAATAGCCATGCGGTTGTTCCCCTTGCTTGCCGCCCTGGGACTGGCCCTGATCTTCCTCTGGTGGTTCATGCACACCCCGCCGGAACAGGTGGCGCGCAAGCTGCGCCAGGCCCTGATATGGCTGGGCGGTGGGCTGCTGGTCCTGCTCGCCGCCACCGGCCGCCTGCACTGGCTGTTCGCCCTGCTGGGTGTTGCCGCCCCCTTCGTGCAGCGCCTGTTCCGGCTGCTGCAACTGCTGCCCCTGCTGCAGCGTCTGCGCGCCATGTTCCAGCAGAACAGCTCCTCCGGCGGACCCAGCGGCGGACAATTTTCCCAGGTGCGCACCCAGTTTCTGCACATGCGCCTGGACCACGACAGCGGAGCCATGAGCGGGACGGTACTGCAAGGCCGCTTCAAGGACCGGGAACTGGCACAACTGGACCTGGAGCAATTACTGGATCTGCTGCGGGAATGCGCAACGGACGAAAAGTCCGCGAGTCTGCTGCAGGCATACCTGGACCGGGAACGGGGCACGGAGTGGCGAGAGCAGGCCGGTGCCCGCCCCCAACCGGAATCCAGCTCACCGGGCGCAATGACCCGGTCGGAGGCCTACGAGATCCTTGGCCTGGAGGCCGGTGCCGACCGGGAAGCCATCATCGCCGCCCACCGCCGCTTGGTGCAGAGACTGCACCCGGACCGGGGCGGCTCCGCCTGGCTGGCCACCCGCATCAACCTGGCGAAAGACCTGTTGCTGAATGACTGACCTCTGAACTTACCCTGCCGCTCTTCAAAACTAATCCACTTTTAAAATCTATTACTTGGGCTTCATTCGTATTTCTGGTAACGGTGCCAGTGCGTGCTTGAAATTCTTAGTCAGAAGCGTTTTGAGCAATCTCAGATGAATTCAGTATCGGAATTTAGTGCTACACTATGTAGGCACAAATATAGAGGCAAAGTCATGAAGCAGATTGATGTCTTTTCTGTCCGGGATCTTCGCAATAAGTCTGGCGAACTTCTGAGGGATGCCGAGGCCGGGCAGATTTCGTTGATCACGAAACATGGAAAGCCAGCAATCCTTGCCGTCCCGTTCGACGAGCACCTGATCAGCCAGGGTGTTCACCGGGCAATGGCACTGCATCTTTTTAAATCTCATCAGCTTACTTTGGCCCAATCTGCAAAAATGGCTGGACTAACCCTTGAAGCGTTTATTGAACTTCTTGGAGAAGTGGGTATTCCTGCCGTGGACTACCCCCCTGAGGAATTGGAAGAAGAGATGACGGCTGCCTTGTGACAGGGATCGTCGTTGCTGATACCGGGCCGCTTATTGCCTTAGGTAGAGCGGGGTACCTCACGCTGCTTCACGACCTGTACCAGGACATTTTGATCCCTCCAGCGGTTCATAATGAGTTTCATCTGGAATCGGGGCGCCCCGGTGCGAGGGAATCGGCAGAAGCCTTGGACCAGGGGTGGTTGCATGTTCAGGAACCTTCAGCCGGTTCGGTCCATGCCTTATCCGAACTCATGCTCGTTCTTGACCCTGGCGAGGCGGAGGCGATCCTGTTGGCCGAGGAAGTGAATTGCAAGTTCCTGTTGATTGATGAACGAAAGGGGCGGGCTATTGCCAACCGCCGGGGTGTGTCAGTGGTAGGCATTGCAGGTGTCTTGTTGGCGGCAAAAAAACGTGGTCTTATCGATGCGGTTATGCCCATTTTGAAGAATCTGGAACAGGCCGGATATCGGATGTCTGCAGGGTTAACCGAAGAAATCGCTCGGCTTGCGAGGGAGGATGACTAAAGGATGGGAGGTGTAGGCCGGCCGAATTTCCGGCTTCATGCGGTTTCCGCGGGTACATGGGAGGTACGGCAGGCTTATAATAGCGGTGTGACCATATCGTGACCAACTACTGTCATCTCGTGTCCACTCCTGTCCACTTGTGGCAACTTAGCGCAGGGCTGGTGTGCATAAGTTGTTGAAAATAAAGGGACCATAAAAAACCGTCCGGCTCTGAAAAACCCCGTGTCGGCAGTTCGATTCTGTCCCTGGCCACCATATAAATCAATAAGATAATCGTTTTTAGCCTTTAATCCCTGTGTCACGGGGTAAAATTACGGAACACCCCTGTTCCGGAGGCTGTCGTGGCGACTATTTCAAAGACTCCCTCAGCGACCTGGAAGGCCGTTATCCGCAAGCGCGGCTGGCCGACCAACATTAAGACCTTCCGTACCAAACGCGATGCTGCAGACTGGGCGCGACGCACTGAGGATGAGATGATGCGTGGTGTCTATATCGATCGCGCCGGCTCCGATCGCCTGCTTTTGAAGCACACCCTCGACCGTTACCTTCGCGAGGTATCTTCTACCAAGAAACCCAGCACCCACAGCGCTGAAAAGCACAAGGCCAGAGCGCTGAAGGCCAGTCTAGGTGACTACAGCCTGGCTGCTATCACATCGGACCTGGTTGCCAAGTACCGTGACGAGCGGCTGGAGGCCGACAAGTCACCCAGTATCGTGCGACTGGAACTGTCCCTGCTGTCACATCTGTTCACCATTGCCATCAAGGAATGGCGAGTCGGTCTGTTCTACAACCCGGTTGCCAATATCCGCAAACCGACACCGGCCAAGGGACGTGATCGGCGTCTAAAGGGGGATGAGGAGCAGGTCCTGCTCAAGGCCTGCGACCAACACTCCAATCCCATGCTCGGCTGGATTACCCGTATCGCCCTCTATACCGGCATGCGGGCCGGCGAGATAAAATCACTGTCCCGCCGGCAGGTGAACCTGCAGAAACGCACCGTGCACCTGAGCGAGACGAAGAACGGCTCGGCTCGAACCGTGCCACTTACCCGCGATGCGGCGGATATTTTTCGCATTGCACTGAGCAACCCGATACGTCCTTTGGATACGGATCTGATCTTCTGGGGGGAACCCGTCCGCGATGGTGTTCGCCGACCCTATGAGTTCAGGCCGGCTTGGCACCGCACACTGAAAACGGCCGGCATCAAGGGGCTGCGTTTCCACGACCTGCGCCATGAAGCTGTCTCCCGCCTGATCGAGGGCGGCCTCGGTGACCAGGAGGTCGCCGCCATCTCCGGCCACAAGTCGATGCAGATGCTCAAGCGCTACACGCACCTGCGCGCCGAAGACCTGGTCGAGCGTCTGGGTCAGTTGTTCGGCCGGTAGGGCGTGCTTCCACTTCTGCGCATCGAAATCGATTTGCATATATTATCCTGTGACGGAGGAGATACTTGATGGTTCAAACCAGCATTGCTGATGAGAAGTGCTCCAGATTAAAGTAGTCGACAATGAATGATGGGATGGACTAAAAATAATGAGCGATAGGAAGTCGATTAGATTTGCAGCTCTCATGACACCTCTATTACTGGTGTTATGTCTCTCATTTATTCGCTGGAAGTACGGGGTTCTACTGTTTCACACACTAGCGGAACTTTTTTCCGTGATGGTGGGTATTCTCATGCTGGTCATTGTTTGGAATACCCGTCATTTTACCCGCAATAATTTTCTTCTCTACCTTGGTATCGGCTATTTCTGGATTGCGGTGTTGGACACTTGGCATACCTTTACTGTAGAGGGAATGCCGTTTTTTGGCACTACTGATGCAGAGATAACGCTCCATTTCTGGATCAGTACCCGTTTTATGGAGGCGTTGTTGCTGTTGTCCGCGCCGCTATTTTTAAGACGAAGACTGGACGCCAAGCTGATGTTTTCCGCCGGTGCTGGTCTTGCTTTGCTATTAACCTGGGTGTCCTTTACGCTGAAAGAACCGGTGATGTTGTCCCCAGAGGGGTTGACCTCATTTAAGGTGAATGCCGAGTATTTGATCATGGTCCTGCTCGGTATCTCGATCTTTGTTTATACCCTGCAAAGACAATGGCTGGCGCCTAAAGTACTTTACTTTTTACTCACATCTATTTTCTTATCCATTTTCGCTGAGCTTTTCTTCACCCTCTATACCAGTTTCGAGGGTGTTCCATTTGTGATCGGGCATCTGTTTAAGTTCCTGTCATTCTGGATGATCTACCAGGCAATCGTACAGACAACATTGAATGAGCCGTTTAGTATATTGACCCAGGCTTCGAGCTGTTACGATGCGATACCCCATTCGGCTGTTGTTGTAGACAGCCAAGGTATGATTTCACAGGTCAATAGAGCTGCTGAGAAAAGTAGCGGAAAAACCACTCAGCAACTCGTTCATAAATCAATCCATCAGTTTTTTCATCCTACCCATGTGAGTCCACAAGAATGCGAACTGTGCCAAGCCATCAATCAGTGCAAGCCGATGAAAGAAAAGATCGTTTCGTTTCCGGAAAAGAATCGGTGGTTTCTAGCTTCGTTGGCCCCGGTAAAAGTGGGTGATAATAGTGCAGGAATGGTGCAGTTACTCACGGATATCACCGAGCGTAGGAGTGCGGAGAAGGCGTTAAAAGAAGCCAAGCTGGTTGTCGAAAACAGTCCGGTGGTTCTCTTTCGGTGGATCGCAGTCGACGGCTGGCCCGTGGAAATGGTCTCCGACAATGTAACTCAGTTTGGTTATGTGCCCGAAGATTTTTACTCTGGCAAGATCCCCTTTGCCTCAATAGTGCATCCTGATGACCAGGAACGAGTCGCACGCGAGGTACGGGAATACTCCACTAGTGGCGCAGTCCACTTTCAACAGGAGTATCGCATTCTCACCTCAGATGGAGCGGTTCGCTGGATCGACGATCGAACCAAGGTTGAGCGGGACGTCGATGGAAACATCACCCACTATCAGGGCATTGTCATTGACATTCATGATCGCAAACTAGCTGAGGAGCGTATCCTATATCAGGCCCATTTTGATGGGTTGACCGATCTGCCAAATCGTTTCCTCGCGCTTGACCGGCTATCTCAACTGATAATCGAGGCAGGTCGTAACGAAGAAAAGGTCGGGGTTTTGTTCCTGGATCTGGATGATTTCAAGAAGATCAATGACACGCTGGGTCATGAGACCGGTGACAGGCTTCTCATCGAAGCAGCGGCACGTCTGTGCAATTTGGTGCGCAGTGGTGATACTGTGGGGCGTTTTGGCGGTGATGAATTTATCGTGCTGCTGGGTGAGCTCAGGGATACCACTGATGCCCGCTTAGTGGCGGAAAATCTGCTTAACGGCTTCAGGGACGCGTTTAGAATCGATGAACGGGATCTGTTGTTAACCGCTAGCATCGGCATCACGATCTATCCAGATGATGGAGATAGTTCGTCGGTGCTATTGCGTAACGCCGACTCCGCCATGTATCACTCGAAGGATCAGGGGCGCAATACCTATTCATACTTTACCGATACCATGAACCATGGGGTTTCCCGTCGGCTTGCCCTGGAAGAGCAGATTCACGGTGCACTGGATCGCAGCGAGTTTCGGCTCTGCTACCAACCCCAGTTGGCTATAGGTAGCAACCAACTAGTCGGTGTCGAGGCCTTGCTGCGATGGCGTAATCCGACTCTGGGTGAAATTCCTCCCGTGGAGTTTATTCCCATCGCCGAGCAAACTGGTCTGATCGTTTCTATCGGGCAGTTCGTGTTGCGTGAAGCACTTGGTTTTGCCGCTGAGTGGAAGCAAAAATTCGATCAGAAATTTACAGTGGCGGTTAATATATCTCCACGTCAGTTCCGTGATCCCAACCTGGTAACATTTATAGCGGACGCTATAAGTCAATCCGGGGGCACAGGCGAATCCCTGGAGTTGGAGATCACTGAAGGCGTTCTGCTGGACGGTCACTCCTATATTGATGATGCCCTGGCAGCCTTGAGCGACTTGGGCGTGGGTATATCCATGGACGATTTTGGTACCGGCTACTCATCGCTGAGCTATCTGCGAAGTTACCCTTTTGATGCACTCAAGATCGACCGTAGTTTTATTAACGATATCACAGTGGACATCGCTGACCGGGAACTGGTCGCTGCGATCATTGCCATGGCGCATGGTCTCGGTTTGAAGGTGGTGGCTGAAGGGGTGGAGACAAAAGAGCAGTTGGCACTTCTGGCTGAACAGAGCTGTGATTTGGCGCAAGGTTTCCTTTTCAGCAAGCCGCTATCTGCCGAGGAGATACTAAAGATGTTTGACGGACAGAATCAGCCGAAGGATGACGCGGATCGGTTCCGCCCGCGCCGTACCACTCACCCGTGATGCGGCGGATTTCTTTCGCATCGAACAGAGCACCCCTGGTGTCCTAGTCCACCGAATCATTATGTCTGCCTATCTGATCATAGCCTTCTGAATTTATTGTCTTTATTGTATTCTTGGATAGAGAATTCTCCAGAATTCATTTTCAGGCATTCAAGATGTTTACCAAATCTCAACCGCCACGAATTCCTCTTCCCAAGGGCTGGCGGGGGTGCGTGAAGTCGGCAGCGATTTATGTTTTCTCGCTGACGCTATAGAGAAAACTGCCCGTGTGGTCAAAAAACTCATCCGCATTGAGATATCAATAGGTTGAGGGATTAAGATTGGAGGAGATAATACACCGGAAGCGATAAAGTCCGTTGGGATTACGTAAAACCTCAGTCTATATTTTTCAAATGGCTGACAATATCCATACTTTGATGAGGAATACCGATAATATCGATGCCAGTTTTTGTGGCCATATAAAAAACCAGATGCATCCCTTCCGGAAAACAATAATAGCCGGGTTTCACATCATCACGTTTTTTACCAAGTAATGGATTTTCTGCGATCCATGTAAAGCGACATAGCAGCAAGCGAATGTATTTGTCCGCCTGCTCTACACCCCATTCTTCATTTGTGTATGACCACATTCTTTCCAAGTCATCTATCGCGAGCTTGCGGATTGAGTAGATCGCTGTCATTTAACGTATTTTTTGTGCATTGCCGCAATAAAGTTTTCGCCATCAAAATCACTGACCAAGGCACTATCCTCTCCAGCTTGTAATTTTGATCTCAATGCTTGAAGTTTTATCTCATCCTCTTCGAGTTTTCGCAGGCCTGCTCGAACTGCTTCGCTGATAGACTGGAACCTGCCTTGCTGTATTTTTTCGGCAATGAATTTGTCGAAGTGTTCACCAAGGGTAACTGATGTATTTCTGGGCATAATACTCTTCTCCGCAATTAGAGTATTAAATATTAATACATAAATTGATGGATGGCGAATTGCTGTTCTGACAACAAGTAACGATTGGCCTAGTGTAGGTCGTCACAAATAGCGTAACAGTGTTTTACTGGGTTTCAGCGATTTGATAGCCGAAAACACTGCGTTTATAAGTTACAAACTGTTTAGCGACCTACACTAGTACACAGCTGATAGAGGCCAAGAAGCAGCTAAAATCTAGGCTAATCTGCTGGCAGAACAACGGATTCGTCGGGTAGTTTCGGTAAAAGATGCCTGCGGGAGTTTTGCGGGACACGAGCTTACGCTGAGTCGCCTGTCGCTCCACAAAACTCATCCGCTCCTAAAAAACAATCATTTAGGCTTCATTTGCGGATTTCTGGTATCGGTGCCAGCTCACGCTTGAAATTCTTAGGACAGCACGGCACACTCCCACACCACGGCACGTCTCGCGGTCTTCCTCAAGCCGTGACCTCATTCGCGAGATGGCAATCAATGGTTGGGGCGCGCCACGCATCCATAGTGAATTGATGAAACTCGGATTGGAGGTCTCCGAGGCCACGGTGCCGCGGTACATGCCGTGGCTGCCTTCTGATCCTGATCAGCTCAAACGCTGGATGGTTTTCTTGCGAAATCACAAAGATGTGATTGCAGCGATGGACTTATTCACTGTTCCCACCGCTTCGCTCAGGGTCCTGTATGGATTTTTCGCCATTGATCACAGCCGACGGCGCATTCTACATTTCAACGCGACCTTTAACCCGGCGGCGGCATGGGTGATCCAGCAGTTGCGTGAGGCATTCCCCTTTGACACGGCGCCGAACTACCTGATATTCGACCGTGATGCGATCTTCAGCACCGAGGTGGTCAGATTCATCAAGGCCATGGGTATCAAACCCTGCCGCACCGCTTACCGAAGTCCATGGCAGAATGGCGTCGCGGAGCGATGGGTCGACAGGAGCTGCTCGATCATGTGATCGTCTTTGACCGGCATCATTTTATCCGGTTTATGCGCTCTTACATTGACTACCACCACGAAGATCGCTGCCATTTGGGGATCGGCAAAGACGCGCCGAGTGGCAGGGTTGTCACCATGCGAGCTTCAAGCAATGCGAAAATCGTTGCGTTGCCGCGAGTCGGCGGTCTACATCACCGTTACGCTTGGCGAGATGCTGCGTGAACAAGTTTTCTTTGACCTATCTCGCTAGTCGTGCTCATGAACTTTCAGGCAGATCGATTTTGAGAGCCACAGGGAATTCAGGATACGTATTGCCGAGTGTTCTGGAGTGCTTCCAGGGTCCGTACCGTCGGCATGCCGTCGAAGGATTTCATGTGAACAAGGGAGATCCGTCAGGTTCAAGGGGAGCTTGTAGGGTCTGACAAGCAAACAAGACGAGGAAGACCTGATGACTTGGCGGAAGTCAGACTGGCTGATCGTACTCCGAGGTCGGGAGAGCCGATCACATGGGAAAGCGGTCAGCAGAGGCGTTGTTGCATAAATCAAGCAGCCTGAGCTCATTGCCCTTCACTATACTGAGCTGATGCGGAGATCAGATTTCATCTTTAAGTACCATATCCGAAATTGGTCCACCTACGACCGGGCATTGGTACGCCGTGGCAGTATCACCTTGTGGGTCGACGAGGATGCGGTGTCAACTTGGTGTAATCAGGGTGAACCCGAGGGGCGCCGTCGATCTCGGATTAATACCGAAACAGCGCCATCGAATGTGCACTGATCGTCAAGGCCGTATTCCATCTGAGTCTGCGTGTGACCCAAGGATTCCACCGCGGCGCAATGCGAGGCTGAGCGCAGTCAAAGATCCAATGCCGTTTAAGGCCGTTCGAGACGCGGTGCTGCGTTGCATCAAGGGCGAGGGGCGCTACCCGCGGCGGACTTCGAGCGGGGCTACTCGTCAGAGCCTGGCCGAGAACGTAGTTTCCCGTTTCAAGGCATTGGTCGGTATACAGCTGACGTCACGAAGGATCGATGCGCAGCAGGTCGAGGCCGTAGTCAAATGCCGAGTTCTGAATCGGATGGCGACGCTAGGAATGCCCAAGTTGGAACGTATCTCCGTGGTTTAAGATGCATCGCGTATAAGACATGGGCATTCCTCGCTTCGTTTCCGAATTTTGCAACAACGTCGATGGAGCTAAGCAAAAAACCGAATCAGCCACCCACGTTTTCAGGAAGTCAGCCGGTATTGCGCATTCCGGCGGCAATAGCATTGATGGTTCTTAGCAGGGGATTGAGCCAAGCCATGCGTTCCTCATCATCGCTGGGAATGCTCCGGTAGCGATTCAATAGGGCTACCTGAACGTGATTCAGAGGATCCAGATAGGCATTGCGCCGCGCCAGGGATTTCTGCAGGTCCGGCGTCTCTTCCATCAATCTGTGCAGACCGCTGACATTCAGCACCTGGGTCAGTGTCCGTTGGTGCTCCTCCGCGATACGTTCATAGATGCTCATGCCGAGCTCACTGTTCTGCGATAGGCCGGCATACTGTTTGGCGATGGGTATGTCAGCCTTGAAGAGCGCCATCTGGGTGTTGCTCAGGAGCGAACGGAAAAAAGGCCATTCTTGATACATTTTCTGGAGTTTGGCGGTGCGTTCCGGGTCATTATTGCGCCACTTTTCCAGGGCACTGCCAATACCGTACCAAGCAGGTAAGGTGAAGCGGGACTGGGCCCAGCCAAACACCCAGGGAATAGCGCGGATCGAGGTGATGGAACGATCGGCTTTCTTGCGGTGGGAGGGTCGGGAGCCGATGTTCAAAAGCGCAATAGCCTCAACAGGCGTGGCCTCGTAGAAGAAGTGGAGCAGGCCGGGTGATTTCTGCACCAGGTTCCGGTATTCCAACTCACCCAATTTCGCCAACTCGTCCATGATGCCAAGGTAATCCTTTCGGTCGAGCTCTGGAGGTTCGATCAGACAACGGCTAGCCTTGATCAGCCCACTGATACCCATTGTGAGTTCAAACAGCGCCGTTTCCGGGTTGGCGTAACGGTAGGCTAGCACCTCACCCTGTTCAGTGAACTTGATCTGGCCGTGTACCGTATCCACTGGCTGGGCGAGAATTGATTCGTGGGTGGGGCCGCCGCCACGGCCTACCGTGCCGCCGCGGCCATGAAACAACCGGCAGGAGACGCCGCGATCATCCGCCAGAGCAATGATCCGTTTCTGGGCGTCATAAAGATTCCAGGAGGAGGCAAGGATGCCGCCGTCCTTGCAGGAGTCCGAGTAACCCAGCATTACTTCCTGAGTGTTGCCCGAAGCCTTCAGCAGGTCCGCATAAGTTGAATTGTCGAACAGTGTCTGCATCACTGTGTCGACCCGACCAAGATCATCGATGGTTTCGAACAGAGGGGATATATGGATGTTGCAGAACCAGCCGTCCGCCTCCTTGCCGGCGAGGCCCGCTAGTCGCGCAAGCAACATCACCTCCATGACATGGGTGGCTTCATGGGTCATGGAGATGACATAGCTACCGAACACCTCCGGACTGATCTCCGCGCGCATGGCCGCCATGACTTCAAATACTTCAAGAGTCTCACGGGTTTCGGGGGTCAGATTGTCTTTGTCGACAACAAAGGGACGAGGGTGGGAGATAGTCTCTTCCAACAGGCGGATCCGTTCTTCTTCAGTGAATGCCTTGTAGTAGGGCGCGCCTGGCTGGCGGGCAAAGAGTTCAGCAACGGCTTCTGTGTGACGCGAGGATTCCTGGCGTACATCGAGATGCACCAGAAAAAAGCCAAAGCTCTCCACTAGCCGGATCAGGTCTTGCAACCGCTCTCGAGCGATGTTGCCGTCACCATGGCTGATCAGGGAATCCCTGACTTGATAGAGGTCGTTAAGAAAATCCTTCTCAGTCGCATAGCCTTCCGGAATATGTTGGATCGATTGATGGCTCATGCGCAGATTCAATCGTTTCCGATTCGAGCGCAACCGTTGTTTGATGATCTGCATTTTGCGCCGATAGGGTTCCAGTCGGCCCGGATCGGAAGAGGTCCCAAAAATCTCCCGGCAGAACTCATCGTCTGCAGAAAGACTGTCAAGAAACTCCACCGAGGGTTGGACCATGGAGGAGGAAAAACTGAGTTCTCTGGAGAGGTCCGTGACGCGTTGGATGTATTCCTCCAGGATCAGTTCATGATGCATGCGAATCGCCAGTTCCGTCGTCTCCGGTTTGACATAGGGATTGCCATCCCGGTCGCCACCAATCCAGGATCCGAAACGGATCAGGCTGGGCAACTGGATGCGTGAGTCAGGACCATAAATGCGGTGTACCGCATCCTCAAGCTTCCGATAAACCCTGGGCACTGTCTCAAACAGCGATTCACGGAAAAAGTAGAGCCCTTGACCTACCTCATCCAGTACCTGAGGTTTTTGTTCTCTGACCTCATCGGTTTTCCATAGGATCTGGATTTGAGCCTGTATCCTGCCCTGGATGGCCTCCTGTGACTCCGGATTGAGGTGGCCAAAATGCAGCTCCTGAGAGAGGAGAAAGATCCGGCGTAAAGTTTCAAGAATCGTCCGCCGTTTGGCCTCGGTAGGATGGGCAGTGAATACGGGAGTGTAGACAATATGCTCGAGCAGACTCTGAAATTGCTCTTCCCCCACCCCGCTTTCGTAAAACCCGCGCACCGTATGATCGAATGAACCAGTCCAGAGAGGCCCGCCCTCCTGAACCTGCGCCTGGCGGCGACGATACTCATAGGCTTCTTCTGCAATATTGACCAAGCCGAAATAGAGGGTAAAGGCCCTGACCACATCGTTAAGAGTCGAGGGCTCAAGACCATTGATCAGGGTGATCAATTGTTGTCGCTGTTCTTCATCATCCTGCTCATGAAGACTGGCAAATCCAGACAGTAGCCTTTCGACCATGACCAAAACCCGTTTCCGGCTATGTTCACGTAATACATTGCCCAAAAGGTTGCGGAAGAGTTCGATTTCATAGTCGAGTGTGTTTTCTCTATTTCTTGTTTTCATGGGGTTGGTGACACTACTGTTTCAGTCAGCACATTGTACAGGAACTTATAGGAGCATTGCCTAGCCTGCATGTTTCAGCGCGCCTTGAAAAGGTGCGTTCTCTCGGTGGTTGAAACTCCCACTCGGCAACTGTCGTTCGCCAGTAGCAATCGGCGCGATCGCGGAGGTAACGAAACCGCCGGAAACCTCTTACATGGACACCGCATAGATGCGTATTGGTTACCTTATCGAGAAGACGCTGGCAAAACCGTGGCTTCTTCACATCCCAAGAGAGCGGCAGGAGAGCCAAAGGTGGGGCGCAATGCGCCTTGTCCTTGTGGGAGCGGAAAGAAATACAAACATTGCCGTGGTTCCGGACGTACATCCCATTGATCCCACTTTCGGGAATGTCTGACGACAGGAGTCAGTGATCGCCGAATGACCTGCGCGATAATAATTGCGGATCACAACGTAATTATCGGGGTCGGAAACACCTTCCAGTCGTTGCTTTGAGGCGCGTGGCATAGTCCTGTGCGTTGGTAGGTGTCGACATCGGCGGTGTCTGTTGGCCCCGATTGCAGGATTATGCACTCATCGCGCCCCGATTCGGCTGCAGGGACATTTAACCGCATTTGTGTTGTGAAAATGGCCAACTAGTGCCGGCTTTTTTCGGCTAATGGCCGTCCGATCTCAATGGCAAAGATCCAGTGGGCCAGGACAGCACTTGGTGAAGTGGGTCGCGCGGAAATACCGGAAGCGGGGTCGATATGTTCAACGCGCCATGCGATGGCTTGGGCAGGTGGCTGGATACCAGCCTGGGCTACTCGCCCATTCGCCATCCACAGGTAAATAAAACCGTCTTTAGCGACTTTGTTGCTCCAGTAGCCGTTTCATCTCGGTCAGTTGCCTGCTCAGAGATTCCAGAGTGACATACTCTTCCGCCTTTTCCAGTTCCCGCATGCGCTCATGCTCTTCGTTCATCACGTTGACCACAATACCAATCACCATGTTGAGAAATGCAAAGGCAGTAAAGAAAATAAAGCTTAGATAATAGGCCCAGCTCCAGCCATGTACTGCCAAGGTCTCGTACATCACGTCGGTCCAGTCCTCGAAGGTCATTACCCGGAACAGAGTCAGCATGGAGATGGTGATATCTCCCCAGAGAACAGGATTGATTGCTGCAAAGAAGGTCGAGCCAATAGCGGCGTAAATATAGAAGATGATAAACATCAGCAGCAAAATATAACCCAGCTGCGGCAGCGCCTTAATCAGCGAGTTCATGAGCATGCGCAGCTCGGGGATGATCGAGACCATACGCAATACACGGAAGATGCGGATCAGTCGACCAATCACTGCCATCTCGCTGTCCTGAATCGGAATCAGGCTAATCGTGACGATCAGGGTGTCGAAGATATTCCATCCGCTCTTGAAGAAGTCTCGCTTTCGCTCCTCGCCAAGGAATCGAATCGTGATCTCAGTCAGAAAGAAAAAGGTAATGCCCCAGTCAAGCCAGTGCGCCACCTGGATAAAGGTGGGCGGCATATCATAGGTCTTGGCGCCTATTACCAGGGCCGAGAAGATAATGACGAAGACAACAAAAAGTTCAAAGGCCTTGTTGCTGCGAACACGATAGAATGTTGCCTGTAGAGAATCGGTATTCATGGGTTCACCTGAGCTTTATGCGGCGGAACTATAGCAAAGCGGTGCTCTGAATCAACACATTCTTATGAAGAAAAAATGGCAGTGAGGCACGTTAGATAGTACCAGCCCAACTGCTTCAGGCTATAGTCCGAATACAATCATACCCTTGTGCTCTGCATTTATTCCCCGACGGCACAGTTTCGCTGGTTTGAGTATGCGGGTTAGCCAAGCGTTGATGGGTCGGTGTATGCCGAGGGAATGGACATTATATCCAAATTCTTCAATATGTTAGGAAAAAAATGCCTGTCTCGCTCGTGCACTCTTCACCAATGGCGTGCATTTTATTGCCTTGTGTGCGCGATCCCGTACCGCCTTGGCGGCTGAGAATCTATTCCTCCGAAAACAGCTCGCTTTTTACCAAGAGCGTAAAGTCGCACCGCGAAGCTTCGACAACGTATCCCGATTTATACTGGTGCTACTCTCACGCGTATTCGCGTGGAAGGGTGCACTGGTGAATGTCACACCGAAAACATTCATCGGCTGGCATCGTCAGGGTTTTCGGCTGTTCTGGCGATGGAAGTCACGGCCAGGCCGGCCACCGATACCGCCGGAACTACGCGCGCTCATCCGAGAGATGGCGCGAGACAATATTGGCTGGGGAGAGGAGCGTATCGCCAATGAACTCTTGTTCAAACTCGGGATCCGGATCTCACCGCGTACCATTCGTAAGTACATGCCAAAACGCCCAAAGGGACAACCGCGTGGCGATCAGCGCTGGTCCACCTTCGTGGCCAATCATGCCAAGGCAATCGTTGCCTGTGATTTTCTGACCGTGGTTACAGCGAAATTCAAGTTTCTCTATGTGTTTGTAATCATCGAGATTGAAACGCGAAAACTGATACATACCAATGTCACCGATCACCCAACGGCGGCATGGACACAGCAACGGCTTCGCGAAGCGATCCCATCGGATCATACCTATCGGTTCCTCATTCATGATCGCGACTGCATCTTTTCTGCCGATTTGGATAAATCCATTCGAAACCTGGGATTGCGTGTTCTTAAAAGTCCCTACCGGAGTCCTCATCGCACCCAATTGCTTTTGCGAGCGGGTCATTGGGACCCTAAGGCGCGAGTGCCTGGACTTTCTGATCCCATTGAGCAGATCGCACTTACATCGTATCGTGAAAAAATGGGCTGGTTGTTACAACCAGTCACGCCCGCATATGTCGCTGGGTCCTGGTATCCCGAGTCCACCAGAATACCTTCCAGCTCGACACCAATCGACGCGTCATCGAATCGCTGTAAACCAGAGGGTGAGTTCACACCCTGTGCTGAGTGTACTGCATAACGATTACCGGCTTGAGGCCGCTTGAGCCTTTCAGTCTGGATCGCCCATGGCTAAACGACCGGAGCCACAGATCATGGAGCCGCTCAGCGACGACGAGTTAGGGAAACTCGATGACTTGCTCCTCTCCGACGATCTGTCCGAAGAGTGCATGCTCGCCGTAACCGTCGAAGGTTTTCTCACGGCAATCGCGATTGGGCCGGTGACAGTGACACCAGCACAGTGGTTGCCGCGTGTCTTTGGCGGTGATCCAGAAGATTCGATGCCAGAGTTCCCTCCATCAAGATCTTCGAGCGGTTTCAATCTCATCATGCGGTTCTACAACTCGGTGCTCATGATCTTTGAAATCGCGCCCGAGAAATTTAGCCCAACCTTCTATATCCGCGAGGTGGAAGGAAGACCTACACCATCGTCGACGAATGGTGTAGTGGTTTCCTGCAAGGATTGCCTTGGCTCTGGCAGCCGTTACTGGATGAGAAGCCCGCCATCCTGCGGCCCTTCCAGCTATTTGCCACACCGGAAGGCTGGGCAGAACTGGATGCGGCGGAGGACGAGGCGGCGCTGCATGCGCAGTGGTCCAGCAAAATTGAACCGACGGTCCACGCTATACATGCGTATTGGTTACCTTATCGAGAAGGCGCAGGGAAAACCGTGGCTTCTTCACATCCCAAGAGAGCGGCAGGAGAGCCGAAGGTGGGGCGCAATGCGCCTTGCCCTTGTGGGAGCGGAAAGAAATACAGACATTGCTGTGGTTCCGGACGTACATCGCATTGATCCCACTGTCGGGAATGCCTGACGACAGGAGTCAGTGATCGCCGAATGACCTGGTGCGACAATAGTTGCGGATCACAGGGTTAGGGTAAGCTGATAGCAAGCGTCAAGCGTGTGAAATGAGGCTTTTTCGAGAGAAAATTACGAATTCGAGACGCACAGGTTCGGATAAGTTGACAGTAACGCTGTGCTCACTCCACGGCAATGACGCGCATGGTCGTGTGACTTGCTGCGCCTTCGCCATTGACCGTAAACGTTCGGGCCAGCGGACCGACCAGCTCGTCCGGCCCGGCAACATATAGATGGCACTTGTCCAAATCGGGATGATCTTGTTGCAACAGCGCATAGAGCGTGGGCGCGTCGGTTTGCTGCGGTAGCTTGGTCAAACGGAAATTGTCCAAGGCGTCCTCCCAAGATCCGAACAGGTTGAGAACCTTGTCGCCCCAGGCCGGCTCGTGCACCAGGTAGACGTGCAGCCAATCCGCATTGTCGATGGCGATCGCGTGCTCCAGCAGGCTCTTGACGTACCCGATGCCCTCGCCGGCTGCGATCAGCACACAGGGCGCGATGTCGTCTTCCTGCAGCACGAAATTACCGTGCGGACCTTCAATAAGGACCATCTGGCCAATGATGTTGTCGGTGAGCACCGACTGGCCGAAGTCGTCATTGGCCCGGCGCCGGATCAGAAACAGCAGATGTCCAACGTCACAGGCACAGGAGGCGACCGGATAGATCCGGCTGGCCCCGTCCTCGTTGGTCAGGCGCACGGTCTGACCGGACATGAAACGCAGGGAGCGCGTGCCGGGCGTTTTCAAGTGCAGCAGCGCACCCTCGGGGCCCAGGTGCTCGATGCGTTGCACGGTGGCGCGAACCTCCTGCGCCGGGAGCTGTGCCGGGCTGGTCGCCTCGTGAGCCTCGATCACCAGGTCGGTGGCGGCGGTCCATGAGCAGGCGAGGATATAGCCGTCCTCCTGCTCATGAGCACTGAGGACGTAATCGTGCTCGCGTAAACGGGTCGCCCGGCCCGCAACAATACGGCACTTGCAGGCGCCGCAGTTGCCGCTGGAGCAGCCGTAGTCCATATGCAGCCCGGCGCGCAGGGCGGCATCGAGCAGGCACTCTTTGCCCTCGACAATATATTCATGACCGCTCGGCTTGAGCTTCACTTTGGCGGCCAGCAGCTTCAGGAAGGTATCCCGAGCGAAGATCTCCGCGCGCGCGTCTACCCCAAGGGAGGGTGCTTCCAGGCTGGCGATCAGGCTCTCGCGCAAGGCATCCAACCGTGTGCGCGTCGCCGGCTCGGCGCTCGCGCTGATCTCCTCCAGGTGCTGCGAGATTTTCTCGAACAGCACCTCTCCGCGATTCAAGGCCGCCTTGGTGAGGACGAGCACTGACTGCATCTCCTTGAGTCGCGCCAACAACACGTCTGGTTGCGGAATCCAGCCGTCGCTGTATTCACGCTTTGGCCGCGCCGTCTCCTTGATGCGCTCTATCCGTTCGAATACCGGATCCCTGTCGAGGTCGATCTTGGGGTACAGGGACAACAAATCGCCGATCGCGATCTTGCCTTCTAACATGTTCAAGCCGCTCTGTCGCAGGGTTTCCTGCAACTCGCTGCGCGTGACTCCAGCCAGCTTGGCGGCACGGGATAGGGATAAGGGTTGTGGCATAATTAGTGGGCGTAGCTGTCGTTTTTCGGCGTGAAATCAACTTGCGCACCGCGCGGGTATGGGAGGTACTCAGCAAAGGCGAAGACCCATTTCAAAGATTTTATCACTGCAGCGCGGCACCGTACACATCCGCATGCTTCTCTGCAGATTAAGGTCGGGCTACCATTTGTGCAGTGCGGGTGTGGTGGTCCGCCGAATCTCTGTGCCTGCCAATCTGATCATAGCCTTCTGAATTCATTGTCTTTATTGTATTCTTGGACAGAGAATCCTCAAGCAGTCGTTTTCAGGTATCCAAAATGTTCGCCAAACCGCAATCGCCACGAATTCCTCTTCCCAAGAGCTGGCAGGAGTGCGTGAGGTCGGTAGCAATCTATGTTTTCTCGTTGGCGCATTACTGCATCGTCTACCCACGTGCCCGGGCCGCTGACAGCATCAATGCCCGGGTGAGGCTTGCGGCGCAGAACGATCACCTTCACGAAGAGTGTACATTGCTGCGAGAGGAACTCCGCACCAAGGACGCCCGCGCTGCACAAATCCCACCTCAGCGTCGCCCACATTACGGGCCCCTCGAGCGCCTGGCCATTCTTGAGCTTCGCGCGGTCCGGGGCTGGTCGCTGAAGCAGACGGCCGATACATTTTTTCTGACGTCGCCACGATTGCATGCTGGGTGAAACGCATCGATCAGAAAGGCCCCAATGCCCTGCTGCAAACGCGTGAGTCGGTTAACAAGTTTCCTGAATTTGTGCGCTACATCGTACAATGGCTGAAAGCCCTAAGCCCCAGCATGGGCAAGGTCAAGATTGCCGAGACGCTGTGTCGGGCAGGATTGCATCTGGGGGTAACAACGGTTGGACGGATCTTTCAAAGAAGCGCCACAACTGGCTTTTTTCGGCTAATGGCCGTCCGATCTAAAGGACAAAGATTCGGTGGACCAGGACAGTACGCAATATAAAAGACCTGATCGAAGCTGAGATTCCGCGCGGTCCGACGCGCTCATAAGTCAACCCGGAGATAATTCAATGGAATTCGTTGTCACTAAAGAAGAAGGCATGATCCCATTCGTGCTTTCTCAAATACTGGATACTTGCATAAACGGTATAACGCTCTCAGACCCGGATCAGGAGGACAATCCGATCGTTTATGCCAATGAAGCATTCGAGTTGATCACAGGTTACAATCGAGACGAAATCCTCGGCTCTAACTGCCGGTTTCTGCAGGGCAAGGATCGCGACCAGCCGGGTATCGAGCAAATCCGCGAGGCGATACGTGAACATAAGTCTGTCACCGTTACTCTGCGAAATTACAAGAAAGACGGTACGCTTTTCTACAACCAGTTTTCCATCCGGCCGTTGTATGACCGGGAAGGCCGCATCATCTACTACCTCGGAATTCAGTACGACATCACCGATCAGGTCGAAGCGGAGAAAGAACTGAAGCAGTTGAACGCAATGATTCAAAAACTGGGTGGCGTCACATAAAGTTGACGCCACCCAACGCACGGACACCTTGCGCTTCCATCGCTGATAGGAAAGTCGGGCGGTGTTTGATCTGATAGAGAAGGGTCCGTTCAGGCCGTCCGAGGGCCTGATTCCGGTTGGCTAAGGGCGATGGTCATGCTGGAGAAATTCAGCGCCATTACCGCGCCATGAAAAAATTCGCAGCCGAGGAGACCGATCGTCCTGAACCCGAAACGGTCTTGCAGCGGAAATTTCTCCAATGCAATTCCTTCCACATTGCGGCGGATAAGAGGACCCAGCCGCAGACTGGGCAAAATGAGCCGTTCTCCCTGGACGGCGCCTCCTCCGCCGACCCCCGCCTCCGCCTCCCCGGCCCGTGACGCCAAGCCGGCGGCCTCGGCGGAGGAGTCGATCGCAAACGCAGCGCCGGCCATGCCACTATCGATGACCCACATGCCGGACTCCGTGTCAGGCGCCTCCACGCGCACGACCGGGAAATGGTTGTCGACGATCCAGAACGGGAATTCTCCCAGGGCCGCACCCGCCTGCCCGGGGTGCAGACGCTGGGGCTGCCGGTCCAGGCGCAAAACGCGCCGGTCGAAATCCAGCACCGTGAGGAAACGGGACAGGAGCGCGATGCCGACAATGCCATGCACCGGCAACAGCGGGGAATAGCCGCTAAACCTGGCCTGCAGGTCCAGAATCTGGGTCAACAGGTCGTGTACCGCAAGGGAACCCAGCTGCAGATTTTCGACATGACCGTAGGTTACCAGGGCGGGCAGCCCGCCGGCGAAATAGCGCGTCTCCCGGCCACCATGGGGTATTCCGGCGGCTATGGCTGCCTTCTCGTCCAGCACCAAATCGCCTGCTGCAGTGTCTACCAGCAGATTGAGGGGGATTCCGTTGATCTCCGCCTGGATCAAAGGCAGGGGTGACTCCGACAGCCACTCGAATTCACAAGCACCAGAAGCGCCTTCGATGCGGCAGAGTTCCCGGTTGTTCAGAACGGCCAGGGTGCCGGCCAGGGCGGTTCGCCCGGCATTTTCGTAACAGAGCGCGGCGGAACCCTGTTCTCCTTTAGCCAGGTAGGCATCGGCCAGCATGCCCCAGTGAACCCTGGAACGCAGCCCGTTGTTTAACACCGAGGCCAGGTGCGTGACCGCCTGTCCGGGATCGTTTTGGAACAGAGCCAGGCGTCCCAGCCGGGCCCGGATATCCAGCCGGCCGGGCTCGTGCTCAAGCACCTTCTGGTAGATGGCGACTGCCTGCGGGAAACACCCGGCCAGGAAAAGCCTGTCGGCAGTTGCTTCCCGCGCGGGGCCAACCGGCTGTGGGTCCGACTTCAATATGATTTCCAGTCTGCCGGCAGCGTTGCTCTCCAGGCAGAAGATAGTTAGATACCCGCCTGTCGCTCAAGCGGCGCTTGCAGTCACCGCGCGGCCGGCCGGCGCTCTCAATCGAAATCGATGTTACCCCAAAACCCGCTGTCCGTCAGCATGATCGGGACGCACCACCACAGCCTCACCCTGGGATACGATCCCGCCGGTCAGGGCGGTGATCCTGACCTGATGGGTCATCAGCACCAGGTTTTGTTGCCCCATGAGGGTTCTGATGCACTCAAGTACTGTCCGGGTCTGTTCATCGCTGGTGGAGTAGTCCTCGAAAAAGAGTTCAACGGCAGCCATAACTCATATTTCCCGAACGCCAGTTCAGCTGTTTGGTAACACCGGCAACATTCATTGGTGAGCACTTGACCGATAGGCATAACTACAGTGCTGTCCCATTAAATTGCGTTACATATAACTGGAACGCATTGATACGACAGCTCTTCCATAGTGATTAGTTGCGGCATAGACATGAATTTGAACACTGATGTTCGTCATTCCGGAAAGTGCGAAGCACTTGTCCGGAATCCAGGTTTTTCTATGCGTTCACTGGATGCCGGATCAAGTCCGGCATGACGGTTGGAGGTCAATGGGACAGCACTGGCATAACTAACTAAAACTAACTAAGGGGTCGGTGACAATTGATTCTAATTCGCATGTCGATCATTTTGAAAATTGCTTCTCAGTTATCACCTACCCCTTTGATTCAACCCCACTTTCAACAGGTGTGCAGCGCGTTTCAGTGATGCTACGCTTATTGCAGAAAACATAGAATGCAGGTTTGGTGGGAGAGGTAATGGGTATAACGAAAGCCCGGCACAGTGATACATTTGCACTGTCAATCGAGCCGCGCCTGAGTGACCTGGGTGGATTTCACGTGCGCCGCCTCCTGCCGCACGCGAAACGCCGCATGGTAGGGCCCTGGATCTTCTTCGATCACATGGGTCCCGTCACCTTCGATCCGGGGCAGGGCATGGACGTACGTCCACACCCCCATATCAACCTGGCGACGGTTACCTATCTCTTCGAAGGGGAGATCGTGCACCGTGATTCCCTGGGCTGCGTGGAAACCATTCGCCCTGGAGACATCAATCTGATGATCGCGGGCAGGGGCATCGTCCACTCCGAGCGAACTGGATCAGCGTTACGCGAAGCTGGACACGCCCTGCATGGTCTGCAGCTGTGGCTGGCGTTACCGGCGAAGTTGGAAGAGAACGAGCCCGAATTTCTGCACTATGATGCAGATGCGCTACCCACCTGTATTATCGGGGACATCCTCGTGCGGGTAATGATCGGGTCGGCGTACGGCGTGAATTCCACTGTCAAGCAGCTGTCACCGACGTTGTATCTCGAAGCGAATCTGCTGCGCGGCCAATCACTGCAACTGCCGGACGGGGTAGGCGAACGTGCAGTCTACTTGGCGTCTGGTTCAGTGCATATTGGTGAGACGGCCATTGAACCGGCCACTATGGCTGTGCTCGATAACAACAAAGGCTCAGTGCTGAAGGCCATGGATGATTCGCGCATCGTTGTGTTGGGTGGTGAGCCCTTGGGCCATCGCCATATCTGGTGGAACTTCGTCTCCAGTCGCAGAGACCGTATTGAGCAAGCGAAGCAGGATTGGCTCGAGAATCGTTTTGTGCGGGTGCCAGGAGAGACGGAATTTATTCCGCTCCCAGATCAATAGACTGCAGAGACCTTCAAACGATCACAAAGGAAAGACCATGAAATCCGTCCGCATACACGAATACGGTGGCAGGGAAACACTTCGTTACGAAGAGAGTCCAATGCCACAAATATCCGACCACGAAGTGCTTATAAAGGTGATTGCTGCGGCGGTCAATCCGGTCGACTGGAAGATTCGTGAGGGGTACCTGAAAGAGATGATCCCCTATCAATTCCCCCTCATTCTCGGCTGGGATCTTTCGGGCATAGTCGAAAAAGTCGGGGAGGAAGTGACCGGATTTACTCCAGGTGATGCAGTCTACTCCCGCCCTGAGCTAAGTCGAAATGGCGCCTATGCAGAGTATATCGCAGTGAGCGAGGCTGAATTGGCCAGGAAGCCCGAAACGGTATCTTTTACGGAGACCGCATCCATACCACTTGCAGGCATCACCGCCTGGGAGGCAGTGATCAATCGGGGGCAGATAGCCGAAGGTCAGTCCATTCTGATACACGCCGCAGCGGGAGGAGTCGGAAGTCTCGCGGTGCAATTGGCCAAATGGAGAGGGGCCCATGTTTATGCTACTTGTTCCCAAAGAAACCTGGCGCTGGTCAAATCGCTGGGGGCCGATGAAGTCGTTGACTACGAAAAAACCCGTTTTCAGGATGTAATCCGCGACGTCGATGTTGTTTTCGATACCATCGGGGGTCAGGTGCAGGAAGCGTCGTGGTCCGTCCTAAAGCCGCATGGAATGCTCGTTTCCATTGTCCAGCCCCCGTCCGAAGAGAGGGCGAATCAGTTGAACGCCAGGAGTGAGTTCGTCTTCATCCAACCCAGTTCCGAAATCCTGGGTGAACTTTCGCAGCTGATCGACAACGGGACAATCCGTCCTGTAGTCGGCGCCGAGTTTTCCCTTAAGGACGTCACCAGAGCCCACGAACTGAGCGAAAGCGGGCGAGCCCGCGGAAAGATCGTTCTTCATGTCGGTGTTCCCTAAAAAGTATCTATGGAAATATTTCTAAAGGTCTAAGTTGGTGCTCGACCAGAAATCAAGCGGCGAGAGCTCTTTATAAAAGAAAATCCTGTACCGGAAGAAAGTCTGATACAGGAACGTGTTTTGTTTTTTCGCGAAGGGAGGTCCTGTTTTTCTGTCAGGAGTCGGACCAGAGTAAAGAAACCGCGCTGACCAATCGCTGGTTTATCCGTTTACGATCTGCACGCTTGCGAAGATGTGCAGCGGTTGCGAATGCGCCAGCGCGCGAATCGGGAGTATGCTGCATCCAGGACCGGCAGCAGGCCGGCTCGCTTGATGACCCACGCCAGCCACCGATAGGCGGGCAGCTGAGACCATAGCTCTACAAAGCCCCAGGCGCCGGTATGCCAGCTACGCTCGCGGTCGAGAACATGAAAGCGGGACATCGCTTCATCTCGGCTTATCCCATAGCGATCGAGATCGTTACCCGGTTTGCTGATATCCAGCCAGACAATATTATCGGCGCCTCGCCGTTTTCTGTAATGCGCAATCTCTCTACTGCACATCGGACATGCACCGTCAAAAAAAACAATGGGCTTGGGTAACGGCGGCAGCTTTTGGTTTTCAATCTGGTTCACGCTTGTATGCCCCTGGCTCAATAGTTGATCGAAATAAATTTTCCGGAGGTTAGCAACCTCCTCACGGCAGCTTCTCGCAATTTGCTGTTCAGCAGCCTATGACGCAGTTCCCATCCTTGTCGAATGCCATCATGCGGCCACTAAGCGGTATGTGTGCCGGTACAACAGAAGCCTTAACGAAGCTGTCCGTTTTGCTGCCCTCGATCACTTTGCCGTTCCTGGTTGCCTCTTCGTTTGCATGGGAGGGTATTACTGAGGTCGGCTTGATCAGTTCATTAATCACATAGGCTGCTTCTTTCGGTCCGGTAGTGAAAATGTTTCCGATATTAATGATGGCGAGCTTAGCGCCATAGTGTTGGCGAACGACCGTATCCTGTTCTGCAGTGATGCCGGTATCGCCCGAAAGATAAACCACCAGTCCATTCGAAAAGCCGAGTACGTAACCGGTGGGAGGCCCTGCATAAGCGGTTAGCCCGGCAGTCTCGAGCATATCTCCTAACTCACCGCCTATTAGCTCTCCTGCGATGCCATTCGAGTGCGCCGCGGGAACCGTAGTGATCGATACGCCGCCGACATTGCGTGACCCGCCGAAACGCACCAGTTGAGACAAACCCGAATCGCCCCCGAGCGCCTTGAGCTTGCCGCCGAAAAACCTGGGCATTTCGCTGCCCGTAATGATACTGGCTTTTTGGGCGAGGGCTATATTGACACTATTTGTGTTTGGTACTGCACTTACCGACACGTCGGGTTTTTTGCAGTTACCGGCGTTGACTGCAGGCAGGTGACGGTCGCCCACGTGATCACCGTGTAAGTGACTGACCAGTACCGCATCAATTCTGCCGAGACGAGGATCACTGGGACCGGCTACGGTTCTACCCGCATCGTATAGTATTCGCGTGCCATCCGGGTCCTCCAGGATCATTGCCCGGTCAAATAGACAAAACTCCCCATCGTGGCTACCAAGCGGAGTAATTTTGACGTTTCCTGCCAGGGACGGTGATGCTGCGGCGATCATCGAACTGGCCAAAATTGCGGCCCGGCCAAGAGCCATAGTTTTCTTCGCTGGCATAAGTGTTCCTCTCTGTTCCTTCCCCATGTTCTGAATATTCAGCCATTCAAAAAGCCCAGCCGTCTATACCACCGGCCCTCTTTCATGCTCCGAAAACATCTTTACAAGAGACCATGCCGTTCATTTTTTGACTGCCGTCCCAGCTGTTTTTATTTTGGTCTTAGGGAACATTGGGGACAGCCGGAATAACACTGCTGGCCTTGCTCCTGAAATCGTACCGCTTTCGCTCGTATCATCTGCGCCTTTGTTGTAAGAACGGGAGGGGCTGGAGCTAGCTTTTTCACCTTCATAAAGAACGTATCCAGCCGTCTGATCCGTTTTGTCTACGTCGGGATCGGTGATAAGAGTGTCTGCTATGGCTGCGATCGAGGTTTTTGCAAGTTTCTTGTTAATCCCCGTTCGTTTGTTATTACCATATCGCGGTTTATATGTCGGTTTCGTTCACTCTACACCTGTACTTCAATAAGCCATACGACAGTTTGCTGGGTTTGGATCATTTGAAATTAAAAATATTTTTCCCGAATAAAACCAGTCCTCCGCCAGATCGAATGCTCCAGCGTTTGCCCGTGTGGCCAATGTGAAACATACAGCGGCAACTGCTTGACTTGGGCGAAAGCGGTTTCTGACAACGGAACGGAATTGAGCAAGTCGCCGTCAACGCCAATGCAAAAGAGGACAGAGGTTTTCATGCAACAGGGCTGCGGAGACCTCGTATACTGCCCGGTTAAATGGCATAAACTTCAGGGCGGCGTTAATCGATGAGACATGAACAGAGCCGTTTCATTGTTCACTGCCCCCGAGTTCCTTCTCTAGTCGCTGGCGTACATTCTTGGGCGAACCGGTGCGGCGCGCCAGTAGATCGTAGGCCACTGGCACCACGATCAGTGTGAACACGGTTGCCGCCAGCACCCCATAAAGAATCACCGTGCCGAGAACCGTGCGGGTTTCGGTTCCCGCTCCCGAGGACAGCAATAGGGGGACCGAGCCGGCCGCGGTGGTAATGCCAGTCATGATGATCGGCCGCAGTCTAACGACAGCCGCTTCTTCCAGCGCCTCGCGAAACGGCTGGCCGGCATCGCGCAACTGGTTGGCAAATTCCACGATCAAAATACCGTTCTTGGCCGCCAACCCCACTAGCATGACCAGACCAATCTGGCTGTAGAGATTCAGCGACTGGCCGCTGAGGTACAGTCCCAGCAATGCGCCGCCGATCGCCAGCGGCACGGTCAGCATGATGACCAGGGGATGCAGGTAGCTCTCAAATTGAGCGGCCAGCACCAGAAAAACCACAACCAAGCCCAGTATGAACACGAATAGAATTGAGCCACCCGCGTAACGGTAGTCCCGGGACTGGCCCTTGTAGTCGACGATTGCCTGCTCGGGCAAATGTGCGCGGACAAGATTATCCAGGTAACCGAGCGCGGCCCCCAGGGCCAGTCCGTTCGCCAAGTTGGCTTCCAGGGTGATTGCCCGCACCCGGTTGTAGCGATTAAGACTGGCGGAATCGGCCACCTCCTGCACCTGAACCAGGTTGGACAATGGGATCAGTTGCTGGCTGCGTTCGGAACGCACATAGATATTCTCCAGACTGACTGGAGTACGCTGAACATCCCGCTCGCCTTCAATGATGACATCGTATTCCTCGCCTGCCTCGATGTAAGTGGTGACCCGGCGAGACCCCAGCATTGTCTCCAGAGTGCGGCCGATATCGTTGATCGTCACCCCCAGGTCGGCGGCGCGGTCATAGTCAATTGTCACGCCTATCTGCGGCTTGGTCTCCTTATAATCCCAGTCAATTTCGGTGAGGCCGGGGTTGCTTTCATTGATATGCTCCATCAGCAAATCCCGCCACGCCGCCAATTCCTGATAGGTCCCTCCGCCGATCACAAATTGCACCGGTTTCTGGGTGCGGCTGCCGAACCCTTGGCGCATCACTGTAAAGGCGCGCACACCCGGCAGGTCTGACAGACGCTGGCGCACGTCAGCCATGATTGCCCAACCGGATCGACGCTGTCCCCAGTCGTCGAGTACCAAAATCGCAATACCGCTATTGAAGGAAGCCAGGTTGCCAAACGAGCGCGGCGCGCGCACCAGTAGCCGGGTGACCTCGCCCTGCTCCACCAACGGCGTCAGCCGGCTTTCGATTTCATTCATATAATCCAGCATGTAGCTGTAGGAAGCACCCTCCGGGCCATTGACAAGAACGAAAAACGCCCCCCGGTCTTCCTTGGGGGTATATTCGCTTGGCAGTTCCCGCAACAGCCACATGGAACCGCCCAGAATGACGATAAAAATCAAGCCGACGATCCAGGCGTGTGCCAGAGCGCTCCGTAGCAGGGTGGCATAGCCGTTTTGCACGCGGTGGAAAACCCGATCGACCGCACGACTGGTCACCGACGCGTGAGCTTGATCCGCCAGGATCTTCGAAGCCAGCATCGGCGATAGCGAGAGCGCGACGAAACTGGAAAAGCCCACTGCTGCGGCCAAGGTCAGGGCAAATTCGGCAAACAACCGTCCCAGGTCACCCTGCAGAAAGGCCAGCGGCACGAACACCGCGATCAGAACAAGCGTCGTCGCGATGACCGCAAACCCGACTTGTCGAGTCCCGCGGAACGCGGCGACTAATCGGGATTCGCCAAAAGTTTCCATGCGCCGGTGGATGTTCTCCAGCACCACAATGGTGTCATCGACCACCAGCCCGATGGCCAGCACCAACGCCAGCAGAGTCAACAGATTCACCGAGAAACCAAGGATCAGGAGTACCGAAAAGGTGGCCACCAGCGACACGGGTACAGCGACCGCCGGCACCAGGGTTGCCCGGAGGCTGCCGAGAAAGAGGTAAATCACAGTAACCACCAGGCAGATGGCGATGAGCAGGGTTTTATAGACCTCGTGGATGGCGCCCTCGACGAACACCGAAGTATCGTAGCTCTGCTTGATCTCCATGCCTTCGGGCAAGGTGGGATTCAGGCGCTCCGCCTCGCGCTGGGTGGCCTGAGCGACGGTCAGGGTGTTGGCGGTGGACTGCTTAATGATGCCGATCCCAACCATGGGGACGCCGTTGCCGCGAAAAAAGGTCCGATTTTCCGCCGGGCTTCGTTCCACCCGCGCTACATCGCCCAACCGCACCAAATAGCCGGCTTCATCCCCGCGCGCTAGCACCAATCCCGCGAAGTCGCCAGGATTGCGGAAATTACGCTGCACCCGCACCGTGAACTGACGATCCCGCGACTCAATGCTGCCGGCCGGTAATTCAACATTCGCGGCGCGCAGCGCGTTTTCCACATCACCGACCGTCATATTGCGCGCCGCCAGTTCCTGACGGTCGATCCAGATGCGTATGGCAAAGGTCTGAGCGCCACCGATGCGCACCCTGGCCACTCCGTCCAGCACCGAAAATCGATCCACCAGATAACGGCTTGCGTAGTCGGTCAGTTCCGGAACGGTCAAGCGATCGCTGACCAAGTTAAGCCACAGGATGACATCTTCATTACTGTCGACTTTCTGGATTTCCGGCGGATCCGCCTCGTCCGGTAAATCATCGAGCACGCGGGAAACCCGGTCGCGGATATCATTGGCCGCAGCGTCGATGTTCCGGTTGACCTCGAATTCAACAGTAATCTTGGACTCCCCATCCTGGCTTTCCGAGGCAATGAACCGGATGCCTTCCACACCGGCAATTCGATCCTCCAGCACCTGCGTGATCCGAGTTTCCACGACATTAGCGGCGGCCCCGGGGTAGGCTGTTTCAATGGAGACGACCGGGGGATCGATGTCCGGATACTCGCGCAGTGGCAGGCGGTCGAAGGCCACCAGGCCGAAGGCGATGAGCAGCAGGGAGAGAACGGAGGCGAAAACCGGCCGGGTGACGGACAGATCGGAGAGCATCATGGCTGGGGGCCGCCTTTGACAGGTTTTCGCAGTATGGCGCGCAGATTGTGCGAGCCGTCATCCACCGCCAGAATTTTGACATTCTGGCCGGGACGGGCAATCTGGACACCATGAGTGATAACCTTTTCCCCCGGTTTCAGTCCGGCCACCACTTCAACCTCACCGGGTTGGCGCGCGCCGATTTTGACTTCTCGACGTTCCACCTGAAGATCATCAGCCTCATTGACCACCAGCACGTATTGCTGCTCTCCAAGCGGTGTCAAGGCCGTTTCTGGAATCATCAACCCTTCGCGAGGGTTTTTCAGCAACTCCACCCGCATTAACAGTCCCGGCTTGAGCGCCCGATCATCATTCGGCAATGCGGCGCGAACCAAGATCGAACGGGTTACCGGGTCCACCCGGCTATCAATGCTCACAACCCGGCCAACGAATTCGCGGTCGCCATAGGCCCGCGCTTTGGCCGTAATCGGCAGTCCTGATCGCAGCGTTTCCAAAAAAATGCTGGGTACGGAGAATTCCAGCTTCATGACGCGATCATCATCCAGGGTGGTGATCAGGTCGCCGGGTCTCACCAATGCGCCCAGGCTCAAATTTCGCAGTCCAACCACGCCGCTGAATGGGGCTTTGAGCAACCGGTCGGCCAGCCGGGATTCGATGGCGGCGAGTCGTGCCCGGGCCGTTTCCCAGTCCCGGCGCCGTTCATCGAGCAGGGAGCGTGAAGCGGTGCCCTGCGCCGCCAGTGATTGCACCCGTTTAAATTGACGTTTAGCCTCGGCGACGGTCGCTTGCGACTCCTCTAGTTGCGCATGTTCCTCAGTGCTGGTCATTTCCACCAGAATGGCGTCGGCCTTGATTCGTTGGCCGTCGTCAAAGTAGATGCCGGTTACGGTTTCAGTCACCGAAGCAGTGAGGGAGACTGATTCGTTGGCCCGCAAAGTACCCAGCGCCTCGACGCGATCCACCAGCGATTTCAACTGGGCCTCGGCGACGATCACCGCTGGAGGCGGCGATGCGGCATCAGCGCCGGGTACCGGGCCGGTGATAAAAGCGGCGACTATCAGCAGCAGGTAAGCGCAGGACCGGCGTACTTCAGAAAGATGGTTCATGGCAACAATACCTTGGGATAATAGGTTGATATGGAAGCACTGTGTGAGCCGATACAGTCAGTGAAATAGCTCAAGTGGGACAATATTCCTGGCCATTGGGTTCAGGCAAGCATAGGGACCGATGGGGTCAGACTCGATTGACATTATCAAACTGGTGCTATCTAAATCACCTGATTACTGCCGCGTTTCCACAAGCTTCTCTGGATCATAACCGGCACGCACCATTACCTGTCGAATATGGCTCCACTGATCTGGGGATAGTTTGACGGTGCGCGAAAGAATCCAGGCATATTTTCGGCTTGGTACTCCAATCACGGCGTACTCATAATCATTCCCGAGAGCGAGGATCCAGTAATCCCCCCAAAACGGACGCCAACCCAAAAAGGAAAAAAAGCTGACTTCCAGCTTGGCATTGGTAGATCGATCTAAAATGCGTGCAATCCCGTGTGCTTCATCCATCTTGCCTGTTTCATCCAGGCAGCGGTTGATCACCTCGATATCGCCATTTTTCAGCTGCCTGTATTCGGCAGTCACATCCCCAACACACTGATTCTGGAAGCGGTTAGGCAGCCTCGCCAGCTCGTACCAGATTCCAGTGTAACGACTCAGATTGACCTGGGTAACGGTCTCAAGCGTCGGTTTTTCCACCGCCAGTATATTGCTCGCCAAAGCGAGCAGACCGAAAAAAAGCAGTATGTATCTCCGTATACTTCGACAAGTTTTCATCGTGGATCTGCTACTCCTGATAAATTCATAAACACCAAAGCCCTAGCTGAGATACAGGGGTTTCACGGGTTCATCCATCCAAGCCTTAACATTGCGCCAATCGATATCCGGGTTATCCACGTAGAGCTCCACCTCATTTCCATCCGGGTCTTTCAGATAGAGGCTTTGACTTATTGTATGATCGGCCAATGCATCGATAGAAAAACCGGCATCGGTTACCCGTTGACTGACTCGCACGAGGGTGTCTAGATCATCCCCGACTTTCCAGCCGGTATGATAGAGACCGATACGCTTACCCTGCAGGGGACCGTCGGCCTCCCCCACCTCCAGCAACAACAATTCATGATGGGTGCGGCCACCGCTCAGTAAGGCGCCGCGTCCCTTGAATATGCGCCCCTGCAACTGAAGACCCACTGCCTCGGTATAAAATCGCATCGAGGCTTCCAGATCCCGCACATAAAACACCACATGGCCCAGTTCGCTCACCTCGACCTCCAGTGAAATAGTGAAATCCTCATGACACAATAAGTCCAGAACTTTGTAATTTGGCCTGGACTCGCACCGTCTTAAGTTTGCTCGCATCCAGTATTTTTGGATAAAGGCGCCAATGGTATTCGACACGGATTGCCTGCTTCACGAGCCGTGTCTCCAGTCGGCTTCGCCTTTCATCGTTCAGATAGGGCAGCGTCAGCAGGGCAGGGGACGTCCAGTCAATATAACTCGCCACCCGCTTCTGATCGGTCTTATCATTCCAATCTTCCCGAATACCAAAAACAGGAAACTCATCGCGCGCAATCGGCTTGTCGTCATCAGTGACTCCAGTCGTGTGTTCAGAATCCCAGGTCACCCAACAGCGGTTGATGTTAAAGCTCGCCCGCTTACGCACCTGAATTTCCAAATGCTCTATTTCAGGAAAACGTGACTGCCCAGGCGTGCTCCGACCAAGGTAACCCTTCCAATAACGCGGTTCAGGACGCGGGCGACTGGCCTCGGGTAGCATCGAGAGCAGCAGCGCGAGCGGCTTTTTCTGTTGCTCATCCAGCAGCCACAACTCACGCCGGTCCGCAAGGCTAAAGGGCAATCCCGCCTGGTGCTGTTTCACGGCTTCTATCAGACGCTCAGCATCCTTGGCGGCCTGGTTGCCAATCCTATTTGCCGCCAGGGGCGATTTCTGCAGGCTGTCGGTTTCAGACCACAGACCATAAAGATACAGGGCCTTACCCACATCGACCGATCCAAGGCTACCCCAACCTCTGGGCCTTTCAATCAGTACCTCAATGTGCCACACAACGCCATTGGTTGTTGTCGCCCGACCACAAGCTGTTTCGACAACCTGCAGGACACCCAGAAATGGGTTTAACCGCCTTATGGCATAACAGCTAACTTCATCAGACATCATCAAGAAGCTTCCGCCAAACGCTCGCGCAATGTCTCGATGATGGGTTCTGCCAGATCCTGCAGTTCCGGAGGAATCACCTCGAATAGATATTCGACTTCATCCAATACCGTCTCGATTTGATCGCGTTTCGTCAGCGAATCCATCTTCATGGAGACCTGGGTCAGATAGGCATAAGGATCGATACCATTCATCTTCGCACCTCGCTCGAGTCAGCTCATTATCAGGAAGATACTCAACCTGTTAGTCAATCCACCGGTTTTGAGGCCAGATTCAGCAGAATTTCGGGGATACTCTCGTGCATGCCCAGGTAATCGCTCTGCTGAATCGGGATATCCGGATGCTCCCGGCGCGCCTTTTCCAGTTCTTGCGGAATATCTTTCGCCACATGCCGACCTGCCGAGAGAAAGTAGGGCACTACGGTAACGTGACTGGCGCCAGCGGCGACACACTGATCCACACCGCCCGGTATGTCTGGTTCCGCGAGTTCCAGAAATGCCGCCGCAACGAGTTCGTAGCGATCGCCGGCGATATCGGCCAGCTTTTCCGCGAGATTCCGCACTTCCTCATTGGAGGCCTCTCGGCGACTGCCGTGGGCGATTAAAAGTAGGGCTTGCATCTGTTTCTCCGTAAGTAAGGCTTCAACCTAGATTCTGCAGTTGGACGGGGTGGAGGGCAGGATGCCCGGAACAATAGCTATTCTATTCCAGGGAGTTGCAACGAAGGCATGTGCCGCCCGAAACGTACAATCTACCTCGTAGCGTGGTTCACCCAGTAGGCGAGTCGGTCTAAAGAATAAAATACACATGAATTCAACTCGTTAAAATTAGAATGGAGCGTTCAACTGCGGAATCTTGGTTCAAGCCGCGGCATCGGTTCCGCAGCCGGCCACCCATTGCCAACAGCAGGCAGCCATCAGCATAGATCTCGACGGATAGGCCTGCTGCGCTCCGGACCGATCTAATCTGCTCGTCCATGTTCTCCTGGCTGGGTTCTACCACCCGGTTCCAGACGATCCGAGAAGTGCCTGTTTCGTGGGCAACAGCGGGCAATTGCTGGTTTTCGGAACCCGACAGAAACCTGATCCGCACATTGATAGTTGCCAGACCTTTTTGCAGATCCAGCAGGCTCTGGTGCAGGTAGCAACGAGATGCCCTCCATCGGTCAAACACCATGCGTATCCTTAGCGTACACGTAGATCGCTTCAACTGGCTGCCCGCCAGCCAACGCCGCACTCAGGGCAGGGTTGTCAGTCAGCCTTAGATCACACCTAAACCAGATCAGCGTCTTCATTTCCCGGGGCTCAACCGTGCGCCCCGCCCTGGGGCAGTTACACCGGCATAAACGGGCAGATGTGATCCCAGCACACGCAGAGCAATCGAAATCCGTGATCCCAGTCGCGTCCCGCCAGCAGTTTCAAACCTGGGCATCGGCTGATCACTGGCATGTCCACCTAGGAATACCGGAACATCAACTGAAGAGACCAATGCTGCAAGTTGCTTCTCCAATTGCGCATCGAGATCCGCCCGGGATGCAAGTACCACGCCCCGCGCTCCGGATCGGCTGACTACCGCAGGTATCTGATCCAAAGGCAGGTCAGTGCCGAAGTAGAGCACCCGATACCCGAGTGTCAGCGCCGAGATGGAAAAAAGCATCAGTCCGATCTCGTGATAAACCCCAGGGGCACAGGCGCAAACGATGCGAGCGCCATTGGCCTGGCCTGAGGCATGATGAAAACGGGCACCCAGGCGATTGCGCACCCAGCTTGAATAGAAATGTTCTTCAGCGACGCCTGCGTCACGCCTATCCCAGGCTGTTCCCAAATTGACCAATGCGGGCTCAATCAGCCTTTCAGTCACCATGTCGATTGGATAGAGTGACGAAGCTTCGTTAAATATCGCTTCGATGCGTTCAGTACTGAAGTCATGAACCGCCTCAAGCGTGCTGCTCAGGTAATCGGGCCAGATCCCAGACTGCTCCTGTATATCAGTATTGCCCTCCGCGAACTCGACCCCCTGTTTGACCTGCGTGGCTATTGCTGAGAGGGAATGGCCTTCATCCAAAAGCGCCAGGATTCGTTCAATCAGCAGAACGTCATTTTCATCGTATAGCCGATGTCCCTTAGGCGTCCGCGCAGGCATCAGGAGGCCATAACGACGCTCCCAGGCGCGAAGCGTCGAGGCGCCAACACCCGTCCGCTCGGATAGTACGCGGATGGGGAAACGCTCCGATAGCCTGTCGGCAGGGGAAAGGGATGGTTCAGAGGACATCATCATTGCTAATCAGTCTCAAACTATCTCCAGTTCAGGGAAGTAATTAGTTGATCGAGCCTGTATCGGGGTTGTCCGCCATGTCATCGAAAATCTTCTTGAGACCTGAAAGATCGCCACCGCCATGCAACTCCATGTTTAAGTAGTCATCACGATTTTTATCCGATTCAAAATAGATTTTCATCGCAGCATCTCCCTCGCCTTCGATGATGTAGGGCGAGTTTTCCAAATCGGTCACGTCATTCAGCGACATAGGGTCTAGTGTGGTAGTTCGCATGGGTCTTTCCTATGATATTAAATTTAATTATCCTGGCTGAATTAACCTGGAACTTACATAATTGTACAATTAATTTTGACATGTGCAAGTATTTTGTATAATTTTATTCGGGACTGGACAGTGCACACACAGGAGCTGGATGCCATGTCTGACTCGAAATCCAACACCCCGACGATTGCTGTAGGCGTCCGTCTGCTTGGAAAGCCCGTACGCTATCAAGGCAGCCGTAAACATGATCGCTTCATTACCGATCACCGGAGCCAAACCCTGGATTTCATCCCTGTATGCCGGGAGGTGGAGGCAGGTGCGGGCGTTCCACGTCCGACCATTCACTTGCGGCGAATAGGTGGCGAACTGCGCCTGACTCGCTCGGATGATGGCGACATTCATTTCACTGACCAGATGGCGGAGGTCGCGTTAAAGCGCGCCCAGGAACTGCAGGGACGGATCAGCGGCTTGATGTATAAAGAAGAGAAATAATGGAGAGCAAAATGAACACATTGGCACACTCAAGATCAGACGAAGAATCAGTTCTTGATGAACACGGCCTTGCCTCGGCCACTTTTACAGTCAATTGGTCCGATGATCGCGCCGCTCACGAAGAACAGATGTACGTCGAAAAATTCAGCGTCTGGCGAGAAGCCGACATCCTGCCAGCGGATATAGGCGAGAACATTGCCGGCATGCGGGCTGGAGAATCTGTCGAGGCAAAGCTTGACCCAGGTGAGTTTACAAAACCCTGGGAACCTGGCGGTGAGATCGTCACAAAACCCTCACGCTTTGACCGCCATCATCGCCGTGGACTGGAGTTAGTGCCACGTACTGGACGTTTTTATCCGCAGGGTTTTTTTCAGGGTGTGCAGGGCATCTACAAAGAAGCGGTGGATCCCTCGCGAATCACCGGCTTGACACAGGACTGGATGGAACTCGATCTCAACCATCCATTGGCGCGATTCCCATTACGGGTGCAGTTTCATTTGGATCAGGTGCTTCCCGGATATGACCGTCGCGGTGGACGCTGCACCAGCCCGCTCGACGATCTATTGCGCTATCCTGGTCTGGCCGCGCCTCTGGCTAATGGAGCGGATACCGATTATGGCGACGACACAGCCGGTATGAAGCGCATGGACGAAAGGCGCGATCAATCATTTTACGCGAAACCCCGTCTGGTTCAGCATTTGGATTCGAGAGCGCTTGAGACGGTGAGCGATCTTTATCGTCGACTGATTCCAGCTCAGGCTGAGGTGCTCGATCTGATGGCTAGTTTCGACTCCCATCTGCATGGCGTTACCCCAGCGAAACTGCATCTACTCGGCATGAATGCAGAGGAACTGGCAGCCAATCGTGAGGCGCAGAATCGCATCGTGCAGGACCTGAACGAAGCACCCGTTCTGCCGTTCGAAAACAACTGCCTGAATGCCGTGGTCTGCACTGCATCCATCGAATATCTCACCCGACCTGCGCAGGTTCTCGCCGAGACCCTGCGAGTCCTGCGTCCTGGAGGCGTATTTGTTGTCACCTTCAGCAATCGTTGGTTCCCGAGCAAAGCCATTCGCATTTGGAGCGAACTGCATGAATTCGAGCGGGTGGGCATGATCACCCAATGGTTGGAACAAACCGGATTTGATGGTCTGCGGACCTTTTCTTCACGTGGCTGGCCAAGACCTGAAGATGATCCGCATGCAGGTGAGACCTCGATATCTGATCCGGTGTATGCCGTATTGGGTTATAAACCTGAAGATTAATCTGGTATTTGATGCCCCCAAGGTTTACGGGAATAGCGAATGAACACAGAACTTAGCGATGAATGCGTTCAAAGATCCGATATTTTTAGTGCTTTCAGGACTCCTGTGTATATCCTTATTGGCGTTCCTCAAAGGCGTTATTCCTTACCCTTTCGGCTTAGTGATTCTGATTGTCTGCATCGCTGCCCTGTTGCTTTCCAGAATCTAGGTAACGCATCATGAGATTACTGACCATATTGTTATTCTCCTGTTTAGGTTATACATACCTAATGGCTGACGAAAGCATGATAATCGATAACCGTAGCAGCGGTAGTTTAGAGTCAACACTTGGCGGTGAATGGCGCTTAATCACTGATCGCGTAATGGGCGGGGCCTCCAGTGGAAACCTTGCTGAAGACAGCATCGAAGGCAAGCCCTGTATGAGGCTGAGCGGCAATGTCAGATTGGACAACAGCGGCGGCTTCATCCAAGCCGCCCTGGATGTACAAGGCACAGAGGCAACCGATGTCTCAGGCTACCAAGGGTTGCTTCTCAAGGTATTCGGGAATGACAAGGAGTACAACCTGCACCTGCGCACGAAAGATGTCTGGCTGCCCTGGCAATCCTACCGTGCATCATTTCATGCACCAGCCCACTGGCAGTCAGTAAAAGTGCCCTTTACATCATTTACGCCTTATCGCATTGGAAAAAAGCTGGATCTCAAACATTTGAAGCGCATTGGTATTGTCGCCATTGGTCAAGAATTCACGGCCGACCTGTGCATCGCAAATTTGTCACTATACAAGGATACTCACTGACAATCAGCCAGGCTCGAAGTACTACTATTTCAATCTCGACGCGCTCTCCAATGGCATCTTAGTCTGTACTACGCATATGCTACACGGTGCCCATCTGACGGACATCGGAGTACAGAGAAAGCAATCGCCGCTGACAGGTACGGCCGATGTCGACTTTTACTTAGACCCTTTGGCTAACCCGGGCGTTTCAAATCAACGATCGGGAGGTGCTTCCGACCCCAATGATTGAGCGCTAATGATCATCGAGTCAAGGGCTTTACAGCATCAATCTCCAACTCGGTTATCCCTTCGATCTTGGCCAGCCGGTGTTTGAGCATGACCAGATCCCGGGGACGTCGTAGCTCGGCCCTGATGCGCACCTGGCCTTTTTCAACCCCAATATGGGCATCCAATTCATGGTGCCAATACCGGCGGTAGGTGTCGAAGACGACGTAGTGTACCTGGCGCTCGACCTCCGCATCCGAAACAGCCGATTCGGGTACTACACGGATTTCGTTGTCCACCTCTCTCACCCCAATCGTTTGCCAGGCGATTTGATCGTATTCCATACGTTGTGCAAGGAGGCGGACCTGGCCGGAAAGTACGACAAATCCATCGTCCACATCAACTCTAACCCGGTCGGTGATCATCAGCACAGGCGATCCGGCGGCTTTGGCTTCGATCCAATGTTTTACACCTGCATCTGACATGGAAAAGGCTTGCGGTGCCGACAGAAATAGAAACATGAAAGTAATAAGCAGATTGAATGAGAATGATGCGCGCTTTTTCATGGATTGTCGCCTCTGTATATTATCTCAATCTAAATCTCGATAAATTTGCTCTTGGGTCGGGCCAGCCTCAGATGCGTTGTATAAGCTTTGTCAATCCGGCTACTGAATCATCAAGACCAGATATTCAATGGTGGATCATTGATCACCGCCCGCAGGATATTGCTGCGTGACACTATGCCTACCAATGCGTCCTGCTCATCGACAATCGGCACACCGTGCAGATGGTACTGCTGCATGACCTGAGCAACCCGGCGAATATCCGCTACCGGATCAGCGGTAATCACTTCTTTTGACATGGCATCCGCCACACGTTTGCCACCCAGATACCTCACCAGGTTGCCCTCGATGATGATGAAATGCAGCAAATCCTGCACCGACAGCATGCCAACAATACGTTGTTGAGCGCTCAGGACCGGCATCTGCTCGAATCCCAGTTGCTGGAAACAGCGCCGGGCTGCAAGTATGTCCATCTCCATGGGCAAGGTGCTGACCGGGCAGCTCATCAACTGGTAGGCGTGGTAGATCGGCTCCCGCCGGTCGAGTTCACGCATCTCCCGGTAGGCTTGCAGCGCTTTACTGGAGACTGCTGTACCTCGGGTTTTACCGCTGCCGAAGGCTGGAACAGGCAGCGTCTGATCTGCAGAAAGATTCGATCGTGACTGTATGTTTTGACTGGTCTGGATTTCCCGCACCTTGCGCAGATTCTCCAAGGTGTCACGAAAGCGACGGCCTTGGATGTCGTAAATGGCGAACATCAGGCTTCTCCTGTATTACGCGATTCAAACTTGCACCAGGCGGACTGGCTTCTGTTTCGATGATTCGTGTCGATAGCACAGCAGAAGCCGAGGCCGCCAAGCAGAGTGATCTGCTGATGGAGTTCATCGAGGGAAGCCAGATGCGCAACATGCCTTGCTCCGGATTGGATAATCGTCGCTTACTCGTTACCCCCCATAGATCCCAGCAGGTGCAACAGGCTGGTGAGCAGGTTGAATATAGAGACGTACAATGTGACCGTGGCCATGATGTAATTGGTCTCGCCGCCATGGATGATCTGGCTGGTTTCGTACAGGATCAACCCGGACATCAATAGGACGAACATAGCGGATACCGCCAACGAGAGGCCGGGCATCTCGAAGAATACCGCACCCAGGCCGGCCAGAAAACCCACCAGGATGCCCGCCATCAGAAAGCCTGCCATGAAGCTGAAGTCCTTCCGACTGGTTAGCGCATAAGCAGACAGGCCAAGAAAGATGATGCCGCTCGCGCCCATCGCCGTCATCACGGTCTGGCCACCGTTGGGCATGGCCAGATAGGCGTTGAGAATCGGCCCGAGTGTGTAGCCCATAAAGCCGGTCAGCGCGAACACGAAGGTCAGCCCAAGAGCCCTGTCGCGAAACTTAGCGGTCAAGAACAACAGGCCGAAATAACCGACCAGCGTCAGCACAAGCCCGGGATGGGGCAGGTTGAGCGCCATTGAGACTCCGGCGGTCAGGGCGCTGAACAACAGAGTCATGGACAGCAGCAGATAGGTGTTGCGAAGCACCTTGTTGGTGGTTACCGCGGATGTTTGTCCCCGGCTCGAAGTTAAGGTGATAGTTTCGTTCATGATTCGTTACCTCATTAAGGCTGTTGTTACTACTGACCTGGTAATGCTAGACAGGCTCTATAATTATGAAAAGTCGAATATATTCGTTCTATTATTCGAAATTATCGAAGTAATAGAGAATCGGGAGAGGTCAACGATAATTGAATCATGGAAGCTTCATGCGCCAGCTTTCATGGTCTGATACGTGAACTGACCAGTCAGCTGGATCAGGATACCCTGGATTAACTCAAGCGCCAGGTTGTGTGGTGAAAATATTCGAACGAACCGTATGATATTGTTATCAAAAAATATTATAGATCAGTGCTGTCCCATTAAGTTGCGTTACATATAACTGGAACGCATTGATACGACAGCTCTTTCATAGTGATTAGTTGCGCCATAGACATGAATTTGAACACTGATGTTCGTCATTCCGGAAAGTGCGAAGCACTTGTCCGGAATCCAGGTTTTTCTATGCGTTCACTGGATGCCGGATCAAGTCCGGCATGACGGTTGGAGGTTAATGGGACAGCACTGATTATAGATAATCTGTTCGAGCAATCAACAGTGTGCTCCAACCCTTCAACCTTCTGTTAGTCGCTCTGGCCGGCTGGCTTAATCGCCACCAACATGCAGTCATCGACTATCTCATCGAAGAAACCGGATTCTGGAAGATCAACTCGAGGGACAACGACTTCGGTTCACCGACGAACAGCGGATACGACTGGCTGTAAAAGCTAAAGTCCTTGGCAGATGAGCGCTCGATGAAACCGAAACGCTGTGACACCAGACACGCTTCTTGCCTGGCACCGCTCGGTCGTAGCCAGACATAAGGAAACGGGTTCCACCGGAACAGCAATTCAGGTCTTAAGGTTAAAAACCTTGCCGTCAGACAGAAAACGGCAAGGTCAGGTTAGTTTTAACCTTGACCATGTCACCTGTTTAGTGGCAGCTACCACTTAAAGATGATTATGGTCGGCTGCCGAAAAACCACCGTCCACCGATTCGTAATTTCGGTCAGATTAACATCTCAACCGTGTGGGCACATAGATCAGAGGGGCTTGCTTAGTGTGAAAGCGCCGCGAATAGCGCCCTTGGCGTAGCCGGTCGCTTGATCGCCCGGATAGTAGCGCTCCAGTTCGGTCTGCACATCCGGGTCGATCTCGCTGCCGTGACATTTCAGGCATACGTCACCGGTAGGAATCGCCTTCATATAACGAAAGGTCTTGCTTCCAGAGGCCTCTACCACTTCCGAATACTCCATACTCGTGACGTCTTCACCGGCCGTCTTGCGGGCTTCAAAGGCCTCCAGGACCTTGGTTTCCCAGGCATCCGGGCGGTTGGCCGGGTTACGAAGTTTGAGGCTGGTGCGTTCCACCTCCCAACCAGAGTCGAACGCCAGGTTGCGGGCGATCGCCGGTGCCTGCACATTGCAGACCTGGATCGCATTAACCGGCCCGCCTTCCGCCATGGCCGTCTGCAGCTGTCCCTTCAGGTCGGTAAAGAACTTCTTAACAAGACCGCGTGCCTCAGCTACTTCCCCTGCCGGCTCGGCAGCGAAAGCTGTCCCAATTGCTGCGCTGAACGCTAGCGCAATCAAACCTAGCTTTTTCATATTGTCACCTCTTTCTACCTAAGTTGAGCTGTCAACTGTACCGGAGCGCGTCATGAAGAATAGGCGGCCGGTTCAGGGCTTGTACTATAACTTTAGAACAGCCACGCTAAAACCCTCAGGCTTACATGTTTAACTTGTTTCTGATGGGTGTCCTGGTCCAACGAATTCTTATGTCTGCCAATCTGATCATAGCCTTATGAATTCATTGTCTTTATTGTATTCTTGGACAGAGAATCCTCAAGCAGTCGTTTTCAGGTATCCAAGATGTTCGCCAAACCGCAATCGCCACGAATTCCTCTTCCCAAGAGCTGGCAGGAGTGCGTGGGGTCGGTAGCAATCTATGTTTTCTCGTTGGCGCATTACTGCATCGTCTACCCACGTGCCCCGGCCGCTACAGCATCAATGCCCGGGTGAGGCTTGCGGCGCAGAACGATCACCTTCACGAAGAGTGTACATTGCTGCGAGAGGAACTCCGCACCAAGGACGCCCGCGCTGCACAAATCCCACCTCAGCGTCGCCCACATTACGGGCCCCTCGAGCGCCTGGCCATTCTTGAGCTTCGCGCGGTCCGGGGCTGGTGGCTGAAGCAGACGGCCGATACATTTTTTCTGACGTCGCCACGATTGCATGCTGGGTGAAACGCATCGATCAGAAAGGCCCCAATGCCCTGCTGCAAACGCGTGAGTCGGTTAACAAGTTTCCTGAATTTGTGCGCTACATCGTAAATGGCTGAAAGCCCTAAGCCCCAGCATGGGCAAGGTCAAGATTGCCGAGACGTTGTGTCGGGCAGGATTGCATCTGGGGGTAACAACGGTTGGACGGATCTTTCAAAGAAGCGCCACAACTGGCTTTTTTCGGCTAATGGCCGTCCGATCTAAAGGACAAAGATTCGGTGGACCAGGACAGCGCATCCCATAAACAGCAATGGATCGTCAAGAAAGGGCTCGAAAAGAGCGAACGGATGATCTCTGATGTCCTGCAGAAAGTACGTCCCCGCATGGCCCACTAGGATTGGAGAAACCATTACAGAAGCCTGATGCGCTGAACGGGTTTAGTAGCGGTTATTGCAGCGCAGTCGGCAGCGCGGGCACCGGCTTTGCGGAATCGCTGCCCTCTCCCGTCATGACCATCACCGATGCCGTCGTCCCGACGCGCAGCGGGATATCCTTCGGCGGGTCGATCAGGTGCACGCGCACCGGCACACGCTGCGCCAGACGTATCCATTCAAACGTCGCACTGATATTCGGCAGCAGGTTATAGCCGGTACTGCCGTCATCCTGGGCGATACCCCAGCCGAGGCTGTCGACCTGCCCTTCCAGCGGCCTGTCAGGGTAACTCATCAGCGTGACGATGGCGCGGTCACCGGCATTAACACCGTCGATCCGGTCTTCGCGGAAATAGCCGTGGACCCAGTAGCTGTTGATATCGATCAGCGCCAGCGCCGGCTGGTTGGTGACCGCCTGGCTGCCCAGGCGCAGGTTCAGATTGGTGACATATCCATCCACCGGCGCCTTGACGCGGGTAAATTCAAGGTTCAGCTGTGCCTGCTCCAACTGTGCCTGGACACCAAGCACCGTGGCTTCCGCCGAGCTCTGGTCGTTCACTTTTCTTTCGAGTTGCTGTTGTGACATTGCCCCCCGGTCTGTCTTCCTTATATTGCGGGCACGGTCGGCTTCTTCCTTGGCATCCTTGGCTTCGGCCTGGACCTGCTGCAGATCGGCCTGCGCTTTCTTTACTGCAGCCTGAAAGGTACGGGGATCGATCTCGAACAACAGATCGCCGGCTTTTACCAGCTGATTATCCATAATTGGCAAATTGATAATCGGCCCGGAATCCGCGGTGCGATCTGAATCACCTGCGCGTGTACCTGGCCATCGCGTGTCCAGGGGTTGGTCAGGTAAAACCGGTATTTGCTTACCAGTATGGCTGCAGCGATGAGCACCACCGCACCGTCATCAGCAGTTTCGTCAATTTGTTTGTCATAGCATTCATACCGGTATGAAAAAGGTGCCGATCAGGCCCGTGTAGATAATCGCCAGGGCGATGAAAACGACCGGCGGATAAGCGAACCAGCGTGACAGGCGGTAACGGTTCAGTAACATCACCGTCAACCAGGCGAGTACCGCTCCGAACAGGCTGGCGACCAGCAAGGGCGGCAGATAGACGCCGCCGATGCTCAATTCACTGGGCACATAATCCATCATTATCCAAAGCGGCTCTCACGCCATTCATCCAGGTTCATTGCCTTCATAAGTCGAGCATAACCGACCATGGCCTCCGATACACCCCGGAAACCGCCCAGCAGGCGATAGAAATTCCGGTAGTCTTCATCTTTTAGCCTGTCCGCCCCGCTCTGTTCGAAAGTTTCGCTGATACGGGTTTCCAGTTCTGACAGCTTTTTGGTCAGGCGCTGTTCCAGCGCACTGTTCGGACTCAATCGGAGCTATGTTCTGACCAGTCCTGGAAAAGCGACTGAATGGCCAGCCGCCAGTTGCGCATGTCCTGCGTCAGTTCCTGTACCAGGAACTCAGACTGTGGCCGTTGTCGCGCCTCGATGAGTCCACTGATCCGATAGGACAAGGCCTGCAGATTGATCACCAGCGCCTGGACCTGTTGAGTATCGGTATCGGGGAATACCTTTGGATCGATCATCTTTCCCCAGGCCCCGAGCATGCCCGGCAGGATCGCCACCTCCCGAGCATGAAAACGTTTACGCCACCGCTGCCAGGCTGTGAGTGGTTGCTGCGAATCCTGACCCAGCGTGGAGATGAGATATTCGCTGCTTTTGAAAAAGCGCGCCAGCAACCTGAGAAACACGCGCTCCGGCAACGGTGACCAGGGAATATAGGCGGTCAGCAAAATGATAGTGAACACGAGTGGTAAAATCATGGCCGCATTGGCCACTGCTATAAAACTGTAGCCCTGCTCGTTGGATACCCCGATAACCACCACGAACATTGCCAGTCCAAAAGCCCGGCCGAGTTCCCGCCGGGGAGTTGCATTCAAATAGCAGACGGCAAAAGTGGCCAGGAATATCATGACCCCCAGGCCCAGAAAGCTCGACAGCTGCGGCATGACGAAGATGTAGAGCAAAGCTGCGAACAGCACACCGGAAAGTGCCGGTACAAATAATTTCAGCACTGAAACCTGCGGCATGGTCGACATGGCCATGCCTATCGGCGTGGCCACCATGATCAACAAATAGCCGCCGGGAATGCCTTCGACATAAATTGTCATCAACCAGGCAATCCACAAAATCAGCACGACGCGGAATGCACCCAGAATGCGCTCCGGATCGGGCACAAAACCGTTCTTTTTATCACTGGGGTATTCAGCCATGGCGTCCGGCCGGGAAAAGCACTTGATGTCACTGACACAATCAAACAATGACCGCGTCAGCTCTTCCAGACGGTGCGCACGGGAGCGGGTAACGGTCAATGCCGCCTTGTGGAAATGGGAAAGTTCATCGAGCCCGGCACCATCAAGTTCAAACTCCACAGGCACCGGTTCGCTTTCCGGAGCCTGATTAGCCAGCATACGTTCGATCTGTGCGAAGCGCCGTTCCATCTCGGCGTCAAAGTCCTTCAGGTTGGGCAGTAGTGCGTGCAGATCCAGCGCCTGTAATTCATCGAAACTTTCACGCCAGTGCTCAAGCACTTTGCCCACTTCGCTGACCAGGCCCTGATAATGCCGCCACTGCCGGCGCAACTCCCAGACTTCGTAACTGTCGGTCTGCGCCGCAGGCAACAACCGATTAAACCCGGTCTGCGCCTGCACCGCTTCTGCGCGTAGTGCCTGGACAGCGGCGGCATCGGACTTGTTGAGCATCAGGTCATGATAGGCCCGGTACAGCTTATGCTGCACGGATGCCAGTTTGGAGACCGAGGCTTCAAATTCGTGGCGGGAATTACTCGGCCATAGCAGAACGGAAATAAGCCCGTAGACCAGAATCCCAAGGCCGGTCTCCTGCGCGCGCAGCATTGCCGTGTTAAAGGCGTTCACCGGATCCGCACCGGCATCGAAACAGATAATCACGGTGGCAAAGCTGGCCACATGCCACAGATACTGGTATCGGGCGCCGCTCATCAGGTAAGTGCACAAGGCTACCCACGCGGAAAGGAATACAATAAACAGCCAACGATCCTGCACAAACCAGGCAATCAGGGTCAGTGAAACGACTATCGCCAGCAGGGTGCCGACCATCCGCAGCGCCGCCTTGTTCAGCGACTGGCCCGACGTCGAGAGGCTGACGAAGGCCACCGCGAAGCCCGCCCACATCGGCTTGTCCCAACCCATCGACAACGCAATGCCATAGGCGATAGTCATCGCCAGGGCGGTTTTGATGGATTCTTTAGCCCTTACAGACAGCATTGGCCCAGTGTACTACAGGTGTGGTCTGCAAATACTCCCTGACTGTCCAGTTCTGCTGATTTGAGGATGTGAATTAGCCAAGCAATCAATGGCTCGGTGTATGCTGAGGGCATGGACATTATTTCTGCCACCTTCAAGGCGTTAGGAGAGTTTGCCCGTTTCGCCCGCACACTTTTCACCAATGGTATGCATTATATTGCCTTATGTGCGCGATCCCGTATCGGCGGGTCCCGAAAATAGGAGCCTGTGGATTCTGTTGTATATTTCTGGATGATGGTTGATCCTTGGATCCATGATACGGCTGATCCAGTTCCTGTTGATATTGATGACTACATCTGCCAGATCGCGGCTGTCTTTACAGGCAGAGAATGCGGCGCTGCGGTATCAGTAGATTCTGTATCGGAAATCGGGACAAAGGCCAAGAATTAGGTCTGCTGACCGGCTGCTCTGGTGCTAATAGCGCAATATTGTGCGGATGTGGGAATCCAATCCAACCTGGGGCTCGCCAAAGATCGTCGCTGAACTCGCGATGCTTGGAATCGACGTTGCCAAGCCAACAGTAGAGAAGTATCGACCCAAGCGAGCCGGGCCTCCTTCGCCTACGTGGAGAACATTCCTCGACCAGCATGTTCGAGATTTCGTATCGATCGACTTTTTCATCGTCCCGACGGCTACTTTTCGGGTGTTGTTCGTCTTTATCGTGCTTGCCCACGACTGACGGCGAATTGTTCACTTCAATGTGACGGAACATCAAACGGCACAGTGGACCGCGCAACAGACTGTCGAAGCGTTTCCGTTTGATACTGCTCCGAGTTATCTGATTCGAGACGGCGGTGGCATATACGGTGAGCGCGTTACGCGGAGGATTGAGAGTCTGGGTATCGACGAGGTCATCACGGCACCCGCGTTGCCATGGTAAAGCGCCTACGTAAAACGAGAGATTGAGGCCCTACGCCGAGAACTTTTCGATCACGTCATCGTGCTCAACGAGCGGCATCTAAAGAGACTCATTTCGTTGTATCTGGATGACTACCATCCGTCGCGAACACACCGGTCCTTGAACAGCGACACGCCGGACGGTCGTCCCGTACGAGCAGCGGAATCCTGCAACGTTGTTGAATTCCCAGCTGCCAAGGGCCTTCATGATGCCTATCTTCCGAAGGCCGCATGAATATTCGGAACCTACAACCAGTCCACTCGAAGGGTTTTAATAGAAACAATGTTTAACGCAGCGGCGAATACCTGCCGCTGCGTATTTTTACCGCTTAGAGGTCGGCAGCATTATTCATCTTCTTCATCGCACAACATATAAACAGCCTTACCACTTTGCGCGACAACAGCTGTGCAATTTTGCGGTACTGGAACGATGCTTCCAACATACTCGCCGTCTTCATTAAAAATCGGGCTTTGATCTCTGACTTTACCGCCTGCTGCCATTACCAGGCTGGAGCTAAGGATCAGTGCTGCGAACAAAACCATTTTTTTCATACTTCGAACTCCTTCATTACTGCAAAAAAAACCGAAAAACGATGTAACGCCCTTATTGTTCGACTGGATTTATATGTTCTTTAGGACAAACTATGTGACCCAGTACATAATATCGGTTAAGAATTTTTTACATTCTGTCGCCGCTCAAAACTCGCCCGCTCCGAGAATCAATAAGTTGTTGCGCCAGGCAAAGCTTGGTGAGGGAGAAGTTATGTAGACGGATAGCCATGACAGAAACCCTGTATGCGATCCAGCAGGTGAAAGTCCTGACCCGGTAAAGGTTGGCCACCAGCCGGAACCGAGTGTTGCGTGGTCCGGGGGTTAACCCCGACTGCGAAGCGTACACAGGGAGCTTGTAGGCTTCGTGATAGAGCCTCGCAAGTGATACTGATGCGGCGCCGACGTCGTTAAGTTAGCGGAAGGCAGTATGGCTTACCCCGAATTGGCCTGGTGTAAGCGGGGGTCCCAGAGCGGGGTATGCAGTCAAGGGTCGCCCAGGAACCTGGGAGATCGCGTTTTCTCCACCTTTTAGCAAGCGATGTGGGCGCAGTGGTAGAAGCGGTCCGGACCCTGGGTGTTGTTGCTCCAACCCGGGGAGCGATACGGGGCAGTGGGTGGTAACGCCGAGCGAAGGCAACGAGGCGAGGCAGAAGGGAAGGCGAGAGGTCGGAGCCGATGGCATCTGTGAGCGAGTAGGACGACCGCACATGCACTTTGTTCCGCCAAAGAGTGTCGAACAGCAGGATATGCAGGCGCTGCACCGGGTTAGGGAGCAACTGGTCAAACAGCGCACCGCCCTGGTCAACCAGACGTAGGGGCTTCTCGATGAATACGGGATTGTGGTAGCCAAAGGGGTGCGTAAGCTGCGCTCTGTCTTGCCGCAGATACTGGAGAATGCAGAAAACGGGCTCAGTCCTCTTACCCGTGAATTGTTTACCGAGAACTATGGTAGATTTCTGGATTTAGTCTAGAGGGTAGGTTATTACGAGACATTACCCCTTTTTTCTATTTTTTCTCGATGCGATTTGATGAGACGTTAATACCCTGAGCCGTCAAGGCAATTTCCAGCGCTGTTTCCAGGCGAATAACCCGCCCCGTCAAATCCTCGATCCTGGCTTGCTGATCCTTAATAGTCGCAGCCAATCCCTCTACTTTTACATCCATACGGATGACGCGGGTTATTCCATCCCACATCTTGTCAGCAATCCCCATCAGGACATCTCGCTTTTTGCTTTCGCTTCCATTTCTTCAATCCGCTTATTCGACGCTTTGACAAACGCCAGTGCGTCATCGATAGCTGTCTCTGCGTTCTGAGTCGCCTTGTTCATTTCGTTGATCATGGCTTCCAGGGCTTTGTCGTCGTCAGCAGGTCGGTACCCTTCTGCCGCCCGGCGCATATACTCGCCAGTGGTCAGTCCAGCCTTATTTGCTTTGGTGACTACTCGTTTCTTCTCTGCCGGTGTCATTAGCACCGGAACGCGCTCTGTTGCAGCAGCCATACGATCCCTCTATTGTGTGCATGTGCTGTACATGACCATATTATGGCAAATTATTCCACTATTTTCAAACGTTGGCTGCTATGTCGACTTGCAGTTCTGGATACTCTATTTAGAAAAGATGAGGGGATTTGTCGGCTAACGGCGCTTTACCAGTTAAGGGCCATTAATGATCGATTCAGAGGCGGGCCCGGCCACTGGAAATCTCAACGAACAGGGGATAGGAGAATGAAAACTCTCACCAACAACCGCCACAACAAAACCGTTATTGGCAGTATAAGCGCAGCCGCCCTCGTCTGTGCTTCCCTGGCGATGCCCATCCCCGCTTCCGCGGGTGTCATCGACACGATCAAAAGCCGGGTCGACAGTATCTATAGTCAGATTCGTTCGACTCGTGGGAAGGTTTACGAATTGGTGAATAGTATGAATGAAACGAAAGATTCGTTGAAAAGCGGAGGCGCAAAACAAATGTTGAATGCAGTCAGGTCAACACTTGAATTCCTCGAGGAATCCCGAGAGCAGTACGAAGAATTCAGCGGACTCAATGATTGCGGTGCTGACTCGCCCTGCGACGCCTATCGCGATAGCCTCCACAATCTAATCGAGAATGCCAGCGCCTTGCCCGAAGATCTGCCTTTTCTGGAAAAATCCGCATCGCTTGTCAGCAGACTTGGAAAGGCATCTGAATTAATAGATAAAATCCCGACCTTTGTTCTCTTCGCCAGCGAACAGGTGATCGGAGATACGATCGGAAACGTCGAAGAAATGCTCGGGACGCTGCGATCAGTTGCCGCTGAAATGCCCGAGATTCCTACTCTCAATCAGTTGAACACAATGGACAATAAGGCTTTTTCCGCGGTTTGCCGGACTGTTTCCGATAACCCGCATATTGCGCTTGCGGACGTTGTGCTCGACAACACAGCTGGTCTTCTTGGCGACCTGGCCGATGGCACTCAGGATAATATAACCTTCGGTATCACTGCCGTCGCGGGTGGTACAGTGAGTGTCAAGAATCCTATGAAAGGAACTATCCAGGCGATCGCCTTTGTAGTCAAAACTGTGAAGCGCCGTTTGAACTTTTCGGTGGCGTTGGTCAACAGCGCATGTGATGTCGCGGGATAGGGCAAAGACAAAAAGTAGTTCTCTCCCGACAAGCGCTTACAACTAATGAACTACGGGGCCAAATAGGCCCCGCTGTATTTTAAATCGATCGAGATGTTCACCAACCTGCTAACGCCACGAATCCCTCTACCCCAGGGCTGCCGAGTCTGATTAGGCGTTTTCAGCAGCATACCCCGCGTTGTCGCGGGGATGCTGATGGGGAATGATTGTAGTCAGACTTTACTGGCGATCATCCGGTTACTCTCTTCAACTGAACCACCTCTCCGTGGTTCTGCGCTTCCTCGGATTCGATTTGCTCCACAATCCCGTCCAGTTCGTCGTCGTCCAGTTTGAGGGTGTGTTCCGTCTCTCTCAGTTCCATGGCGCGAGCCGCGAACAGAATCCCGGCCATCTCGATCAGTTTAGTCGACACGTCGTAGGTATAGGTATTGTCATTCATCAGCGAGGTGGCCATCTTCTCGGTGATTAGGCGGTCGCGAATCAGTCCATTCAACGTGCCGTTGGCGACCACATCATTACCTTCCACTTCCGCTGTCAGCCCGTCCAAATCCAGCAGTGTGATGTTTCCCGGATCATCGGATTCAGCTCGCAACCCACCCAGTTCACGCAGAATGTTGCCCAGCTGCAGACGCAGAAGATCATACTCACGCCGGATATACTGATTGTCAGAGCCCATATAGAACTCCAGGTTCTTACGCATGTGCTTGACGTCCTTGATCGCTTCGACGATGTGCCTTCCAGCGGTACGCAGGGCATAAAGATCCTCCGCCTGTTCCGCGGTAATCTTCGCCTGCGCCTCCGAGATGAAACTGACAATCGCGCCGTAAAGCACTTTCACATTTCTTTCGTAAACCGTATCGATGTCTATGTCTATATTTTCGCGCTCCTGCTCCACCAGTTCCTCCAACTCCGTGTCGGAATAGATCTCGTGCCGATGCAGGTTGATACCGTGAGCCAGAATTTCCAGCGCATTGTCATAAAGATGCAGGGTTTCCTTACGCACTGATTCCATAATCACATCAGGGAACTCGAGGGCAGAATCGGTCAGATACTTTGGCTGCACGACCGTAACTTCCTTTTCACGCAGCGTGCTTTCCAGGAAGGTAACCAGCCGGCCGATAAGGGGTGACATGACCAGGACGCCGGTGACATTGAACAGAGTATGAAAAACGGCCAGTTTCAGGGTGTAGTCGGTGGCGCCGATTCCAACAATGGCGCTGATCTGTTCGACTCCCCAGAGGAACTGACTCATGAATACAATGGCAATGACTCCGGTAGCGACATTGAAGATCAAGTGAGCCGCGGCAAGTCGTTTGCCCTGCACATTGGCGCTCAACGAACCGATGATGGCTGTGATGCAGGTACCAACATTGGCCCCGATCGCCAGGGCGAGTCCGTTCTCATAGGTGATCTGCCCCGCAGCCAGAGCGGTGAGTATCAGTACCAGGGTAGCGTGGCTGGACTGCATCACCACCGTAGCGAAGATGCCGATGCCTGCAAAAAGAAACAAACCCGGGTAACCCGCAACCGCAAACTGGGTAAGGTCGATAGTGGACTTGAAGGCCTCAAAGCCCTCTTTCATATGGTGGATACCGAGAAATAGAAAGCCTAATCCGGCCAGGATGTAGCCGATGCCTTTCAGGCTCTTTGAATTCTGGAACACCATGATGATGCCGAACACCAGCATCGGCATGGCGTAGGCCGAGATTTTCACCTTAAGGCCGAGACCGGCGATCAACCAGGCGCCGGTGGTGGTGCCGATATTGGCGCCGAAAACGATGCCTATACCCGCGGCCAGGGTGACGAGACCGGCGCTGAGGAAGGAGATGGTGATTACCGAGACCAGGGAACTGGACTGCATTAGGGTGGTGCTGAGAATGCCGAAATTGAGGCTCTTCCAGTATTTGTCCGTACTGTTACGCAGGATGCGTTCCAGTGTGCCGCCGGTAAAGGCCTTGAAACCCTCTTCCAAAGCGAGCATGCCAAACAGGAAAATAGCGACACCCGCAGAGATCTCTTTGAAATCCGGGCTTATCCAGAATCCGTAAGCTAGAATCGCCAAAACGGTAGGTAGAATGATCTTTTTTAACATATTTATTGCTGCCTGATTATTGTCGTCAGCCTGATCAGAAATTTAGCCTAGCGCTTCTTTCACGACTCTCTGACTTCGTTTTCAAACGATATCCCCGTGGCCAAGGCAAGGACTGTCATACCCTGGTCCAACCGGAATTACACCGTCTCTGTTACCCTTTGGTCTCCACTTCGGGCTCCAGTGGACCGCAATTTTCCACGTCCAGCTTTTTACGATTGTTCAACGATTTCGCGCAACCCGGTAGAGAATGGGAGAAAACAGCGCAAGCAGAAAGGCTAAGACTGACAAACACCACGCCGAATGTTCCCATCATCGAGTAGCCGATGAGAATCAGATACATGAAGGTTATCGCCAGAGTTACTTGCATAAAAATACCGCTACTGCCATTTGGAAAATTGAACTTTACGTTTTTCTGTTCACGGCGTGTGTTGGCCACCCTTGAGTTCTGTCTTGCTGTCCTGCTGCTTAGCCATCGTCTAACCCTCATCTGAATGAATGAAATCGCCATTGCCATATTTTCGTCATGGCGGTGAATACTGTTGTTGACAGATGAATATAGCATTAACTGTGCCAAGGCTTTTATGGTCAGAAATAGCAAGTAATAATCAGGTGGTTATATTTTATGTTTTGGCCATTCGGGTGCTTTCAAGGTGTGTAACAGAATGCACGGGGTGCAGGACGCACTTCTTTGAAGCTAGATAAATATTATGTAATTCAATAGGATGAAGATGCACAAGGGGTGCGCTGTAACAAATTAAAATGTTACACCCCTGTTTCTTCTCTTCTTCTTTTCCTGTGCTTGACCGGGCCAGACGCCGATTCAATGCCGGGCGTGAGATACCCAGAAGTGTAGCCGCAATGCCCTGGTTACCGCCTGCCCGGTTCAATGCAGCCTCTATATGCATCTGCTCCGCTTCCTTCAAAGTGGGGAAACGAGACTCGGTAGCGCCAATCACCTGTTTTCGACTGGTTCTCTTCTGTCTTATCATCGTTTCTCCGTGTCTTTATAAATTTGTGGAAGTACTTTGTCGAAAGCACTTTGCCGGCCGGTTGACGCGCCACCGCATCGAAGATCATCGCCCGCAGTTCCCGCACATTGCCGGGAAAATGGTGGTTTGCCAGCAGCGTCAACAATTCAGGCGGGGCCTTTGGTATTTTTTTACCCAAGTCCCTCGGCGGCCTCCTCGATAAAGTGGGACACCAACAGCGGGATATCCTCTCTGCGCTCACGCAGTGGCGGAACCTCCACCTGATGCACCGAAAGCCGGAAATAGAGATCGGAGCGGAACTCTTCTGCCGTTCATCAAACCAGCCAGATCGCGATTCGTGGCGCAAACGATCCGCACGTCGCTCATCTTCGCGACATCCGAGCCTAGGGGATAGTACTGCCGCTCCTGCAACAGGCGCAGCAGCTTCACCTGAGAGGTTGGTTTCAGGTCACCGATTTCATCCAGAAAGAGCGTGCCACCGGCCGCTCGCCTGACCATCCCTTCGCGGGCACTCTCGGCCCCGGAAAAGGCCCCTTTGCGGTGTCCGAACAGGGTGTCGGAAAACAGCGCGTCGTCCAGGCCCGCCGTATTAAGGGATACGAATTCCCCCTTGCGGCCGCTCAAGCGATGAACCGCCTCCGCCAATAGCTCCTTGCCCACACCGGTCTCGCCGGTGATGAGTACAGGCTCGGAGGATACTGGCAACGGCATCGAGGTACTGAAACAGGGCCCGCATCTTGCGGCTTACCGTCACGATGGAGGCGAAATACCTCGCCATGTTCGAGTTCATCTGATATGAGATAGCGTTTGAGCGCATCCACCTGGCGGCGCAGGGTACGCAGTTCCAGAGCCCGCTTGATGCTGGAGACGAAGCGGCTCTCCTCGACCGGTTTTACCAGATAATCGAAGGCGCCCTCCTTCATGCAGGCGACTGCGGTTTCCACCTCTTGATTCGCGGTCATCACGATGACTGGCAGATCCGGGTATTCGCGCTTATCTCCGGCAGTAGCTGACTGCCGGAGAGATAGGGCATAAAGAGGTCCAGTACCACCACCGCTGCCTCCTGTCGCGCCAGCAGCGGCATCAACTCCCGGCTGTCCTGAACCGTCTCTATGTCGACCGATGCCGGCGCTGCCAAGCACCATTCGGGAACTAAGAAGAACGGTAGATTCGTCGTCTACGAGTATGACCGGCAATTGTGAGTGAAAGTGGCTGTTCCATTTGCATCGTCCTCATGCCGAAGGATCACGGGAATCCTTATGCGTGACGGTGGTACCTTTGCCCAGCTCAGATTCGAACAGCAGGTTGCCCTGGTGTTTTTCCATGATCGAGCGGGAGATTGAAAGGCCCAGCCCGGTGCCGTCCGATTCCGTCCGTGTGGTAAAGAATGGCTCGGTCAGCCTGTCCCAGATCCCGCTTGGATATGCCACGCCCTTCATCCCGAATCTTGATCTCCAGGTTCTGTTCATCTTTACTCAATCCAGCGCTGATAAAGATGCCCTTGGTACGTTCCGGCAGCGATTGCAGCGCATTCAGCAGGACATTGATGAACACCTGTTCGAGCTGTTGCGAGTTGCCTTTTACCGCGGGTAGTCCATCAGGCACCTTCAAACTGCACACATCGGTGTATTTCTGAATCTGGTTGTGCAATGATCATCAGAGTCGCCTCCAGTACCTGCTGGACATCCACATTTTCTGCCAGCCTACCCGTATCCTGCCTGGCCATGTGCTTGAGATTCTGAACGATCCGCGTGATCCGCTCTGAGTTTCTGGTGATCTCGGACAACAACCTGGGAAATGTATCCCGCGTATCGGAGTAGGCCAATCCACTCAAGGGCAAAATCTCCATGGTTTTCAAAATATTCCCTGAGTATCGGCAGGATGTCATTCCAGGCGCGGGAGACCAGAGAGGCATTGAACTAGAATCGCATTGTTGGGATTGTTGATCTCGTGGGCAACACCGGCCGAGAGCACACCGATGGAGGCAAGGCGGGCATTGCGCAATGCCTGAAACTCCAGATTGCGCTTTTCCGTCACATCGGTGGCAATCACCATTGCAGCGGTTACCGGGCCATCGGCGCGAATGGGAACGATACGCCCCTCCCAGTAGATACCATTATCTGCCGAGTATTCGAACTGTCGGGTTATGCCCTTGCGGAACACCTTTTTCAGCGCGCGACGGAACCATTTTCGAAATTCATGGGGCATCAGGGCAAGGGAATTGCGACCGACCGCACGCTCCGCCGGCACCTCGGGGACGGAGCGGTTCATCAGCAGGATCTTACCCCTCTTGTCCACGGTCATGATGATATCCGGCGACTGCTGGAACATATCCCGCAGCTTGGCTTCCGACTCTCTCAGCGCCTCTTCTGCCAGCTTCTTTTCGGTGATATCCTCGATGAAACCGACAATTCTGTGTATCTGACCATCCTCATTGTCGACGGGAAATCCCTGGGTCCTGACCCAACGCATGGTGCCATCGGCCCGGTTGACCCGATGCACGAGTTCTGTGGTCACATGCTCCTGTCTTATCTTCCGCAAGGCGTCCACCAGACGTTCGTTGTCAGGCGAGGGTACGGCATCGAGAATGATCAATCCTTGCTGTTCGTTATGGCGTGGATCGAGTACCGAACATCCTTTCGTAGGCGGGACTGAGATAGAGAAGCCTTGCTGCATCCGCAGTTGTTGCCCAGAAAACCTCATCCACGGTCTCAGTCATCTGACGGAACAGTTCCTCACGCTCCACTAGTTGCAGCTGCATCGCCAGACGTTCCTGCGCATTCTCCTTTATGCGTACCAAAGTAAAAGGACATCAGCATGGTGAAAAGCAACCCTGAGACCAAAGCCACCCAGGGACTCTCTTGAAATGCCTCCGCAGTGCGAAAAATATCACTTTGCCCACAGACGATCTGCCACTTGCGGTCTGCAATTCGAATCTCTTCCCAAACCTTCGACTCTTCGGCCTTGTTCAGCCAGTCCGAGGTAGTTCATTGACTCCGTGCTGCGGGGGGCCAGTCTACTGTTGTAGAAATAAAGATATCGCTGATCGGGTGCCGCGCTATCATCCAGCAAAAGTATTTCGACTCCCCGCGGTTCCAACAGGGATATTGATGCATTAACCAGCTCATTGATCCTGAACAACCCAACGACAAAACCGAGCAGATGGTCACGACTTTTGGCCTGCGTTTGGGTGCGCTATCTCTTCGATAGACCGGCAGGCTCGCCATGAAACCGTATTCCGCCCCCTTTTCTTCACTATGGAAGTCCACCCGTCCGCTTGCCGCCATCGCGCCGCTATCCAATGCCTGCTGCAGCATCGGTATAAATAAGGGGTTGGAATCGAGGTGGAAGTCATCTGCTCCGTCATGATGCTATATTGGTCAAGGTAAAATAACCGGAATGTCTCGCCTGCATTGTCCAGCCTGAAAGCATAAGAAGGTTTTGCCGACTCCATTCCGATTTGAATCGGTTGGGTTCCCCCAGGACATTTTTGTGATCAGGCCCGGTTGTCCGGGAGACCCAGGCCAGCTTTTCAATTCCCTGGTAACGTCCCAATAGCGATCTGCTGAATACGCGGAACTCCTCTGGCCCCACATCTTCTGATGCCGCGTAGAAATCGTGGACCATGGTCACTGCTAGAAGACCGTTGTCGATGCCATGATTGAGGGCACGGATGCGGTTATGGGCGACCCATTCGAAATCCAGTTGTTGCTTTGCCGCAAGTTGTTGTCTGATCAACCAGAGCGCGGCGAGGGAAAGACTGAGGCCAATTATTGCGACCAGCCAAATAGCGCGGTGTTCGGTGGTGAAAAGGAGCCGCTGCGAGTCCTGCAGCTTTAATTTTGAGTTCATTTTTATACCGGTATCTCGATCCAGCGGGTGATGGCTAGATACCGGAAGATTATCCAACACAATTGACTGCGGTGTAAGTCATCCATGCGTCTGGCTTAAGTAACGGTTTCCTATGGATGTGTTCAGTCTGACAGCTTTTTGGCAATTCGGCAACGGAAGGAACCTGGCAGGAACGGCGGGTCAATGCAACCTAAATTATCTTCAATTCAGCATAGCTCATAGTGGCATTTTTACGCTAACGAAAGCACAATTGAAAACTCATAAACTGACGGATGGGGACTCTGACTTTATTCATCATTCCGGACGAAGCGCAGTGTAGATGCGGAGCAGTGGTGCGTCCCTGCAGCACAAGGGCACCTCGAATTTTTCGAGGTGCCCTCTAAAGTAAACTATATGTTACTGGATCCCTGCCTGTGCCGGGATGACGGAATAGGAATTGATCGGAGGTTACTTTGAATCCAATCTCCTAAAACACTGGCTTACCCATCGTCGGACTGGGGTACTCGTCCCATTGCGATTCTGAGATGGTGGGGCGGTGCATGTACTATCTTCCCCTGAACATCCTGCTGTTGCGTTGCTGGGCCGATCAGATCTCTGCAACAAATGTCACCCACTACGCCGGCAATACGCCGCACGGCCATATCGGCAGCGTACCAGCACTCCTCGTGCAGTCCAGCGCCAATGCCCCATCCGCCGGAGAAATAGAGCTTTCCCCCTAACAGATCCAGCCCTTGGTATTGCTCACAAATCTCCAGCTGTACATCCCAGGTATCTTCAGATTCCGTGTTGTGTGAGAAGTGAGCAATCGCCTGGATAAGCTGCGTCGATCCGTCCGGCGCGGTATAAAGCGTCTGCAAAATCCGCTCTTCTGACGGTTGTTTGTCCGGTGGCGGATTGATGGTGACATAGAAGTTCGGAACTTCTTTGCAGGCGTAGTCGGGGTTTTCCGCGTCGTTTTGATGACTGTTGCAGCAGTAACTGATGGTGTAGGGGTTGGGCTGGTTGTAGTCTTCGTGAATCGTGATGTTATAGGTGCTCGGCTTCTGCGGATCGGGTAGGACGCTGATGTCGGTATGGGCCACCGCCAGCGTCTTTTTTCCATTCCCGGTGCTGCTTTGATACTCATGCGTCGTATAGTGAATACGCTGCAGCAAGGCTCGCACGTTTTCAGTGTCTGGCACATCGGCGAGCAACCTATTAGCTACATCGGCGTGCGCAGCGATCACTACTTTGCTGCAGTCCACGTAGGCAGCTGATTCCGCGGTCTGTGTTTTCCACCAGGGACACCATGCAGGGGCGAAATGGACACGGACCGAATCACTATTTTTCCCCGAAGAGGTAAAGGTGGAAACCTCACAGCGCGCTGCAACAACCCCGCCCATGCAGCGAATGGCATCCGCCAGTGCCTCCAGCCAGTAGGTGCTTCCCTGATCAAAATATCTACGATCAGCAGGTCCGGTGCCGAAGCCCTCCTGCAGGCCGTAGTAACGCATGATCGCTCCGAGCGGCATGGTGGGCACCGGCCTGGTCTGGTCGGCATAGTACATGCCGTTAACCCGGGGATACAGATTGAGTTGAAGAAAGGCAGTGCAGTAGCCTTTTTCTTTGGCATAATCCGCCAGGGAATGTTTGAAATAGGAGCCGTACATCGCATCGTTATAGGCTTCCGCTTTGAAACGATAGTAGTCCCGGGCCAAGTCACAATCGATTCCGCCTGAGACAATATCTTTTTCAACGTAAGAGACGCCCCTGCCATTGTTTGTTCCCGCCCAGGTCGTCGTATCGACCAGAGGTTTCCCTTCGACGCCCAGTTTCTTGAGCAATGATTGAATGTTCCGGTAAGTCGTGGCGTTGTAGTCGTTGACACCCAGATCCACCCAGCGCTCGAACTCCCCGACCTGCACCGGTACGGTGTATGCGTTTCCACCGATGCGGCTATGGCAGGTGTTGCCATCGAGAACCACGGGGATATAGCGGCGCCCGTATCGGTCTAGAAGTATATAGGCAGTCAACAGTCCGGATACCCCCCCGCCAACAATGACTACAATCTCTGCTTGAGGTGTTCGCGTGCGCAGGGCTGTGACCTGTGTCTGTACACTTGAAGAAAAATTCGAGTTCATTACTTCTCCTGATATACCTTATTAAGCATGGTGTTATTGGGGCTTTCTAAACAACCAACAACTTGATGCTTTGACAGACTAGTCTAAATTCATGTAATTGCCGAGGCGAAAATGGCTGGTGGTTGGTCTGGACTAAGGATCTCTCGCAGAGCGAATACTGGCTGGTCGATGTGTGTAATTCGCGAAAAGTGTAGGCTATGCAGTATCGAGTCGTAACCGGATACGTACGTGGATAGCAAACGTTGGCAAAAGATCCAATCTTTGTTTGAAAAGGCCGTTGATCTTAACGGTACTGACCGGGAATTATTTTTGCGCGCCGCTTGCGGCGGTGATATCGAGCTGTACCGAGAGGTCCAATCCTTACTCAAGGCCGATGCCGAAAACCACGATTTCCTCGACACCTTCACTCCCGCCACACACGTGGTGTTGACCCCGGAAGCGGAGCAGACCCGGGAACTGGGTCGCTACCGGATTCTCGATACCTTGGGTAGTGGCGGGATGGGCGTGGTGCTTAAGGCTCTGGACCCACGACTGGATCGTTTTGTCGCCCTGAAAATGCTGCCGTCGGAGTTCAGTTACGAAAATTTGAGCAGGGACAGGTTTATTACCGAAGCGAAGGCGGCATCCTCTCTGGATCACCCCAATATCTGCACCATCTACGAAATCGATCAGACTGACAAAGGTCAATGGTTTATTGCCATGGGATGCTATGAGGGTGGCACACTGGCGACAAAGCTCGTGCGCGGACCCTTACCGGCCACCGAGGCGCTGCACATCGCGGTTCAGGTGGCCAGTGGCCTGGAAAGCGCGCATGCGAACGGTATATATCATCGCGATATAAAACCAGCCAACGTACTTTTCGCAGCTGATTCAACAGTCAAGGTATGCGATTTCGGTATCGCGAAAATCGCTGGAAAATCACAGACCAGGACAGGCCTGAGGATGGGGACGGCCGCCTACATGGCGCCCGAGCAATATCGCGGGGAAACGGTCGACCATCGTGCCGATATCTGGGCCTTGGGTGTTGTGCTGTATGAGATGCTGGCGGGCCATACCCCGTTCGCCGGCAGACATCCACCCGACGTGATGCACGCGATCTTCAATCGGCAGCCTGCGGCTCTTTCTGTTCAGCGGATCGATCTTCCTGCAACCATTGATCGTTTGATCAAACGCGCACTGGCGCCGGAATTGGAGCATAGATATGCCTGTATGGGAGATTTTCTGTGTGATCTACAATCGCTTGTAAGCGCGCTGAGCGCGGCGAAGGCGGGTGATGCACCCAAGGCATCTCTGCATCGAACGCGCCACGTTGGCTCCGGGGCCTCGTTGAGCAGCGACGGCGACAAACGCCAGGTCACCGTGCTATGTGTCGGTATGCATACCCAGGTCGGTATGCTCCTAGACCCGGAAATCCTGCATCAGAAGAATGAACGATTGAAGCCTTCCCTACTCAAGCCTGTATCTCAGTACGGTGGCACGGTGGTAGGACAGATGGATGACGAGATTACGGCTGTGTTTGGCGCTCCGGTCGCACATGCCAACGATCAGGAACGCGCAGTGCGTTGTGCGCTTGAACTCCTGGAGACGATGGGGCAAATCGAATCGAAACCCTGTACTTTGTCTGTAGGGATCGCCAGCGGACAGGTACTGGTCAGCGGTATCGCAACCGGAGGGGAGAAAGACTGCAGAATCACTGGGTCGTCCTTGCAGTTTGCACGGCGCTTGAAGGCGCTGGCAGATTCAGACGAAATTTTGATTTCTGAAGTTGTAAAACTAGCCGTTGATGACTTCTGTCGATGTGCCAGCAGGGCAAACCTGCCGCTAAGCGATGCGGGCGCAGAGATACCGGTTTGGCGGCTTTCCGGCTATCGATCGAGGCTCGAACCTCCGCCGCAGTTGATGGTCGGTCGTGATCGCCAGCTTCGGCAATTCAGCGATCTGTTACAGGACTGCCAGGTTGATGGCCGAGGTCAAGTCGTTTACGTGCGCGGTGAGGCAGGAATCGGTAAAACTCGCTTGGTGGAAGCGTTTCGTAGCCTGGCGATGGAACAGGGTTTCCTGGTCTGCACAGGCCTGGTTCTGGATTTCGGCGTTGCCGAAGGTCAGGGTGCGATCGCCACGGTTGTGCGTTGTCTGGCCTCACCGGATTCAGGAGGAGATCCGGTCAAAGCGGCGTTGCAGGAAAACTTGATCGATCCCACCCAGCAGGTGTTTCTAAACGATTTGCTGGGCCAGCGACAACCCCAGGAACTGCACTCACTCTACGAAACCATGGATCATACCCTGCGTCGTGTGGGGCTGGCCGAGACCGCCGCCACGGTACCTCGCCGTGCGGCGGCGTTACGGCCGCTGATGATCGTTATAGAAGACCTGCACTGGGCAGACAGCCGCACTTTGGAACTCCTGGCGGCTATGTCTAAAGAAACCGCCGAGTGCCCGATTCTGATGGTGTTGACCTCGCGTCTCGAGCGCGACCCATTGGATGCCGTCTGGCGCGCCGGCGTGCGCGAAGCCCAGTTTGTAACCTTTGATCTTGCTCCATTGCGGGTTGATGAGGCACGCGCCATCGCGCATGCCATCAGCGACGAAAATGAAGGCTATGTCGCAGAATGTGTGGAGCGTGCTGCCGGCAATCCCCTGTTTCTGGTGCAGCTGCTGCGCAGTGCCGCAAATAATCGCGATGAGCGGGTGCCGGCATCGTTACAAAGTCTCGTCATCGCGCGTCTTGACCAACTGCCAGCCGAAGACAAGCAGGCCTTGCGCGCGGCGTCGGTAATCGGTCAGCGCTTAGCAGGCGACGCATTGCGCTTTTTGCTCGACGATCCTATCTATGACTGTCATCGCCTGATACGACAGGGTCTGCTGCGCATCGTTGGCGGTGATTACCTTTTTGCCCACGCCTTGATTCAGGATGCTATCTATTTGTCGCTGCTGAGTTCCGACAAACGGCTGCTGCATCGCCGTGCCGCGGACTGGTTTGCCGAACGGGACCAGATTTTGGTGGCAGAGCATCTGGATCGCGCCGAGGACCCCTCCGCCAGCGATGCCTATCTGCGCGCCGCGCAGGGCCAGATGCAGACCTATCGTTTCGACCGCGCACTGCAATTGGTCCAGCGCGCTTTACAGATAGATTTCACGGAACCCGACTATTACACCCTCTATCAACTCAGAGGTGAGATTCACGAACACATGGGAGAGGTTACAGCCTCTATCGCAAGCTATCGCCAAGCGCTGGATCTGGCTACGGATGCACTGCAACGCTGCCGCGCCTGGATGGGGATCGCAGCGGGCCAAGATGTCGCTGACCAACCAGATGCCGCCCTGGCCGCGCTGGATGAGGCACAAACAGCAATCGCCACGGAGCAACATCCGTTGGAACTGTCGAAAATTCACTACCAGCGCGGCAATCTGTTTTTTCCGCGGGGTGAGGTCGATGCATGTCGAGCGGAACATGTACAGGCCTTGGAGTATGCACGTCATGCGGGTTGTCCGGAGAGCGAGGCCCGCGCCTTGAGCGGGCTGGGCGATGCAGAGTATGCACGGGGCCGCATGGGAACGGCCCATGGCTATTTTGAACGTTGCCTTACCCTTTGCGAACAACACAATCTCGGGCGTGTAGAGGCGGCCAATCGTTTTATGCTGGGCACGGTTCGCATCTACCAGAATGAAACCGAAGAGGCGCTAGGTGATTCGCTCGCCGCGGCTGAGGCATCGGCTCAGGTTGGTCATATTCGCGCCGAAATTGTATCGCGCTTGACCGCCGGCTGGATATTGTTCGATCTGGACAGGCTCGAGGAAGCACAGGCTCAGGCAGAACGCGGCTTGCAACTGACGAAAGAGCTCGGTGCACTACGCTTCGAACCCTTTCTAAACGAAACCCTGGCTCGCGTCGAGTTCGCCAAAGGCGATCAATCCGAGGCCTATCGACGTATGCAAAACGCGGTCGCCGTGGCCAGGGAAACGGGCGAATCTTTCATCGGCCCATGGATGCTGGGAACCCTGGCCTTGACCAGTCCGGACGATAACAGCCGTGATCAGGCGCTGGCAAAAGGAGACGCACTGCTCGGGCGGGGTGCCGTTGGTCACAATTATTTTCGTTTTTATCGAGCGGCGATGGAACGCATGCTCAACGATCATGAGTGGAATCTGGCTGAAATCTATGCGGACCGCCTGGAAAAATACACCCAGCCAGAGCCGACGCCATGGTCGGACTATTTCATTGCATGGACTCGCGCACTGGCGCAGTTCGGCCGGGGAGACCGCAGTATGCAGCGCCAAAGCCAGCTGGCTGAGCTGCGACGGTCGGGCGAGGCGGCTGGTCTGACTCGTTCTTTGATTCCGATCGATGCAGCATCGCAGTCAGATAGCATGTGGCACCGAGTTGAATAACGCTCCGGTACCGACCTTTACCCGCATATAGCTGTATCGGCGGATGACATGGCCCCCGCAGGGCGAGTGAGTGGCAGGGCCATTCCGATGTGCCGCTCATCTACTCTGCCAGTGGATAAAAGGCCGCGATGCAGTATGACTGTTGCCAGGTCCGATACGGTCAGCAGTCGTCAATACCCCTTGTTGCTGCTCTTGTCCAGCTCACGATACAACCAGGCCTTGGCCAGGCGCAGTTCGCGATCTACCGTGGCTTCCGAGATATCGAGTGCTGCCGCTGTTTCTTCATAGGTCAGACCACCGAAATAGACCAGTTCCACTACTTGGCTCTTGCGCTCGTCGAAGCCCTGCAGTTGCGTCAACGCGTCGTCCAGATCCATCAGTTCCGCGTCGCTTGCGGCCGGAGCGAAATTCTCGTCCAAGGCAAAGTGCGTGATACCGCCACCGCGTTTGCTGCGCAGCCTGTTACGCGAATGGTCAACCAGGATGCGTCGCATCATTCGCGCAGCGACGGAATAAAAATGCCCGCGATCACGCCAATCGAGATCGACCTTCACCAAGCGCAGATAGGCCTCGCCCACGAGCGCCGTGGCCTGCAGGGTATGACCGGATCGCTCAGCGCTCATATGGCGACGCGCAATATCGCACAATGCATCGTAGACCAAAGGAGTCAGTTCCTCTAGCGCAGCAGACTCGCCGTCTCGCCAGTCTCGCAACAGTCGGGTGACCTGATCGGAATTCGGTATCATGGGCTCCATAACCTGATCGGGACGGAAAACTGGATCCAAGTATAGCGTTTGATGTCGAACTGAAACCATCATCCCCTGGCAGTGCTGTCCCATTAACCTCCAACCGTCATGCCGGACTTGATCCGGCATCCAGTGAACGCATTGAAAAACCTGGATTCCGGACAAGTGCTTCGCACTTTCCGGAATGACGAACATCAGTGTTCAAATTCATGTCTATGCCGCAACTAATCACTATGAAAGAGCTGTCGTATCAATGCGTTCCAGTTATATGTAACGCAACTTAATGGGACAGCACTGATCCCCCTGGATAAAGAAAAAATCTCCCCTCGAACCGAGGGGAGATCACTAAGGTACGCTTCTTTCGATTAGTTTAGAAAGGTGCGCAGACCGAGCCCAGATTTACGATGTCTACGCATGCCTTTGGCTTGAGGCCAAAATTCACCTCACCCTGTGCCAGTGAAACACCGTTTAAGTCTGCACTGAGGGTGCCGTGAATCCCTGTGATATCTATACCCATGTCAATCAGTCCACGGAAGTCGGCATCGATGTCAGGGAGCCGCGGCAAGGCCAGCTCTGCCGCCTTAAGCGCAGCCGTGGCGGTCTCTTTACTTACTATCAGAGCGGCAACCCGTGGATCCAGGTCGATGGGAAGGGTCGTCGCAGCCAGTTCGGCACCCTTCAGTACTTCCTGAACCACCAGCAAGGCTGCTTGTGCTGTGGCTTTAGCCGTATACAGCCCGCCCACTATGCTGCCGTGGTAAGCGATTTGAGCGGTTTTGGCGGTTCTATAAGCCGCATATACGCCCCATGCCCAGGTCTTGTTATACCACTTTTGCCGCTTATACCAACTGTATTTGCTACTGATCGCTCTCTTGTATGCGGCGATCCGGCCATTGTGATAGTTGATACTCGACTGCAGGCTGTTTACCTTGGCTTGTGCGCTCTCTACATCGGCTCGTGCCTTGGCGATCTTGGCTGCATCACGCTCCCGTTCGTCGCTCACGATATTGCGCATGTAGGTGATGGCACCCTGCAGACGATCGACCTCCTTCTGTGCCGCAATCACCTCGGCACGAGCCGCCTCTATGGCCTTGGTGACGCTGTCCAGCGAGAAGATCACACTCGCTTCACCGCTAAGACTAGGGCCTGCGGCAGTGATACTGCCCGTCATGCCGATGGACGAGAGGGGGGTGACGAACTGCCCTTCAACGATCAGCCCACTTGCACCCACACTCACACTGGCGGGCTTGAGACCAACACCGGCGACCACCATCTCTCCCGTCATTTTCAGATAAGAATCTTGCGGACGTAAGGGTGAGAAATAGGCGTCTACCTCAACGCTACCGCCCAACTGAATCGAAGGGTGAATGCTCGAAGATGTGCGGCCTTGCAAGCGAAAGCCGTTTTTATCGATGCTGAGGTTCGCCGTATTGACCATCAGATTGCTGAGATCGATGCCGGTCAGACGGCGAAGATTCTCGGTATCATAACCGAACTGACCTTGGGCGTAGATTCGCGCATCCTCCGGATTGTCGGTGGAAATATAGCCCGCCACCTGGGTCGCATTGGAAGGTACGAACGGAATGAAGCTGGGTAGAAAGGATGTGTCGGGATCGTTGATACCGCTGAAATAGACAAACTGCTCTTCGTCGGTAACCTTGAAACCGGCGCTGGCGTTACCCAATGGAAATGAAAAGTTGAGAAAATTGGGTATCAGGTCAAAGGTAACCTGCACTTCGCCGTTACCTGCCTGTTCGAAGCCGTGCTCACCCGCGTAGGTAACGATGGTGCCGTTTATTTCAACGAATTTATACAGAGGGAGGGTAGTCTCGACGTATAGCTGGCCCTTGAAATGACCGACATCGTCCGGCAGGCCCCAAGTCGATTCCGGCTCAAACGGGATCCCACCCAACCATGAAAACGCAACTTCGCCAAGATCCGGCCAAACGGATCCACCTGCGGCTTGATCTGTATTGTTGGCGTCATTATCGCCGTTCGAATTGTTGTCTGTAGTGTTCATGCCAGCTTCGAGTTCCGCCCGTTGAAGATTGGCTTCATAGGCACGATCTATCGCCTTTTGTGCCTTATCCAGCAAGATTTCGCGGGCATTTTGCGACAGGTAGAAGTAGGGTTCTGTCGGATCCAGGACAAAGGTTACGCTCTTGTCGCCAGGCACGGAGAAACCGAAGGGATCATGCTCGGAGGTGTCGAAACCAAGCGCCTCACCCAACGGCATGTCAAATGCCAAACCGGTTTCGAAGTGAAAAAACAGATAGAGCGGCTCCCTCAGGTCAGTCGGGTCGCCGGCAGGGTCTTTGGGATTCTCCGCCAGCGGCAGTGTATAGCCCTCCTCCTCGTTTTCCAGCATCTCCTTTAGCGTGTCGCGTGCCACCAGACCGACCGCTGCCAGGGGCTGCGCACTGAAACTGGCACCGCCGAACAAGGGAACAGAGGGAAAGGGGGCCATGGCACTCCCGTAGAGTTCGAAGGGCACCTCTGGCAGATCGGGGCGGGGCTCGAAGGTTAAATCCGCTTCGAGCAGATTCATCGGGCCGGCCGGGGTGTGAACCACGACGTCGCCACTCATTTCGATACTCCCTCCGAGATCGAATACACCACCGGCCGCCGCTTCGAAGGAAAGGCTGTCATGAATTTCGAGAACGCAGCGGTCGAAATCGCAATACAGGCCAGGACTGGCTGCCGTCAATGATGGAAGGGTCGTTAAACCCGGTGTCATCAACAGGGCGACCTTCAGGGTGCTTCTGACTTGGTTATTCCATATATTTAACATTTCTGTTTCTCCTTAATGAGGTGAATTGGCGCAGGCGAAGTCGCTTTGTGAAATCAGAGGTAACGTCTGCCAAACTCCCTCGGTTTACGGGTTGTTCAAGCCGCTAAATTTGCGACTCTCACCAGGTAAAGCGACGAATAGGGGCCTATCCCCTCAGGGCATTACTATTTTTTACCGCGGGGGCCGATAACCGGCCGATTGGAGGTTGTTCGTGTTGGCCTAACCGAGTCGGCGTTGCGCGACTTGTAGAAGATCCGGGACTCGAGATGACGATGGTTTCAGGGAAACTAAAATGTAATAAAAATAGAACAAAAGATTCGTATTATCCCCACAATAATGTAATCAAAGGTTCCCATACTGCGTCTTGTGTTCAATAAAAAAATCGGAGTCTACAGTGAACCATAAACCTCTTTATCTGGCTGCTACACTGGTCTTTGCCGTAACGGCCGTTGATGCGGCTTCCCGCGATTACATATCGATCGTCGGTTCCTCCACTGTCTATCCGTTTTCCACCGTGGTGGCGGAAACCTTTGGAAAGACCAGTAGTTTCAAGACGCCTAAGGTCGAGTCCACCGGGTCCGGCGGCGGTCTAAAGCTGTTCTGTGCCGGTGTTGGCGTGCAACATCCCGACATCACCAACGCTTCCCGTCGCATCAAGTCGTCCGAGGTTGAGATGTGCGCCGGGAACGGCGTCACCGACATTGTCGAGGTGAAGATCGGTTACGACGGCATCGTCATGGCCAACGCCAAAACCGCAGCCAATCTGTCGCTCACCCGCCGGGACATCTTTCTGGCCCTGGCCAAGGACGTGCCGGACCCGAAGGGTGGGGAGTTACTGGTGGCAAATCCCTACAAGGTCTGGCAGGACGTGAACCCGGACCTGCCCGACACTAAGATAGAGGTGCTCGGCCCGCCCCCCACCTCCGGGACCCGCGATGCCTTTGTCGAGTTGGCTATGGAAGGAGGCTGCAAGACGTTTGACTGGCTCAAGGCGATGAGCAAAAAGGACAAGAACGGTTACAAGGCGGCTTGCCACACGGTTCGTGAGGATGGTGCCTTCATCGAGGCGGGTGAGAATGACAATCTGATCGTGCAGAAACTGGAGGCCAACCCCAAGGCGCTGGGCATCTTTGGCTTCAGCTTCCTGGATCAAAACTCGGACAAGGTACAGGGATCTAAAGTTGACGGGGTTGCGCCCACTTTCGACAACATTGCCGATGGCTCCTATCCGGTCTCCCGTCCACTGTTTTTCTACGTCAAGAAGGCGCATGTCGGCAAGGTTCCGGGTATTGCGGAATACCTGGTCGAGTTCACCAGTGACAAGGCCTGGGGTCCGGATGGCTACCTGGCGGACAAGGGCATGATCCCGATGCCGGAAGAGGAGCGCGCGAGCCTTGCTGAAAATGTCCGCTCTTTAAAAAATCTGGAAATGTAGAAGTGCAGTGAAAAACAAGTTGTGATGATGGGCCTTCAGGCGGCCACTGAGTGTCCGCCTGAGTTTGCTTGCGGAACCGGGTAATTAACGAAGATGCATTTGACGACTATCCTGATGGTTTTGCTGGTGTTGGTGGCACTGGCCTACCAGGTCGGTTTGCGGCGTTCCCGCAGTCTGGCCATGGCACAGGGTGGTCTCCCCAAACTGCACTCCCTGCCGCGCTACCATGGCTTCTACATTGCGCTCTGGTGCGGCCTGCCGGCAATCCTGGTGCTTGGGCTTTGGATATCATTCCAGTCCAGCATCATTACCAGCCTGGTAACGGCCTTGCTGCCAGGTGAGGTCCGTATTCTGCCGCCGGCTGAACTTGGGCTGGTGGTCAACGATATCCGCAACCTGGCACAGGGAAATATCGTCTCCGCTGCAGTCAACCCGCAGATGCAGGCCGCCGCGGAGCACTATCGCAGCCTGCAGCAGATCGCCTCCGCCGCTCTGGTGGTGGTGGTGATTGTGCTGGGATTGGCCGGTATCCTTCTCGGCAGGCGACTGATCTCCCCACAACTGCGGGCACGCAACCAGGTGGAGACCACTATCCGCTGGTTGTTGATCATCAGTTCGACCATTGCCATCTTCACCACCATCGGCATAGTCCTCTCGGTACTCTTCGAGTCGATTCGCTTTTTCAAGATCGTGCCGATCACCGACTTTTTGTTCGGGCTCGATTGGAGTCCGCAGATGTCGATCCGTGCCGGCCAGGTCGGCTCCTCCGGTGCTTTCGGTGCCATCCCGCTGTTTGCCGGTACTTTGCTTATTTCATTTATCGCGATGCTGGTGGCTGTCCCCATCGGCTTGATGTCCGCCATCTATCTTTCCGAGTATGCCGGCAGAAGACTCCGTGCCATGGCTAAGCCGGCGCTCGAAGTGCTGGCCGGGATTCCGACCGTAGTTTACGGCTTCTTCGCCGCTTTGACGGTGGCGCCGTTTATCCGCAACAGCGGCTCGCTGCTTGGCCTCAGCGTCTCCTCCGAAAGCGCCCTGGCTGCCGGCCTGGTCATGGGTGTGATGATTATTCCCTTCGTCTCTTCTCTGTCCGATGATGTGATTAATGCCGTCCCGCAGTCGCTGCGGGATGCCTCCTACGGGGTCGGCGCGACCCGTTCCGAAACCATCTGGCAGGTGATTTTCCCGGCGGCCCTGCCTGGAATCGTCGGCGGTGTGCTGCTCGCCGCCTCGCGCGCCATCGGTGAGACCATGATCGTCGTCATGGCGGCCGGCCTGTCGGCCAATCTGACCGCCAACCCGTTAGAGAGTGTAACCACGGTAACCGTGCAGATCGTAACCTTGCTGGTGGGCGATCAGGAATTTGACAGTCCCAAGACTCTGGCCGCTTTTGCGTTGGGGCTGGCCTTATTCGTTATCACACTTATCCTCAATATCATCGCCCTGCATGTGGTGCGCAAATATCGTGAACAGTATGAGTGATTCCATGCAGAACAAGGTGCGCACCATCGATAAGGTCAACGCGACCCTGGCGCGGCGCTACGCGCGGGAGAAACGGTTTCGGCGCATCGGTTTTGGCGCCATAATGATGGGCCTGTTGTTCGTCTCCTTTCTCTTCATCAGTATCGTCGGCAACGGATATACCGCATTTCAGCAAACTGAACTCAAGCTGCTGATCGACTTCGATGCGCAGAAACTGGATCCCAGCGGCACACGCGATCCCAAGGTGCTGGCGGCCGCCGATTACAGTGGCTTGATTAAACAGGCCTTGCGCGACACTTTTCCTAAGGTGAGCGGGCGCGGTGACAAGCGCAGCCTTTACCGCATGGTCAGTGCGGCGGAGCCGTTTCGGCTGCGCCAGATGGTGCTGGGCAACCCTGATCTGCTTGGCACCAGTCAGGAACTCTGGCTGCTGGCCGACGACGATATCGACATGCTGGTCAAGGGCCACATAGACCGCAAGGTGCCGGAGTCCGAGCGTCGCCTGAACGACAAAGTGGTTGGCTGGGTAGAGCAATTGGAGCAGGCCGGTGCCGTCCGCAAGGTGTTCAACACGATATTTTTCACCGCTGGTGATTCGCGTGAACCGGAACAGGCCGGCATCGGCGGCGCGGTGATGGGGTCGATCTACACGCTGCTGGTGACCCTGATGCTTTCCTTCCCCCTCGGGGTGGCGACCGCAGTCTATCTGGAGGAGTTCGCGCCGAAGAACCGCGGGACCGATCTGATCGAGGTAAATATCAACAACCTGGCTGCGGTGCCTTCGATCGTATTCGGTCTGCTCGGTCTGGCGGTATTCATCAATGTTTTCGGGCTGCCCCGTTCAGCGCCGCTGGTAGGTGGACTGGTGCTCACGCTGATGACCCTGCCGACCATCATCATCGCCAGCCGGGCCGCCCTCAAGTCGGTGCCGCCGTCCATCCGCGAAGCGGCACTCGGCGTAGGTGCCTCAAAGCTGCAGACCATTGCCCATCACGTGCTGCCGCTGGCCATGCCGGGCATGCTGACCGGTACTATCATCGGTATGGCCCAGGCGCTGGGGGAATCAGCGCCGCTGCTGATGATCGGTATGGTCGCCTTCATCGTTGACATACCTTCCGGCGTGATGGACCCGTCCACCGTGCTGCCGGTGCAGATCTTCCTGTGGGCCGACAGCCCCGAAAGGGCCTTCGTCGAGCGCACTTCCGCGGCCATCATGGTGCTGCTCGCCTTTCTCATTACCATGAATGCGTTGGCGGTGATACTACGCAGGAAATTCGAGCGGCGCTGGTAATGCCGCCCTCAGTCTGGAGGATTGAATCATGAACGTAGTTGTTGACACTGCTGTGGTGGGTGGCATGGACCGTGCGTCGCGGGGGGATCGCGCTGACACTATCGAGGCGGAGGAACGAGGTTTCGCCGCCACTGTGGGCGAGATCCGGGTAGACAACCCACGCATGACCTGCCGCAATGTAGATGTCTATTACGCTGAGAAACAGGCCATCATGGACGTGAGTCTGGACATCGGCAAGAACCAGGTAATCTCCATGATAGGCCCCTCGGGGTGCGGAAAGTCGACCTTTCTGCGCTGCCTCAACAGGATGAACGACACCATCGACATCTGTCGGGTAACCGGCGAGATCAAACTGGATGAGCAGGACATCTACCACGCTAAATTGGATGTAGTACCGCTGCGCGCCCAGGTGGGCATGGTGTTTCAGAAGCCGAACCCTTTCCCGAAGTCGATCTATGACAACGTCGCTTATGGCCCCAGAATCCACGGCCTGGTGGCGGATAAGGCGGAGACCGACGAGGTGGTGGAGCGCTCGCTGCGACGCGCCGGGTTGTGGGAGGAGGCCAAGGACCGCCTGGACGAGCCAGGCACCGGGCTTTCCGGCGGCCAGCAACAGCGCCTGTGCATCGCGCGAACCATCGCGGTCTCCCCGGAGGTGATCCTGATGGATGAACCCTGCTCGGCCCTGGATCCGATAGCAACTGCCAAGGTCGAGGAGTTGATCGACGAGCTGCGCGAGGATTACACCATCGCCATCGTCACCCACTCCATGCAGCAGGCGGCGCGCGTGTCCCAGCGAACCGCCTACTTTCATCTGGGTAGATTGATCGAGGTCGGAGAGACTGACGAGATTTTTTCGAACCCCCAGCACAAACTGACTGAGGACTACATTACCGGCCGTTTCGGTTGACGCGACAACGTCCGATAGAGATTCATCCACCCTATTGCCACAGGGTCTGACTATTGATGTCGAATCACGAAACAGGAAATCGAATGATGAGTGAGCTGACCGACGGACATATCGTCAAACGTTACAACGACGAGCTCGAAGAGCTGAACCAGATGGCCATAAAAATGGCCGGTCTCGTTCGCCGGCAGATTAGGGATGCGTCGAGGACACTGCAGGATGAGGATGTGGATTCGGCGCATATTGTGGTCGAAAGGGACAAAGCCATCGATGGCCTGGAGGTCGAGATAGACGACAAGATCCTGCATTTGATCGCCAAGCGCCAGCCGGTGGCGAAAGACCTGCGCGAGGTGCTGGCCGTGGGCAAAATCGTCTCGGATCTCGAACGCATAGGCGATCAGGCGCGCCGTCTGGCCCGACTGACCATACTTTTCTACGACGGCGACCATAGCCCGCCTAACTATCAGCTGATTGCCGATATCCCCAAACTGGCGAAACTGGTGGACAGCATGGTGGAGAAGTCGATACTGTCGTTTGAGAAATTGAGCCCGGAACTGGCGCTGGAAGTGGTGCGCATGGAGGGCGAGCTGGATGAAGAGATGAAATCAGCACTGCGTCGGTTGTCCACCTTCCTGCTGGAAGATGCCCGCAGCGTGGGCTACGTGGTGGATATTACCCTGACGCTGAGAGCGCTGGAACGGATTGGTGGACACGCCAAGTATATCGCTAGGCACAGCATCTTTCTGGTCAAGGGCAAGGATGTGCGGCACGAGAGCCTGGAAGAGGTAACGGCCGAGGTTCTGCAGTAGTCCACAGTCCACAACATCGGTCGTTGTCGGAGGCCTGACCTTCAATGCCTGTCCAATAGCAAGCGCGCTAAAAGAATACCCCACAAAAAACGAAATACCCCTGATTTCCCCAGCTTTTGCTGTCGGTTGAAAATCGGGTCGCATTTCTAACTGCCAATGGTTTCCCCTTTTGCTGTATATTTAATGGGCATCGAACCCCTGGTCCGGATTCGTTGGTATCATATCCAACAACATCATAAAACAAATCAATACCACATACTTTCTTTAACCAGAAATTTTAGAGGGTTTTGGTAAGGCATTTAGCCAACTGCTTCAGCATAAAAATGTAATGAAACCCGTCCGTCTAGTATTGCTATTCTCTGCCTGCCTCCTGCTGGCAGGTTGCGCAACAACCCTGCCTGAAACCACCGACCGAGAGGTCGCTACTGCACTGGAGGACCCTGCAGAGACTGAACTGGGCAGATTCTTCCTGCCGGAGATTCTGGCTTACCCGGGTAAGTCCGGGGTTATCCTCGTGCCCACGGGCGAATGGGGTTTTCGCTCCCGTGCCGGGCTGTCGAATCAGGCCGAGAAGACCCTGGATCTCCAATACTACATCTGGGAAGTGGATACAGCCGGGATCATACTCGCAGAGCGGGTCCTGCGCGCGGCCGATCGAGGTGTGCGAGTGCGTATACTGCTCGATCATGTGACGACCAAAGACACAGATTTCAAGTTTGCCCGACTGGACCAGCATCCCAACATCGAGATCCGACTTTTCAACCCTTTTGTCAATCGCAGGTTCCGTGGCCTTGAATTTTTATTCAGCCTCGAACGACTCAATCACCGCATGCACAACAAGGCCTTCATCGTTGACAACGCAATCGCCATTGTCGGTGGGAGAAATATCGGGGACAACTACTTCGGGGTGGATGCGGGTACGAATTTTCGGGACCTGGACCTGGCGGTAGTCGGCCCTGTGGTGCAGGAAATCTCCCGGAGCTTTGATCAGTACTGGAACAGTGAGTTCGCGGTACCCATTGGCGCCATCATTGCAGAGAGGATGTCCGAAGCGGAATTTCAGGAAAAAAAACTGGAGGTCTATCGTTGGTTGAATACGGTGAAGGATTATCCCTATCTCATCGATACCACCAGCGACGTGGTGATGGCGAAGCTCAAAGAACTTAGATACCAGTTCATCTGGGCGCCAGTCAAGGCACTGTATGATGCGCCTGATAAGCTGGAAACCAATGACGAGGAAGTCGCGGACGATCTGATTGCGCTGGGCAAAGATAAGGATCACTCGGTCATGATCGAAGCTGCGTATGTGATCCCCGGGCCTGAAGGAGTAGAGCGCGCGCGCCTGAACAAGGAATGGGGCATTCCACAACGCCTGCTGACCAACTCCCTGGCGACCAACGATGTTGCGGCCGCGCATGCGGGTTACGCAAAATATCGTCGTGATCTGATCAGAAACGGCATAGAGTTGTATGAGCTTCGGCCAGATGCTAGTTCCGTCAAGAGAAACTGGTCGCTATTGGCTGGGCGTTCGAAGGCGAGCCTGCACACCAAGGCATTTGTGCTGGACCGGGAACTCGTTGTGATTGGTTCGTTCAACGTGGATCCCCGTTCCATAGCGCTCAATACGGAAATCGTCATCCTGGTGGAGAGTCCGGAATTGGCGGAGCAGATCATCGAATACATGAACCAGGGTGTTCAGCCAGAGAATAGCTATCGGGTTATCCTCGAAAACGACGCGGTAACAGGCGCTGAACAACTGGTATGGATCACAGAAAATGATGGCAAGGAAATTCGATATTACTCGGAACCGGAGGTTGGGCTGTGGAGCCGCTTCACTGTCTGGCTTATGGGGTTGCTGCCTATTGAAGAACACCTGTAGGGTAGTTCGAAACATCCCTTCCATGGGATTTTTCGATACAGCGATCGAAACGCGCGATTTCCGATCGCCTTCATTTTCATGCCCTTACGCGCACGAAAATAGTGGTGTATCCCTGCATCACACGGGCACCTCGAATTTTTCAAGGTGCCCTGTATTTCTGAGATTTCCTGGGGAGTTATCGGAGCTGGCAGGCAATAAATTTTCTATTCAAAACCCTTTTTGAGATGATATGTAGACGCTGCCGGAATAGACAGAGGTGATCATCCTTGCATCGCGGAAATAAACAGAGAAAATTTCTTGGTATCGCCCACCAGGTCATGCCAGGTCTAGAGATATTTGCCCGCTATGATCGATCCTGGCTTCGCAGTGACCTCGGTGCGGGCCTGTCCGTGGCGGCTATCGCACTGCCTGTTGGCATCGCCTATGCCGATCTCGCGGGTGTTCCGGCGGTAATCGGCATGTATTCAGCCATCTTTCCGCTGTTGGCTTACGCGCTGTTCGGATCCTCGCGTCAACTCATGACCGGTCCTGACGCAGCGACCTGTATCATCGTCGCGGCGGCTCTCGGACCACTGGCAGGTGGTGATCCCGAACGATATCTGGCCCTGATGGTGATTCTGACCCTGATGACGGGCATTATGTACGTCCTTGCGGGTATTTCGCGATTAGGTTTTATCGCCAACTTTCTGTCTCAGCCGATTCTCACCGGATACCTGAATGGTATTGCGTTGATAATTATTGCTGGCCAACTGCAGAAGCTATTTGGTTACCACGGCGAGGCAGATGAGTTCTTTCCAAAACTGGCAGAATTCATAGACAAGTTCGATCACTCGCATCTACCTACCCTGGGCCTAGGCCTCGGCCTTCTTGTGGTTCTTATTCTGCTTCGTCGCATGGCACCAAAGCTACCCGCAGCCCTTGTCGTTGTGGTTGCCGGGATCGCCCTGGTAGCGATGTTTGGTCTGGATCAGGACGGTGTGGCGGTACTCGGCAGTGTTCCAGCAGGATTGCCTTCTTTTCATGTAATGGCTTTTGAACCGGCCGCATATAAGGCGATATTTGCCGATGCGGCCGGCATCGCCCTGGTCAGCTTCACCAGCGGCGTGCTTACTGCCAAGAGCTTTGCCCGGCGTAATCGCTATGAGGTCGATGCCAATCAGGAACTGATTGCCTTCGGCGCCTGCAATATCGCCTCCGGACTTGGGCAGGGCTTCCCCGTAACCGGAGCGGACTCCCGCACCGCAGTTAATAATGCCATGGGTGGAAAGACCCAACTGGTGGGGATAGTGGCCGCGGTCTCCATGCTTCTTGTTCTGTTCTTTTTAACTGAACCGCTTGGCTATGTGCCCACTGCTGCACTGGCCGCTGTGATCATGGTGTCAGCCGTGGGCCTGTTCGATTTTACGGAGTTGCGCAACCTGTATGAAATCAGCCATCGTGAGCTTTTTCTTTCGGTAGGAACCACCCTGGGAGTACTGATACTCGGTGTTCTTCCCGGGGTATTGCTTGCGGTAGCTTTGTCGCTGTTCTGGTTGTTGGCCGTAGTCTCCCGGCCTCACGATGAGGTTTTGGGGCGCGTGAAGGGAATAAAAGGTTTTCATAGCCTTGAGGATTTCCCTGAAGCAACCACCGTACCTGGGCTCGTTTTGTATCGATTCGATTCAAATCTGATATTTTTCAATGTTGATTTCTTCAGGGAGCGTGTACGGTCGGTAGTAGCTGCTGCCACGACTCCTGTGGAGTGGATTGTAATAGACGCGAGCTCAATCAATGTCGTTGACATAACCGCACTTCAGAAAATCGACGAACTGAGGGAGGAACTGAATGCCCAGGGGATTGTACTTGCGGTCGCCCGCGCGAAGCCAAATCTGTGGAAGTTTTTCAATCATGACTGGACGCTGAAGCGCCGAGATCTTTACGCGAAGTATCGCTTTGATACGATCAAATCAGCCCTGTACGCCTTCAATCATCGCGCCGTGGAGGAGGCTCCTCTAGGGACGGATTCTTAGCGGTTTTTTAGTCTCCCGGTCCTCTTGATAACACCTTGAATCTCTTCTTTTATTGGGTGCCGGGATGGAAAAGTAACAAGGATATGTGCCATGAAATTTCTATCAATCAATATCAGGTCAGTCACTCTAAGCGTGACGCTGCTGGGCTCGGCGGCACTATATGCGAACCCGGCACAAGCAGAAACGATTGAAGGCCGATTTAATGGCCTTGGGTGTGCCGCGGTTGAAGACGTATGTCCAATAGACAGTCTTGATTCGCATATTGCCTTGGAAGGCGATTTTATTCTCCAGACAACGGGTGGGAAGTATTATTTTATAACCAACCTTGACCGGGCAATAAAGGCTCGTCATCTATTACGGACGGTTCGTGTAATAGGAAAACTGAGCGCCAAAATAAATGCCATATCTGCAAGCGAACTATGGGTGAAAGACAAAGGCGAATTTAAGCTTATATGGAGCACTTCGATGCAGGATGAACAGCGAAAAATTATGAGCGGAACTCAGTAATGAGGCGGGATCGTGTAGTAGGATTTTCGCCGGAAGATTTATCGCGGCGTTGAAGCGGGTATCGTTACAGACGCCTGATGTCTAAGCTTTGAGTCAGGGCTGCGGGCTGTTGATCGGGGCTCTCTGCTCTGGTACCGGTTTCAATAGCTCGGCGGGCAGAAACCGGTACCTGTTTTTTCTCTGTCGTAGATATCAGAAACAGGTACCAGCAGTCGCCCTAACAGGAAACTTCAAACCGATGCATCCGTCGCCACCGTAAGTTGTTCCTCTTCCACCAAGGTCGGCTTGGTCGGAACTTTCACCATTGCGATGATTGCGGCGGCAGCGACGCTCATGACGCCGGTGATAATGAAAGCAAGGGTAAAGTTGTTCATATTCCCGAGGTAGCCACCCAACATGGGGCCAAGGGTACCGCCCAATCCGTATGCAAGGAATACGTAGCCGTAATTCTGACCGAAGAATTTGTGGCCGAAGGTATCCGTGGTGATTGCGGGAAAAAGGGCAAAGTTACCCCCGAAGTTAAATCCGATCAGTGCTGCGAAAACATAAAGCATAAACTCGTTGCCCGCTATATAGGCAAACAGGGTGACAAACAGGCCCTGGCTGCTCATCATGATGATCAGTGACAGCTGACGTCCGCGGTGATCGCAGTTGATTCCCTGGCCGATCATATCACTGATTTTGCCCCAGCCGATTCGACCGATGGCGTTGGCAATGGCAAACATCACCATGGCGGTGCCGGCGATGCTGTCAGCGGCGGTTTCACTGTATCCGGCCCCGCTCAGTGCCTGGATGGGGAATTGTTTCATCAGTCCGATACACATGAGCCCTGCCGTTGCCCCGATGGCGAAGGTGGCAAAGATCGACCAGTATTGAGATGTCCTGATCATCTCTTCACTACGGAAATCCAATCGGCTGACACTGTCGGTTAGCTTTGGCGGCACGAACTCCGGAGGAAATACCATCCAAGCGCTGCCAATGCAGACGGTCGCCGCAAACAGAAAGCCGTAGATAACGAAGGTGGTTCCTATGCCATAGTCAGCGATGAGCCCTCCCCAGGATCCTGCAAGCTTGACCCAGATCATGGCGCCCAGGCCGAATCCTGCGACTGCGATGCCCGTAATCAGCCCCTTTTTATCAGGAAACCACTGCATGCCAACCGCGATAGGGACCACATAGCCGAGCCCGATACCGGCGCCACCGAGCACTCCAACACCAAGCAGGACCGGCCAAAACTGGGTGCCACCGGACAGACCGGCGAGGATATAGCCCAGTCCGAGCAGCAGACCTCCCATCAACGCCAGCCTTCGAGGGCCTATAAGGAACAATTTCCTTCCGGCAAACAGCATGACCAGGGCAAAGGTGACCAGCCCGACAGTGAAAGGCCACTGTGTCTCAGAGGTTGACCATCCCGATCTCTCAAGCGGTTTGGCAAATACCGACCAGGCGTATATTGCGCCGAGCGACATCTGAATAAGCAGGGCACCAAGGATCACTCGTAATCCGTACGAGCTTTTTTTGTTATTCACTGAGAATTCTCCTGAAAGTTCTACGAGGGTAGCGCATCTATTTACAACAGAGGCCAGATTAAAAAGCAGTAATATTTTAAACTGTATTCGGAAGGATTACAGAAATCTGTAGCGGCATCACGATGAAATTTTTATGACATGGGTCAGTAAAGTTGTAATAGGCCTTTTCGCCGGGGTGACAAATTTCGTCATTGTTACATTGCTGTTCGTCAGCGCCGGTTATTTCGCTATCGAGGACGAACTGCCGGAGGTGGCCTCGCTGCAGGATCTGCGTTACCAGGAGCCCCTTCGAATCTATAGCGCTGAAGGCCTGCTCATGGCAGAGTACGGTATCGAGCGGCGCAAACCGGTGCTCTATGAAGAGCTTCCGGAGTCGCTGATCCAGGCCGTCGTCGCTACCGAAGACAGCCGTTTTTTTAAACACCAGGGTGTCGACCTCCAGGGATTGGTGCGGGCGCTGCTGATCAATCTGAAGACCGGTCGTCCGTTGCAGGGTGCCAGCACCATCACGATGCAGGTGGCGCGCAATTTCTTCCTGACCCGGGAAAAGACCCTGCGGCGTAAGTTTGCAGAGTTGTTGTTGGCCCTTAGGATCGAACGAACCCTTAGCAAGAGCGAAATTCTCACCCTTTACCTCAACAAGATATTTTTTGGCCATCGATCTTACGGGATCGCCGCAGCGGCGGAACTTTACTATGGTAAGACGTTACCAGATCTGTCGCTTGCCCAGACTGCGATGCTGGCTGGCATACCTCAGGCACCTTCAACGGATAACCCGGTAACCAATCCCGCGCGGGCCCAGGCCCGGCGAAATCATGTGTTGCGACGCATGCTGGAACAGGGCTACATCGATCAGCCGTCCTATCGCCAGGCGGCCAGTCAGCCGGAAGATGCCAAGTTACACAGGCCAAGGGTGGAGGCAGAGGCACCTTATGTGACGGAACTGGTGCGCCGCGAGTTGGTGGCGACATATGGTACGGAGGCCTATAGCGCCGGCTTCCGGGTGACGACTACCATAAGCTCGCGGTTGCAGCAGGCGGCGCAGGAGGCGGTCCACAAAGAGCTGTTTGCCTACGACGAACGACACGGCTATCGCGGGGCGGAATCGCAGATAGAAAAACCCCAGCACCTTACCGACGAGGAAAGAGACTCGATACTCAGCCGTTTTCCGGCGGTGCAAGAGGTGCCGGTGGGGCTCGTCATGCAACTCGCTGAGGAGGGTGCTGAAGTCTATCTGGGGCGCGGAAAAAGAATTTGGCTCGGCCCAGAACAGGCGTCCTGGGCCAGACCCTATATTCATGTGAACCGCCAGGGTCAGGTACCGGCTGGACTGGGTGCTACCCTGATTCCCGGTGACGTGATCCGGATCCGATTAAATGAGAAACGAGAGTGGCGCCTGGCGCAACTGCCGGAAGTGGCAGGGGCCCTGGTCTCGGTCTATCCGAAGGACGGGGCGGTTCTTGCCATGGTGGGTGGTTTTTCCTACGCCATCAGTAAATTCAACAGGGCGGTTGATAGCCGTCGCCAGCCGGGATCCAGCTTCAAACCGTTTGTTTATGCGGCTGCTCTGCAGCGCGGCTGGACTCCAGCAACCCTGCTGGATGATGAGCCGATTGCCATTCGTGAGAAATCGGGCCGGGTCTGGCGGCCCAAGAACTTTGACCGCAGATTTCTGGGACCCATCCGGTTGAGGGAGGCTTTGGTTCAGTCCCGAAATCTGGCGTCCATCGACCTGCTTTTTCAGACTGGGGTGGAGTATGCTCGCAATTTTCTGGCCCGCTTTGGATTTCAACCAGAACAACTACCGCGGGGACTCTCCCTGGTCCTGGGCAGCGGTGGGGTCTCTCCCCTGCAACTGGCAGCCGGCTATTCCGTCTTTGCCAATGGTGGTTTCCAGGTCAGCCCCTATTTCATTTCCAGCATTGCAGATGCGAACGGTCGTACCCTGTTCCAGGCCGATTCTGCCAGGGCATGTGAGTCCTGCTGGTATCGGGATGTCACGGACGGCATGGAGGCCTCAGCTCAAACGCCAAAGCCTGGATGGTCGGCCGAGCGGGTGCTCGAGCCAGCGCTGACTTTTCAACTGCATTCCATGCTGCAGGATGTGATTCAGGACGGTACCGGCAGACGGGCCAGGAAACTGGGGCGTACTGACATCGCCGGCAAGACCGGCACCACCAATGAGGTGCGGGACTCCTGGTTCTGCGGCTACCAAAAGTCGATTGTGACTGCGGCCTGGATGGGCTTCGACTCCTTTCAGCCGCTCGGTAAAAAGGAGACCGGCGGGCGGGCGGCATTGGCCATGTGGATCGATTTTATGGCTGCGGCCCTGGAGCATGAGTCCGCAGCCAGCTTGCCCCAGCCGCCCGGCCTGATCAATGTGAGGATCAACCGCTATACTGGCAGCCTTACCGATAGCGAAGATCCGGACGGCATGATGGAATCGGTGCGGGAGCAGTATAAGCTGATGTTGATCGGACCGCCGCGTGTCCGCTACCGCGAAGAGTTTTCAGAGCGGGCAGACGGCTCAAACGAGCGAATTCTGGAAGAGTTATTTTAGTGCACCTTTCTCATGGTCTTTAAGGAACTTAAGGCTACTTCGAAAAATCCCTTCCATGGGATTTTTCGATACGGCGATCGAAACGCGCGATTTCCGATCGCCGTCATTTTCATGCGCTTACGCGCACGAAAATAGTGGTGCAGCCCTGCACCACACGGGCACCTCGAATTTTTGGAGGAGCCTTTAAGATTTGTTCATGTACCCCAAGGATATTTGCGGCGCGGCACGCTGTTCGCCCCGGAAAAGCTCTAAGCTGATGATTTATGATGCGCGCGGCGCATCCTGGGGACCTGGACCTGTTAGTCTGTAGCAGACCCTGGAAACCTGGTGTTTTCTGGACATGGACGACAGGATACACTTCCGCCAGGCGTGTTAGTTTCGGTTGTCGAAGGAGGCGGCTGTTATGCAAATTATGCTTTTTCTTGCCACTAACGTGGCGGTGTTGCTCGTTGTAAGCATTGTCTTCAAGGTCTTAGGGTTAGACGGCGTTCTGCAGCAGAACGGCGTGGATCTAGATCTGACGGCTTTGTTGATCATGTCGGCGGTAATCGGTGTCAGCGGGTCCCTCATCTCGCTGGTTATCTCCAAATGGTCGGCGAAACGCTCCATGGGGGTTCAGGTTATCGAACAACCGGCAAACCCCATCGAGCGCTGGCTGGTCGATACCGTGGCCCGCCAGGCCCAGCAGGCGGGCATCGGGATGCCGGAGGTGGGGATTTTTGATACCTCGCAACCCAACGCCTTCGCCACCGGAATGAGCCGCAACAATGCCTTGGTGGCGGTGAGTACTGGACTATTGCAACGGATGAGCCAGGATGAGGTGGAGGCGGTTCTGGCCCATGAGATTAGCCATGTCAGAAACGGCGACATGGTTACCATGGGGCTGGTGCAGGGGGTGGTGAACACCTTCGTGATCTTCCTTTCCCGGGTGGTGGGGCACCTGGTCGACCGGACGGTATTCAAAACCGAGCGCGGACATGGTCCCGGATTTTTTATCACCTCTATGGTTGCCCAACTGGTTCTGGGGGTGCTTGCCTCCGCCATCGTGATGTGGTTTTCCCGCTGGCGGGAGTTTCGGGCGGATGCCGGTGCGGCCGAGCTTTCGGGACGCACGAAGATGATCGCTGCCCTGCGGCGTCTGCAGGCAGTTCACGAACCCCGGGATCTGCCTGATGAGTTTGCGGCCTTTGGTATCGCCGGTGGTTTTGGCGACGGCGTGAAGAAACTGTTTTTGAGTCATCCTCCGCTGGAAGAGCGAATCGCAGCCCTTGAATCCCTGCGCTGATTGATTGTGAGCGGCGCTCAACCTCAGCGGCGGATCCGCGAAATCCCCTATAACTACACCTCGTTCTCTGATCGGGAGATCGTGATCCGCTTCCTGGGAGAGGAGATGTGGCAGCTGATCGAACGCTGCGGGGACGCGCCGCACCGGGCGTTCCGCCCGCATGCTTGTTCGAAGTGCTGGGTGATATGTGGGTGGTGGTCGCGCAATCCCTATATCTGCAGGACGATCTGCAGGCGGATGCGGCGCGACGCAATGCCCTGATCAGCGCCTGATCATCGCCTGGATCAGTTTGAGGCCAGGGCCAACGAAAACGAAAAGGCGCTGCGGTTGCTGGCAGCGGCCCGCGAGTCAGTCGACCGCGTTCGCGGTCTGGTTTCGAAAACAACAACACCCTGCGCAAGCGCATCCGCAAGACCCTGGCCCGGCTCACGCGCCGCGACAATGTGGATTTTGGCGGTCTGGCCCGGGTCTCCCACGCTACCGACGCCACCGACTGGCGTGTCGAAATCCCGTTTGTCATCATCAGCCCAGACTCGGAACAGGAGGTGGCGCGAATCGTCAGCGCCTGCATCGAGCTGCGGACTGACCCTGATTCCTCGAGGAGGCGGCACCGGCTATACCGGTGCCGCGGTGCCTCTGGACGGCCGACTGCGCGGTGATCAATACCGAGAAGCTCGAACAGCTCGGCGAAGTCGAACATCGTGAATCTCCAGGCGTGGAAGGGCCGGTGCCGACCGTCCGGGCCGGTGCCGGTGTGGTAACCCAGCGGGTTTCGGATCTGGCCGAGGCAGGGCCTGTGTGTTTGCCGTGGACCCCACCTCCCAGGACGCTTCCACCATCGGCGGTAACATCGCGATGAATGCCGGCGGCAAAAAAGCTGTATTGTGGGGCACCACGCTGGACAATCTGGTCTCCTGGCGCATGGTGATGCCGGATGCCGTTGGCTGGAAGTAGAGCGGCTCGATCACAACCTGGGCAGATCCACGAGCAGGCCAGGTCCGCTTTCGCATCCACCGTTACGCAGATCGACGGCAAGACGCCAATGGCGAGGCGGAAATCCTGGAGATGCCCGGTGCAGTGCCTTCGCAAAGCAGGGCCTGGGCAAGGATGTGACCGACAAGTTTCTGGCCGGGCTGCCCGGGGATTCAGAAAGAAGGGTGCGATGGCTTGATCACCTCGGCGCCGCTTATCCTGCACCGCATGCCGGAGCATATGCGTACTGTCTGCCTGGAGTTTTTCGGCACCGATCTGGCCCGGAGCGGTGCCGGCTATCGTCGAGATCAAGGAGTATCTCGAGGGGTTCCGGAAGTTGTGATGGCCGGGCTGGAACACCTGGACGAACGCTATATCAAGGCGGTCAAGTACTGCACCAAGGCGGCCAGAACTCGGGCAGGGAACAGCCGAAGATGGTGCTGATCGCCGATCTGGTCGGCGACGATGCAGATGCGGTCGCCCGGACGCGCCTCCGAAGTGGTCCGGCTGGCCAATCGGCCGTCGGCGGAGGTTTTATCGCCGTCAGCCCCGAGGCGCGGCGCCGTTTCTGGCTCGACCGTGCCCGCACCGCGGCCATTGCCGCCCACACCAACGCCTTCAAAATCAACGAGGACGTGGTGATCCCGCTCGAGCGGCTGGCCGAATACAGCGAGGGTATCGAGCGCATCAATATCGAGCAGTCGATCGGAACAAACTCAGATCATGGAGGCTGCCGTCAGCGCCTATCTGATGGGCGAGTATGCCGGAGTTGCAGCAACAGGGAGACTGAGTTCGAGGATTCAGCCGAAGAATACCGGCCATTCATGGGCCAAGCAGGAAGCGGCACGGCAGGCCTGCAGCAAGGACCGCCCATGACCGCTGGCAGCACGCTGCTGGATCAGTTCTGGATGCTGCCGGCCACGGCCCACAGCCATCTGCTGCGACAGAAAGAGATCTCGCAGGCCCATTCGGAGCGACAGCCTGTCGGATCTGATGCTGCGCCGGGATCTGCGCCATCTCCTACCGCAAGCGAGTCGCGGTTCGCCTGAATGAGATCTTCAGCGGGTCGCGATTTGGCCCCGGTGCGGGAGCAGTTGGAGCGGATCCATGCCGGGATCCGCGATCCGAACGGCTGTTCGTCGCCCTGCACATGCATGCCGGTGACGGCAACGTGCATACCAACATTCCGGTCCACTCTCAACAACTACGACATGCTGCATGAGGCGGATCGTGTGGTGGATCGGATCATGGCGCTGGCCGATTCGCTGGACGGCGTGATTTCAGGCGAGCACGGTATCGGATTGACCAAAATTCAGTATCTGGACGAACAGAAACTGGAGGCCTTCGTCGAGTATAAGAAAACGGGTGGATCCGGAGGGGTACTTCAATCGAGGCAAGTTGATGCCGGGTGCCGGACTGGAGCAGTGCCTATACCCCGTCCCTGCGCCTGGTGCAGCAGGAGGCGATAATCCTGGAAGAGAGCGAGCTGGGTGAGCTCAATGATGATATTCGCCACTGCCTGCGCTGCGGCAAATGCAAGCCGGTGTGCCAGACCCATATTCCACGCGCCAATCTGCTCTATTCCCCGCGTAACAAAATCCTCGCCACCGGCCTGGTGATCGAGGCGTTTCTCTACGAGGAGCAGACCCGGCGTGGTCTTTCGACTGCGTCATTTCGATGAAATGAACGATGTGGCCGATCATTGCACGGTCTGTCACAAGTGCCAGACGCCCTGTCCGGTGAATATCGATTTCGGTGATGTCATCGGTGCGCATGCGCAGTATCCTGCAGTGCACAGGGCAAGAAACGGTTAAGTCCCGGCCAGCTGGATGGCCATGGCATTTCTCAATGTTACCGATCCGACGGCCATAAAAGTCCTGCGTAAGGGGATGATCGAGTGGGGCTTCAGGGGCCTGGCTTTAGGACACCAGCTGTTCAAGCGCATGGGGCGCTGCGCTCGAGAGCGACAGCCCGCGCTGCCGGCATCCACCGGCGGCGCCATGAGGTTCAACGAAGCAGTTCGTGCACTTTATGAAGCAGCCGATGCCGGGTCGATTGCCGAAGCAGACAACGCGGGCCATGCTGGGACTGGAGGACGAAGGCACCGATCCCGATCCTGCGCGACCCGGCCCGAATCAACGACGACTCGGATGCGGTCTTTTATTTTCCCGGCTGCGGCTCCGAGCGCCTTTTCAGCGAAGTCGGGCTGGCCAGCTCGCCATGCTCTACGAGCTGGGGAGTCAGACTGTGCTGCCCCCGGGATATCTCTGTTGCGGCTATCCTCAGAGCTGCGGCCGGCTGCAGCGACCAGGGACAGGCAGTATCACGTACCGAAAACCGGGTGCTTGTTCCATCGGGTCGCCAATACCCTCAACTATATGGATATCAAAACGGTGATCGTCTCCTGCGGCACCTGCATGGATCAGCTGCATGGAATACCAGTTCGAGCAGATTTTCCCCGGCTGCCGGCTGCTGGATATCCACGAGTATCTGATGGAGAAAGGGGTGGTGCTGGAGGGAGGGGAGGGCAGCCGGTACCTCTACCACGATCCCTGTCACTCCGCCGATGAAACATTACAATCCGCTGGAGGTGGCGAGCAGATTGATGGCCAGCGAAGTGCTGCTCTCCGACCGCTGCTGTGGTGAGGCGGGTACCCTGGGTACCTCGCGGCCGGATATCGCCAACCAACTGCGATTTCGCAAAAAAGAGGAGTTGCAGCTCGGTCTTGACCGATTGACCGGCTCAGGCAAGGAAAAGATGAAGCTGCTTACCGCTTGCCCGGCATGCCAGCAGGGACTCAACCGCTACCGTGACAGCACCGGCCTGGAGGTGCGCTACATGGTCGAAGAATTGGTCCGGGGACAGTTGGGCTCGAACTGGCAGCAGGCCTTCACCGACAAGGTCCTGCGTGGCGGTATCGAGCGGGTGTTGCTGTGATCAGACCGGCCGGGATCTTTAGCCGCTGGACGTGTCTGCTCACTACTCAAAGCCTAATCCCTGAAAGATATCTATCCAGTGGATTGCGTCACGGTTCGGGTGAAAATGCATCCATACCCTGTGACAAGTCAGGGTTCGAGGTGTTCGCGCATCTGCTGCAGTCGATCCATTGCTGAGGGCTGAGGGTGATCCGCGACGTCGAGTAGTCGCTCGCTCTCAGCGCAGAGCAGCGTCAGTTGCTCCTGGTCAAACAGGATGAGCACGGCGTCCAGTTCTTCCCGGGATACAGACAACAGCGTGGCTGCCAGTTCGTTCTCCGCGATAACCGATACGGGATCCAGTAGATCGGCTACCAGGGAGTGTTGCAGCAGCTCGAAGTGGGTCGCCCGCGCCTGCTCCTCCTGCGTCAGTTCGAGCAGGGCGGTGGGATCATCTGCCGCCCCTTTGCGCACCGTGCTCATGATGATGGCGAGCAGTTTTTTGATTGCATCCCTGGTTTCGGTCTGGTCGTCTGCCAGCCCGGCCGCCTGTTCATAGGCCTGATCCAGCCGCTCCTTGAGTCGCAGAATGACTTCGCTGCCTTCGTTCGGTTTCAGGCCGAACGCCTCCTGCACCAGCTTGCGGAAATCGCTGATGAACGCCACCAGTTCATCGTGATCGAGTTTTTGGGCCGCCTCGAGGGTGGACTCGGAGATCTCTCGCTCCTGCTCGGGAAACAGGGGGTTGTCCTGTTTACGCCGCAGATGTCTCTCCCGGCGCCCCGGGTATTCGCTGAAGTGCAGGCTCATGCTTTTATCTCCGGGCCAAGGAGGATCGCCATCCAGCGTGTCTGTTCCCGGCTGTCGAGGGCGATCTTCAGGGTCATGGTGAGTGGTACCGAAAGGAACATGCCAATGGTTCCCAGTACCCAGCCCCAGAATACCAGGGAGAGGAAGACCACCAGGGTGGAAAGCCCCAGGTCACGGCCCATGAAGCGTGGCTCGATCAGGGTGCCTACCAGATTGTTGACCACCAGGTAGCCGACAATAGTCCAGATTGCCGCACCGCTTCCCAGCTGTACGAGTGCCAGCAGCACGGCAGGAACGGCGGCGATGATGGATCCGATATTGGGTACATAGTTGAGAAAAAAAGCCATAACGCCCCACAGTAGGGGGTAGTCCACGCCAATCATCGACAGCCAGACAATCACCAGCAGCCCGGTCAACAGGCTGGTCAGGGTCTTGATCGCCATGTAGCGTTTGATGGTGTAAACAAACTGCTCGAAAGTGGGGTAGGAGTGCGCGGGGTTTTTCAGTATCCGATGCAGTTTGGCGGGAAAGCTGGAGGCCTCCAGCAGGATAAAGATCACTGTCAGGAGGATCAGGAAGGTGTTGGTGAGCAGGCTGCCCAGGCTGCTCAGCCCCTGGGCTGCCATGGTCATGGCCTTGCGCGGGTCCACCAGCTTTGAAAGGGCCGCTTCCGGAACATCGACCCCAATTTTTTCCAGCCACTGCCGAAGTGCCTGTGTCTGTTGATGCAGCTTCTGCTGATACTCAGGCAGCTGGGCCGAAAAGTCGTCCACCGAGCTGCCAATCAGTACCCCCAGCAGCATACCGCCGCCAGCGATAGAGGCGATCACCAGTACCAATGCGATGCCGGTTGGGATGCGGTGGCTGGTCAGGTAAGAGAGTGCCGGAGCGGCGATGATGGCGATGAATATGGACAACAGAAAGGGGACCAACAGCCCTTGAGCCTCCCGCATGCCGGCCACCACGATGACAAAGGCAGCCGCGTAAACGAGGTAACCGCTTCCGGCCCTGGTTCCATCACCCACGATGGTCGCCCGCGGTTATTTGAACTCGGGAATGGGGTTGGATCGGTACCACTGCCTGCTCTCCTCGTCGGCCCGCTCCCACATCTGGTTGTCAACCAGGGAGTGTTGCACCTGACGGTCCTGAAAGATATAGGAGATGGAGACCGTTTGGGTTGCCTGAGTCTTGGTCACAAAGACAGGAGGGCCGATGATGTCGTATTCAGACACATGGATGTTATCCAGCCCGGTTGGGACAGGGTTCTGTTCGGCAACTTCCGGGCTCAGAAAGCCATAGGCCTGACCCGGCTGCCCCCAGCGCAGGGCCGATTCGTAGCCGTTCAGGTATTTCTTCAAATCCTTGGCCATCTGCGCATCCTTTACCTTCTCGACGGTTGACTCGACGGTTGAACAACCCGCCAGAAGCAAGAGGGAAAGCAGGAGAAAGGCGATGGGTTTGTTGGCGTCTCGCATGGTTCGATCCCGGTTTGGTACAAGATGGTGTCCAATGTTAAGCGAAGCGATGGACATGGGCCAGTTTGGCATCGGGATTGGCTCGGAAAATCTCCCATGACCCTGTTATGATGCCTGCCGGCGGCGGATCGGCAGCACCGACAGGAGAAAAAATGACGCAGCAATCAGACCAGGAACCTCGGGCCGATGTCCGGATCGGTGACAGCCGGATCACCCTGTTGGGTACCGCGCATGTGTCCCGGGCCAGCGCTGATCAGGTGGAAAAGTTGTTGCAGAGCGGGGAATATGATGCGGTGGCGGTGGAGTTGTGCCCTGGTCGCTACAATGCCCTGATCGATCCTGATGCGCTGTCTCGAATGGACCTGTTCAAGGTGTTCAGGCAGGGTAAGGCCAGTATGGTGGCGGCCAATCTGGCGCTGGGTGCCTATCAGCAGCGTCTCGCCGAGCAGTTCGATATCGAGCCCGGGGCGGAGCAGCGGGCAGCCGTCCACTACGCCCGAGACAATCATCGTCCGGTACTGCTGATCGACCGGGAGATCGGCGTTACCCTCAAGCGGGTACTGCGCAATGTCCCCTGGTGGAAGCGATTTGGTCTGTTCGCGGGTCTGCTGGCCAGCGTCATCTCCCGGGAGGAGGTGAGTGAGGAGGAGATAGAGGCGCTCAAGGAGGGTGATATGCTGGAAACTACCTTCGCTGAATTTGCTGCCGACAGGCAGGACCTGTTCCACCCTCTGATCAGCGAACGGGACGAATACATGGCGGCGCGTCTGCTGCAGGAGGTGGCAGCGAACAGCCACGAAAATATCCTGGCGGTGATCGGCGCTGGCCATCTCAAGGGCGTCAAAGGCTATCTGGAACAGGGCATTTCCGACCCGGCGGCTACCATTGCTGAGTTGGACCATCTGCCCAGGCCAAGCCGCTGGCCAAAGCTGGTTCCCTGGCTGGTGGTGGCCTTGGTATTGATTGGCTTTGCCGTGGGCTTCGCTCGCAGCCCCTCGCTGGGCTGGCAACTGGTAATGGACTGGGTGCTCATCAACGGCGTATTGTCAGCCCTGGGTGCCCTGGTTGCGGCGGCTCATCCCCTGACAGTGGTGACTGCATTTCTGGCCGCGCCCATCACTTCACTTAACCCTACCGTTGGTGCAGGCATGGTGACGGCAGCAGTGGAGATCTATCTGCGTAAACCGCGGGTGGGGGATTTCAGTCGGTTGCGACACGATACCAGTGAGTTGAAAGGATGGTGGCGTAACCGGGTTTCGCGCACCCTGCTGGTGTTTCTGTTCAGCACCCTGGGTTCTGCTGCCGGGACCTATGTGGCCGGGTTCAGGATCTTTGAACGGCTCTCGGGCTAGCCATTTTTATGACGATTTCTGTGTCTCTGTCATGGCTGTCCCTGGCGGATAGGGAAGCCGGATTCTTTTCGAATATCCCTTCGACCCGGCCGGCGGTTATTACCAGTTCAGCTTCAGTTTGAAAGAGAGGGCGCGGTCCTCGCTGGTCATCTCGTCGAGTTCCAGCAACATGGTCTTGCTCTCATTGAGATTCAGCTTTCCACCGCTGATGGCAAGTCCTACGACGGCGCCGGTAAGAGCGATTCCCTGTTTTGGGACGCCGAGCGAGGTTAATCCATTATCGAGAAACCGTTGGGCAGATTTCCGTAACAGTCGTTGGTTGTCGTGGGCGGCCGAAGTATATCGGTCAGGCGACATATGATGGTCGATCTGTTGCCAGCGCTGCCTGTCGTCCTGGAAAAGGTCGTCCATGACAAGCTGTTTCTGTTCGGCCTGGGAGCAGGCTGTGCTGACACTGAAAAGCGCAGCTGCACAAAATTGAACGGTCCGGTACATCCTCTCCCCATCTTTACTTCTTCAGAAACTCACCGATCGCTGAAGAATCTTAGTTGAATTGTGGAACCTGTTCTTGACCTGGGTCAATCAGCCTTACAATCGGCCTGGGAATATGCAATCTTTAGGGGAAATCAGACAGTTTTGTGCTTTTGTTGAACAGTTCTCACAACTGGCGTGTCTTCGGTCATCAGCGGTTTCATGGCATGGAGCAGGCTGGCGAACAGATGGGTGTTGTCCCGCTCCTCCCGGCTCAGTAGCTGTTTCATGTGTACCCGCTGGGTGGGGGCGCTGAAACAGGCGGGGCAGCTGTCGGCCACCACCGGCAGTTCGGCCTTGCGGGCAAAGGCACCGGTCTGGGTCTCCCGGCAGTAGACCAGGGGGCGGATGATGCGTATATCCCCGGCATCGTTCTGATAATGTGCCTTCATGGTCCGCAGCTGACCGCCGTGGAACATGGACATCAGCAGGCTTTCCGCCAGATCGTCCAGGTGCTGGGCCAGGGCCAGTACGTTGTACCCCCGCTCCCGGCAGGTGGTGTACATGATACCCCGTTTCATCCGGGAACAGTAGGCGCAGAAGGAGTCGCCATCCATACGGTTTTTTGCCTGCTCCATGATCGGTTGTTGCCGGTAGTGATAGGGTACTTCCAGTTGCTCGTAATAGGGTTTGAGCGAAGCCGGGTCAAAGCCATCTACCTCGGGATCCACGGTAATCACGCCGAGCTCGAATTGAACCGGTGCATAGGTGCGCAGATGATTCAGAATGTGCAGCAGGGAAAGAGAATCCTTGCCACCGGAGACACCGAGCAGGATCCGATCCCGGTCCCGAATCATGTCAAAGTCAGCGATGGCACGGCCGACTTTGCGCAGCAGGGATTTAGGTGGCTTCAATGGCATGACGCTAAAATTATTGGGCCATCGGCCGCTTTGTTAGGGGATAGATAGTGTACCTTGAATGCAGGCGTTTGCGCTTTGGTGGTAACACGGTTATTTTGCCGGAACGAAAGGAATAAGCTGAGGAGATTAGCGAATGGAAGTTTTTGCCCTGGTCGTCGTTTTTCTGGCCATTGTGCTGGTGGTATTGGGTGCCAAACGGGTGCCTCAAGGTGAGGAATTCACGGTCGAGCGTTTCGGCCGCTACACCAAGACGCTGCGCCCCGGCCTGAATTTGATCGTGCCGGTGGTCGATACCGTTGGCGCCAAGCTCAACATGATGGAGCAGGTGATGGATGTGCCGTCCCAGGAGGTCATTACTCGGGACAACGCCATGGTAACGGTAGACGGGGTGGTCTTCTATCAGGTGCTGGACGCCCCCAAGGCGGCCTACGAGGTGAGCAACCTGACTCACGCTATTCTCAACCTTACCATGACCAATATCCGTACCGTGATGGGTTCCATGGACCTGGACGAACTGCTCTCCAAGCGGGACCAGATCAATGCCCAGTTGCTTAACGTGGTGGACGATGCCACTACCCCCTGGGGAGTGAAGGTGACGCGTATTGAAATCAAGGATATCTCCCCGCCCCGGGATCTGGTTGATTCCATGGCCCGGCAGATGAAGGCGGAGCGGGAGAAGCGTGCCACCATTCTGGAGTCCGAAGGCCAGCGGCAGTCGGAAATCCTGGAGGCGGAAGGCAAGAAGCAGGCGGCCATCCTGGAGGCCGAGGGGCTGAAGGAGGCAGCATTCCGCGAGGCCGAGGCGCGTGAGCGCCTGGCCGAGGCAGAGGCCAAGGCGACCCACATGGTCTCCCAGGCCATCGCCAAAGGTAGCGTCAACGCCATCAACTACTTCGTCGCCCAGAAATATACTGAGGCGCTGCAGAGTATCGCCTCCGCCCCCAACCAGAAGGTGATCCTGATGCCGCTGGAGGCCTCCAGTCTGATCGGTTCCATCGGGGGTATCGCCGAGCTCGCCAAGGATGCCCTGGGTGCCAGGGGGAAGGAGGCGGGCTGATGGAGTGGCTGGAAAATGCCGTCTACTGGCACTGGTTTGTACTGGCAGTGATCCTGATTATCCTGGAGGTGTTCTCGCCGGGGGCCTTTTTCCTCTGGCTCGGTATTGCAGCAGGGGCCGTCGGCCTGATTCTGCTGTTGTCCCCCGGGTTGGAGTGGGAGTACCAGCTGCTGTTGTTCGCTGCCTTCAGCCTGGCCAGTATTGCGAGCTGGAGATTGATTCTGAAGCGCCATCCCACCCAGACCGACGAACCACGGTTGAACCGGCGTGGCGAACAGTACATCGGCCGGGTCTTTACCCTGCAGGAACCGATCGTCAACAGGTTGGGAAAGATACGGGTGGATGACAGCACCTGGAAGATCGAGGGTTCGGACTGTCCGGAGGGTTCAACAGTGCGTGTGGTGGACGCGGACGGCGTGGTCCTGAAGGTAGAAGTGGAGGCCGGGTAGGTCGGGGCAGTAACGGGTATAGCAGTATGGGCAGTCAGACAGCAGGCACAACCGAGCGCATGGAAGAAGAGAAGTATTATGTGATCCTGACCGGCACCATTCTCGACGGTCACCAACAGACAGCAGTGGTAGCCGCGCTGGAGCAGCTGTTGCGGCTGCCGCGGGTGAAGGCCTACTCCATGCTGCAGGGAAAACGCTCCCGGATCCACAAGGAGTTGACCAAGGAGAGGGCGGATCGCCTGCAGATCAGGCTCATAAAAGCTGGCGCCGGCTGCTTCATGGAACCGGTCACCCGGGATCCCTCGCCAGAGGAGCAGCAACCATCTTCGGTGGTGGACACGGAAAATACGGGTCTGTCATCGATCGATGAGCCGGTTCTTGAATCGCCAACTCCCAACGACGACGAGGAGATGCTGTCCATCTCGGGGAAGCAACCGGTGGTAGATGACGAGAGCCAGCACGAAGGGTTGAGTCTGGACCTGGCCCCCGACGAGGAGTCATTGCTGTCCGAGCCGTCTGAGATGCGTGTATTCAGCATGGAACTGGAACCTTTGACGAAAGATGCCCTGGCGGCTGCAGCGGAAGAGGAACTCGCCCGAGCTGCAAGCGAGCGGGTGGGTGAGGACCAGGGCGCCAAGGACGAGGCCACAGGAGTCCCGGCCGATTCCACCGGGACGGCAGCGATGTCCGGAGATCCGGGACGCTTTTTCGAGCAGCCGAGCCTGCATCGGCAGCCGGTGACTGAAGCGGAAAATGGGGGCACATTGTCCCGCAACAGGACCTTAGCCATCGGTGGCGCCTTGTTGTTGCTGGCAGTGCTCGTCTGGGTTGGGGGGGGATTTCTGATCGGTGGAGATGAACCGCAGGAACAAGTGCGTCAAGAGGAGCCCAAGCCGCCAGCGGACCCGCTGCTGGCCCAAACCGAAGAGCGGATGATCGCCCTGGGCCGCTCGGTGAAGGTTTGGATGATTCAGTACGGCTTTGGCTTCGATCCTCACCAGGTCACACTGTCGCGGGTGCAGAGCGATCTTGGGCTCTCCCAGGACGGCATGGTGGACGTTTGGGGTACGCCCTTACGCTACCAACCCGAGTCTGGGCGTTACTCGATAGTGTCGGCGGGCGCAGACCGGGCCTTCGGCACCGGGGACGATTTGACGGAATCAGTGAACCTGCAGTAGATCGAATCTGTTTGCCGGACTCCAGATCCGGTCAACGGGTGCCGAAGACCACAATGGTCTTTCCTTTGACGTGCACCAGCCCCTGTTCCTCCAGATTTTTCAGTACCCTTCCGGCCATTTCGCGGGAACAGCCCACGATGCGCCCGATCTCCTGCCGCGTGATCCGGATCTGCATGCCGTCGGGATGGGTCATGGCATCCGGTTGCTTACAGAGTTCCAGCAGGGTACCTGCCACCCGACCGGTTACATCGAGAAACGCCAGGTGTCCCACCTTGCGGCTGGTGTGAAGCAGGCGCTGGGTCAGTTGGGCGCCCAGGGCGTAGAGGATATCCCGGGTATAGGATTTCAGGTCTCCGTCAAACAGTTGTTCCAGCCGGGCGTAACTGATCTCCGCCAGCATGCACTCGGAACGTGTACGAACCAGAACGCTGCGATTGGCCTGAGGGGTGAACAGTCCCATTTCGCCGATGAATTCACCTTTATTGAGATAGGTAAGGATGATCTCCTTGCCCTCTTCGTCTTCGATAATGATGGTCACCGAGCCGTCGATCAGAAAATAAAGGATGTCCGCGGCGTCCCCGGGATGAATAATATCGGTCTTGGCGGGGTAACGCCGGCGGTGGCAGAACGAGAGGAATGGCTTGAGGAAAGCAGGCTCCTGTTCCGGTGGTTTCACGATAGTCATAGCTCAGGTCTCGTTCCGAGTAATAGCAGTCGAACCATGATTCTAGGCAAGGTCCTGTTGAATGTCGATCTATGTTAGTCTGCCGGCGACGAAAACATAGAGGGTTGTGATGAAAGCACGAGTCAAATGGGTGGAGAATAGCCTTATGGTAGCGCAGTCGGGTAGTGGTCATGCGCTGGTAATGGACGGACCAGAGGAGCACGGAGGGCAGAACCTGGGGGTGCGCCCGATGGAGATGCTGTTGCTTGGTCTCGGCGGCTGTACTCAGTTTGACGTAGTGCATATTCTGCGTAAGGGTCGACACCAGGTGACCCGTTGCGAAGTGGAACTGGAAGCTGAGCGGGCAGAGAGCGATCCCAAGGTATTTACCCGTATTCATGTCCATTTCATCGTGTCAGGGCCGGGACTGACAGAGAAGGCGGTGGAGCGGGCGGTAAATCTGAGTGCCGAAAAGTACTGTTCTGCCTCCCTGATGCTGGGGAAAGTGGCCGAAATCAGCCACGATTTCGAATTGTTGCCGTCGGCTTAGCCCGAGCACTCCCCGGGGCATTTCGATGCGGCGGATGTGCCTAATTCGGTATCCATCATCTTGCCGGAAAAAAGGCTACGCAGGTTGGATGTCAATGGGGTAACATCCGATTTTTTCCAAATCGTTGCGACTATGTCCAAGCCCCACAACAAGCTGAAACTCCAGGGCTTTAACAACCTTACCAAGACCCTGAGCTTTAATCTCTACGCCATCTGTTACTCGGGAAACGCCACGCAGAAGCGGGCCTATGGCGCATACATCGACGAGGCCTACAATGCCACGCAGCTGAGCAGGATCCTCAGTGATCTGGCCGATATCATCGACGCGACGGTTCTTCACATTGCACGCCAGGACTACGAACCCCAGGGTGCCAGTGTCACCATGATGATTGCCGAAGAGCCGATGACGGTGGGGCAGCACGCGCTTTTGCCGGAGTCGGTAGTGGCCCATCTGGACAAGAGCCATCTTACGGTGCATACCTATCCGGAGAGTCATCCCGAGAGCGGTGTCAGCACCCTGCGGATGGATGTCGATGTCTCCACCTGTGGTTTGGTCTCCCCCTTGAAGGCAATTAATTACCTGGTCAACTCCTTTGAACCCGACATCCTCACCCTGGATTACCGGGTACGGGGCTTTACCCGCGATGTGCAAGGTCGTAAACACTTCATTGATCACGATATCAGTTCAATCCAGGACTACCTCTCCCTGGATTTAACAAAGCGATATCAGATGGTGGACATGAATCTGTGTCAGGAAAATATATTTCACACCCGGATGATGGTGGAGGCGTTTCAGCTCGACGACTATCTTTTCGGCGCAGACCAGGAAGAACTATCTACCAGGGAAAGGGCGCGAATTCATAAATTGCTGCGGCGGGAGATGGTGGAGATCTTTAACGGGGTTCACTAGTGTAAACACTGTATAGATTCATCGATGACGGTCATTTTTCGCAGGAAAAAATCCCAGACCAAGTCCTGCGGGTGGTTCCATACTTGCTGCGCTGCTTTAGCCATTAATCGAACGCAAAAAAACCACAGAGAGATCAGCTCCTGTCCTTTAAAGCGTTGACTCTATCTCTTTACCCCGTGGTCCAAATGCGACAGGCAACGGCCGCGAACCTAACGGCCAAGGGGTCCGAATCAGAGCCAGTAAACAGATTTGGTCATCAGCTTGGAGCTGAGCTTCATGGCCAGCCGGATCGGCCCTGGCAGGGATGCACCGCCCGCCTCCAGCGCCTGGGTGGCGTGCTGCAGTTCGTCCTCTTTCATCTGCTCCAGGATGGCGCGGCTCTTTGCGTCTTGCGAGGGAATCCTGCCAAGGTGCTCCTGTAGATGCTCGACCACCTGGTGCTCTGTCTCCGCAACGAAGCCGAGGCTCCATTTGTCTCCGGCCAGCCCGGCAGCAGCGCCAATGGCGAAAGAGCCTGCATACCAGATCGGGTTGAGCAGGCTTTTACGGCTGTCGAGTTCCCGCAGCCGGGTTGCGCACCAGTCGAGATGGTCGTTCTCCTCCTGAGCGGCGCGCGCCATACCGTCGCGAACCTCTGGCAGCCTGGCGGTAAGGGCCTGTCCCTGGTAGAGCGCCTGGGCGCAGACCTCGCCGGTGTGGTTGATGCGCATCAGTCGGGCAGTGAGGTCACGCTGCTGCTGGTTCAGCTCTGATTCCGGTTCATCCCGTCCGGGATTGGAACGCTCGGTGGTCTGGGGGCGGCCAAACAGGGTGCGCAGGGCCTGGTCCACGCCCATCAGCAACTGGTCGGCAGGGGTATAGTTTCGCTTTGTCATAGTAGTGCTAAGCATATAGGAGCCGACCGGTTTTTTGTAGTTCAGGTACGCAGCTGCCGCGCGATCAGCTCCACCGGGTGCAGCACCTCCACCGGCGATCCCCTCTGCCGCAGGCCGGCAGCCAGGTGCAAAGCGCAGCCGGTGTTGGACGTCATCAGCATATCCACGCCTCCGAACTCTGCCGCCTCCAGGGTTTCTCGTCTTAATTGATCCGCCATCGCCGGCTGGCTCAGCAGGTAGCTGCCGGCGGCCCCGCAGCATCCCTTATCGGGAAGCGTCTGCAGGTCGATACCCGGGATCCGTCGTAGCAGAGGTATGGCCTGGTCTGGTTGACGGATGGTGTGGCGCTGGGTGCAGGGGGTATGGACCAGGATTTTACGACCCAGGGGCGAGAGTTCAAGCTCCCCGAGCCCCGGAAACTCATTCAGGTAACGGCTGATGTCGACCGCGTCAGGCCGCAGCGCTCCGCCCAGGGTTTCGTAGTCAATCAGTTGGGCACCGCAGCCGCTGGCCAGGTAGACAATTTTATCCACCCCCGCCGCCCCGAATGCCTTGCGGTTGGCCGCGGCCAGCGTTCGGGCAGGACCGGGGGCGCCGTTGTGAAGGTGCAGTGCGCCGCAGCAAACCTGATCCCGCGGCACCACGACCTCCAGGCCCAACTGGTTCAGCACCCGGATGCTGGCATCCAGCGCGGGTCGATCGGTGATGCGGCCGACGCAGCCGGTGAACAGCCCTACCCGGCCCAGGGTCTTGCCGTTGGGGCGGTAGATCTCCCGCCAGCCTGGGGTTGGTGCAAGGGTCGGCAGCAGATTGCCCAGGCGTCTGATTCTTTTGCTCGGGGATAACCGGGTAAGGCCCTGCAGACCGGAGCGCTGATAGACCCTCAACAGGGTTGTGCTGCCGCGCCGGTAGGGGAGGTGGGCGATGAGGTCCAGCAACCAGGCGGCTATGCCCCGGCGATGCTGTCGTTGCAGGCCGCGGACTCCGTCGATTAATGCACCGTAGCGGACGCCCGAAGGGCAGGCGGATTCGCAGGCCCGGCAGTTGAGACAAAGGTCCAGGTGGCGGTGCAGACGCGGGCTATCAACGGCGCCACCTGCCAGCGCCTGGGCGAGGGCGATGCGTCCCCGGGGCGAGTCTCCCTCGTCCCGGTTGAGGCGATAGGTCGGGCAGTGGGGCAGGCAGAGACCACACTTTACGCAGCGGTCGGCCTCGGTGAGTATCTGTTCTGGGTTCACTTGATATCGGGTCCTGAGAACCTGGGGCGGGGAATCTGCATGGCCTATCTTATCCGACGCGGATTATACTCCTAAGATTCGAATACCCCAGTTGCACGGAGATGTCTGCAATGTCTTTCTATCAGCGCCACGTATTCATCTGCGTCAATCAGCGCGAGGACGGTGAAGCCTGCTGCCAGCAGTTCGATGCGGAAGGGGCGCGCGATTATATGAAATCCCGGGCCAAGGCGCTCGGGATTCATCTGCCCGGCCAGGTCAGGATTAATCGGGCGGGTTGCCTGAACCGCTGTGACCAGGGACCTGTCATGGTGGTCTACCCCGAGGGGATCTGGTACACCTACGTCGACCGTGCCGATCTGGACGAGATCGTCGAGGAGCATCTGGTTAAGGGCAGGCCGGTAGAGCGCCTGATGATAAGATCTACTTGACAAGAATACTCTAATATACCAAAATAATAACCATTGAATGCAGTAGCATTCAGTACTCCTCCATCCTCCTTTGGTGGTTTATTTCGGCGCAACGTCCCCGTTGCGCCGATTTTTTTGCAGCGGGCCTCTTGCCAGCCGACAATGGGTCCGGTAATATCCTCGCTCTTTTTTCAAGCGCTTTTTATTGGAAAATCTCGCTGGAGCAAGTCTGATGACGACTGTAAGTGCAAAACCCGCCGAGGTCCGCCGCGACTGGTATCTGGTGGACGCTACGGATAAGACGCTGGGTCGTCTGTCCTCCGAGATCGCACGCCGCCTGCGCGGGAAACACAAGACTGAATACACCCCCCACGTCGATACCGGCGACTACATCGTGGTTGTAAACGCGGAAAAGATTCGGGTGACGGGTAATAAGCTGCGGGACAAGATGTACCACCATCACACCGGGTATATAGGTAACCTGAAGTCCATCAACCTGGAGAAACTGCTGGCCAAGGCGCCGGAGCGTGTAATCGAGTCCGCGGTCAAGGGCATGATGCCCAAGAATCCGCTGGGTCGCAGCATGTTCAAGAAGCTCAAGGTCTTTGCCGGACCGGAACACAAGCACGAAGCCCAGCAGCCCCGGCTGCTGGATATTTGAATAATTTAGCCTAATCGGGATTTTTTAAGATGGCAGATACCCGCATTTACGCTACCGGCCGCCGCAAAAGTTCTGCGGCGCGCGTCTTCCTGAGCACCGGCAGCGGCAATATCACCGTAAATAATCGCCCCCTGGACCAGTATTTTGGCCGGGAGACCGCGCGCATGGTTGTTCGTCAAGCATTGGGTGCCGCCGATATGCTGGAGCGCGTCGACATTCAGGCCACGGTTCGGGGCGGTGGCACCACCGGCCAGGCCGGTGCCATTCGTCACGGCATTGCCCGGGCCCTGTCCCAGTATGACGAGACCCTTCACAGCCCCATGCGCAAGGCCGGTTTCCTGACCCGCGACGCCCGCGCCGTGGAGCGAAAGAAGGTCGGTCTGCACAAGGCGCGCAAGCGGCCGCAGTATTCGAAGCGCTAGCGCAAGGAGTCCGGTTCCAGAGTTCGGGATTGAAGGGCAAAGGAGAGGCCCTTGGAATCCCGGGTTCGAGGAGGTAAAGAGTAATAACGCTGCGTTTTGAGGATTGGAAGCCCGATCTTCATGCTCGAACCCTCAAGCCGCCGTCACTGGGATGTAGCTCAACTGGCAGAGCGACGGACTCTGACTCCGTAGGTTGTAGGTTCGACCCCTACCATCCCAGCCAATATTCGAAAAAACCCGCTGCGGCGGGTTGTTTCCTGTTCGGTTCCCCCGCAGAGCCCCATTACACGCTTAGAATTGGATCTCTGTCTACTGTCTAGCGGCGTCGCTTATATGTTGTGGTGGTTTTGCCACAGGCCCGGCCGGGGGATTCCCCCTCTTCTTTCCCTGAAAACCCTGCTTTTTAGGTGCCTACTGCCTAGAATTTGTCCACAATTGGTGCGTAATCCTCTGTTGAGTTATTCTAGATATCATCAATACTCTACTGAATTTACTTGATAAATGCTGGCTATACAGCCGAGATCGCCAAGTAAATGTATCTTTTTCGCGACAAAAAGACTTGTTTGTGGTTTTTTTTACAAAAAAACTTGCAAAACGGATTGACTGCGGCTAATATCCAACCTGCACAACGTTTTTTCTCTATCAACACATTCAAGCGGGAGTTCTAAATGAACAAAAAGCTTCTAACTGCTGCCATGGCCGCCGCCATTGTCGCTCCAACTTTAGTCAGCGCCGACACTACCGTGTATGGCCGCATCAACAACACCCTGACCTATAAGAACTGGGGTCAAAACAACACCCAGAACGACGGTCAGTGGGACGTAGAGTCCAACGCCTCGCGTTTCGGCTTCAAGGGTTCCGAGGACCTGGGCAACGGCCTCAAGGGCCTGTTCCAGTTGGAAATGGCGGTTGATACCGCCAACGGCCTCAGCACCAGTAGCAACAATGTCGCCACCCGTCTGGGCTGGGTTGGTCTGAGCGGCGGTTTCGGTACCGCGGCCATTGGCCGTCAGTGGACCCCCTACTATGGTTCCGTGAACAAGACCGATATCTTCCAGATGGCCGGCATGAACAACTACACCCTGCTGGGCACCCTGAAGACGATCTTGAATGCAGACAACGATAATGACAACGATATCGACGATACCTCCGGCCGTACCGGCGACGCGGTTGCCTATATATCGCCCGACTTCTCCGGTTTCAGCGCCAAGGTCGCCGCGGTGATGGCAGCTGAGAACGACGTACCCAACCTGAACAACGAGAATGTCGACGTGGCCATGGTCTCCCTGGACTATAACAACGGTCCCCTGAGCATTGGCATTGGCACCCAGTTCTTCGGTGGCGACAACGACAAGGACGATTATGACGACTTCAGCAATCTGGACGACACCGTCTATGGTGTGGGCGCCAAGTACACCTTCGCCGATACCGTCGCCCTGATCGGCCAGTACGAGAGCTATGACGGCGATCAGTACGCCTATGCCCTGGCCGCTGAGTACTACTTCGGCAACAACACCCTGCGTGGCGTCTACGCCTACATGGATACCGACGATACGGGTCCGGATGACGACTACACCTCCTACGGTGTTGAACTGCAGCACGCCTTCAGCAAGCGCACCCGGATCTATGCCTCTTATTACGATTCGGACCTGTTGGGCACCAGCGCCTCGACCAACAGCTTTGGCTTTCAGTCCGAGGACGGCAACAAGTTTGGTGTCGGCGTACGTCACGACTTCTGATCGCCTTCCAAGCGTTTAGTAGAGCAGTACCAAACGGGGCCTTCGGGCCCCGTTTTTTTTTGCCTTGATTCGGTGCTTTCCCTTGGCATCGGGGCCGGAACCGGGTAAAAATAGCCCAGGCTTTTCCAATGCCGGCTCCTGCAAGTAAATGAGGGGCGGGCAGACAACAATCGATCCGTTAGGAGGATGCAGATGATGAACAGAAGAAGCAACCCGTTGGCCGCCCTGCTGCTGGGTCTGGCCACGGTCCCGTTTCTGGCCCAGGGGGCCGACACCATCAAGCTGGGGGTAGCGGGTGCCCATAGCGGGGATCTGGCCTCTTACGGCATACCCACCGTGCGGGCGGCAGAGCTGGTGGTGGCCGAGATCAACGCCAAGGGCGGGATCGACGGCAAACAGGTGGAACTGCTGGTGGAGGACGACGTCTGCAAGCCGGAAGTGGCCACCAACACCGCCACCAAGCTGGTCTCCGACGGGGTCGACCTGGTGCTGGGCCACATCTGCTCGGGCGCCACCAAGGCGGCCCTGCCAATCTACCGCAACGCCAATGTGATTGTCATGTCCCCCTCGGCCACCAACCCGGCCCTGACCCAGAGCGGCGACTATCCCAACTTTTTCCGCACCATCGCCTCTGACGACGCCCAGGCCCGTGCCCAGGTGGATTTTGCCCTCGATGTGCTGGGGCTGAAGAAGATCGCCGTCATTCACGACAAGGGGGATTACGGCAAAGGGTTGGCGGAGTTCGCCAAGGCCTTTCTGGAGGCGACGGATAAAGGCGAGGTAGTGCTGTTCGAGGGGGTGACTCCCGGGGCGGTGGATTACTCGGCGGTAGTGCAGAAGATCAAGCGCTCCGGGGCCGAGGCGGTGATCTTTGGCGGCTATCACCCGGAGGCCTCCAAGATCGTTACCCAGATGCGCAAGAAGCGGTTGAAAACTATTCTTATCTCCGATGACGGGGTGAAGGACGACACCTTCATCAAGGTCGCCGGTAAGAACGCCGAGGGGGTCTACGCCACCGGCCCCAAGGACACCTCCGCCAACCCCCTCTCCAAGACCGCGATCGAGGCCCACAAGAAGGCCTACGATTCCGATCACGGTGCCTTTTATGAAAACGCCTATGCCGCCGCCCTGGCCCTGCTGAATGCCGTGGATCAGGCCGGTTCCACCGACTTTGCGGCGGTCAAGAAGGCCCTGCAGACAGTAGATACGGCCACCCCCCTGGGGGATATCCGTTTCGATGAGCGAGGTGACGCCGTGGGCGTCGGCTTCGCCATGTACCAGGTCAGGGATGGGCAGTACGTGGAGGTGAAGTAGCAGACTTTGGGGAATATGCCAGCCTGGGATTCTCCGAAGTTAGGCATGGTTATTATCTACCACAGAGGACACAGAGATCACAGAGAGATTGAGTGACTTTTAAGACTTCTTAATCATCGCTATTAAATTTCTCTGTGGACTCTGTGCTCTCTGTGGTGTTCTCTTTTGTTTTCATTATTTGGTTGAGTGCATTTCCGGCGCATGGTGAACACAGTCATCGCTCTAGACTGGTCTGCGCCTTACACAGGTAGCCGCAATCCATGGAATATTTCATTGAACTGCTGTTCAGCGGCCTGACCCGGGGCTCCATCTACGCCCTGATCGCCCTCGGTTACACCATGGTGTACGGTATCATCGGGTTGATCAACTTCGCCCACGGCGAAATCTACATGATCGGCGCCTTCACCTCCTTTATCGTTGCCACCGTGCTCTCCATTTACGGCTTTCCGCTGCTCGCCATTGTGCTCCTGGCCGGACTGGCGGCGGCGGTCTGGTCCGCCAGCTATGGGTTTACCGTGGAGAAGGTGGCCTATCGGCCGCTGCGTCACGCCCCCCGGCTGTCGCCCCTGATCTCCGCCATCGGCATGTCCATGTTCCTGCAGAACTATGTGCTGCTGGCCCAGACCTCCGATTTTCTGCCCTTTCCTCAGTTGATACCTGACTTTGACTTCATGGAGCCCTATGCCCACGTGGTGGCCTCCTCGGACCTGGCGATCCTGGTCACCACCGCGCTGGTGATGGTGGGTCTGACCCTGCTGATTAAGTTTTCCCGTATCGGCAAGGCGATGCGGGCCACGGCCCAGGACCGGACCATGGCCATGCTGGTGGGTATAAACGTCGACCGGGTGATCTCGACTACCTTCGTTATTGGTTCGGCTTTGGCCGCCATCGGCGGTATGCTGATCGCCTCCCACGTCGGCCAGATCAACTTCTTTATCGGCTTTATCGCCGGTATCAAGGCCTTTACCGCCGCTGTCCTGGGGGGAATCGGCTCCATTCCGGGGGCGGTGCTTGGTGGCTTCGTCCTGGGGCTGACCGAGAGTTTCGCCACCGGCTATGTCTCCAGTGATTACGAGGACGTGTTTGCTTTTTCGCTGCTGGTGCTGATCCTGATCTTCAAGCCGTCGGGCCTGTTGGGCAAGGCGGATATCCAAAAGGTATAGGAGGCAGCGTGATCTCTTTCCAAGAACTGAAGCGTTCGCTGCTGGTCTCCCTCTGGTTCGTCTTCCTGACCTTCCCGCTCATGGTGATCAAGGTGGATCCCATCGAGCGGATTGTGAGCTGGCGCTGGGAGAATGCGGTGTTCGTGGCCATCGGCAGTTTCGTTGTTTCGATGCTGGTGCGGGTCTTCTTTGTCCAGAAACAGCGTCGGCGGGAAAGGCTGGCCGCGGGTACCCTGGTCGAACGGGAGCCGTTGATTCAGGTCATTCTGCGCGAGCCGCGCTACCTCTATCCACTGGTTGCTGCCGTGGCCCTTTTTGCGCTCTTGTTTCCCTTCCTCTTCTCCACTTATCAGACCAACATCATGATCACTGCGTTGATGTACGTGGTGCTGGGACTGGGACTGAATATCGTGGTCGGCCTGGCCGGCCTGCTGGATCTCGGCTATGTGGCCTTCTACGCGGTGGGGGCCTACACCTACGCCCTGCTCAATCTCCATTTTGATCTGGGTTTCTGGCTGGTGCTGCCGATCGGGGCCATGATGGCGGCGCTGTTTGGGGTCATGCTCGGTTTTCCGGTGCTGCGGCTGCGGGGGGACTACCTGGCCATCGTCACCCTCGGCTTCGGTGAGATCATCCGGCTGATTCTGGAGAACTGGAATGAGTTCTCTCGCGGGCCGAGCGGTATCGCCAACATATCGCGTCCCGGTTTCTTCGGGGTGGAGATGTCGCTGGAGAGCGCTATCCTCTACCTCTATTACCTGATGATGGCACTGGTGGTGATTACCATCTTTGTGGTCAACCGACTGCAGGATTCGCGTATCGGGCGTGCCTGGATCGCCCTGCGGGAGGACGAGATCGCCTGTCAGGCCATGGGTATCGACAAGACCAAGACCAAACTCACTGCCTTCGCCCTGGGTGCCACCTGGGCCGGCATGGTCGGCGTGGTCTTCGCGGCCAAGACCACCTTCATCAACCCGGCCAGTTTTACCTTTATGGAATCCGCCATCATCCTCTGCATCGTGGTGCTCGGTGGTATGGGGTCCATCCTTGGAGTGATTATCGGTGCCCTGGTCTTGATTCTGCTTCCGGAGTACCTGCGCGCCTTTTCCGACTATCGGATGCTGGCCTTTGGAGCGGTACTGGTGACCATGATGATCTTCCGGCCCCAGGGCATTATCGCCAACGTCCGCCGGACCTATCGATTTGAGAAAAAACAGGCCGAATAGAGCGCAATGAGCACGCCCGTTTTACAAGTAACCGGTCTCTCCATGGATTTTGGCGGCATCCACGCCATGAGTGAACTGGATCTGGACGTGCAGGCCGGGGAGATCGTCGCCCTGATCGGGCCCAACGGTGCGGGCAAGACCACCTTCTTCAACTGCGTGACCGGCATCTACAACCCCACTGCGGGAGATATTCTGTTGCAGCCGCCGGATGGAAAGCCCGTCCGGCTCAATGGCCTGAAACCAAACAAGGTGACAGAGCAGGGGATGGCCCGCACCTTCCAGAATATCCGGCTGTTTTCAAACATGACCGTGCTCGAGAATGTGATGATCGGGCGCCACTGCCGCACCCGTTCCTATATCGCCGGAGCCGTGTTTCGTAACAGAAACACCCGCAGGGAGGAACAGGAGTCGGTGGATAAGAGCTATGCCATCCTGGAAAAAATAGGTCTGGCCGAGATGGTGAATGAGTTCGCTAAGAATCTCCCCTATGGGGCCCAGCGCCGGCTGGAGATAGGCCGCGCCCTGGCGACCGAGCCTTTTCTGCTGTTGCTGGATGAGCCGGCGGCGGGGATGAATCCGCAGGAAACCCAGGATCTCGATGAGCTGATTACCCGAATCCGCAACGAGGGGCACTCAATCCTGCTGATCGAACACGACATGAAACTGGTGATGAGCCTGTCGGACCGGATCTTTGTCATGGACTACGGCAGAAAGATCGCCCAGGGGTCACCGCAGGAGGTGAGCGCCAATCCCGATGTGATCAAGGCCTATCTGGGTGAGGACGGCGATGCTTGAGTTGCGTCAGGTTCAGACCTACTACGGCAACATCCAGGCGCTGAGGGATGTCAGCCTGACCATCGAAAGCGGCGAGATCATCACGTTGATCGGGGCCAACGGCGCCGGAAAGAGCACGACCCTGATGTCCATCTGCGGCATCGTGCCCCCCCGCACGGGCGAGATTCTGTTCCGCGGCGAGCCTATCCAGGCCATGACCCCAGACAAGGTGGTGTCCCTGGGGGTGTGTCAGGTCCCGGAGGGCCGTCATATCTTTCCCAGTTTGACGGTGCAGGAGAATCTGGACATGGGGGCCTTTCTCCGCACGGACCGGGAGGAGATTAAAAAGGACAACGATTATGTGTTCTCCCTGTTTCCCATCCTGGCGGAGCGTCGTCATCAGCCGGGGGGCACGCTCAGCGGCGGTGAGCAGCAGATGCTGGCTATGTCCCGGGCGTTGATGGCGAGGCCTCAGTTGTTGTTGCTGGACGAGCCTTCCATGGGGCTGGCGCCGTTGGTCATTCGCCAGATTTTTGAAATAATCCGCAAGATCAACCAGGAGCAGGATACCACCATCTTTCTGGTGGAACAGAACGCCAACCAGGCGCTGCGTATTGCCGACCGCGGTTATGTCATTGAGAACGGTCGCATCGTACTGACCGATTCCGCCGACCGTCTGCTCAGCAACCCGCAGGTGCAGAAGGCCTACCTGGGGATCTAGCGCCCCGTAACGCAGCGACTCCAACTCCCCATCGTTGGATTACGGCGCGAATTGGCTGCGGCGTATCCCCAAACCAAATATATATGCGCCTCATCGACGGAGTACTAGCGCTGCTTCCTGTTCAAGGGACAATCGTCTTCGCTCCCTCCTCGGTCCCAAGGATCAGCACGTCCGCCGGACGGATGGCGAAGATCCCGGTGGTGACTACACCGGCGATGTTGTTGATCGCCTGCTCCAGTTTCGTCGGTTCCATGATCCGCAGATTGTGTACATCGAGGATGAGGTTACCATTGTCGGTAACGAATTTTTCGCGCCAGACGGGCGTGCCGCCTAGTTTGACCAGTTGTCGGGCTACGTGACTGCGGGCCATCGGGATTACCTCTACCGGCAGGGGAAACTCACCCAGGATATCCACAAGTTTGCTGGCATCTGCAATGCAGACGAATTTCCGGCTGGCACCGGCCACGATCTTCTCCCGAGTCAATGCGCCGCCGCCCCCCTTGATCAGGTGCAGCTGTCGGTTTGATTCGTCCGCGCCATCCACATAGAGATCGAGTTCGCCGGCGGAATTCAGGTCGACGACCGGAATACCATGGGATTTCATGCGCTCGGTTGATACCTCCGAACTGGATACCGCGCCGTCGATCATGTGTTTAATTCCGGCCAGCAGATCGATGAAATGGTTTACCGTGGATCCGGTGCCGACACCGACGATGCCGCCGTCGACATATTCCAGCGCCGCTTCGGCCGCTACACGCTTCAGGTCCTCCTGGGACATAGTTATCTCCTGCCAATACGATTAACTAAACAATGATAACGTTGGTCGGGTAGGATGTCATTGTTACCGTCCGTTCAAATGGTCGATTGATACGATTCATCACGGGTTTGATAATAGCTTAAGCGTATCCCGCCGAGGTGCGTCTATACCGGGAAGGGTTCCATGCCGCAGACATATATCGAACGAATACTCCGTGCCCAGGTTTATGACGTGGCAAGAGAGACACCGCTGGATCTGGCGCCGCGCCTCTCTCGGCGCATCGGCAACCGGGTCTTGTTCAAAAGGGAGGATCTGCAACCGATTTTTTCCTTCAAGTTGCGAGGGGCCTACAACCGTATTCGAGGCCTTTCGCCGGAGGAACGGAACCGGGGTGTCATCGCCGCTTCAGCCGGCAACCATGCACAGGGTGTTGCGCTTTCCGCCAAAAGACTTGGTATCCGGGCGCTCATCGTCATGCCGAAGACGACACCACCGATCAAGGTGGAATCGGTGCGCGATCTGGGTGCCAGGGCAGTGCTTCATGGTGATTCCTATGATGAGGCCTATACTCATTCGCTGGAGCTGGCGGAGCAGAAGGGGATGACCTTTATTCACCCGTTCGACGATCCGGACGTGATTGCCGGCCAGGGCACCATAGGCATGGAAATACTGAGACAGCACCCCGGGCCACCTTACGCGATATTCGTCCCGGTCGGTGGAGGTGGTTTGATTGCCGGCATCGCGGCCTATGTGAAATACGTATTTCCCCAGGTTCGGGTGATCGGTGTGGAGCCTGCCGATGCACCGACCCTTTATCGGGCGCTGGAGGCAGGGCGCAGGGTAAAACTGAAACAGGTTGGGATCTTTGCCGATGGAGTGGCGGTGCGACAGATTGGCAAGGAGACATTTCGTGTCGCACGAAAGGTTGTGGATGAGGTTGTCCTGGTAGGCACCGATGAGATCTGTGCCGCGATCAAAGATGTGTTCGACGATACCCGTACCGTAGCCGAGCCGGCCGGCGCCCTTTCGGTTGCAGGGTTAAAGAAGTTTGCGGAAAGGGAGGGGTTGAAAGACAAGCATTTGATCGCTATCGAAAGCGGTGCCAACATAAATTTTGATCGTCTGCGGCATGTAGCCGAACGGGCCGAGCTGGGTGAAAGACGCGAGGCACTATTGGCGGTGGAGATACCGGAGGAGCCGGGAAGTTTTCTTCGTTTCTGTCGGGCGATCGGCAAACGAAGCATTACTGAGTTCAATTATCGATACGCCGATACCCGGCGAGCCCATGTGTTTGCCGGCGTTGAGTTGAGTGAGGGTGACAGCGAGCGGAATGAACTGATCGGGCAGCTTCGCGACGAGGGTTATCCCGTGATTGACATGACGGATAATGAGACCGCCAAGCTTCACATTCGTTACATGGTGGGTGGGCATGCCCCGGGGGCGGAGAGCGAAAGTCTGTATCGGTTTCAATTTCCCGAACGTCCAGGTGCCCTCTCATCTTTTCTTGCCACCATGGGTAAACGCTGGAACATCAGTCTATTCCATTACCGGAACCATGGTGCGGCCTATGGCCGGGTGCTGCTGGGAATACAGATAGATGCGGAAGAGAAGCAGTCGTTCCAGCATTTTTTAAGGCAGTTGGGTTATCCCTGGGAAGAGGAGACAGATAACCTGGCATACCGGTTGTTTGCCTGCGGTGGTTCCTGTGTAAACAACTTGGAAGGTACCTGACTACACTCTGTGCTTAGCGCTTACGGCAGACAAAGAAGTGCCATAGCTGGTGGAAGGCTCGTTTAAATCAGAGTGGTGATTGCCGAATTTAGAAAAGCTGAATGATGGCTGAGCCCAGTTGTCTATCTATCAGATCGTATCTCCGCTTGTCCTGAGTGAATGTTTTTTAGACCAGACTAAAGATCACAAGTCAGATATAAAAAAGGCCCGCTGTCAGCGGGCCTTGATGCGAAGCGAGTCTCGTTTCAGGAAGTCCGCGCCACCTTCTTTCGGGGCGTTACCTTCCGGGGTCTGAGAATTTTCTTTTTAGCTGCCGTTTTCTTTACCACTTTCTTTTTGGCGGCTACCTTCTTCTTGGCTACTCTCTTTTTCGTGGCTACCTTCTTCGCTGCCACTTTCTTTTTAACGGCTACCTTCTTCTTGGCTACTCTCTTTTTAGCTGCCGTTTTCTTTACCACTTTCTTTTTGGCGGCCACCTTTTTCCTGGTTACTCTCTTTTTTGTGGCTACCTTCTTCGTTGCCGCTTTCTTTTTACTGACGGATTTCTTCTTTGGTGCAGCTTTTTTCCTGGTCACCGTCTTTTTCCGGACGGCTACTTTTTTCTTGCTTGTGGCTTTCTTCTTCGCGGCTCTCTTTACGGCCATTATGTTCCCTCCAATACTCAGTACGCGAAATTCATTTGAGTATAATCAAGATCGCTAAAAATGCCAGTAAATCACGGTATTTTTTTACTTTTTTTGGTTTGAGGATAAAAACCTGCTTCAGTTATGACACCGTTCAATGGAATATCCCATGGTCTTGCTTCTATCAATTCCACCTGCTGGCACTCATGTGCCACACCAATGAGCAGCGGTTTCCACCAATGATTTCTATTGCGCACAAATGAAAAGGTTCGATCATAGAATCCACCGCCCATACCAAGCCGGTTTCCTTCCGCGTCGAATGCGACGAGTGGAAGCAGGATCAAATCCAATCCCCAGGGCGGTCGTGGAGGACGCCTGCGGATATCCGGCTCAGGTATGTTGAAGCGGTTGCGATACAACGGATCATGCAACTGAAATTCACAAAACCAGAGAGATCTTTTTGGGTTTGCCTTTAACACAGGTAAGTAGATCTTCTTGCCGGCACGCCGCGCTTCGACGGCGAGTTGATCGGGATTCAGTTCACCGTCATTGGCCAGATAGAGGGCGATGGATTGGCAATGCAAAAAAAGTGGCGAGGTGACGAAGCGTCTGGCCAGAGATCGACTGTGTGACCGCTGCTCCCGGCTCGAGAGTGCACGTCTTCGGGCCCGTAACTCTTTACGCATGAGGGATAGGAGTACTAGTACTGGTATATAAGGAAGACACCCTCCGCCTGTGCCGTAGCCCGCTTTCGTTCTTGAACCAGAAGGCTCAAGTGGGGACAACCGCGGTACTTAAGGCTTTCCGCTCGAAGGCGGACATGCACACCGTACTCGCTTCATGCCCCCAGGGTATGTATTAGGCTCAAGAAAATACCCGGCTGACTTTCGAACACCGCAGGGGGTGCCTTAAGCTAAGGCTAAACCCAATCGCCTCAAAGTTCCAGTTGATTGCTTTGATTTAGCGCGATCTCTATCTTTTCCTGCATCACCTGGAGGCGTTTACGGATGATTTGTGCGCCATAGTCCTTGGTGTTTTTGCCATTCAGCAGTTCGTGAGCCAGATTCAGGGCAGTCATTACAGCGATACGGTCGGTACCGATCACCCGGCCGCCCGCTTTGATTTCCCGCATCTTCTGGTCTAGAAAACGGGCTGAGGCGATTAATCCCTCTTCCTCGCCTCTCTCGCAGGCGATACGGTATTCCTTGTCCAGGATGCGGACGACTACCGGGATGCTGCTCTCGCTCACAGGTTGGTTTCCATTGACTTGAGCCGGGTGATCATCGCCTCCACGCGGGTTTTAGCGAGTTCCGTTTTTTCGATTAGCTCTGCACGCTCGGTTACCAGGTCTTCCTGTTTCACGCGCAGATTGTTGTTCTCATTCTTGAGCCGGGCGACGGTCTGGATCAGTTCTTCCACCCGGACTTCCAGCCGTTTGAGGTCCAGTTCCGCCAGGGCGCTTTGATCTTCTGTGTCCATAGACAGCAAATATAAGGCGCCCCACACGATGGGTCAACGTGCATAGCAGGGGACTAACTAAAAATTCAACCCATTCTATGCGGTCGATCGCATGTTATCATCCATTTCGACTGGTCCCTGTGGCCTGAGCTGAAACGTTGCAAGCCATTTTTAGGGAAGGGACGAATTTTATGCCTGGCTCCGGAATCGATCATGAACTGGTGGAGAAAAAGCTGGCCTCCGCGGATTTGGAATCGAGCGGAGCCGAGGTGCATGGGGCGCTTTGTGGTCTGCTTTGCGCGGGGCGGGAGGATGCCTTAGAGCTTTGGTTCGCAGAGCTTTTCCATGAAGCAGCCGATGGTGATTTGCTGATCGAAGAGTGTCGGCAGACCCTGCGCCGGCTGTATGATGAGACAAAGCAGGCGATTGAAGGCCCGGGACTGGGTTTTTCCCCGTTGCTGCCGGCCGAGCAGACGCCACTGCAGCAGCGGGCCGCGGCGATCAGTGACTGGTGTCAGGGCTTTTTATATGGGGTCGGGTTGTCCGGCATTTCTCAGCAACAGCAGTTGTCGGATCATACCCGGGAGGCATTGCAGGACTTCAGCGATATAACCCGCATGGACCTTGTTACCCTGGATGAGGACGACGAAGAGAATGAGGAGGCATTGATGCAGTTGAGAGAGTTTCTCTGGGTCGCGGCCATGCTGGTTTACGATGACCTGGTTGATGACGTTACAGCGCGCTCATGACCGCTGCCGAGTTCAAACGCCGCCGCCGCCAACTTATGCGCATGATGGGTGCAGGCAGTATTGCCATCCTGCCTTCTGCCCCAATCGCCAAGCGTAATCGAGACGTGGATTATCCGTACCGTCCGGACAGCGACTTCTACTACCTGACCGGATTTCCAGAACCCGACGCCGTAGCGGTCCTCATTCCCGGGCGCCGGCAGGCCGAGTACGTCCTGTTCTGTCGCGAACGTGATCTGCAAAAGGAGATGTGGGATGGTGTCCGGGCCGGTCAGGAGGGGGCTTGCGAGCGTTTTGGCGCCGACGATTCCTTTCCGATAGGGGATCTGGACGACATCCTGCCGCGCATGCTGGAGCAGTGTGAGCGGGTGTTTTATGCCATGGGCTGTAACCTCGCCCTGGACAAACGCATGTCCGAGTGGATCAGTGGGATTCGCGCCAAAGGCCGCGCCGGTGTTCAGGGGCCACTGGAATTTATTGCCCTCGATCACCATCTCCACGAACTGCGGCTCTATAAGAGCCGTTCCGAGATCAAAGTCATGCGTACCGCCGCCAGCATTTCCGCCCGCGCCCACAAGCGTGCCATGCAATGCTGCCGGCCTGGCATGACGGAGTGGCAACTCGAGGCGGAACTCGTCCACGCCTGTGCGGCAGCCGGTGCCCGTCATCAGGCCTATCCCCCGATCGTTGGCGGCGGGGCCAATGCCTGTGTGCTGCACTACATCGACAACCGGGACGAACTCCGGGATGGTGATCTGCTGTTGATCGATGCCGGCTGCGAAGCGGACTACTACGCATCCGATATCACCCGGACCTTTCCTGTTAACGGCCGTTACACGCCATCTCAGCGGGCCCTGTACGAACTTGTGCTGCGGGCACAGGAGGCGGCGCTCAAAAAGGTGAGCCCCGGAAATCACTGGAACGATCCCCATATGGCCGCGGTCCGGGTGATTACCAAGGGGTTGGTGGAACTGGGCATTCTGAAGGGTCAGGTGCCTGCGCTGATCAAGAAAGAGGCCTACAAGCGATTCTATATGCATCGTACCGGCCATTGGCTCGGAATGGACGTTCACGACGTAGGTGACTACAAAGTGGATGGCGCCTGGCGTCTGCTGGAGCCGGGGATGGCGCTCACCATCGAGCCCGGTCTTTATATCCCTGCCGGCAGCAAAGGTGTGGCCAAGAAATGGTGGAATATCGGCATCCGGATCGAGGATGATGTGGTGGTGACCAAAGAGGGTTGCGATGTGCTGAGCAAGGACGCGCCAAAAACGGTGCAGGAGATTGAGGCGCTGATGGCCAGGTAGCATCCTTGTCTTATTTTGTTACCAGGGCCTGTTTTAACAGTCCCTAAGGAGAACCTTGCATAGTCGACATGTTAAAGCGAGGGACGCTGTGAATATTTCCCTGCAGCTTAGTATTCTCTTTCTCGGGTATGTCAACTTTCAAATGACCCCATGAACCAAGACTACGATGTGATCATAATCGGCGGTGGAATGGTCGGCGCGAGCCTGGCTCGTTCACTGGCCGGGCGTGGACTCAAGATTGCCGTGGTCGAGGCCTGGCCGCTGCGGTCCGGGCGTCAACCAAGCTATGATGATCGAGCCATCGCCCTGGCCTATGGCAGCCGTCTGATTCTGCAGGGCATGGGGATATGGTCCAGCCTGGAAGCGGATGCCGAGCCAATCCGTCGGATTCACGTTTCCGATCGTGGCCATTTCGGTTTCACCCGTCTGGAAGCCAGCGAGCAGGGGGTGGATGCACTGGGTTACGTGGTCACAGCGCAGCGCCTGGGCGAAATTTTTATGCAGGACCTGGAGGGACTGACCGGTGCCGCATTTTTCTGTCCGGCCAGCCTGCAGTCGTTCGAAGTGACGGAAGACGCGGTTAGTGTGCTAATCATCATGGATGGAGAAAAGCAGGTCTTGCGGGGTCGTCTGCTGGTGGCAGCCGACGGCAATCGGTCTCTGGTGCGGGAGGGTCTGGGCATTGAGGTGCGCGAATGGGATTACGGTCAGACTGCAGTCATCAGCAATCTCACCCCGGAAGCGGAGCCGGACGGCACTGCCTTCGAGCGCTTCACCGACACCGGTCCGATGGCATTGCTGCCGCTAAGCGGCGGGCGCTACGGCCTGGTCTGGACGTTGGCTGAAGCCGAGGTGGACGGGGTGATGGCGCTTGACGAACGGGGTTTTCTGCGGCGGGTACAGGAGCGTTTCGGCTACCGGCTGGGCCGCTTTGAGAAGGCGGGCAGGCGCTCCAGCTACCCGCTCAAACTATTGCATGCCAGGGAACATGTCAGGCCGCGGGTGGCCCTCATAGGCAATGCCGCCCATGCCGTGCACCCCATCACCGGCCAAGGCTTCAACCTCGGCATCCGCGATGTTGCGGTGCTGGCGGAGGTGATCAGTGATGCCTGCAAGGCGGGTGACGACCCGGGTTCCCTGCGGGTGTTGCAGGGTTATGCCGATTGGCGAAAACGTGACCAGCAGACAGTGGTCATGTTGACTGACGGGCTGGTTCGCCTGTTTACCAACCCACTGTTGCCGCTTCGCCTGGGACGCAACCTGGGCCTGCTGGCGCTGGATCTGCTACCCGGTGCGAAAAGACAGTTAACCAGGCAGTTTATGGGGTTGAGCGGCCGCCTGCCCCGACTTTCGCGGGGGTTGCCCCTTGACTGACACCCAATCAAACAGTCTGAATTGTGACCTGGCCATCGCCGGTGGCGGTATGGTTGGCAGCGCGCTGGGTTGTGCCTTGGCGCAAAAGGGTTTCCGGGTGGCGGTTATCGAACTTCGGGAGCCGGTCCGGGACTGGCCCCGGGAAGAGGTGGATCTGCGGGTCTCGGCATTGACTCGCGCCTCCCAGCGCATCCTGGAAAACCTGGGTGTATGGACTCGAATGGAGCAGATGCGGGTCAGCCCCTACCGCCAGATGACTGTCTGGGATGCCGGCGGGCGGGGCAGCGTCCGGTTCGACGCGGCCGATATCGGTGAGCCGGACCTGGGGCACATCGTCGAGAACCGGGTTGTTCAACTGGCGTTGTGGCAACAGCTGGGAAGAGAGGAAAAAGCGCTCAGGATCTGCCCCGATCAGGTCGAGCGGATGGAGCTTAAGAGCGACCGGCCCCGGCTGGTGCTCAGTAGCGGGCAGCAGATCCGGGCGGATGTGATCGTCGGGGCCGAGGGTGCCCGCTCTCCGGTCCGGGAGATGGCCGGTATCGCATCCAGCGGTTGGGCTTACGATCAAACGGCCATTGTTGCCACGGTCTGGCCGCAACAACATCATGGCGAGGTGGCGCGACAGCGTTTCCTGCCGACCGGCCCGCTCGCGTTTCTCCCCATTGATGACGGGCGCTGCTCCATCGTCTGGTCGACCTCGATGCCAGAGGCCGAACGATTGATGGCCCTGGACGACGAGTCCTTCGGACACGAGCTGGCGGAGGCGAGCCAACAGGTGCTGGGTGGGATTAACCGCGTCGGTCCCCGCGCTGCCTTTCCTCTGCGTCTTCGCCATGCTGACCATTATGTCCTGCCAGGTCTGGCGCTGGTGGGAGATGCGGCTCATGGTATCCATCCCCTGGCCGGCCAGGGTGTGAACCTGGGGCTGCTCGACGCTGCCGCCCTGGTGGACGTGCTGCTGGCCGCGCGGCAGGCGGGTCGCGCGCTTGGATCAATGGCTACGCTGCGTCGGTACGAACGGGCCCGCAAGGGTGCCAATATGGAAATGCTGGCGGCCATGGATCTGTTCAAGCGGCTGTTCAGTAACAAAAACCCGCCGCTCACCCTGGCGCGCAATCTCGGTCTCGGCCTGGCCGATGCCTCCGGTCCGTTGAAGCGCCTGGTAGTGCGCCGGGCCATGGGGTTGATCGGCGAACTGCCTACCCTGGCCAGGCCCCGGTTCGAGCACTCTCCGAACAGGAGCTGAGCCGGTGTCCTTGGCATCTCCGGGGGCAGGGGGTATAGTTCGATCATCAACCTGAAACCCTGTGGGAGAGACCGGCCCTGGGCCGGCGCCGAAGGCGCAAACCGTCCGGAATCGCTCAGGCACAAGGACCGCGGGGGAGGGCTTTTCCGGGTTGACTCTGGAGAGTGATCGTGAGATCCACCGACGGGGCAGAGGCTGAACAGCGCCTCAAACTCTCAGGTTTTGGACAGAGGGGCGGCGCCAGGCTTGGAGTCTGGCGCCGCCCTTTTTTGTTTGCGGCATAGACTGGCAAACACCAGACAACCCTACAATGAGTAACGGCCATGGGAAAAAAGACTGTTTTATTCGATGCCCACCAGGCGATGGGCGCCCGTATCGTACCTTTCGGCGGCTGGGACATGCCGCTGCACTATGGTTCACAGCTGCAGGAGCATCATGCCGTTCGCCAGGGCGCTGGCATGTTCGACGTTTCCCATATGACCGTAGTGGATCTCACAGGAAGCAGGGTAGTGGAGTTTCTGCGCCGTCTGCTGGCAAATGATGTGGCCCGCCTGCAGGAGCCGGGCAAGGCCCTCTACAGCTGCATGCTGAACGGGCGGGGTGGCGTTATCGACGACCTGATCGTTTATTTCCTGCGCAATGACTGGTTCCGGATGGTGGTGAATGCAGGTACCACGGAGAAGGATATGGCCTGGCTTGACAGCCAGGCGCCGGACTTCGGTGTGACGGTGACCCCCCGTCGGGACCTGGCCATGATCGCGGTACAGGGACCGATGGCCCGGGAGCGGGCGTTGCCGTTGCTGCCGGACAACCTGCGAGAGGCGGCTGCCGGCCTGAAGGCCTTCTACGCGGTTCATGCTGATGACTGGTTTGTTGCCCGCACCGGTTATACCGGGGAGGATGGTTTCGAGGTGATGTTACCGCAATCCGAGGCGGTCGCATTCTGGCAGGCACTGGCCGGGGCAGATGTGGCAGCCTGTGGTCTGGGCGCTCGGGATACCCTCCGTCTTGAGGCGGGTATGAATCTGTACGGGGCCGATATGGACGAGGAGACCTCGCCGCTGGAGGCGGGCCTGGGCTGGACCCTGGCCTGGGAGCCGGCTGAACGGGAATTCATTGGCCGGGTCCCGCTCGAGGCGCAGCGTGACAACCCCGATAACCGCCGCCTGGTAGGTTTGGTCTTGGAGGGCCGCGGTGTGTTGCGCGACGGGTTGAAGGTGTTTAGCGGCGATCGGCTGGCGGGTGAGATTACCTCCGGTGGTTTCGCCCCGACACTGCAGCGATCGATTGCGCTGGCTCGGGTGCAGTCCGGGGTCGGCGACAGCTGCGAGGTGGAGGTTCGCGGCAAGCGGCTGGCGGCTAAGGTGGTGCGGCCACCGTTTGTTCGTCACGGCAAGGCGCGTATAGAGCTATAGAATCCGGGGCAAGGGACCCGGAAATAGGGCAGTCAGAAACTGGATCCGAGAACTTCGGTCTAAAGGGGCATAGAGAAATGAGTAACGTACCGAACGAACTGAAATACGCTAAAAGTCACGAGTGGGTGCGCAACGAGGGTGATGGGTCGGTCACCGTGGGAATCAGTGATCATGCCCAGGAGTTGCTGGGTGATCTGGTTTTCGTGGAACTGCCGGAGGTGGGTGCCAAGGTCGATGCCGGCGGCGAGAGCGCGGTGGTGGAGTCGGTAAAGGCGGCATCGGACGTCTACAGCCCGGTAGCCGGGCAGGTGGTTGCCGTCAACCAGGCGCTGGCGGATACACCAGAAACGATCAATCAGGACCCCTTCGGCGAAGGCTGGATGTTCAAAATAGAGATGTCCACCCCGTCCCAGCTGGATGAACTCATGGACGCCGCTGCCTATACCGACATCATCGAATCTGAAGAGCACTGACCGGACGCTACTGTTATGCCTTTTATCCCACACACGGAGCAAGAAATCCGGGAGATGCTGGATACCATCGGGGTGAACGCGATCGAAGACCTGTTCGACGAAATCCCCCCTGGTCTGCGCTGTGGGGAACTGGAGCGGGTTCCACCAGCCCTGTCGGAGATGGAGGTCGGTCAGCTGATGGGGCGCCGGGCCCGGGAGGATGGGCAGCCGGTCTGCTTTATCGGCGCCGGGGCTTATGATCACCATATTCCGGCGGCCGTCTGGCAGCTCACCACCCGTGGCGAGTTCTACAGTGCCTACACCCCGTATCAGGCAGAGGCGAGTCAGGGTACCCTGCAACTGGTCTATGAGTACCAGTCCATGATGACGGCACTGACCGCCATGGATGTCTCCAACGCATCTCTTTACGACGGCGCCTCGGCCCTGGCAGAGGCGGTATTGATGGCGGTAAGGTTCAACCGCAAATCCAAGTCGCGGCGGGTGCTGATCCCGAGAAGCGTCCACCCGGCCTATCGTCGGGTAGTGCACAACATCGTGCGCAATCAGGGAATCGAGCTGGTTGAGCTTGCGTATGATCCGGTGGGCGGACATATCGATCCGGCGCTGTTGGAGCCTTACTCCGGGCAGGATATCACCGCCCTGGTGATCCCCCAGCCCAATTTCTTTGGGGTGCTGGAGGAGGTTGATGCCCTAACCGACTGGGCCCATGCCAATAAGGCCCTGGCCATTGGGGTGGTTAATCCGTTGGCCTTGTCTGTGCTCACTCCCCCGGGGGAGTGGGGGGAGCAGGGGGCCGACATCTGTTGTGGTGAAGGGCAGCCTTTGGGGGCGCCGCTTTCCTCCGGAGGGCCCTATTTCGGCTTCATGTGCTGTCGCCGGGCGCTGGTACGCCAGATGCCGGGGCGCATCATCGGTCGTACCCTGGATCTGGATGGAAAAACAGGTTACTCCCTCACCCTGCAGGCCCGGGAGCAGCATATCCGCCGATCCAAGGCGACATCCAACATCTGTACCAACCAGGGGTTGATGGTAACGGCGGCGACTATCCACATGGCGCTGCTGGGGAGCGAGGGCCTGGCGCGGGTGGCGGCGGCCTGTCATGCCAATACCGCTGGGCTGGTGGCCAGGCTTTCTTGTATTGAGGGTGTGGAACCCCTGTTCGATCGTCCCGTATTTCATGAGCGGGTATTTTGCCTGCCGGTGGCGGCAAATAGCCTTCTGCGCTCACTGGCGGCCCACAATGTATTGGGTGGTTTCGATCTCGCTCGCGATTATCCAGAGCTTGGCAGTGCCATCCTGGTCTGTGCGACGGAGAAGCGCAGCGACGAGGAGATGAATGCATTTGCCGACAAGCTGGAGCGGGTGATCGGCATGCAGGCCGGGGCCCCCTGTCAACTGCAACCTAAAGATTGGTGATGATGATGTCCCTGATTCATGAACAGTCAAAACCCGGGCGTCGGGCCACCAGTCAGGCGCCCTTGTCAAAAGCAGACCTGCAGGGGATTCCCGATAGGTTTCTCCGCCGCGCACCCGCCGCCCTGCCAGAGGTGTCGGAGATGCAGGTGGTGCGTCACTATACCCGCCTGTCCCAGAAGAACTTCTCCATTGACACTCAGTTCTATCCCCTCGGTTCCTGCACCATGAAGTACAACCCCCGGGGCGCCAATGAATTGGCTATGCTGCCCGGCATCCTGGCCCGCCATCCGGAGGCCCCGGATAGCCACAGTCAGGGTTTCATGGCCTGTCTCATGAGCTTCAGGAGATGCTGATTGAATTGACCGGGATGCGGGCAGTGTCCCTCGTCCAGCCGCCGGCGCGCAGGGTGAGTTTGCCGGGGTCGCCATGATCCGGGCCTACCATGAGGCCCGCGGTGACACCGAACGCAGTGAAATCCTGGTGCCAGACGCGGCCCATGGTACCAATCCCGCTTCTGCCATTATGTGCGGCTACCAGGTACGGGAGATCCCCACCGGCTCGGACGGCGACGTGGATGTGGAGGCACTTAAGCAAGTGTTAGGGCCGCAGACCGCCGGTATCATGTTGACCAATCCCTCTACCCTGGGGGTATTCGACCGCCGTATCGGGGAGATTGCGGGGCTGGTGCACCAGGCCGGGGGCTTGCTTTATTATGACGGGGCTAACCTCAACGCCATTCTGGGCAAGGTGCGCCCCGGCGACATGGGGTTCGAC